>JBAQDF010000057.1:0-57875 GCA_049286265.1 Sideroxyarcus sp.
GCACAGCAGCCGGCATGAACGCCGCCCTGAGTACCGGCGCGCTGGATGTGGTGGGCGTGGCGCGGCTGCTGGCGATCGACCCCGACGCACCCGCCGCCTTGCTGCAAGGACGCGACAGCCCGCAGCAAGTACGCCCGATCAAAACTGGCATCAAGGCAGTTGACCGCATGGGGGTCATGGAGGTGTGGTGGTACGAGCGCCAACTCAAGCGCATTGCAAAAGGCAAATCGCCGCGTCCCGACGAAAGCGGGCTGTCAGCTTTCTTGAAGGCTGCATTTAGCGGCGGTTGGGGCACCTATCGCACGCGCCGCTTGCGGGCAAGCAATTGACACAGCCTATCCCTAAATCGTAGAAAGGAAACATGATGAAAGCAATAATTCTGGAACGTTATGGAAAAAAGAGCCGCATGCGCCTTGGCGACATGCCCGAACCCGAGCTGGGCGATAACGAAGTATTGGTCCAGGTGCATGCGGCGGGCGTGAATCTGTTGGACGCCAAGATCAAAAGCGGCGAGTTCAAACTCATCCTGCCCTATCGCTTTCCGCTCGTCCTTGGTCATGACGTGGCCGGGGTTGTGGTTAGAGTCGGGAAGCGCGTGAAGAAATTCAAGCCCGGCGACGAGGTCTACTCCCGGCCGGATGACTTTCGGATCGGCGCCTTCGCTGAACTGATTGCGATCAAGGAAGACTCGCTGGCGATCAAGCCTAAAGCTCTCTCCATGGAAGAAGCTGCCTCCATTCCTCTGGTCGGGTTGACCGCGTGGCAGGCGCTGGTCGAAACGGCAAAGTTGAAGAAGGGGCAAAAGATATTTATTCAGGCTGGCTCCGGTGGCGTTGGGACATTTGCAATTCAGTTGGCGAAACATCTCGGTGCGTTCGTGGCGACGACGACCAGCACGGCCAATGTGGAGTGGGTAAAGAAACTCGGTGCCGATATCGTTATCGACTACAAGAAGGATGATTTCGAGAAAAGCCTGCATGGCTATGATGTGGTTCTGAATAGCCAAGATGGCAAGACACTTGAGAAGTCCCTGAGTGTGCTCAAGCCCGGCGGGAAACTCATCTCCATTTCCGGTCCTCCCACTCCCGAGTTCGCGGATGAAATCAAGGCACCCTGGTTCGTGAAGCAAGTGATGCGGCTCTTGAGTGCGGGCATCAGAAGAAAAGCCAAGCGCCTTGGCATCGATTATTCATTCCTCTTTATGAAAGCAAACGGCGGCCAGTTGCAGCAGATCACTGCGCTCATTGATTCCGGCGCGATACATCCCGTCGTGGATCGGGTGTTTTCGTTCGAGTCGACCCAGGACGCGCTGGATTATGTCGAAACCGGGCGCGCCAAAGGCAAGGTTGTGGTGAAGATACGATGAGAGCGGCCTTGCCTGGAGGGCATCCTGAAAATCCAGGCAAGGCAGGACTGCCTTACAAAAATCATTGAGGAAATGTTTGGAGAAGTACAGTCGGCCGCAATCATCTGTAGATAGCAGTTAATGACCGTTGTTGTTTGCATTGCAGCCGCCTCTACAATTATTGGCTCGGGCCGCTTTGGCCGAAGACTGAGCTTCCCCGGCAGTGCCATCGAGCGTCGGCAAATGGCACATTGCAGTAACTCAAGTTGCGAAATTGTCTTCGCTAAAGCAGCCGCAAGCGAAGTGCCGTTCCGGCCGAAATTCAGCGCTGCAACAGCCACGAACAGAAATAACCAAGAAGAATTTTGAAGGAATCCCGGTTTGACTATTGCTTCCTCTCACATGGCACCCGGGGCTATGCCATGCGAGTGTTGTTACTTCATCAGATGCGTTACATGCGAGCGTTCTTCAACCAGCTCGTTGTAGGTATCCATCATGTGCTTGCGGCCCAGTTCGCTGATGGGCAGGTCTTTCACAATCTGGTATTGGCCGTTGCGGCAGGTGACGGGGAAGCCGTAGATGATGCCTTCGGGAATGCCGTAGCTGCCGTCTGACGGCACGCTCATGGTGACCCAGTCGCCTTCCGGCGTGCCGAGATGCCAGTCGCGGATGTGGTTCATCGCGGCGTTGGCGGCGCTGGCGGCACTGCTCAGTCCGCGCGCTTCGATCACGGCCGCGCCACGTTTCTGCACGGTGGGGATGAAGGTGCTTTCGATCCAGTCTTTGTCCTTCAGCATGTCCAGCACTTTCTGGTTGCCGATCATGGCGTGCGAGAGATCGGGGTATTGCGTGCTGGAGTGGTTGCCCCACACCACCATCTTCTTGATGTCGCGCACCGGCTGCGCCAGTTTGATGGCGACCTGCCCGATGGCGCGGTTGTGGTCCAGGCGCGTCATGGAGGTGAAGTTGCGCGGATCGAGGTCCGGCGCGTTCTTCATGGCGATGAGTGCATTGGTGTTGGCGGGATTGCCGACGACCAGAATTTTTACGTTACGTGCGGCAACTTCGTTGAGGATGCGGCCCTGCTCGGAAAAGATGGCGCCGTTGGCTTCGAGCAAATCCTTGCGTTCCATGCCTTTGCCGCGCGGCTTGGCACCGACCAGCATGGCGACTTCCACATCGCGGAAAGCGACACGCGCATCGTCGGTGGTAATGACTTGATGCAGATTGGGGAATGCACAATCTTCCAGTTCCATCGCCACGCCGCGCAAGACTTGTTGCGCAGGGGGAATATCCAGCAGTTGCAGGATGACGGGTTGGTCTGGACCCAGCATGTCGCCCTTGGCGATACGGAACAACAAGCTGTAACTGATCTGACCTGCTGCGCCTGTGACAGCAACGCGGATTGGAGCCTTCATGTGTTCACCCTCTTATCATCGTGATGGAGCAAACCTGCGCATGACATGCACCCGCTTGCTGCAACAACGATTGCTATTAATGGATCAATCAGACCGGCTGCAACCCAAGCTTCATCCCACCCCCGGAAGCTACTGCCGGGTTGCAACCGGCAGATTGTATTGCTAGTACTTCAACGTTCCTCCCTCGCTACAACAACAAGCCCTTCGATCCGGATTGCAACCTGGTCGTCGGTTGAATGTTGTCACGGCAAGATAAGTCCGTTCCCCTCCCTGTTAACCTATGCTTGCCAGTGCCGCGTTGAATGTTGCACTCGGGCGCATCGCCCCGGAAGTCTTGTTGAAATCCGGATGGTAATAACCACCCATATCGACCGGCTTACCCTGCGCACCGATCAATTCGGCGTTGATCTTCGCCTCATTCTCGGTCAGCGTCTTGGCCAGCGGTGCAAACTTCGCCTGCAACTCCTTGTCCTTGCTCTGCGCGGCCAAGGCCTGTGCCCAGTACATGGCGAGGTAGAAATGGCTGCCCCGGTTGTCGATCTCGCCGACCTTGCGTGCCGGTGAACGGTTGTTGTCGAGGATCTTGCCGTTGGCTTCGTCCAGCGCGTCGGCCAGTACCTGCGCCTTGGCATTCTTGAAGGTCTGTGCCAGATGTTCCAGTGACACGCCGAGCGCGAGAAACTCACCCAACGAATCCCAACGCAAACAGTTTTCTTCCTGGAACTGCTGCACGTGCTTGGGTGCGGAACCGCCCGCGCCCGTCTCGAACAATCCACCGCCCGCCATCAGTGGAACGATGGACAGCATCTTGGCGCTGGTGTTCAGCTCCAGGATCGGGAACAGGTCGGTGAGGTAATCGCGCAGCACGTTGCCGGTGACGGAGATGGTGTCCAGTCCCTTGCGGGCGCGTTCCAGCGTGGCGCGACAGGCATCGGCCGGTTCCATGATCTTGATGTCGAGACCCTTGAGATCATGATCCTTGAGGTACTTCTCGACCTTGGCGATGATCTGCGCATCGTGTGCACGCTTCTTGTCCAGCCAGAAGATGGCCGGTGTATTGGACAGGCGCGCACGCGTGACTGCGAGTTTGACCCAGTCCTGAATCGGGGCATCCTTGACCTGGCACATGCGGAAGATGTCGCCCTGCTCGACCTTCTGCTCCAGCAGCGTCTTGCCTGCGGCATCCACCACACGGATCGCGCCGTTGCCGGTCGCTTCAAAAGTCTTGTCGTGCGAACCGTATTCCTCGGCCTTCTGCGCCATCAGGCCGACGTTGGGCACGGAGCCCATGGTCACCGGATCAAGCGCGCCGTTCTTCTTGCAATCGTCGATGACAGCCTGGAACACGCCCGCATAGTTGCGGTCCGGAATCATGGCCTTGGTATCGTACGGCTTGCCGTCGGCGCCCCACATCTTGCCGCCGTCGCGAATCATCGGTGGCATGGAAGCGTCGATGATCACGTCGGAAGGCACGTGCAGGTTGGTGATGCCCTTGTCGGAATTCACCATTGCCAGTTGCGGCTGTTTCTTGAAGCAGGCAGCGATATCGGCTTCGACCTCGGCGCGCTTCGCGTCCGGCAGCGTGGCGACCTTGGCCAGCACGTCGCCGAAACCGTTGTTCACGTTGACGTTGAGTTCCTTCAGCGTCGCACCGTGCTTGTCGAACACGTCCTTGAAGTACACCGAGACGGCGTGACCGAACATGATGGGATCGGAGATCTTCATCATGGTGGCCTTCAGGTGCAGCGATAGCAGCACGTTCGGCTCTTTCTTCGCTTCCTCGATCTGCTCGGCAAAGAATTTGCGCAAGGCGCGAACGTTCATGGCGCAGCTGTCGATCACTTCGCCAACCTTGAGCGTGGTCTTTTCCTTCAGCACGGTGGTCTTGCCGTCGGCGCCGACGAACTCGATGCGCACCGGACCCGCTTCGGAAACCGTCACGGATGTTTCGCTGCCGTAGAAATCGTTGGCAGTCATGTGCGCCACGTGTGTCTTGGAATCGGGAGCCCATTTGCCCATGCGGTGCGGATGCTTGCGCGCAAAGTTCTTGACCGACAGCGCAGCGCGGCGGTCGGAGTTGCCTTCGCGCAACACCGGATTCACGGCGCTGCCGAGTACCTTGCCGAAGCGAACCTTGAGTTCCTTCTCTGCATCGTTCTGCGGATTCTCGGGGAAGTCGGGAATCTTGTAGCCCTGCGACTGCAATTCCTTGATTACCGCTTTCAGTTGCGGCACCGAGGCGCTGACGTTGGGCAGCTTGATGATGTTGGCTTCCGGCTTCTGCGTCAGTTCGCCCAGCCAGGTCAGGTCGTCATTGAGCTTCTGGCTTTCGGTCAGGTTGTCCGGGAAATTGGCGATGACGCGGCCGGCCAGGGAAATGTCGCGGGTCTCGACAGAAACGCCCGCTGCCTTGGTGAAGGCCTGCACGATAGGTAGCAGGGAGTAAGTAGCCAGGGCCGGAGCTTCGTCAACCTTGGTCCAGTAGATGATTGGTTTGGTCATTTTTTCTCTTTCATTAAGTTTATGTAGGTCGGGTTTTAACCCGACAAGTCGGGCTAAAGCCCGACCCACGTCTATCCATCCGTTCGCTTATGCCGCCGCCTGCTGGCTGGCAAACAGGGAAAGCGCTCCACCGGCACGGATCATCGGAATGTCTTCCTTGCCTTGTGCGAGCTTGAGCGGAATCTCTCCATCGCCTTTGACCACCAGCTTGAGGTTGCCACTGTCCAGACTGCCCATGTCCAGCGATACCTCGGCGCCCTGCTGGATACGATCCAGGTCGGCCGGGTTCTCAAAGGTCAACCCGACGATACCAAAGTTGGCGAGGTTGGCGAGGTGGATACGCTCGAAGCCCTTCGCCACGATGGCGCGAATGCCGAGGATGCGCGGGCACAGACCGGCATGCTCGCGCGAGCTGCCCATGCCGTAACCGTCGCCTGCGACGATGAAGCCGTGCTTGCCTGCATCGCGCACTGCCGCAGCGCGAGTGCTGAAGGTCTTGTCGACTTGAACAAAAGTCGCTTGCTTCGCGTACTCATCCGCGTTGGAACGCAGGGACAGGTACTTGCCGGCAGGCTGAATGTGGTCGGTCGTGATCTCGTTGCCCAGCTTGAGCAGGATTTCGCCGGACAGCTTGGCCGGCAGCGGGGTCAGCGTCGGCAACGGCGCGATGTCCGGGCCGTAAACCATCTGCACCTTGGCCGCTTCGGCTGCCGACAACGGTGCGACGTAGGAATCCATGTCAACAACGGGCGGAACCAGCTTGATGGCGAGTTCTGCGTTGTTGCCAAGCATGTCGCGCGGGTCGGTGATGCAACCCATCACGGCGCTGGCGGCGGCAGTTGCAGGGCTGACCAGGTGCACGGAAGCGGTCTCGGTGCCGGAACGGCCTTCGAAGTTGCGGTTGGCGGTGGACAACATCACGCCTTTGCTGGCCGGGCTGAAGCCCTGGCCGATACACGCGGAGCAGGCGTTTTCCATCACGCGCACACCAGCGGCGTAGAAAATTTCCAGATAACCGGCAGCAGCCAATTGGCGTGCAATGGCTGCCGAGCCTGGAGCGATGGCGGTGTCCACCTTGACCTTGCGGCCGCGCAGGATTTCGCCGACACGCGCCAGGTTTTCGTAGTTGGCGTTGGTGCAGCTGCCGATAAACACAGCATCAATTGGTACGCCCGCGTGCGCCTTGATCGGGTCCATGGATTTCAGACGCGGATACAGGGCGATGGTCGGTTGCAGGTCGGACAGGTTGATCTCGACGGTGCGCGAATAGGTCGCGCCCGCATCGGCGGCCAGCGGCTGGTAGTCCTTGCTGCGCTTGCGGCCATCAAGGTAAGCCTTGGTAATGTCGTCGGACGGAAAGATGGAGAAAGCGACGCCGCCTTCGGTGCCCATGTTGCAAATGGTGGCGCGGTCGGACACGTTGAGGCTCTTCAGGCCGGGGCCGGTGTACTCGAGGCAGATGCCCTTGTTGCCCTTGATGCCGATGACCTTGAGCACGTTCAGGATCACGTCCTTGGCCAGCACGCCCGCATGCAACGCGCCGGTGAGATTCACCTGCACCACTTGCGGCATTTCGATCTTGTACGAAGTGCCCGCCATGGCAAAGCTCACGTCGGTGCCGCCCGCGCCCATCGCCAGCATGCCCATGCCGCCGGCGTTGGTGGTGTGCGAGTCGGAACCGATCACCGATTTACCCGGTGCTGCAAAGTCTTGCAGGAATACGCTGTGGCAGATGCCGTTGCCGCAACGCGAGAAGTAGCAGCCGTATTTCTTGCTGAAGCTTTCCAGATAGTGATGGTCGTCGCTGTCGATGTAGCCGACTTGCAGCGTCTTGTGGTCCACCACAATGACGGATGTCGTCTTCACGCGATCCACGCCCATCTTTTCGAAGGCCAGTGCGGCGGCGGTGCCGGTGGCGTCCTGGTACAGGGTGTGGGTGAACTGGATTTCCAGCGGTTGGCCCGGCTCGGGGAGTTGCTTCAGGCCTCCGGCCGCATTGGCCAGCAGGATTTTTTGTGCGACGTTGAGAGCTGTCATGAGGTCCTCGAAAAAATTTAATTTAATTAATAAGTTATCACATCGTTAAACTCGCCAGACTCCTGCAGCTCGCGATTACATCACGAAGCAGGTGCGAGTGAAAGAAGACAGGCTCAAACAGACTGTCGAAGTCCCGATCCGGGCCTGTCCTCTTTGATATTTGCTATTCCATGAACTTGCCTGCTAACCGTTCGTGCCTATGGCTTGCCGGATGCGGCTTTCATGGTTATTGCAAAGAATTTCTTTATCCAAAAAAAAAGCTGCCCGCAGATTACGCAGATTTCCGCAGATTAAACAACACAAACCAATGGGTTGTAATTCCACCGATTGGGTGATCAAGCTCTTGTCAGTAACCGCCCTGCAATCTGCGTTAATCTGTGTAATCTGCGGGCTGAACTGCGGTTTTTAACTTTATGAAACGTGGTTGCACTGCGAAGCAGGCGTACGCGTATCCATATTGCGGCCACGGTTGATGTGGTCGTCGATCTCGCCCGCACATCCGGCCATACGGCCGAACAGGAAGGCGGTAAAGGCGGCCATCTCCATCAGGTTCTCGCTGAACTCGCCCTTGCGGTAGCGCGGCCACAGCAGCTTGAGCAACGAGGCGGCGATCACGGCATCGATGTTCACGCAGAACACGTTGGCAGTCACGCCGTTGTCATACAGCGACTGCACCAGCGTCTTGTAAAAGTCATGGAACACGTTCTTCTCGCCGCGCTCGGCGAACAATTCGGTGATATAGACTTCGCGCGGATCGGTGTTGACCGGGTGACCCTTGAACACGGGGTGGTTCACGCCCGGAATGTTGCGCACGCCGGTGCCCAATGCCTTGCTGGTCTTCTTTTCCTTGTTGAAGGCGATGGCGAAGTCGGTGGTGATCTTCTTCAGGTCGATGCCGTGCTTGGCGTCGCCCGCATCGGCCAGCTTCGTGTCCTTGAAGTTCTCGATCAGGAACTGTATGCCCTCGTAACCGTTGCCGCCGTGGGCGAAACCGGTATGGGTGAGGAAACCGATCATGCCCTTGTTGATCTGCACGCGTTCCGGAGACTCGGGGCCGTCGGCGGATACCGCGCCCTTGCAGCCCTGTGCCGAAATGGTGCCGACACCGTTCGAGATGATGAGGCCGAGGATGACCTGCAGCGGGAACAAACTGGCCGGAGTCGGACGCTCGCCCAGCAAGGAGATGTAGGCCAGTTGCGTGACGGTCCAGGAATCCAGAATCTCCTGGTTGCTTACGCCGCAGAAGCTGTCAGCCGCATGGTGCTTGCTTTCGGTGGAAGCACCAATGGTGACGCCAAAGGTCTTGGCATACCACGGGAAGTTGCGCACGGTCAGCTTGGAGATGCGCTTGCGCATCAGCGGTTCCCACGCAACGGTCGTCGTCAGCGCAGCCAGCACGGCGTCTGCCGTGGGATGGCCCTTGAGCGAGCGCAGATACTTCACGAACACCGACTTGGCACCGCGCTTGTCGAAGGCCTTGAGCATGGCTTCGGCCTTGGCGTCAGCCTTGTCGCTGACCAGCGTGGCGAGTTGTGCGGCGGTGGCGGTTGCGGGATTGACCTTGGCTGCTTCATCGTCGCCCTTCAACAAGCCGGAGTGGGCGAAGATTTCCGTCAGCGAGTCGGCTGCATTGCGTGCAGCATCGACGCGCTTCGGTCCGAGCAGCGCGATCGCCGCCGTGATTGCGGTGTTGGGCGCGTTGCCCGCTTCACGCGAGGCTTCGGCTGCCGCCAGCATGGCGTCGTTGTGCAGGTTGACGTGCGCGGCCACGGCGAGGTTGAACAACGCGTTGTCGTTCTCGTCGTTGAGTTCGCGCGTCACCGACAGGCACAGGTTGGATTCCAGCGGCTGCTTGGAGCAGTCGAGAATGGAGATGCCGTTGACCTTGGTCACCTGGGTCTTGGGATCCATGACCGAGCTGCCGGAGCAATCCTTCATGGACTGGCGCGGGAAGATCGCGCCCACGTTCTTCATCAATTCGGCGATCTGCACGTCGTAGGGCGACAAAGCTGCGACCACCGGGATTTCCAGCGCGGCTGGCAGCTTGATGCCCTGGTTGTCGCCGAACCACGGTTTCAATTCCAGGTTGCCTTCGGGCGGGAAGTCCTTCTCCACGCCGTTCAGCTTCATCACCGCAGTCAGCGCCAGCGGGATATGGGCAATGTTGGTCACCACTGCGCCCTTCTTGGAGCACACGGGATTTTCCGGGGTGAAGATATCCTTCACGCCGAACTTCTTCATGAACCAGGCTTCCTTGGCGCGCGCATCGTCACCCGATCCGGCGATAGCACCGGCGTGGCCCACGGCGCGGGTCAGGTTTGCTTTCCAGCGGCCGACCACACAGGCCACCACCGGCTTGTCGAATTCGACCGCCTCTTCGTAATAACCGCCCGGCTCCGAGTACAACACAGCCGCCTTGGTGCGCGTGTCGTTGGACATGGCGAAGGCGAATTCCGGCACGGCAAAATGGATGTACACGTCCTTGCCGCTGGAGATCAACGTGGTCGTGCCCCAGCCGCCGATGGCGAGGTAATTGGCAATCGTGGTGGTGAAGTTGCCGGAGTTGGAATAGACCGCGATCGAACCCTTGCGCAGGCTTTCCTCGGGTTTGTCGCCGCCCAGCGCGCCGCCGATACGCACATGGTTCCAGGAATCCGCCACGCCCAGGCAGTTGGCGCCGAAGATATCCACGCCGCGTTGCTGGCCGAGCGCGCGAATCTCGCGCGCATCATGCACCGAGGTTTTTTCGGTAAGGATAACGACCTTCTCGACATCGGGATTGATACGGATCAGTTCTGCCACGCCGTCGCGCACGGCGGACGGCGGCAGGTACACGACGCCGACGTTGAACTTGTGCCCGGCTTCCATGCCCTCGCGCACGTTGTTGTACACGGGAATGTTGCCAGCGGGCGTTTCAACGAACTGACCGCGACGTCCCGGCGAAGTGCCGAACACAATGTTGCCGCCGGAATAGGCATGGCTGACCGGGGTCACGGAACGCGACTCGTTGCCGGTGATGTTCAGCACGCAGATGCGGTCGTCTTTGGTGGCGATATCCGCCAACGACTTGACGCCCACGTAATATTTAAATTTCTCGATACCAGGCTTTCTCATAGCTTGTCACCTTTGTTCATTGTTCGTTGTAGGGTGGGCACGCTTTTGTGCCCACGCTGACAGAGTTAAATTTGGCTACCGCGTGGGCACAAAATACGTGCCCACCCTACCTTATGCATCAGGAGGCAGTCCCAACACCTTCGCCACTTCGGCGCGGCCGCCGTTCTTCATCCAGCGATTCGCTTCCTGCGCGTAGTTCACCACGTCGGTCATCGCGGAATCGAAGCCGAAGATGCGGTAGGGAATGCGCAGCGAATCCAGCACGTCCTTGAACACGCCCATGCCGCGGATCACCTGCGGACCGCCGCGGCCGATCACCACGTACAGCGGCGTCGGACCATGTTCGCTGTAGTAATCGCGCAACGCGTCTGCCATCGCACGGAACGTCACGAAGATGTCGGTGTTGTTGGCCTTGCCTCCGATCACGAACAGCACGTTGGATTGCTTGAGGTAATACTTGAGGCATATGCGCATCACGTCGTACATCTTCTCGTACGGCGGATTGCCGCCGAAGTCGGAAGAGATGATGGCGTCGTTGCCCAGCACTTCGGTGACCAGCGAGTTCGCGCCGCCGCCAAAAGTTGGCGCCAGGATGGTGCCCTTCTCGTTGATCACGTACACGTCGCTCTGGCCCTGGTAGGTGCGCAGTTCGTTGATCTCCTGCTCGAAGTCGTTGGCTTCGGTGACGAAAAGATCGAGCGGCAGGTTCAGACGGCTCACGCGCGGATCGTCGCGGTCGAAGCCGCACTTGAAGTCGCAGGCCACCGGAATCAGCGAACCGTTGCGGCCTTCCATCATGCGGATCGGGTTAAGCTCCAGCGTGGACATGCCGTAGTGGTGGTACAACTCCCACAGCTTGGGCAGATGCTGCACCAGCGGCGAAATGATTTCCTTGGGCGCGCCCAAGTCGGTCAGCGCATTGGAAATAACGAAGGACTTGAGACCGGTCAGCGGATCGAACGGCACTTCGATGATCTGTGTCTTGTCCAGTTCTTCGATGTCCATGCCGCCGTGATGCGTGAGCGTCATGACCGGCGCGCGATAGCGGGTCGAGTCGGTCAGCGAGAAATAGATTTCGTGTTCGGCAGGGACGGCGCCTTCGAACGTCACGCCGCGCGATTTATAAACCGCGTTGCCGGACTTGTGTTCGGCAAAATACAGGCGTTCTTTCTCGGCCAACGCAGACTTCAGATCCTTGGCGCGCCCGAGCAAACCGGACTTGCCCTTTTTGCCCACGCCACCCTTGAAGATGGGTTTGACGAAAACCGAACCGCATTTCTCGATCAGGCTGTGTATCTCATGATCGCTGGCTTCCGGTCCGAGCACTTCGGAAACCGGAAAATCAACTATCTTGAGCAACGGCGCACCGTGTAGCATTCCACTGATATTCATAGTCCACTCTTCCCTTTTTAATCACTTACTTTTTAATTAATTAAAATTCTTTTCTTTGCAACCGCACCTGAATCAACCCTTATACCGGCCACTACCGCCGAAAAACCCACAGATTTACTAGGGTAAAATACACGTGTTTTTAGAACCCTTGCGGTTGGTTTCCGACGGAAACTTGCGCGCAGGTTCGTTTTCGCTCCGGCTAATTAATACTCTTCGGGCAGTTCCTTGAGCTGGGCCCAGGAATAAACCGGACCCTTGGTGCAAACGTAGTCCTTGCCGACATTGCAGCGACCGCACTTGCCCAGGCCGCATTTCATCTTGTTCTCGATCGTGGTGTAGATCTGCTCGTCCGCAAAGCCCAGCTTCTGCAGGTTCTGGATCACGAA
Organism: Sideroxyarcus sp.; assembly: GCA_049286265.1. Taxonomy (GTDB): domain Bacteria; phylum Pseudomonadota; class Gammaproteobacteria; order Burkholderiales; family Gallionellaceae; genus Sideroxyarcus. The sequence continues at coordinate 12,195 of JBAQDF010000057.1, forward strand.
CTTGATCATGATCGGAGGACCGCAGGTGATCGCGATGGTGTTATTCGGCGACGGCTTCTTGTCCAGCACGTTGGCCGGCACGAAACCGCAGAATTCCTTCCAGCCCGGTCCTGCCTTGTCGACGGAAAGCTGGATGTCGGCATTGCCGCGCATGTGATCCAGTTCAGCTTTGTACATGAGGTCGTCTGCCGAGCGCGCGCCGTAGAATACGGTGATGTCCTTGAAATCCGCACGCTGCGCAAGCGCCGTGGTGATCAGCGGCCAGATCGGGGCCAGGCCGACACCGCCGCCGACGAACACCAGGTTTTTTCCGCGCCAATCGTCCAGCGGGAAGCTGTTGCCGTAGGGACCGCGGATACCGACGACCTCGCCCACTTCCAGTTCGTGAAAAGCGGCGCTCACACGTCCCACGCGCATGATGCTGAACTGCTTGTATTCCTTGATCAGCGGAGACGACGCGATGGAGATCATCATTTCGCCGCGGCCGAACAGCGACAGCATGGCGCATTGCCCGCACTCGTGCTCGAAGGTGCTGCCTTCAACCGGTTCCACACGGTAGGTCTTGATGGAGCGCTCGCCGCCTATCTCTTCCTTGATATGCGTGATCCGGGCCAGTTCTGGCAGGTAAATGTTATCCGACATGTTCGGTGACCTTATTGACTACATTGACGATATCCACTCCCACCGAGCACTCGGTGATGCAGCGCCCGCAGCCGGTGCACTGCGGCATGCCGAAGTTCTCGTGGAAATACTGGAATTTGTGGTTCACGCGCTGGCGCAGCCGGGCACCCTGATTTTCGCGCGGGTTGTGGCCGGAGGTGTGCATGGTGAAATCCGGGAACTGGCAATTGTCCCAGGTGCGCACACGATTGCCGCGCAACGGCGATGCACTGGTGTTCTCGTCGTTGATGTCGAAGCAATGGCAGGTCGGGCACAGGAAGGTGCAGGCACCGCAACCGATACAGGCACGCGCCAATTCTTCCCACAAAGGCGAATTGAAACTTGCCTTCAGCTTGGCCGGAACCGCATCGACATTGTTGATTGCGCGCTGCGGCTGGGCGAGTGCATCGGTATGGGTCTGTTTCAGTTTTTTCTTGTCGTCGGCACTCGGCTCGCCGAACACTTTGCCGCCGGCCGTCATCAGCGCCTTGCCGGTCTCGGTGACCGCCGTCACGTAGTAGCGGTCGCCCAAGTCGGTCATCAGCACGTCCATGCCCTGGGTAGACACCGGCGAACCGCCCACCGACTTGCAGAAACAGTTGATGCCTTGCGGCTTGTTGCAAGCCAGTCCGACATAGGCCACATTGCTGCGCCGCGCCTGATAGAAGTTGTCCTGGAATTGGTCGTTGAACACCGTGTCCATGCGCACGGCACCCGCGCCGTCGCAGGGGCGCACGCCGAACACCGCATGACGAACCGCTTTTGGCTGTACCGGCGTCAAACGCGGAGGCTGGCCCTTGATCTGTTCGAACGAGAAAAACACTTCGCGCTGCGGAAAGGAAAATCCCTTGGGCGGCTGCACGGTGTTGCTGTGGTCGAGCTGGGTTTTGCCGTTGACGGGCTGGTACGACCAGATGTCGTCTTCCATCACCGGCGCGGAAACCTGGTAGTCGCTCAATGCGGCGACCCATTCGTCCAATTTGTTTTTAGCTAAAATCTTTTCCATGATTACCTGATGAATTTGCCTGGGTCGGTGTCGAGGAATGAGGCAGTCAGCGACGGCCCCCCAATGCTTGCCCCCGGCTCGTAGCCGAATTGTTCGCGGGCCTCGCGTTCCATCTTGTTGTTGAGGAGCCGCAACGGAATGTTGACCGGGCACACGCGCTCGCATTCGTTGCAGTCGATGCAGCGTCCGGCGAGGTGCAGCACGCGCGTCATGTGGTAGGTCATGTTCTCGGCGCGAGTTGCCGAACGCTCGATCCAGCGCACGCGATTGGCTTTCTCGTCGGCGGTGGTCTGGCCGGTGACCGGGAAGCTGGTGCTGTCCACGATGCACTCGTCGCAATAACACATCGGACAAACCGAGCGGCAGGCGAAGCAGCGGATGCAGCGGTCGAACTGGTGATCCCAGAACTTCCAGCGCGCTTCGGCATCCATTTCCTCGAAGCGCTTGAGCGCGGTGAACGGCGCGTCCAGTTGGCGTCCGGTCTTGTCATCGCCGAGCGCAATGTTGTGTTCCTTGGGGAATGGCTCGCGGCATTCCAGGCAGCGATCCGCCATCACTTCGCGCGCAGGGATGCGTTGCTCCCCTTGCCCGGTAGTGAACACGAAGTCGTCGCCGTCGAAGGCGGAGTTGGTCGCCACAATTCCTTTTTTGGCGAGCTTGCGTTCGTCCAGTACGCCGGTTCCTTCACACGAGGCGCCGATGATATAAACGTCCTTGCGTTCGAAATAATTTTCCTGCATCAGCACCACGGTGGAGCGCGCATCGCAGCCCTTGGCGATGATGGCGATGGGCAGGTCCGCCTTGGCGCGTGTATGCTCCAGAAACTTGCGGTCCTCGACCAGATACAGCGACAGGTTATGGAAACAGGTGGGGTCCCATATCAGTTCGTCCGCCTGCTCCGGCGAGGTAATGACGACGGGTTCCGCCAGCATGCCGTTCGTGCTGCGACGGTAGCCAATCACGCCGCGAACTTCGTTCTTGGCGAGCATGTTGCGTGCGGTATCGCGAATATCCTGAAGATTGATCATGAGCGGTCCGCCTTCACTTTGGTCTGCGGTCCGAGCGGCCTGAGGTCGTCAACGAAATCCTTGATGACCTGCGAGTACTTTGCGCCTTCGGCAGCCGACACCCAGGACATACGGAACCGGTCCTGCTCGACGCCGACAAATCCGAGCAACTCCTTGACCAGGTGTATCTTGCGCCGCGCAAGAAAATTGCCTTCGATGTAATGGCAATCGCCGATATGGCAGCCCGATACCAGTACGCCGTCCGCGCCTTTCTTCAAAGCCGACAGGATGTAATTCGGCGATATGCTGCCCGTACAGGGAACGGTGATGGGCGTTGCATTGGCCGGGTACTGGATGCGTGACACACCGGCCAGGTCGCTGCCCGCCGACGAGCACCACTTGCACAGGAAGGCGACTATCCTGGGCTCGTAATCAGTTGTTGTTTCCGCTTGTTGTTCCGACATCTGCTTTCCTCAATTTTCCAAATTCTCAGGCCAGGCACGCTTCGATCATTTCCTGGATCTGCAGCCCGGTAGTATTCTTGACCTCGATGGCGGAGCGCACGCAAGTGGCGGAACAACTGCCGCAACCCTCGCACAACACCTCGTTCACCAGCGCCTTGCCGTTCTCCAGCGTGATGGCGTTATACGGACATGCAGTCACGCACATCTCGCAGCCGGTGCAGTGCGAATTGCGCACCTTGGCGACGGTCGGTGCGTGGCTCAGGGTGGGCTGCGACAGCAGGCCGATCACCTTGGCCGCCGCTGCGCTGGCTTGCGAGACGGTTTCCGGAATATCTTTCGGACCTTGCGCGCAACCTGCCAGGAAGATACCTGCAGTCACACTCTCCACCGGCTTCAGTTTGGGGTGAGCCTCGGCCAGGAAACCGTCCTTGTCGCGGCCGATCTTGAGCGTCTTGGCGATATCCGCAGTGCCCTTGGAGGGTTCCATGGCCAGTGCCAGCACCACCATGTCGGCGTCGATCTCGACGTTCTGTCCGGTCAGCGTGTCGGTGCCGAGCACCCTGACCTTGCCGTCCTTGCGATACAGCTTGGAAACGCGGCCGCGCAAATAAATGGCCTCATCTTCTTCCATGATGCGCTGCACGAATTCCTCGTAGCCCTTGCCGCCGGAACGAATGTCTATATAGAACACATAGGCGCGGCCATCCGGTACATGATGCTTGTACAGGCTGGCGTGCTTGGCCGTGTACATGCAGCAAATCTTGGAGCAGTAGGCGCAGTGGTTGGCCGGATCGCGCGAACCGACGCACTGGATGAACACCACGTCCTTGGGTACGGTGCGATCCGACGGACGCAGCACATGGCCCTTGGTCGCGCCCGAAGCCGAGCACAGGCGTTCGAACTGGAGTCCGTCGAGCACGTCGTCAATCTGTCCGCCGCCCAGCTCGTTCATGTGTTCCTGGGCGTAAAGGTCGTAGCCGGTCGCCACCACGATGGCGCCCACTTCTTCGGTGACGGTCTTGGGCAGCATGTCGTAATTGATGGCGCCCACATCGCAGGCGTCCTTGCACTTGCCGCAACGCACGGGGTTCAGGCCCAGACAGGCGTTTTCATCCAGTGTGTAGCTGGCCGGAATGGCTTGCGCGAACGGAATATGGATGGCGCGGCGTGCGGTCAGGCCGAGATCGTGCTCGTTCGGCACCACCACCGGACAGACTGCAGCGCAGTCGTCGCATATCTTGCACAACTCGGGATCGACGTAAGACGGTTTCTGCTTGATCTTGACCTGGAAGTTACCCACCGAGCCGTTGACTTCCATCACTTCGCTGTAGGTCATCAACTCGATGTTTTCGTGGCGCGAGACGTCCACCATCTTGGGCGACAAAATACACTGCGAGCAGTCCAGCGTCGGGAAGGTCTCGGAAAGTTGCAACATGTGGCCGCCGATGGTGGCCAGCTTCTCGACCAGAATCACTTTCAGTCCGGCATTGGCAATGTCGAGCGCAGCCTGGATACCGGCGATACCGCCGCCGATCACCAGTACTTTGCGCGTGACGGGAACGGCGATAGGCACCAGTGCCTGGTCGCGTCCGGCGCGGCGCACGGCGCTGCGCGAAATCTTGATCGCCTTTTCGGTGGCGACTGCCTTGTCCTTGTGCACCCAGGCGCACTGTTCGCGAATGTTGGCGATCTCGCAGGTGAAGCTGTTCAGGCCCGCGCGCTTGGCGTTGTCGCGAAAAGTTTTCTCATGCAGGTTGGGCGAACAGCAGGAGATCACCACGCTGTCCAGATTGTTGTCCTTGATGGACTGGAGCACCGCGTTTTGCCCCGGGTCGGAACACATGTAGACATAGTCCTCGGAGGCAACAACGTTTTCCTCGTTGGACATGGCTTCCGCGACCTTCTTCACGTCGACGGTGGCGGCGATGTTGTTGCCGCAGTGGCAGACGAAAACGCCTGTGCGTTTCTTGGTCATATTGTCGCTCCGGCCGTTTTCATGGCTTCGACGCCGTAGTCATAGCCCTTCTCGAACGCCTTCTGATTGATCTTCAGGAAACGATCCGGCACCAGACCGGGTAGCGCTTTCTTCATCGCATCGGCGGTGACCACGCCGGTCACTGCGGTCAGGAACCCCAGCGCCACCAGATTGGTGAACAGGCGGTTGCCCAACTCTTCGGCGAAACGGGTCGCCGGAACGCGCCACAACTTGATATCCGTATGGTCGGATTTCAACTTCACCAGATCCTCTTCGACGATCAGTGCGCCGCCCTTGGGCAGCTCCGGGTAATAGAGATCATAGGCCTCCTGCGACAGCGCCATGAGCACACCCGCCTGGGTGATGTACGGGTAAAGCACGCGGTCGTCGGAAACCACCAGTTGGGCGGCACAGGCGCTACCGCGCGCCTCCGGACCGAAACTCTGGGTCATGGTGGCGAACTTGTCGTCATACAGGGACAAGGCTTTGCCCGTGATCAGGGCGCAACGGATGATGCCCTGTCCGCCGAAGCCCGAAAACCTGATTTCTTGGGTGCTCATATGCTCGCTTCCTACTTACGCGTCTTCTTCACTGGAGTCTTGGCGACTGTTTTCCTGGCAGCCGTTTTGACGGTTGCTTTTGCCTTGACTTTGCCTGTCGCTGCCTTTGCGGTTGACTTGGCTTTGACCTTGGTTGCTGCGGCTTTGGCGGTTGTCTTGGGCGCGGCTTTTTTCGCAACTGTCGCGGTTGTTTTCTTCGCAGCAGCCTTGACCGGAATCTTGGCGGAAATTTTCGTCACCACCTTGGCAGCCTTCGCCTTGGCCTTTTCTTCTTCCGCCAGCACAACTGCACGACGGGCGGCAACACGCTCTTTCTCGGCTTTTTCTTCAGCCTCGCGTTCCGGAACCGTCTTGCCGTAAAGTTCGTAGTCGTCGCCCACGACCTGCACGCAACGCTTGTCCAGCGCCTCGATATAGGTCGGCTTGTCTTTCTCGACGAACTTGCCGATGGTGATCTTGCCCTGGAAATCGATATCCAGATCGCGGGTGTCGGCGCCGTGCTTGAGTACGGCATTTTCCTGATAGAACTGCAGCGCATCGACGCCGTCGCCCAGACGGTTGCGGCGCAGGTAAAGCGTGGTGCAAGGCGAGACGACCTCGATGAAGGAGAAACCCTTGCGCGACAGCGCTTCTTCGATGGACTGGATCAGGTTGCGCGAATGCATCGAGGTCCAGCGCGCGATATAGGTGGCGCCGGCCGCGTCTGCCAGGAACGGCAGGTTGAACGGATATTCGTGGTTGCCGAACGGCGTGGTCGAAGAAATCGCAGAATGCGGCGTCGTTGGTGTCACCTGCCCTCCGGTCATGCCGTAGGTGAAGTTGTTGTTGCAGATGACCACGATGTCCATGTTGCGGCGTGCCGCGTGGATGAAGTGGTTGCCGCCGATCCCGGTGAGGTCGCCCTCGCCGCTGAACACCACCACCTTCATGTCCGGCCTGGCCAGCTTGAGTCCGGTGGCTACGGGAATGGCGCGACCGTGCGTGGTATGGATCGAATCGAAATCGACATAGCCCGCAACGCGACCGGTACAACCGATGCCGGAAACGACCGCCAGTTTGTCGGGATCAATCCCGCTGCGCTTGACCGCTTCGGCAAACGCATTCACTTCGGAGCCGATACCGCACCCGGGACACCAGATATGCGACATGCGGTCCATGCGCAAGGTGCCCGACATGGGGCTGGCCTTCTTGAATTGAGCGATATCCTGACTCATTTGTTTCCCTTTCTGATTGCTTCCAGTATCACTTCGGGATCATGCACTGCGCCGCCGCAGTGATTGACGCTGATCACCTTGCTCTTGCCGCCCGCGCAACGCTCGACCTCGTTCACCATCTGGCCGTAGTTCAGCTCGGGCACGACGAAAGTCTTGACCTTGCCGGCCAGTGCGCGGATGCGCTTCTCGCAGAACGGCCAGATCGTGATCATGCGCAACGAACCTACCTTGATGCCTTCCTTGCGCGCATCCTGGATGGCCTTCACCGCGATACGCGAGGTGATGCCGTAGGACACCACCACGACATCGGCGCCTTCGACCTGATCCTCTTCGAGACGAACGATGGCTTCCTCGTTGCCGTTGATCTTTTCCATCAGGTGCGTGACGACGATCTTGTTCTGGTCAGCCGTCACCACGGGGTAACCTTTTTCATTATGCGTCAGGCCCGTGATGTGGAAACGATAGCCGTCGCCCGCACGCGTCATCGGGTGACCGCCCTGGCTGTTGAACTTGTAGGGGCGGAAATCTTCCCTGGGACCGTTGTACAGGTTGCGCGGCACGACCTTGATCTGGTCGGCGGGAGGAATGACAACCTTCTCGTGCATGTGACCGACTGTCTCGTCGGCCAGGATGATGACGGGCACGCGGTAGTATTCGGACAGGTTGAACGCCTCGATGGCGAGGTCGAAACATTCCTGCGGGCTGTCCGGAGACAACGCGATCATGGCGTTGTCGCCGTGCGGACCATACTTCGCCTGCATCATGTCCTGCTGCGCTGTCAGCGTGGGCGCGCCGGTCGAAGGACCCGCACGTTGCACGTTGCAGATGACCATGGGCGTTTCGGTCATGGCAGCCAGGCCGATGTTTTCCACCATCAGGGAGAAGCCAGGACCGCAGGTCACGGTCATCACCTTCTGGCCGCCCCAGACCGCGCCAATGTTGGCGGCGATGGCGGACAGCTCGTCCTCCATCTGGATGAACATCGCGCCGACTTCGGGCGCGCGTTCGGCGAAACGCTCGAACGTCTCGGTGGAAGGTGTGATCGGATAACCGGCAAAGAAGCGGCAACCTGCAGCCAGAGCACCTTCAGCCAGAGCGTGGTCGCCATCCATGAAATGGGGACCGGAATCAACCCCTTTGGGATCGGCTGGCACTGTCTTGATATTCATTTCTTTCCTTTCTCGTTTTCATCGTCCCGTTCCACGTAGATGGCAAACTCGGGGCAAATCAACTGACAATAGTTGCAATCACGGCAATTCTCTGGATTCTTGGCGATAGGCGGGTGATAGCCCTTGGCGTTGAATTCCGGAGATGTGTCCAGCACATTGGTCGGACAAAACTGTACGCAGAAGCCGCAGCCCTTGCACCAGGTCTCGTTAACGAAGACCCTTCCATGGAGCGGCTTGAGATCATTAAAAAACGCCATTACTCCCCCCTCAGGCCAGATCGCGAGCCGCAAGCGCGGGCTTCGGATCAATATGGTGCAGATCGAAACGCAGCGCGTCATCGCCGCATTCGAGCGCCAGCGCCATCAACTGCGTGAAATACAGCACCGGCATGTGCTTGAAGTCCGGGTTGAGGCGCTTTGCGTCGTCCTGGCGGAAATCCAGGTTGTAAGCGCACATCGGGCAACTAACCACCACGAGATCCACATCCTGTTCGCTGGCCGACCCCATGATCTTGTCGGTACGGTCGGCGATGATCTCGGGTTTGCCGACCGCGTGATAGGCGCCGCAACACTCGGTCTTGAGCGGGAAATTCACCGGCGTCGCACCGAGTGCGGCGATCAGGTTTTCCATGATCATCGGGTTCTCGACGTCGTCGAAGGCGACTTCTTTCGGGCGCACCAGCAGGCAACCGTAATAGCAGGCGACGCGCAATCCCGTGAGCGGCTTCTTCACTTTTTCGGCCAGCTTGTCGAAGCCGACGCGGTCGCGCAGGAATTCGAGCAGATGTCGCACTTCCACATCGCCTTCGTACTTGGTGGTTTCCAGATTCAGGAAATTGTTGATCGTGGACAGTTTTTCCGGATTCTTTTTTACGTCGATGTTGGCACGCTTGAGCGTGTTGTAGCACATGGCGCAGGAAGTCATGAATTCGCTGGCCATGCCCTCGGTCTTGGCCGCCGTTTCCTTGACGCGAATCAGGTTGGTCACCGGCGCCACGCGGTTCATGACGTTCTCGGCGCCCAGCGCGTGCACGGTGCCGCAACAGTTCCAGCGATCCAGCTCCTCAACCTCCACGTCCAGTTCCGCCATGGACGAAACGGTGGAAACATCGAAGTTTCTGGCGCTGTTCTTCAGCGTGCAACCGGGATAATAAATAAGTTTCATCTTTCCGTTTCGCTTCCCATCAGGAGGTCAGTTTGCGCATTGCGGCGATCATGGCGATCGGCGGCAAGTCGGCGCGCACTTCGGGAGAAATTTCCCAGATATTGAGACGGTCATCGCGCTGTCCGTTGCGCAAAGCCGTTTCGCGCAGGGACTCGATGACTTCGGCAATCTTGATATTCTTCGGACAACGCGAGTTGCAGGTCAGGCAGGACACGCAGGTCCAGATGGTGCGCGAAGCCAGCAACTGCTTCTCCATGCCCAGTTGCGCCATGCGCACGATCTGGTTGGGCAGGATGTCCATGTAAGCCGCCATCGGGCAGCCTGCGGAACATTTGCCGCACTGGTAGCACGCCAACAGTTTCTGGCCGCTGATCTTTTCGACTTTCGCGGTGAAAGTGTTGTTCTTGCCGGGAAGGAAACGCAAGGTCGTATCGTTCATGGCTGGCCTCTAGAATTTCCCGTCCATGCGGAACTCGGGCATGTCCAGCCACAAACCGGTATTGAGCACGCTGTCCAGTTGCGCCTGCAGATTGTCGTACCGGAAGAATTCGCCCTCCAGTATCTTGTCCGCCAGCTTGACGATGTCCCTGTCGTTGGTATGCGCAGCCAGATCCTTGAACACATGGATGAAGCGTCGTTGCAGTTCCATGGCCAGACGCAACGCCTGGGTGTCGTCGGCCACAACGCCATGACCGCGACGTTTCACTTCGGCTTCCATGTCGGCAACAACGATTGAGGGAACGATACTCGTCGCCGCTTCGGCCACCAGGCGCACCCATTTCTCGTTTCCGATGATCTTGCCGAACAGGCGGGTCAGGTCATCCATGCGCTCGGTATCTTTTTTTGCCAGGCGCAAGAACATTTTCTTGCCACTGTCATTCCGGGTCATCGTGGCAGCATGGCGGAAAAAAGGCTCGCCGCTGAACTCGAAGCTGAGCGCGGCGCGCGCCAGCTCGATTACTTTATCGTCTACGTGGCTCATCGGTTTATTTCGCTCCCGCTGGGCTGAACGCATCGTCGTGCAGACGGTTCTGCAACACCGACGCACCGGGCAGCGTATTGCCACCGCGGACCAGTTGGCGTTTCTTCACATCTTTTGGCGCGTAGGACGGCAGCAGGATTGGCGTGACCAGGTCGGTCTTGACGTTGGCATCCTTCAACTGCTTCTCGTATGCATCGAGGTGGGCCACGGAAAGCTTGCCCAGCTTGGCCTTCTTGGCATACTCGCTCGCATATCGTCCGGCGCGAATTCCGAATACGTTGTAATCGAGCACCGAATTGCCCATCAGGCGGTTGCGGCCGTGCAAGCCGCCGGAAGCCTCGCCCGCCACATACAGGCCAGGGATGTCGGTCTCGCACTTTTCGTTGATCTCGATGCCGCCGTTCTGGTAATGCAGTGACGGGTAGATCAGCATCGGCAGCTTGGTGATGTCGATGCCGTAACGGATGAACTGGCGATACATGGCCGGGAAATGCCGCTCGGTATAACCCTCGCCGTGCAGCATGTCGATGAGCGGCGAATCCAGCCACACGCCGACGCGGCCCGACGGCGTCGTAACTCCATTGCCGTTCTGTACACACTCGCGAATGATGGCCGACGCCTCGATGTCGCGCGGCTCGCGCGGAAACACGAACAGTTCGCCATCCTTGTTCAGCGGCTGTCCGCCCGCACCGCGAATCGCCTCGGTGACCAGGAAGCCGGCGATCTGCTCGGGGAACGAGACGCCCGTCGGGTGATATTGCACAGAGTCCATGTACATCAGCTTGGCACCGGCACGGTAGGCCATCACCAGCCCGTCGCCGGTGGCGCCGTAGTGGTTGGTGGTGTCGTAACCGCGGATGTGCAGACGGCCGTAGCCGCCGGTGGCGATGATGGTGGACTTGGCCTTGACGGTGAAGAACTCTTCGCTGTCCATGTTATATAAGACAGCCCCGGCGCATTGACCTTTGTCGTCCATGATCAATTCCACGGCCGGCATGAATTCCTTGACTTCGATCATGTCGGGATGGTTGCGCACTTCGTCCATCAGCGTGCGCATGATCATCGCGCCGGTGTAGTCGCGGCAGGACATCATGCGCTTGCGCGAAGTGCCGCCGCCGTGCATGACCTTCATCGAACCGTCTTCTTCCTTGTCCCACACCACGCCGAGATCTTCCAGCCACTTGACCACGGCCGGGCCGTCCTCGGTGAGCGCCTTGACCAGTTCCGGCTTGTTCTCGAAGTGGCCGCCGCCGATCGCGTCCAGATAGTGACGGGTCGGCGAATCGGTGCGCGACACAGCAGCCTGCATGCCGCCCTGCGACATCATGGTGTTGGCATCGCCCATGCGCAGCTTGGTGGCGATCACCGATTTCACGCCATGTTCGCGCATCGCAATGAGTGCGGCATTGCAACCCGCCCCGCCGCCGCCGATGATCAGCACGTCGGTTTCAATATCGGGTTTGCTCAAATCGACCTGTTCGCTGGTCAACCAGGAATGGGACTCCAGCAAGTCGGACACTTCAGTGGTCAGCTTTTCTCCCTTGTTGGGGCCGACACAAACAGCGCGGCGCGCGCTGGGCTCGTAGTCAGGGTGGAAACCTTCCAGCACCTTCTGGCGCTCTTCCGCATTCATCAGCGGATAAACCGGTTCGGACTTGCGCGCCAATTCCAGACGCTTGGGACGCGTCTGCTCAACCTTGCGCAACGACTCATTCATGTAATCTGGATACATCTGTGTTCCCCTTTATTCCGAATCTCGAGCGTAGTAGCGCTTGGTCAAAGCCTCGCGGTCCATCGTCATCATCTCGGCGTATTCCGCCTCGTAAACACCGTCCTCGACGGCCTTGACGCGTTCCGCAAGTTCCGGACTGTCTTTACGCAGGTAGCGTCCATACAGGCGCTTCGCCATGATGCCCATCAGCGGCTGGGTGATTTCAGCCGGGCAGCGCAACATGCACAGTCCGCAAACGACGCAGTCGAAGGACAAATCCATTACCGAGGCGATGTCGCCGCGTTTTGCAGCCTGGACGTAATCCATGACTTGCAGACCTTGCGGGCAGGACTTGGTGCAGGTTCCGCAGGCAACGCAACGGAACACGGTCGGGTACATTGCCTGTATGGCAGTGACGTCGGGCTTGAGTTTTTCGATGTCGTAAATCGCCTTCTCGGCGGGAACCGAGGGGATCTGGGCCAGTGTCATGCCATCTTCAACCATGGTCATGCAGGCCAGACCGGTGCGAATCTTGTAGTCGCCGGGCAAGCGATAAATCGTGGCACAGGCGCCGCAATAACCCTCACGGCATCCTGCACCGCGGATTATCTGGTGACCTGCATACTCGATGGCTCCCATGATGGTTGCCTTGGCGGGTACTTCATAGGCTTTGCCCATGATGTAAACAGTGATAAGACTTTCTGCTGCCTTGTCCTGCCGAGCGTCTTTTTGCGAAGACGACAAACCACTACTCGCCCCTGCGGGTGCGTTAACCATATCTGCTATCTCCCCATACCCAACTCGTTTACTTCGTTAATGGCCTGAGTTGGCGTATATGTCATGTGGTTGGAACCAACCGGTTGCGCCACTCTTATAGCAAGTGCGATCGATTATAAATTTTCGCACAACCGATTATGAATTTTTGTTGGGGCGATTATAGAGAAGTTTCGAAGATTGACAACAGAATTTATGTGGGTGAAAAATCTCTGTCAGGGGGGGCCTTGAATAACACTTTATGGGTATTTTCAGATTAGCCATTGAGACAACAAAATTTATCAACTTCAGCCAACTTGCTTCTAATTGGCGTGTTGATGAAATAATTTGACCCGACTCAGAATAACACTATTGGTAATTTCAATGCAGATTATTAAGCAAAAATAGGTGGGGTAAAACCAACTGCTTTAATCTACTACTAGGCATATGCGCATTGCTATTGTTACCAGGAAAATATTCCGTCAGCGGAAATTTCAGGTTACATTCTTTTCGGAAATTTATTGTTTTCTTGCTTCTGCTTCTGTGCTTCCTTCAAAAGCAGCGAAATATTACAACTATAATCGACTCAAATTTCTCAGGAGCATCATGAACCAGATCTCCATGCGTACCACGAATTTCATGCTGAACATATCTCATGGAATCACCGTGTCACAGGTATGGGCATTTGATTCGGAACATCGTCAACATGAATAATCTCACCCACCCATCCGACGTACTCTATGCGGGCAGCCGCCCGTTTCCGAGACTTGCCGCTTGCGAACATTTTGCCGGCAGCGAAAAAATGCTCAATAAAGCACTCCAGATTCAGGCTGAATTGTCGGTCAACAATCAGCCCATCTTCGACATCACCGCCGACTGCGAAGACGGCGCTGCCGCAGGCAAAGAGCGCGAACATGCGGAAATGATCGCCGGGATCCTGCTGTCCGCCGGAAATCGCTTTGACCGTGTCGGCGTCCGCATCCATGACGTCAGGCATCCCGATTGGCGCGACGAACTGGAGATCATCATCAGCAGGGCTGGACAGCGCGTGGCCTATATCGTGCTGCCTAAACCGGAAGTTGCCGACGATGTGCTGACCCAGATCACCGCGCTTGACGATCTGAGACGGCGCTACGGCATTACGCGCGAGATTCCCGTCCATGTGCTGATAGAAACCCCGGGCGCATTGCATGAGGTGTGGGATATCGCCCGCCTGCCCCATGTCGAGATACTGGATTTCGGCCTCATGGATTTCGTTTCCGCGCATCACGGCGCGATTCCTGCCGCTGCCATGCGTTCGCCCGGCCAGTTCAGCCATACCCTGGTCGCGCGCGCCAAATGCGAAATTGCCGCAGCCGCGTTGGGCAACGGCATCGTACCCAGCCACAATGTCACCACCGAGATACGCGACGCGGCCGTGGTACGGGAAGACGCCCGCCGCGCCAGGCAGGAATTCGGATTCCTGCGCATGTGGAGCATCCACCCCAACCAGATTCAACCCATCGTCGAATCCATGCGCCCGGATTTTGCGGAAGTCAGCGAAGCCGGGACCCTGCTGATCGCCGCCCAGGACGCAGCCTGGGGGCCCATCCAGCATGAAGGCAAGCTGCACGACCGCGCGTCCTACCGTTATTACTGGGAACTGTTGCAGCGCGCGCAAGCCACTGGCATGGACATTGCCGATGGCGCACGGCAACGCTTTTTCTCCTGAGCACATACAACAAAATGTGTTGTCACGTGTGCTACGCCCGTGAGTCGGGTTATGATATTGAAAAATTGCCCGCACTGATCAGGTAATAAGCAAGCAGCAACTCAGGAAATAGAAATAAAAACGCCAAAGGAGAAACAAATGTCATTAGTGATTAACACGCTGCGCGTCTCACCGATTACCGAAGAATTGACCGATGCCGAAATCGAGATTTTCGAAGAGTTGTTCGATGTCCTTAACTATAAAGCGGGCGACCTGATCGTACAGCCGGGCGACAAAAGACAGCCGGACAACTTGTACATTCTTGCGCAAGGCGAGATACAGGTAAAAATACATAGCAGCGACGGTGAAAACGTAATCCACGTGCTCAAGCCGGGCGATCTGGCCGGCATCATTACCTTCGTCGGCGGCGCTCCGTCGCAACACAGCGCGGCACTCTATGCTTTGGGCGAGACTCAGGTGCTGAGCATGTCCAGCGCAAAATTCGACGCGCTGGTTTGTTCCCGCCCCATGACCGCACACAAAATCATGCGCGGCATCGTGCGCTATGTGCATGGCATCGTGCGCAACATGAATGCAAAATCCTCCGAGCTGAAAAATTACATCTACCGGAACAGCGGCGGACTGTAAAAAAATCGGCCGATAAAACCGATACGGCTCATTGGGTATCATGCCGAAGTCCGCTACAGGCAATAGCAGAATCGTCCTTCCCGGCTTGAATGCGCAGGCAGAATCCGGGAAGGCAAAAACCATTGCCCGGCCGGAACCTCAGGCAGCACCAGGAAATAAATCGAGGAAAGCAAGAATCAAGGAAGACATCGATCCCGATTATGCCGAAGAAGCCGAAGATTTTTTCTATGGCGAAGGGATGTAGCTGGAAAAGTGCCCGGTAGTTACCCAATAGAAATGGCCCGCCGCTTGGCAGGCCATTTTTATTTTTGGATTGAGTCTTTTACAGGCTGTTAGCAATCACCCCTCCGGATTCATCATGGCGCCTGCCGAGAACGATAGCTCGGCATTCTCATCGCGCTCTACATAGTGTTCGCACACATCCTCAAATCCGGCATCGACTTCGCCAAGTATCGCAGTACACAGCAATGTGTTCAGGCCTTCGCGCATCCTGATGGTCTTGCCACACCGGCCGCAAGACTTGTGCGAAGAAGCCGAATTTGAATCGGGTTTCATATATTCCCGGGTTCCGCTTTATTGATACTTCTGCACATGAATGAATTGCTTCAGATCAACCGGAATAAGAGCAAGGCCTATGCCAGTCGGCAATTATGAATAAACAGGACTGTTCCTCACACAAAACCCCAAGGATAGAAGATGCGTAACACTCACAACTGTCTATATCCTGACACCCATGATGTACATACGGCACCCAAATGACTTGATTCTTTCCCGTTAACCGCCATATCCTGTTTGTCATCAATGGGAGAATATTATGTCTACCGTTCGCCCCCCTGCAGTTGCCGGAATGTTCTACCCCGCCGATTCGCGGCAGCTTGAACATGATGTGCGGAAATATCTGGCTGCCGCACAACCGCAAGCTTTTATCCCAAAAGCGCTGATCGTTCCCCATGCCGGATATATCTATTCCGGGCCAATCGCCGCGAGCGCTTATGTCACGCTGAAAGCAATCGCCCCGCGCATCCGCCGTGTGGTGTTGCTGGGACCCACGCATCGCGTTGCCGTGAGCGGCCTTGCCTTGCCGGACACTGATGCATTCGATACACCGCTGGGACGCATACAATTGGATACCGAAGCGATGCACGCCCTTGCCGGGCTGCCGCAAGTAATCGTCAGCGGTGAAGCACACGAGCAGGAACACTCGCTGGAAGTGCAACTCCCCTTCCTGCAAAGCGTGCTGGGAGAATTCACTCTGCTTCCGCTGGCGGTTGGCATGGCGACTGCCGGGGAGGTGGCCGAGGTGCTGGATGCGGTATGGGGCGGCGATGAAACACTGATCGTTATCAGTTCCGACCTGTCGCATTTTCTGCCTTACGCCGCCGCGCAATCCGTCGACAATAAAACAACACAGGACATCCTTCATCTGCGCCAACCGATCAGTCATGAGCAGGCATGCGGAGGCACGCCCATCAATGGTTTGATGGTTGCGGCACACAAACGCCACCTCACGCCGCATCTGCTTGATTTGCGAAACTCCGGGGATACTGCGGGGTCTCACGACCGTGTAGTTGGATATGCAGCATTCGCCTTTACCGGGGGAAACGATCATGTTCAACACTGACAAAGGAAAGACTCTGCTGCACCTGGCGCGAGCCGCCATTGGCAGGGAGCTCGGTTTCAAATCGCATGACTTGCCGCGAATCGACTGGCTGGAAGAGCCCGGTGCAACTTTCGTCACCCTGACCTTGCAGGGACAGTTGCGCGGCTGCATCGGCAGCCTGGAAGCTCATCGTCCGCTTATTGAAGATGTGCAGCACAATGCGGTGGCGTCGGCCTTTCGCGATCCGCGTTTCCCGCCGCTCAGCAAGGAAGAATTCGCCGACGTACTCATCGAAGTATCCCTGCTCAGCAAGCCGGAACTCATTCGCCACAACAGCGAAGAGGATGCCCTTGCGCAACTGACCCCCGGTCGGGACGGCGTTATCATCGAGCTCGGCCCGCAGCGCGCCACTTACCTGCCGCAAGTATGGGCGCAACTACCCGAACCGCGTGAATTCATCGCCCATCTGAAGGAGAAGGCCGGTTTGCCGGAAGACTTCTGGTCGAATGACATCAAACTATTGCACTACACCGTACAGAAATGGAAAGAAAGCGAACAGAATGCATGAGTCCATAAGCCGCTGGAAAATATCTTCAGGCTCGCTTTCTCAATTCGATAACACCAATATCTTCGTCTTTGAACTTCTCGGCAATGGCCTTGAATTCGTGTATTGCGGCAATAAAAGCCTCGACCACATCCGGATCGAAGTGAGTCCCCTTCCCGCCAATGATGGTTTCCACCACCTCGTCGTGCCCTATGGCGGATTTATAGACTCGCCGACATGACATGGCGTCGTAGACATCCGCCAGCGCCATCAAGCGTGCGGGAATGGGAATATTGTCCCCGCGCAGCGCGAACGGATAGCCGCTGCCATCCCACTTCTCGTGATGTCCAATCGCAATCTGTCGGGCTGCTTTCAGAAAAGGGCTGTTGCGCACGCTCGACATATTCTCCGCACCGGAAATTGCATTCCCGCCAAGCAGGGTATGAGTCTTCATGATCTCGAATTCCTCTTCCGTCAGCTTGCCCGGCTTGTGCAGAATGTGATCGGGAATACCCACCTTGCCAATATCATGCAGCGGCGCAATCTTGAACAGCATTTCAATATTGTCGTCGGTCAGAAAAACGTTAAAGCGCGGATGATCGCGCAACTGGAGAGCCAAAGTGCGCACATAATGCTGCGTGCGCCGGATGTGATGTCCCGTTTCGTTGTCGCGCGTCTCCGCCAGAGAAGACAATGCCATAATGGTCGTGTCCTTGATCGCCACATTTTCTTCGGTTTTCAGATGAAGCAGCGCGGTACGCTCCTGCACCATTTCCTCCAGCTTGTGCTCATTGTTCAACAAAACAATATTGGCTTTTTCCAACTGATTACGCGCCTCCTCTGTCTCCGCTTTTTGCGCTTTCAACTGCTGCAACAAATACTCGTTTTCAAAACCTTGCTGCAGGGAAAGCACGAAGGTTTTGTTCAAGCCCCGCCCGGCAAGCAGAATCACCACCGCATACACGCCCAGCATCAGCACCAGTATCCAGTGAACAAAATCGTTCTCAAGCGACACCCGTACAATCAAAGGCACCATGATGCCCAACGAATAGGTGTATAGCGCCGGCGGATGCACGGGATTGATGGTAACCGCCCCGGCTACCAGCCCGACCATCACGCAGATCATCAAACTTTGGTAAGCAATGTCATCGGGAAAAAATGCCGCTCCCGCAATGCCCCACAGGATTCCGGCAGCCAGCGAATAAAACGTAAAGTTGGCGTGCCAATTCCGGCACTCCTGCAAGGTAATCAATTTATCGCGGCGCAATGACCATTCGACGAGCTCAACCGCATGCATCGCAAAGAAGACGGCTAGCCATGACAGCAGCAGTTGATGGGAAGCAATCTCCCAGAACAGCCAAACGAACAGAATTTCCAGGACGGCCTGGCTCAATATAAGCGACGGATATACAGTCATGCGCGTGCGGAGTTGCTCGGCCCGGACACGCAGGTTTTGTTGATCTATGTGGAAAATGAAATCATTCAGATATAGCCAGAATGAATGTCGGGGGGAAAACGAAGCGCCCATCGCCCTTATCCTTCCTCCGACCAATCAATGCATCAAGGCCGGAGAAAGATACTGCGGCGACGGGGTCAATTAAGCAATAAGTAGAAATATCTAGCTGCTTGATTCATATGCATGAGCAGTCAAAGATCCAAACGTACTTCGAGTCGGCTCGCACTCCCTAGTCGCGGTATTTATCCGCGATTTCAATGAACTGCTGCTGGATTGCCACAAAGGCATCAACCACATCAGGGTCAAAATGCTTCCCGCGACCTTCAAGAATGATCGTCAAGACTTCGTCATGCGAGATCGCCGACTTATAGACCCGCTTGCAGGACAGCGCATCATAAACATCCGCCAAGGCCATCAACCGCGCGGGAATGGGAATGTCTTCTCCACGAAGCGCATCGGGATATCCGCTGCCATCCCACTTTTCGTGATGACTCATTGCGATCTGGCATGCCATCTCGATGAAGGGACTGGTGATATTCAACCCCTCTACTGCTGATGCGATGGCATTGCCTCCCAAAGCCGCATGGGTCTTCATGATCTCGAATTCTTCCACCGTCAATTTACCGGGCTTGTGCAGAATGCAATCGGGTATTCCGACCTTCCCGACATCGTGCAAAGGCGCAATCTTGTATAACAATGTGATGTTCTCATCCGACAGGAACTGGCTATAGCGCGGATATTTTTTCAACTCGACCGCAAGCGCCCGAATGTAATTCTGCGTCCTGCGGATGTGATTGCCCGTCTCGTTGTCACGTGTCTCAGCCAACGACGACAAGGCAACAATCGTCGTATCCTTGATAAGTTCGATCTCCTGATTTCTTTGCAGGAGTTCCGCGGTGCGTTCCTGCACCTTGTGTTCCAGCCTCGACTCATTGCCGCGCAATACGTTGTTGGCCAGTTCGAGCTCCCTTCTGGCTTCCTCAGCTTCCGATTTGCGCGCAGTCACTTGCTGCAAAAGTTCCATATTTTCGAAACGCTGCCTTAATGACAGCATGAACGTCTTGTTCAACCCCCGCCCTGCAAACAGAACAACCATCAGGAAAACCACCAGCATCAAGGAAAGAATCGAATGAACGAAATCGTCTTCCATGACCACACGTCCGATAAGCGGAAACATGACGCCAAATGAATAAACGTACAGCGAAGGAGGATGGATCGGATTCATGGTGACCGCACCGGCAACCAGGCCCAGCATGATGCAGATCATCAGCCCCTGATAGCCCAAATCGGACGGAAAGAACAACATGGCCGCCGTCCCCCACATCACCCCGGCGGCAAGTGCAAAAAATGTGAAATGCAGGTGCATGTCCCGGCACTCCTGGACGGTACCCAGCTTGTTCTTGCGCAGGGACCAGTTCACAAACTCCAGAGCATGAAGCGCGTAGAAACAGGCTAGCCACATCAACAGGTAAGTATGCGAAGCTTGATCCCAGAACATCCAGACAAAGAGGGGTTGCAGAACGACCTGGCTGAGAATGAGCGGAGGATACATCGCCTCCCGGGTACTCAATTGCTCGATACGCACGTGAAGATTTCTCTGACCAATCGGGAAAGCGAATCTTCCAAGACGGGAAGGTGACAACTTACGATGTATGAAAGCGATGTCCATCAATTACTCCGAACTGAACCCCGGGTTCGTCGTTGTCGGAAGGGAATTCTGCTACCCCAAACCAGCCTGCACAATAGGCCAAACAGCCTATATCTTGGTCTATATCGGCAGTTTCCGATCAATCATTAACAGACTGTTGAAAAGATAAATGACCTCCGGCAATCCCCCATTTTTTTTTAAAAGGGGGATCACAGCAGTCATTCCACCAGCCTTACCAGCGCAAATCCCCCGCCAAGGGTGCGGAAATTGGTGGTCTGTCCCTGGTAGAGACGCGCTGCTATTAGTTGAATTTTTCCGTCGTACACATAGCAGCGCACATCAAACTTGAGCAATTGCGGCTCGGCGCCTTCAAGACAAACCTTGCGCTCGCCCGGCAAGGCCAGGCGCTGCGCAATGTAGTCCGCCTGCATGATCTCCTCGAACACGCGCTTGGTCAGCTTGTCGCCGCGATACGCACCCTTGCTGCCGTAACCGCTTATCGGCTTGAAAAACCACTGCTTGCGCTCCTCCCACCATTGCGCGGCATCAGCCGGATCGACGATCCTCGTTTCCGGAACGCCCGTGGACAAGGCATCGATGCCGACTTGCGAAACCCCCTGTGCGCGCAGGCGGGCTTGATCGGAAAATAAAGCCAGCTTGCGCTTGTCTGCATAACGCTGGTGATGCGCGGGGTTCGGAGTCAGCACGACTTGCTGCTTTTCCCAGGCCGAGCGGAGATGCAGAAAATGCTGCAGCGTGAAATCGGTGAGGCGGTTGTAGACCAGATCGACACGCTGCCCGTCGCAGTACAGTCCGTCATCGCGCGCTTGCAACGCAGACGGATCGGCGATGAACGCGGTGATGCCAGCGCGCCCGAACATCTTTTGCGCCAGCAGGAACTCGGGATACAGGTATTGCGCTTCTGGCTGCTCATCAACGATGGCGACAGTCTTGAGCGGTACTGCACCGCGCACAAGACGCCATTCGTTGCGGAACATTTCGATAAAAATCTGCTCAAGATCATGCTCGCAGACTTCCGAGCCATACAGCGTCACGCCACGCTGACTGCCAATCAGCACATCAAGCAGAAAGGCGCCGCCCGCATTGGTATTGACCTCGATCAGGTGCGTACCCTGCTCGTTCAGGTGAAAGTCGTAGCCGAAGAAGACACCCTGTGCTGCTTGCGGCTCCGGCGCACCGACCGCCTCTTCCACCGCCGCAATCACCGCGCGCATCTGCTGCAACTGCATCTCGCTGATGAATACCGGCGCTGCCGCAAACAGATGCGGGCAACGCTCCTGCACCAATCCGTACCACTCGGCACCCTGTGCCTGCAAAGCCTGTTGCAGCGCCCCGCCATCCATCCCCGCCCAGTTGAGACACTCCCCGTTCAGGTGCGCGATGAAATCATGATCGACATCGAAGTGCTCTCTTGCCCCTGCAGGCGTAACCGAATCAACCACCCAGCATGCCTTTCTTCAGGTCTTCCTGAGCCGGCTTGCTGCCCAGCCATATCCTGAGCAGCGCCTTGTTGAACGCCGCTCCCGTGATCGTGCCGCGCGCCGCGCCGTTCACACTGATCTGGGTACCGCTGGCAGGCAAATAATCGAGCGCGATGACATCGCCCGGCTTCACTTCCTTCACCGCATTGAATATATCCGCCATCTGCTTGATCTGGGCACCCAGCGCTGCCAGCTCATCTTTCGTATGGTTCGCCTCGATTGCTTCGTTGAAGGCATTAAGCAGCTTGTCGCTGCTCAGGTCGCGCACGATGTGCAAAGCCACGCGGTGCTCGTGTTCATCCGCAATAATCGCCTCTGCTGAAGCCTGCTTTTGAGGCAGGTACAGCGCTCCGACATAGACCTTGAAGAACAGCTTGGTACGGATGCCCGCGCCGTTCAATTGCAGGTTTGCACTCCCGACCTGTGCCGTATCGGGCAATTTCACGCCAGCCACTTCCAGTGCGCTTGCATTCCAGATCAACAACAAACCACAGGCCATCACCAATAATTTTTTCATTTCCATCCTCTCCTTTACAGTGCTTCAAAAATGCCTGCTGCCCCCATCCCCGTCCCGATGCACATTGTCACCATGCCGTATCTCTGTTTCCTGCGACGCAATCCATGCATCAAGGTCGCCGTACGTATCGCGCCAGTTGCACCGAGTGGATGCCCCAACGCGATGGCCCCGCCCAGCGGATTCACGACTTCGGGGTTCAGCCCCACATCGTTGATCACAGCCAGCGACTGCGCGGCGAACGCTTCGTTGAGCTCGATCCAGCCCATATCTTTCAAACTCAACCCCACTTGCTTCAATACACGCGGAATCGCCTCTTTCGGACCTATACCCATGATCTCCGGTGGCACACCCGCCACGCAGAAACCGAGAAACTTGCCGATGGGCGTGAGATTGTAGCGTTTCAATGCCGATTCTGAACACAACAGCACCGCACCTGCGCCGTCGGACATCTGCGAACTGTTGCCCGCCGTGACCGAGCCTTTTTGCGCGAATACCGTCTTGAGTTTGCCCAATGCCTCCAACGATGAATCTGCACGCGGGCCTTCATCCTGCTTCACCTCGCGCGTCTTCGTCTTCACCTCGCGGCTGTGCATGTCCGGCACATGCTCGGTGATCAGGTACGGCGTGATCTCGTCCTCGAACTCGCCGTTATTGATTGCCGCAATGGCGCGCAAGTGGCTCTGCAACGCAAAGGCATCCTGCGCCTCGCGACTAACCTTCCAGCGCTCCGCCACCTTCTCCGCCGTCAACCCCATGCCGTACGCGATGCCGTAACGTTCGTCCTGTTCAAAGATGGCCGGATTAAACGCAATCTTGTTGCCCATCATCGGCACCATGCTCATGCTCTCCACACCCGCCGCGACCATCACCTCGGCCTCGCCGAGACGGATGCGATCCGCCGCCAGCGCCACTGCCTGCAAGCCGGAAGAACAGAACCGGTTCACCGTCAGCCCCGGCACCGTGTCCGGAATCCCCGCCAACAACAGCGCAATGCGCGCCACGTTCATCCCCTGCTCCGCCTCCGGCATCGCACAACCCACAATCACATCGCCGATACTGGCCGGATCGAGCGACGGCGCCTGCGCCAGCACACTCTTCAGCACATGCGCCAGCAGATCGTCGGGACGCGTGTTGCGGAACATGCCGCGCGGCGCCTTGCCGACCGGCGTACGCGTGGCGGCCACGATGTAGGCTTCCTGGACTTGTTTGGTCATGACTTCCTCCCAATCAACTAATGTTCGAGATTCTCAATTCAAGAATTGAGAATGAGCCGAAGAAAACTCGATGCACATCTATTAATTCGCAATTCGCGAAATGCGAAAGTCCCGGATATTCAATACGCTTGCAACAAACCGCAGAGAGCATGAGCTCCAATATATGCTGTATGCAAATAGCATATATCAAGCAGTTCATCGAAGCAGGGACAACCCCGTAGGTCGGGTTAGCGCAGCGTAACCCGACACCCACCTCATTCATACCCAACCCCCTCAAAATCCATTTGCCACCGTCCCCAATCCGCCTCATATATCCCGGCCTCGACATACTTCCGGAAACTGGAATGCGGCCAAGCCATCGGAGAGGTCGCATATCCGTGCTTCACCGGATTGTAATGAACATACTCCACATGTCTCTCGAAATCCCGTTCGTCCCGCAGCATGTGCTCCCAATAACGATGTTGCCACAGCGCCTGCTCCCTCCGCCTCGCCTGGCTGGCATTGGGCACGGAGCGCAATACTGGATCGCAATGTTTGGTGAACCAAGTATTAATCAGCCTCCAGCGGATGGCGAAATCCGCATCGTCCGGCGGCAACGTCCAGATGCAATGCAGGTGATCCGGCAAAACCACCATCGCATCCAGTGCAAACGGTCGGGAGGCTCGCACGGAACGAAATGCAGATCGCAACACATCCACCGCCTCCGTCGAAGCAAATATCGGCCGCCGTTTCTCCGTCACCAACGTGAAGAAGAACGAGCCGCCCTCAACAAATGCACGCCGGTATCTCATCGCATGCCCTGATCTCGTATACCGCAAATATCCCCGTAGGTCGGGTTAGGCCGCAGGCCGTAACCCGACAAAGCAAGGAACAAAAGTCGGGTTACGCTGCGCTAACCCGACCTACGGGACTGATAATTTACGACAATCTTCAATTCCGCAACGGCTTCCCGTTCTTCAACATATGCTCGATACGCGCCTGCGTCTTCTCAGTCGCCAGCAGTTCCATGAAGTGCTTGCGCTCCAGATCAAGCAGCCAATGCTCGTCCACCATGCTGCCCGCTTCCACATCCCCGCCGCATAATGTCTCTGCAACTCGGCAACCGATGTTGAAGTCGTGATCGGAAATGAAGCCTCCTTCGCGCATGTTGAGCATCGCAGCCTTGAGGGTGGCGATGCCGGTGCGGCCGGCGACGGCGATCTGACGCTGGTGCAATGGCGGACGATACGCGGTGGCGGTGAGCGCTTTGGCTTCTTCCTTGGCGATGTGCAGCAGTTCGAAGCGATTCAGCACGATGCGGTCGGAGCGCCTGAGGTAGCCCATCTCGCGTGCCAGCTCTGCGCTCTTGGCGACTTCGCCCATGGCGATGTTCTGGAAGTAGCGACGCACGAAGGGAAAGATGTCGACGCGGTTGTCGTTGGCGAAGCGTTGCGCTTCGGCTGCTGCGCGTTGTGCCATTTCCTTGCAGCCGCCGCCTGCGGGCAACAGGCCGACGCCGACTTCGACCAGACCGATGTAGCTTTCCAGCGTGGCGACGATGCGCGAGCAGTGGATGGAAAATTCGCAGCCGCCGCCGAGCGCAAGTCCGTCCACGGCGGCGATAGTGGGCACTTGCGCGTATTTGAGGCGCATAGAGGTTTGCTGGAATTTGGCGATACCGGCTTCCACCTTGGGTACGTTGCCGGTGGCGGCGTTGAACAGGTCGCCCATGCTGCCACCACCTGCTGCGGTAAATTTGACGCGGTTCACCGCGCCCTTGAGTTTGCCGAACATGCCGGTATCAGGCGTCTCCTGCAGGCCCTGCATCAGCTGCAACAGGTTGGCCCCGACGGAGAACGGCGGCTCCACTTGCCACAGGATGAGCGCGCTGAAATGCGCTTCTGCCTCGTTCACCGCACGCAGCACGCCGTCCAGCACTTCGTTGCTGATGGAGTGCATCTTGCTCTTGAAACTCAGGATGGCGATGGTGTCGCCGGTGTGCCACAGGCGCACGTCGTCGGTTTCGAAGATGGTTTCGCCGTAGTGGCGGGCTTCGCCGATGAGGGCGTCGGGGAAGAGTTGGCGTTGATAGACGGGGAGTGTGGAGCGGGGTTGCCAGGTGTTGCTGGCAGGCGCATAAGAACCTTGCATGCTGTGAACAACAACCCGGTCGGAACCGGTGACCCACGCGGGTAGCGGTGTGTTCGCCATCGCCTTGCCTGCGGCAATGTCTGCGGCGATCCAGCCTGCCACTTGCTGCCAGCCTGCGGCCTGCCAGATTTCGAACGGGCCGCTGTCCCAGCCGAAACCCCAGCGCACCGCAAAATCCACATCGCGTGCGTTGTTGGCGATGGTGCCCAGATGCAGGGCGCAGTAATGGAAAGCATCGCGGAACACGGCCCACAGGAATTGCGCTTGCGGATGCGGGTTGGCGCGCAATCCGCCGAGTTTCTTCGACCAGTCGCGTTCGCGCAGGATTTCTTTCACACCGTCGTCCACCTTGGCGTCGGACAGGCGGTACTCGCGCGTATGCAAATCCAGCACGTGGATTTCCTTGCCGATCTTCTGGTAAACGCCGCGCTTTGTCTTTTGCCCCAGCGAGCCCTGATCCACCAGATACTGGAACCAGCCCGGCAACTCGAAATGCTTGTGCCACGGGTCATCGGTCAGGTTCTCGCGCATGGTGTTGACCACATGCGCAAACACGTCGAGGCCGACCACGTCCAGCGTGCGGAAGGTAGCGCTCTTGGGGCGGCCCAGATAACGGCCGGTCAGCGCATCCACCATGTCGAAGCCGAGATTGAACGCGGCAGCATGATGTTTGGTGGCCAGCATGGAGAACACGCCGATGCGGTTGGCGATGAAGTTGGGCGTGTCTTTTGCACGCACCACGCCTTTGCCCACGGTGGATACGAGGAAGGTTTCCAGTTCGTCGAGCAATTGCGGCTCGGTGCCTTTGCACGGGATGAGTTCGACCAGGTGCATGTAGCGCGGCGGATTGAAAAAGTGGATGCCGCAGAAACGATGGCGCAAATTCTCGGGGAAAGCTTCTGCCAGGGTATTGATCGACAGGCCGGAGGTATTGGTTGCAAAGATGGCATTCGCATTCACGAACGGCGCGACCTTGCGATACAGATCGGATTTCCAGTCGATGCGCTCGGCGATGGCTTCGATGATGAGGTCGCAGCCGCGCAGCAATTCCAGATGTTGCTCGTAGTTGGCGGGCTGGATAAAAGTAATTCTGTTGGGACTTGAGATGGGTGCGGGATCGAGCTTCTTCAGGCCGTCCAGCGCCTTGTTCACGTTGCCGTTGGGATCGCCCTCTTTTGCCGGTAGCTCGAACAGCAGCGTTTCGACATTGGCGTTGACCAGATGTGCCGCGATCTGGGCTCCCATGACACCGGCACCGAGGACTGCGACTTTACGAATCCGCAAATTTGCGCTCATTTTATCTCCCGATCTGATTGTTCCTTCCCCTTGCAGGGGGAAGGTCAGGATGGGGGTAATGACTTTGGACGTAAGCCATGCCAAGGTTCTACCCCCTCCCTAACCCTCCCCCTGCAAGGGGGAGGGGAAAACCCACTAACTCTCCGGTGGCAGCGGGCGCGGCTTGCGATCCTCTCCAACCGCGACATATGTCAGCGTCGCTTCGGTCACTTTATGACAGGTCGGATTGGACGGATTGCGCTGCACATAGACTTCGACATCGACCGTGATCGATGTCGTCCCCACCTTCACGATACGGGTGTAAAAACTCACCAGATCGCCGATGAAAATCGGCTGCTTGAACACAAAGGAATTTACGGCAATGGTTGCGACCCTGCCCTTGGCTCGGTGCACCGCCGGGATGCTGCCGGCGATGTCCACCTGCCCCATCAGCCAGCCGCCGAAGATATCGCCGGTGTAGTTGGCATCGGACGGCATCGCCGCCACGCGGATGGTCGGTTCGCGTGGCGGCAATGTAGTAGCCGAGTGTTCTTCATGCATTTCAGTGTCCTTTGTAAAGCTCTTCGATCTGTTTGCCGAACATCTCCACCACCTTGTTGCGCTTCAGGCTCAGCTTGGGGGTGAGCAGGCCGTTGTCGATATTCCAGGGGGCGGTCAGCAGCAGTACGCGATGCACTTTGGCATAGCCGGGGAAAGTACTGATGTTGCGCGCGATGCGCCGCAGCACCTTGGCTTCCACGTTGCTGTCGGTCAACGATTCAGGCATGTCGGGGCGCACACCTACCTTGGCGGCAACTTGCGGCCACACCTCGGGATTGAGCACGGCCAGCGCCACCAGATAGGGCTTGCCTTCGCCGAAGATCATCACCTGATCGATCAGCGGGTCGTTGAGAATGGCGGCTTCCATATCGGCCGGGGGGATTTTCTCGCCATTGGAAAGCACGATGATTTCTTTCAGGCGGCCGGTAATGTAGACATGGCCGGTTTCGCTGATGTGCGCGATGTCGCCGGTGTTGAGCCAGCCGTCGGCATCGATCATGGCCGCAGTCGCCTCGGGATTTTTCCAGTAGCCCATCATCACGTTCGGCCCCTTCACCAGCAACGCGCTCTGCGCACCCAGCTTCACCTGCACATTGCGTATCGGCTGGCCCACGCTGTCGGGGAAGTTGTTCTCCAGAGCGTTGCCGCAAGCGATGGGGCTGGTCTCGGTGAGTCCATAGCCCTGCACCACGGGCACGCCGAGACCGACGATGAGATGCGATATCTCGGCGGGCAGCGCCGCGCCGCCGCTGACGGCAGTGCGCAGGCGCCCGCCGAAACGCGCCAGTATCTTCTTCGCCACCAGCGCATTCAGCACCGGCCACAGCAGAAAAGAAGGCTTCCATCCGCCGCGCTTCTGGTCGCGCAGGAAGCGCGCCCAGCCGACCTCCACCGCCAGGTGGAACAGCGCGCGCTTGAGCGGCGAACCCTCGTCCAGCTTGGCCTTGATCGCGGAATTGATGCGCTCGTAGATGCGCGGCACCGAGATCAGGATGGTTGGTTTGATGTTTTGCAGGTCTTCCGACAACAGGGGAATGGAACGCGCATAGGCCACGGTCGCCCCCGTCATCACCTGCAGGTAGTAGCCGCAGGTACGCTCGAAGGTATGCGACAACGGCAAAAAGGACAACAGCAGGTCGTCGCCGCGGATGGTAAACGTCTCAATAGCATCATAAGCATTGCTCAGCATGTTGTTATGGCTAAGCATCACGCCCTTGGGCCTGCCGGTAGTACCTGAGGTGTAGATGATGCTGGCCAGCTCGCCGAGTTCGCAGGAAACCGGCGCCTGCAGTTGCGCCGTTTCAGGCAGATATTGGCTGGCAGAAAGCAGGCGCGGGTCATTGCCGCCGAAGTCGTCCAACGAGATAAAGCGCTGCACGCAGCCCATCTGCCCGAGCACGCCCGAGAGCTCCTTCCATTGCTCGGCTGTCTCGAACAGCAAAACCTTGCACTGCGAATCGTTGACGATATAGGCGATATTGTCCGCCCGGTCGACCGTATACAACGGCACAACGATCAACCCAAGCGCCATCGCGGCCTGGTCGAAAATCACCCATTGCGGGCAGTTGCGCAACATGAGCGCCACACGGTCGCCCTTGACCAGGCCTTCTTTCGCCAGGGCTGCCTTCCAGCGCGCAACCTGTTCGATCATTTGCCCCCAAGTCAGATCGACCCAGACCGACTGCCGCACATCGAAATAGCGGTAGGCGACCTTGTCGCGCGAACGCCGCACGCGCTCCAGAAACAATCCGTGCAGACTGCCTGCCTCCTGCGGAGATATTACATCCCTGTATTTTGTTGAAGTCATCGCTCTCTCCTCGCTCACTTTTATGGTTGCCACACAAACAGATCCAGATACAGCCGCCCCCCCGGACTGACTGCGTATTGCTCGAAATCTTTCACACCGGAACCGCGCAAGACTTCCTCGTCTATGAAAAAAAGCCCGCTGAACGTCTTGCTGTCGCGCAGCAATATGGCATGCGCCGCATCGGCCACGATGGCCGGCTTGCGCGAGGCGTGCAAAACGGCCTCGGGAAAATTGAACTCGATGGCCGAAGTGGCAATGGTCGTTTTCGGCCACAGACAATTGCAGGCGATACCGTCAGCAGCAAATTCCTCCGCCATGCCCAGCATGCACATGCTCATGCCGAACTTGGACATGGCGTAGGCCACATGCGGCGCAAACCACTTCGCTTCCATGTTCAGCGGCGGCGACAGCGTGAGGATATGCGGGTTGGCGGCCTTCTTGAGATGCGGAATGCAGGCTTGCGAAGCGAGAAAGGTCGCGCGCATGTTCACGTCCCACATCAGATCGAGCCGCTTGACGGTCGTCTCCAGAGTGGGTGTCAGGCTGATCGCACTCGCGTTGTTCACCAGCACGTCGATGCCGCCGAAGTGCGCGGCAGCCTGCTCGACCGCATCGTGTATGGCCTGTTCGTCGCGCACATCCAGTTGGATCGCCAGCGCCTGCCCCCCGGCAGCGACCACCTCTTCCGCCACGCTGTGGATGGTGCCCGGCAATTTGGCATGCGGCTCAGCCGTCTTGCCGGTGATAACCACGTTGGCACCATCGCGTGCGCAGCGCAAGGCGATCTCGCGGCCGATGCCGCGCGAGGAACCGGTTATGAAGATTGTCTTGTCTCGTAAGCTGGACATTATCGACCACCCCTTTTTGTCCGCAGATTACGCAGATTTCCGCAGATTAAAATCTCAACCCGTAACAATATGCATTGCTCCGAGTCAGCTTCAATGCCTGTTTGCTCCGTTGAATTTAATCTGCGTCAATCTGCGTAATCTGCGGATAGACGTTATTTACTTCCCCGCCCGCAACTCCTCCGACGCAAAGTCATCCACCATGATGACCTTGCGGCGCAAGGCATAATCGCGCTGCAATTGCAGCGCCTGCTCGGCGTCGATGAGGCCCAGTCCGCGCGCTTCGGCGATCTGTTGCAGTTCATTGTGCGTTTTAAGTTTGCCTTCCTTGCGCGCTTTTTCGAGTCCGGCCTGCAACGGCTCGCACGCCAGCGTGCTGACGAGTGCGGCTTCCAGAGCGCCGATGGCATCTTTCTCGTCTTTCGAAATATACATGCCCGCCGTCAGGCGGTCGCGCACGGCACCGGGCTTGAGCAGCAGCGACACAACCTGATGCCCCAACTGGTCGCTGGGCGGTTTGCGGTTTTGCCCCAACGGAAAAATCATGGCGCGCAGCACCCATGCGGCAATGCGGCTGGGGAAATTCTGCAGCACGCCGTCGAATGCGACCTGGATGCGGTACAGACCGTCCTGCATACCCCAGTGCAACAGCGGCAGATCATCCTTGAGGCGACCGTCGTCCTCGAAGCGCTTCAGTACGGCCGTGCACAGATACATCTGGCTCAACACGTCGCCGAGACGCGCGGAGAGTTTCTCGCGGCGCTTGAGCCCGCCGCCCAGCACCAGCATGGCGACATCCGACGCGAAGGCGAACGCAGCCGAGTATCGCGTCAACGCCTGGTAATACTGCTTGGTCGGTTGTTCGGTCGGCACGCCGATGATGTGCCCGCCGGTCAAGCCATAGAGCAGACTGCGCACGGCATTGCTCAGGCTGAAACTGATGTGTCCGAACAGCGCCGCGTCGAAGGCAACCACGGCGCGTTTGTGATCCTGGTCCTGCGCTGCATGGATTTCCTTCAGCACATAGGGATGCGAACGCACCGCGCCCTGGCCGAAAATGATGAGGCTGCGCGTGAGAATGTTGGCGCCTTCCACAGTGATACCGATGGGAGTCTGCTGGTAGGCGCGCGCCAGATAGTTGTCGGGCCCCATGCAAATGCCCTTGCCGCCATGCACATCCATCGCGTCGTTGATGACGATGCGTCCGCGCTCGGTGCAATGGTATTTGACGATGGCGGAAATCACCGAGGGTTTGCCGCCCATATCCACCGCCTGCGCGGTCATGGTGCGCGCAGCATCCATCACATACAGATGGCCGCCGATACGCGCCAGCGCCTCTTCCACACCCTCGAACTTGCCCACCGGCACATGGAACTGCTTGCGCACACGGCAATAGGCGCCGCTGCTGCGTGCGGCCATTTTGACGCCGCCCGTCGCGGTCGCCGGCAGCGAAATCGAGCGACCCGCCGCCAGGCATTCCATCAGCATGCGCCAGCCGTGGCCGATGCGCATGGGACCGCCAATGATGTATTCCATCGGAATGAACACTTCTTCGCCCGTGGTCGGCCCGGTCAGGAACGCCGAGTTGAGCGGGAAATGGCGGCGTCCGACTTTCACGCCGGGGGTATCGGTGGGAATCAGCGCCAGCGTGATGCCGCGCTCGGCTTCCGCCCCCAGCAGTTTTTGCGGGTCATAAAGTTTGAATGCCAGACCGAGCAGCGTCGCGACCGGCGCCAGCGTGATGTAACGCTTCTCCCAGGTGAGGCACACACCGAGTACGTTTTTGTGTCCGTTGAAATCGCCGTAGCAGACCGTGCCGCGATCCGGGATCGCCCCTGCATCGGAACCGGCGAATGGCCCGGTCAATGCAAAGCACGGAATCTCCTTGCCGCTGGCAAGTCCGCGCAGGTATTTATCCTTCTGCTCCTGCGTGCCGTAATGCAGCAGCAACTCGGCCGGGCCCAACGAATTCGGCACCATCACCGTCACCGCCGCTGTACCGCTGCGCGAGGCGATCTTGGTAATCACCGCCGATTGCGCCTGGGCGGAGAATTCCAGCCCACCGTATTCCTTCGGGATGATCATGCCGAAGAAACCCTTATCCTTGATGAACTGCCATGTCTCCGGCGACAAATCCTGGCGCACATGGGTAACATCCCAGTCGTCTACCATCGCGCACAACTGCTCGACCTCGTTGTCGAGAAATGCCTGCTCGCGGTCGCTGAGCCCGGTCTTGGGCAAGGCCAGCATTTTCTTCCAATGGGGATTACCGCTGAACAGCTCGCCATCCCAGCCTACCGTCCCGGCGTCCAGCGCCTCCTGTTCGGTCTGCGAGACCTGCGGCATTATTTTGCGGAAAATCCTGAGAATGAAACCGCTGACCAGCATGCGGCGCAAAGCAGGAATTCCGAGTACAGCAAGAAAAATACCAAGAGTGATGCCGACTGCCTTCAGCGCCTCGTCGGTGATGCGGCTCTCGTAGGCGATCAGCGGCACAAATACGGCAAGGGTGATCAACCAGCCCCAGATGGACGACCGGAAGAAAGCCAGCAGCAGAAACACTACCAGCACCACGATGATCAGAATTGCCATGACTGCGCCCTCGATTATTCTTGTGTGTGGATGAGCCGAACTTTAACCCTAGCGCGTAGTACTGACAATGAATATATTCCCGTGTCAAAAAAAGGGGTTGCAAGCCAGGGCATTGACTTGCGCACGCCACTTCGCCACACTACCTGTATGAATCGCTCAACTAAAAAATTCGTTGCCGTACTGATGCTGCTGTGGCTGCCGATTTTTACCGGCAGCGCGCTGGCGGCGTCGGTATCCATGCGGCTGCAACAGGGTGGCTGTCATGAGTCAGCCATGTCGCAGGCGATGGTGCATGAAGACATGGGCATGGGCGATCATCAAATGCATCACGACCAGACGCCCGTGGACGAACATAGCCCTTCATGCAGCGACTGCGGCTTGTGCCATCTGGCCTGCACCGCTTATCTGGCTGTAACCGGTGCAGCCGTGACTGCCTTTGATGCCACCGCACTTGAATCCACACCTTATCTGGTCGTCTTTCACTCCCGCACCTCCGCCCCGCTGGTACCGCCTCCTCTCGTTCGCGCCTGACGCGGGACGAGTCCGTCTGTAGTTTCCATAGTCTGAGCTTCGTCCCGTACCGTTCGGCGGTCGCTTGCGGCTGTCCGTTTGCAGGAATTGCAGATTGCCTTTCACGTTTGTCCTTTCTCCCGCTTGCGGGAGAGAGTTAGAGAGAGGGGCCTCTGCTGCAACAGCAACTGGATGCGGAACATGAAAACATCTCTAACGATTTTCACCATGCTATGCGCGCTGTGGCTGACGCCAGCCAGTGCCGAAGAACCGCTGGGCAGCAATCTCACCGGATTGCTGGAATACGCGCGCGAACATAATCCCGAGCTGGCCGCCACGCGTTACGAAGCGGTGGCCGCGCAAGAACGCGCCGAACCGGCCGGTGCCCTGCCCGACCCGGTGCTGCGTACCGAACTGATGAACATCACCAACGAAGGCTCGACCGGCGCACGCCTGCTGCCCTCGCAGGTCGGTGGTACGAAATACACGCTGATGCAGAGCATCCCCTGGTACGGCAAACGCGACCTGCAACGCGAGGTTGCCGGTGCGCAAGCCGCACAAGCCAATGGTCTGGTCGCCGCCAGTTGGACCGAACTGGCGAGCCGCATCAAGGCGACCTATGCCATGCACTATTTCGCCACAGCCAGCGAACGGCTGGTGAAACAGTCGCTGGACCTGCTCGACAATCTGGAACAAACCGTGCAGACGCGCTATGCCAACGGCCTCGGCAGCCAGCAGGATGCGATCCGCGTGCAGCTCGAAAAGACCGTGATGCGCGGCGAACTGATCGCGCTGCAGAACGAACACCACCATACCTTCGCGCAATTGAACACCCTGCTCTCGCGCCCGGCGAGCGCGCCGCTGGCGGAACCGCTGCAACTGCGCCAAGTGCCGCCACCCGCCAAACTGGACGAGCAGACCTTGCTTGATCGCCTGCGTGCGCGCAACCCGCAACTGCTGATCGCCGACGCGGGCATCTTGTCCGCCGAAAAGAGCCGCGATCTGGCCTACGCCAAGCGCTATCCCGACTTCACCCTGGGCGTCGCGCCCACCCAGTCCGGCAACGCGGTGAAGACCTGGGACCTGATGTTCGAGATCAGCATCCCGCTGCAACAATCGTCGCGCCGTTCGCAGGAGCGCGAGGCGGAAGCGATGCTGTCCGCCTCCGCCGCTCGCAAGACGGCGCTGCTCAACCAGACGCAGGCGGACCTGTCGGAGAACCTGTCCGCACTGGAAGCCGCGCGCCAGACCGAAACGCTGATTGCAACCCGCTTGTTGCCGCAGGCCGAACTGACCTGGCAATCCGCGCTGGCGGGCTACGAGACCGGCAAAGTCGAATTCGCCATGCTGATCGAAGCACAACGACAGATCCTCAAAGCGCGCCAGCAACAACTGCAGGTACAAATGGACATGCAACTGCGTCTGGCCGACATCGAAAGATTATTGGGAGAAGAGCTATGAACAACGCCGTCAAAACGATCCTGGGCGTATCGCTGTTGCTGGCCGTCGCCGCTGGCGGATACTGGTACGGAAAGACCAGTGCTGAGTACGGAGTGCCGAGTGCTGAGGCAAAGGCAGAGCGCAAGCCGCTCTATTACCGCAACCCGATGGGCTTGCCGGATACCTCGCCCGTGCCGAAGAAAGACTCGATGGGGATGGATTATGTGCCGGTGTATGAAGGTGAAGCGGAATCCGGCACTCAGCTCAGCATCAGCGTGGACAAGGTGCAGAAGCTGGGCGTGAAGAGCGAGGCCGCTGCCCTGCGCGAACTTAAACGGACATTGCGCGTGACCGGCCGTATCGAGATCGACGAGCGCCGCCTCCATACCATCGCCCCCAGATTCGAGGGCTGGGTGGAACAGTTGTACGTGAACACCACCGGGCAAGCCGTGACCAAGGGGCAGGCGCTGTTCGATGTGTACAGCCCGGAACTGGTTTCGGCCCAGCGCGAACATGCCTTGGCTGTACAGGGTATGGCCGCGCTCAAGGATGCCGACGACGATGCGAAGCAGAGCATGCAGCAGCTTGCGGACGCCAGCGCCGCACGCCTGAAGAACTGGAACATGGCGAACGCGGACGCAGCACAACGCATCACTTTCCGCGCACCCGCCAACGGCATCGTGCTCGAAAAGAAAGCCGTTCAAGGCATGCGCTTCATGCCCGGCGAAATGCTGTACCAGATCGCCGACCTGTCGTCGGTGTGGGTCATCGCCGAAGTACCGGAGCAGGACATCGGCCAGATCAAACTCGGCTCCCCGACTCAAGTCACGGTCGATGCCTGGCCGGAGCGCACCTTCAACGGCAAGGTCGCGTTCATCTACCCGACACTGAACAGCGCGACGCGCACAGTGCAGGTGCGCATCGAGATCGCCAACCCGAAAGCGCTGCTCAAACCCGCCATGTTCGCCAATGCGCAGATCGCCGTGGGCAAAGCCGGGAAGGTGCTGAGCGTGCCGAGCTCGGCGGTGATCGACAGTGGCAGAAAGCAAGTGGTGCTGGTGCGACTGGCGGAAGGACGCTTCGAGCCGCGCACGGTCACGCTTGGCAGCCGCAGCGACGAATATGTCGAAGTGCGGAGCGGCATCGCGGAAGGAGAAGAGGTCGTGACCTCGGCCAACTTCCTGCTGGATTCGGAGAGCAATCTCAAGGCGGCGCTGGGCGGTATGACTGCAACAGATGTGGGTCGGGATTCATCCCGACATGTCGGACTGAAGTCCGACCCACAGAGCAAGGTCGTCGGCCATCAGGCGCAAGGCACGCTCGAAGCCATCAACAACGATGGCACCGTGAGCATCACCCACGATCCCATCCCCGCGCTCAAGTGGCCCGCCATGACCATGGACTTCGCGCTGGCGAACCCGTCGCTGGTGGCCAAAATCAAACCGGGCAGCGCGGTCAGCTTCGAGATTGTCGAGCGCGGCCAAGGCGAATGGGTGATCACCAGGCTGCAGGCGCAGCACGAGGGACACTGACATGCTGAACACAATCATCGAGTGGTCGGCGAAGAACCGCTTCCTGGTCCTGCTCGCCACCCTGTTCATCACGCTGGCGGGCATCTACGCGCTGATGAAAACACCGCTGGACGCGCTGCCTGATCTTTCCGACGTGCAGGTGATCGTCTATACCGAATATCCCGGCCAAGCGCCGCAGGTGGTGGAAGACCAGGTTACCTACCCGCTCACCACGGCCATGCTGTCGGTGCCGAAATCGAAAGTGGTGCGCGGCTTCTCCTTCTTCGGCGCGTCGTTCGTGTACGTGATCTTCGAGGACGGCACCGACATCTACTGGGCGCGGTCGCGCGTGTTGGAATATCTGAACAGCATCGCCGGGCGCATGCCGAAGGGCGTATCGCCGCAACTGGGGCCTGATGCCAGCGGTGTGGGCTGGGTGTATCAGTACGCCGTACTCAGCGACAAACACAACCTCGCCGAACTGCGCACCATGCAGGACTGGTATGTGCGCTATCAACTCACCAAGGCGCACGGCGTGGCCGAGGTCGCCTCCATCGGCGGCTTCGTGCAGCAATACCAGGTGACGGTCGATCCGCTGAAGCTGCGTTCCTACGGCATTTCCTTGAACAAAGTTTCACAGGTCATCCGCGAATCGAACCGCGATGTCGGCGGGCGCGTGGTGGAGATGGCCGAGACCGAATACATGGTGCGCGGCCACGGCTACCTGCGCGGCAAAGCGGATATCGAGAATCTGGTGGTGAAAGCCGAGCGTGGCACGCCGGTGCTGCTGCGCGACATCGCACGCGTAGAACTGGGGCCGGACGAGCGACGCGGCCTGACCGAACTTAACGGTGAAGGCGAAGTGGTGTCCGGCATCGCGATGGCGCGCTACGGACAGAATGCGCTGGAGGTGATTGAGAACATCAAAGCCAAGATCGCAGAGATTGCGCCCGGCCTGCCCGAAGGCGTGACCATTCAGACTGTTTACGACCGCTCGGAGTTGATCCAGCGCGCCATCGCCACGTTGAAGAAGACGCTGCTGGAAGAAGGATTGATCGTGGCGCTGGTGTGCATGGTGTTCCTGATGCACGCAAGAAGCGCATTGGTCGCGATCATCATGCTTCCTATCGGCGTGCTGATCGCTTTCATCGCCATGCGGTTCCTGAACCTGAATTCCAACATCATGAGTTTGGGCGGGATTGCGATTGCGATTGGGGCGATGGTGGATGCGGCGATTGTGATGATTGAGAATGCGCATAAGCATTTGGAACGGCTCCCTCACCCTAACCACACACCTGGAGGGCAAGTGGCTCAGCTCCTTCCCCCTTCCAGGGGGAAGGTTGGGATGGGGGTAGAAGCGTCAAACACCAACATTTCTACCCCCACCCTAGCCCTCCCCCTGCATGGGGGAGGGAATGACACGGCAAGTTTTGACGCCCGCTCCCAAGCCATCCTCGCCGCCTGCAAGGAAGTCGGCCCCTCCCTCTTCTTCTCCCTGCTCATCATCACCGTCTCCTTCCTGCCGGTGTTCACGCTGGAAGCGCAGGAAGGCCGCTTGTTCGCGCCGCTCGCCTATACCAAGACCTTCGCCATGGCCGGTGCAGCCCTGCTCTCCATCACGCTGGTGCCGGTGCTGATGCTGCTGTTCATCAAGGGCAACATCAAACCCGAAGCCGAGAATCCGCTCAACCGCTGGCTCATCGCTGGCTACCGTCCGCTCATCGCCGCCGTGCTGCAGCGCAAGAAAACCACGCTCGCCATTGCCGCAGCGGCGATGCTGTTGAGCGTGTACCCCGCCATGAAACTGGGCAGCGAGTTCATGCCGACGCTCAACGAAGGCACGCTGTTCTACATGCCCACCGCCTTGCCCGGCATGTCGGTGACCAAAGCCGCCGAGCTGCTGCAAACGCAGAACAAGATCATCAAGAGTTTCCCCGAAGTGGCATCGGTGTACGGCAAAGCCGGCCGCGCGCAGACCGCCACCGACCCGGCGCCGCTGGAGATGTTCGAGACGGTGATCAACCTCAAGCCGCAGGAGGAATGGCGCGACGGCATGGACACCGACAAGCTGATCGCCGAGATGGACAAGGCACTGCAATTCCCCGGCGTGGCCAACTCCTGGACCATGCCGATCAAGGCGCGCATCGACATGCTCTCCACCGGCATCCGCACGCCCATCGGCATCAAGGTGTACGGCAAGGATCTGGACGAGATGGAACGCCTCGCCAAACAGATCGAGGCTGTGGTCAAGAATATACCGGGCACGACCAGCGCCTACGCCGAGCGCATCACCGGCGGTTTCTATCTCGACATCGAACCGGACCGGCTGGCGCTGGCGCGCTACGGACTGACGGTCGGTGAGTTGCAGGATGTCATCGCCACCGCACTCGGCGGCGAGATGGTCACCACCACGGTGGAAGGTCTGGAACGCTTCGGCGTGAGCGTGCGTTACCCGCGCGAACTGCGCGATACGCCGGAACGCATTGCTCGCGAAGTGCTGGTGACGACCATGGACGGCGCGATGATTCCACTCGGCCAGGTCACCAGGGTGAGCCTCAGCAAGGGCGCACCGAGCATCCGCACCGAGAACGCGCTGCTCTCCGCCTACATCTACGTCGACATCCGCGAGCGCGACATCGGTTCCTATGTGGACGAGGCGCGCAAGGCCGTGGCGGCGGAAGTGAAGTTCCCGCCCGGCTACTACGCCACCTGGAGCGGGCAGTTCGAATACATGGAACGCGCCATCGCCAAGATGAAGATCGTGATTCCCATCACCTTGCTGCTGATCTTCCTGCTGCTGTATCTCAACTTCAAGCGCGTCACCGAATCGCTGGTGGTGATGCTGTCGGTGCCGTTCGCGCTGGTGGGCGGCGTGTGGTTGCTGTGGCTGCTCGATTACAACCTGAGCGTGGCCGTGGCGGTGGGATTCATCGCGCTGGCGGGGGTGGCGGCGGAGACAGGCGTGGTGATGTTGATCTATCTGGAGAAGGCATGGCAGGATAAATTGGTGGAATGTGCTACCCATCCCCATCAACCCCACCCCCATCCTAACCTTCCCCCTGACGGGGAAGGGACAATCGCCCCTCCCCTTTCAAGGGGGAGATTGGGAGGGGGATGGGTTGATTCCCCTCCCCTTGAAGGGGAGGGGATGATCACCGCGCGGCTTCCGAGCCGCGCAGATCTTTACGACGCCATCATGCACGGCGCCGTGGAACGCGTGCGCCCCAAGATGATGACCGTGGTCGCCATCATGGCCGGCCTGCTGCCCATCCTGTGGAGCAGCGGCACCGGCTCAGAAGTGATGCGCCGCATCGCCGCCCCCATGGTCGGCGGCATGATCTCTTCGGCGGTGCTGACGTTGCTGGTAATCCCGGTGATCTATGCGCTGATCAAACGAAACGAATCTTTTTCAACCAACCAACCCGGAAAGGAACCGAAATGAAACTTCATATTCAACTAACCCCAAACCCCTCCCAACCTCCCCTTGTCAGGGGAGGAGTAGATTCGGTTCTCCCCCTGACAAGGGGGAGTTGGAGGGGGTTTGAGCTTTTAGCACTCGCCTTAGCCCTGGCAATCGCCACAAGCAGCGGAACAGCCCGCGCCGCATCCCACGAGCATGAGAACCATCACGACACAGCTACGCAGCAGGCCGCAGCCACACACACAGGCACAGGCGTGCTGAAATCGGTGAACGCCAAGGACGGCAAAGTTCTGATCGCGCATGAACCCATCGCCGATCTGGATTGGCCGTCAATGACTATGTGGTTTGCGTTGCGCGAACCCTTGCCCAAGGACCTCAAGACCGGTGACGCGGTGCGTTTTGAAATCATGCAGGGTG
Source organism: Sideroxyarcus sp. (assembly GCA_049286265.1). Lineage (GTDB taxonomy): Bacteria > Pseudomonadota > Gammaproteobacteria > Burkholderiales > Gallionellaceae > Sideroxyarcus. Next base: position 52,188 of record JBAQDF010000057.1, read on the forward strand.
AAAAGAAGCAGTGGGTGATCGTCAAGATCGGGCGCAAATAGAACCCCGCGAATGACTCAACAACCAGATTGATGCGTAGTATCAAATGAGATACTATGCATCCATGAACAAGCGGGCCAAATTGCTGGATGTCATGCGCAACAATCCGCGCGATTGGCGCATCGAAGACTTGCTGGTTATTGCCAGGCAATTCAACATCGAATGCAGGAATAGCGGCGGCAGCCATCATGTATTCAGTTATCCAAACGTGGAAATGGATGTCACCGTGCCCGCACATCGCCCCATCAAACCCGTATATATCCGCCAATTCCTGTTGCTGGTGGATGCAGTGAAGGAGTTAAAGAAATGACCACCGCGACCATCAAGAAAATCAAAGCCGTTAAACCGCCCTACTCTTTCGAGGCGTATTCACATGTCATCAGCCAGATTCCCAAAGAAGACGGCGGTGGCTTCCTGATTACTTTTCCCGATCTTCCCGGCTGCATGTCGGATGGTGAGACTGAAACCGAGGCAGTTGCAAACGGCAAGGACGCATTCAAGGCTTGGGTGTCTGCACGCAAAGATGCCGGCAAAGAAATTCCCGCACCGTTTTACCGGCCGGACACCGTGCCCGAAGTATCCGGCAAATTTGTGACGCGCCTGCCCAAATCAGTCCACGCAAAATTGGCCGAGCGCGCCAAGGCAGAAGGTGTCAGCCTGAATACGTTGGTGCTGGCCTATGTGGCAGAGGGGCTTGGGCGGAAGGCGGCGTAGAAAGCAATGCGAACCTGACCCGGATGGCGCGATGACGCATGTGTAGGTGCGAATTTATTCGCACGATCATCGAGTCATGTGCGAATAAATTCGCACCTACAAGCACCCCATCTGCGGTTTTTGGGTGACCCTAAAGCCCGAGCGCCTTTGGAACCGGATAATCGGGGTAGCGTTTCTTGAACTCGGCCAGTTCTTTTTTGGCGTCTTCCAGTTTTCCTTCCTGCTTCAGCTTCGCGATGCGCGCGAGCCAATCTTCCGGACGCAGGCTGGCTTTGTCGGCCTCGTCTTTTTTCAGCGCACGTCCAAGCTGGACGGGGGCAGGTGAAGCCAGCACGGCGGCTGCGGGCGCACGGGGTTCGAGCGCATCGGTGAGGTTGCTGCTGCCGACGTCGTTGGATTTCTTTTCTTTTGCAAGCGTCCCCGCCGCCTCTTCCCTCAACTCGCTTCGCCTGGCGACCGGCGCGGGCGCGGCAGCCATGGGCGCAGCGGGTTGTGCATAGGCTTCCGCTTCTGCCATCGCCGGTTTGTCGGCTGCGATTTCGGATTTGGCGCTATCCATTGCCAGGCTCCTGCTGCGCGCCTGCTTTGCGGGAGGCTCGGGTGCTGCGGCACTTTCATCCATGGACGCGGCAACCCTGGCCTCCATCGGCGCTTGCTGCAGCGCGGGCTCACCCAGCATGTGCGGCAACTGCAAACCGATCATGACCACCGCGAACAGGCTGGCGACCATGCCCAGCGGTATCGCCCAACGGCGTTTTGGTTTCGCACCCGGTCGCGCATTCACCGCCCGGTGAGCTTCCGCCAGAATGGCGGAATCCAGATGGTCGGGCGGCTCGATTTGCGGTGCATCGGCGTACAACCGCGACACCTCGGCTTTGCCCTGCAGGTAGGTATCCAATTCACGATCCTGGTTCATCGCAGACCTCTCAATCCGTCACGCAATTTGGCGACCGCATAGCGCAACCGGCTCTTCGCCGTTTCCGCAGTGACACCGGTAGCCTGCGCGATCTCCTCCAGCGACAGCCCCGCTTCTTCGCGCAACAAAAAGGCTTCGCGCTGCAAGGCGGGGAGCGCCTCAATGTTGTTGACCAAAGTTTCGATCAGACGTTTACGTTCAACCTGTATTTCCGGCTGGCCTCCGGGATCGGCGGGAATGGTCTCAGCCAGACTTTCCGCGTCGTCATTTTCGGCATCCAGCGACAGGTGGATTTCAGGCGTCTTGCGTACGTGGTCGATCAGCCGGTTATGGGCGACCTGATACAGAAAGGTACTGAATTTGGCGGTGGGCTGGTAGCGTTCCCGGCTGCGGATGATGTTGCTCCAGACATCCTGGAACAGCTCGTCGGCCACGCCCCTGTCTTTGCACAGGCGCAACAGGTAACGGTAAAGCCCGCCTTTGTGGCGGCGATACAGGATGTCAAAAGCACCTGCATCACCGTCACGATAAAGCTCCATCAATTGTTCGTCGGCCACTTCTTCGCGCATGGGGGCGAGTATATGTGAGCGGGGATTGGGGGTGTTGAACAAAATGCCTCTAACCATGAACCACCATCGGCGGCACACACCACTTCCCCCTTTAGATAAAGGGGGACTGAGGGGGATTTGAAAACGTGGAGTTACCCATCCATTCGCAAATCCCCCCTAGCCCCCCTTTTACAAAGTGGGGAACGTCCGCGACTCTCACCCTTCCGCATGAATGCCGCAAAGGTCAAATCTTGGTGAGCCCCCCATCAAACCTCAATCCACACTCCCCCCGTTCGGCTTGCCGGTAGACAACGACTGCGCCAAACGCACCAACCTCAAAAACTCCCCGCGATAACCGAAGGCATCCGTACCGCGTGCTTCAGCCGCTATCTTCGCGATATCGTCATAACCCATTTCTCCGGTATGCGTGCCGCCGCGCAATTGTTGGCCGAACGCGGCAACGGACGCCGCGAAACGGAACTCTGTCGATGCCTGATCGAAAGCGGATTTTGCATCCTGGCGCTGCAAAGGCCACTCCATCAATTTCGAAACATCGCCATCGGGCGCTTTGTAGCGCAGACGCAGGAAGCCCAGTTCGCCGGATTTGCCGCCGCCGGACGCTTTCTCGCTGCCGTAACGCAAAGGATCGACGCTGCCTGCATTGCCCTTGAGGGTCAGTTCGTAAATCGCGGTAACGGTGTGACCTGCACCCACTTCACCCGCATCCACCTTGTCGTTGTTGAAATCCTCGCGCTTGAGCATGCGGTTCTCGTAACCGACCAGCCGGTATTCGCTCACCACGTTTGGGTTGAATTCGATCTGGATCTTCACATCCTTGGCGATGGTGGCCAGCGTCGAGGTCATCTCGTCCACCAGCACTTTCTGGCCTTCGTTCAGCGTATCGATGTAGGAGTAGTTGCCGTTGCCCGCATCGGCCAGTTGCTCCATGAGTTGTTCGTTGTAGTTGCCCATGCCGAAGCCCAGCGTCGACAGCGACACGCCGCTCTTGCGCTTTTCTTCAGCCATGTTCTTCAGCTCGTCGAAATTGGTGATGCCGACATTGAAGTCCCCATCCGTCGCCAGGAAGATGCGATTGATACCGCCCTTGATATAGGACTGCTCGGCCATGCTGTATGCCAACGCGATCCCGGCTGCGCCGCTGGTGGAACCACCTGCCCTCAGGTTATCCAGTGCAGCAATGATTTTTGTCTTCTGCGCGCCGGAGGTTGGCTCCAGCACCACCTGCGTGCCCGACGCATAAGTCACCAGCGAGACCCTGTCCTGCGGACGCAACTGGTTGACAAGGAACTTGAGCGCCGATTTCAGCAACGGCAAGCTCTTGGGTGACTCCATCGAACCGGAGACATCCACCAGAAAAACCAGATTGGATGGCGGCAGGCTCGTCTTGGCGATGTCCTGCCCCTTGATGCCGATATGCAACAGCGTGCGGTTCTTGTTCCAGGGCGCAGGCGCCATTTCGGTATGCACGGCAAACGGCGCGTTGTCTTTGGGCAACGCGTAAGCATAGGGGAAGTAATTGATCATCTCCTCCACCCGCACCGCATCCGCCGGTGGCAGCCGCCCCTCATTCAGCATGCGCCGCACATTGGAATAACCCCCGGTATCCACGTCGATGCTGAAAGTCGAAACCGGCGCCTCGGACACCAGCTTGATCGGATTCTCGACGATCTTGCCGTATTGCTCGCGCTCTTCCCTGCTCTGCTGCATATAGGGCATGACAGCCATGGGCGCAGCCGGAACCGCATACATTTCCCGCATCACCCCGAGGTTCGCCCTCTTGCTTTCAGCAGGGGACGCAACCGCGCTATCCATGATCTTGTTGGCCAAGACGGTCCCGGCAGCAGACAGCTCGTCCTTCTTCAGGGCAGGCTTGCCACTTTTGTCTTTTTCATGCACTTCCGGCTGGGCAACGCTTGCCCCTGTGGGCAAATTCTGTCCGGTGGTTGTCTGGGTCTGGCTGCTGCAAGCGGTCAGCAGCAACAGGCAGGAAAGCAGCGTTCTATTAAGTAAGGGATTCATCGCATCCTCGCAGTTCATATATCGGTTAATCGGACCACTGTGCGGAATTGCACAGCTTGTCAGCTATACATAGCGACATAAATCGTAGCGAGCGGCTGCATGGCAAGGCGCACGGCGCGGAGGAACCGGAATGTACAAGTAGTACATGAGGATTCCGAGCACCGCGCAACGCAGCCATGCAGTCGCGCAGTAGATTTATGCCGCTATGTATATAAACGGAGGAAGGAGTGAAACGGGGTTAGGCGGGATGAAAAATAGTTGGCGGGGTTAGCGTCGGCGCAAGCGGGCAGGTTTTGGCTACGCCGATCATATTGATTCATGGAAGGCTTCACCTGCCCAATACATATGGCGCCGTTCCGTTCTCTCGGTACTTGTGCATAACTACCGAAACTATGGAACAATGCCGACATGGCATCCACTCAACCCCAAATTCAGACTCTCCTGCGCAAGGCAGGTACTGCACGATCACGAGAACTGGTCGCGGCAGGAATTACGCGCAGCCAAATTTCGCGAATGGTAGCGGCGAACCAACTGCTGCGGGTGGCGCGTGGTCTGTATGCCATGCCCGGCTACCAGAGCGGTGAGCATGGCGCGCTGGTGGAAGTGGCGAAGCGCGCACCCGATGCGGTGTTTTGTCTGCTCACGGCACTGCGCATTCACGAACTGACAACCCAGTCGCCGTTCGAAGTCTGGATCGCCATCGGTAACAAAAGTCATCCGCCGCGAATGGCGTATCCGCCGCTGCGCACGACGCGATTCTCCGCTGCTGCGCTGGCTACAGGCATTGAAACGCGCCGGGTTGATGGCGTGAAAATTCAAGTCACCAGTGTGGCCAAGACGGTGGCGGACTGTTTCAAGTTTCGCAACAAGGTCGGGCTGGATGTGGCGCTGGAGGCGCTACGCGAGGCGCGCCGCGCGAAAAAGGCGAGTGCCGATGAACTGTGGCGCTATGCGCAGATCAACCGCGTAACCAATGTGATGCGCCCTTATCTGGAGGCAGTCGCGTGACCGCGGATTTGCCTGCATCGATTCATGCGCGATTGTTGAATCGGGCCAAGATGCGCGGCGAGGACTTTAACCTGACTCTGACTCGCTATGCGATAGAGCGCTTTCTGTATCGACTCTCCCTTGTTCCGGCGCGCGATGTTTTCTGGTTGAAAGGTGCGTTGCTGTTTGATCTGTGGTTCGACCTACCCCACCGGCCCACGCGCGATGCGGACTTTCTCGGTTTTGGCACCATGGATATTGAGGTGCTCACGCGCACGGTAAGCGAAATCTGCGACATTGCCGTGGAAGATGGCATAAGGTTCGATCCCGCATCAATCACGGTTGAGGAAATTCGCGAGGAAGCCCGTTATGGCGGCTTGCGTGTGCGGCTGGTGGCCAGGCTTGGAAATGCACGCTGTACTGTGCAACTCGATGTTGGTTATG
>JBAQDF010000058.1:0-1602 GCA_049286265.1 Sideroxyarcus sp.
GCGGCATCCTCGTCGATTGTGGCGACACCGAAATCCAGCCGCTGGCCGTCGCCAAGCTCCTCAAGGCCCTGTGCGACAAAGAACAACCGCAACTCGTCATCTGCGGCAAGCAAGCCATCGACGACGACGCCAACCAGACCGGCCAGATGCTCGCCGCCCTGCAAAACTGGCCTCGAGCCACCTTCGCCTCCAAGGTCGTCCTCGCCGACGGCAAGGCCACTGTCACCCGTGAAATCGACGGCGGCCTCGAAACCCTGCAGATCACCCTGCCAGCCGTCGTCTCCACCGACCTGCGCCTGAACGAACCGCGCTACGCCACGCTGCCCAACATCATGAAAGCCAAGAAGAAGCCGCTCGACACCGTCAAACCGGCGGACCTTGGCGTCGACGTCACCCCGCGCCTGACCACCATCAAGGTCAGCGAACCGCCCAAGCGCAGCGCCGGTATCAAGGTGGCCGATGTGGCTGAGCTCGTGAACAAGCTCAAGAACGAAGCCAAAGTGATCTGAGGAGACAACACATGACCATTCTCGTTATCGCCGAACACGACAACGCTTCGCTCAAGGCTGCCACCCTCAACACCGTTGCTGCTGCGCAAAAAATCGGTGGCGACATCCACGTCCTCGTTGCGGGCGCCAACTGTCAGGCTGCAGCCCAGGCGGCTGCCCAGCTGCAGGGTGTCGTCCAGGTCAAAGTCACTGACGCCGCCCACTACGGTGCGCAGACTGCTGAAAACCTCACTGCTCTGATTGTCTCTAACGCTGCCGGCTACAGCCACATCCTCGCCCCGGCCACCACCTTCGGCAAGAACGTCGCCCCGCGCGTCGCCGCCTTGCTCGATGTGGCACAGATATCTGAAATCACCGCCGTCGAAGCGGCTGACACCTTCGTCCGCCCGATCTACGCCGGCAACGCCCTGGCCACCGTCAAGAGCGCCGATGCCGTCAAGGTCATTACCGTCCGTACCACCGCCTTCGATGCTGTCGCTACCGGTAACAATGCCGCCGTCGAGAACATCGCCGCCGTAGCTGACACCGCCCAGTGCACCCTGATCAACCGCGAACTGACCAAATCCGAACGTCCGGAACTTGGCGCTGCCAAGATCATCGTCTCTGGTGGTCGTGGTTTAGGCAGTGGCGAGAACTACCACAAGCTACTCGAACCGCTCGCCGACAAGCTCGGTGCCGCCCTCGGTGCCTCCCGTGCTGCCGTCGATGCAGGCTTCGTGCCAAACGACTATCAGGTCGGCCAGACCGGTAAGATCGTCGCGCCGCAACTGTACTTCGCGCTCGGCATCTCGGGAGCCATCCAGCACCTGGCCGGGATGAAGGACTCCAAGGTCATCGTCGCCATCAACAAGGACCCGGATGCGCCGATCTTCCAGGTGGCTGATTACGGTCTGATCGCCGACCTCTTCGAGGTGGTGCCGCAACTAACTGCGGAATTTAACTAAGGTCGTCTCCTCTGCCGGTAATCAATCCTTGCGTACCGGTGAGTTTGGGGGTTGGGGTCTCCCAACCCCCCTTTTTTTGGATCAAATATCATGCAACGCGAATCCATGGAATTCGACGTCGTCATCGTTGGCGGCGGTCCGGCTGGCCT
>JBAQDF010000059.1:0-3309 GCA_049286265.1 Sideroxyarcus sp.
CAGCACCACCGTCGGCCTCCAGCTCAACATGCCCCTATTCCAGGGCGGCGCCACCCAATCCAGATGGCGCGAAGCCGACGCCAACCGCGAAAAAGCCAAACAAGACCTGGAAACCGCCCGCCGCAACATCGAACTGCAAACCCGTCAGGCCTACCTCGGCGTCGTGAGCGGCATCGCCCAGGTACAAGCCCTGCAACAAGCCCTGAAATCCAGCGAAAGCCTGCTCGAAGCCAGCAAACTGGGACAACAAGTGGGCGTCAGAACCAGCCTGGACGTGCTCAATGCACAACAGCAACTGTACTCAACGCGCCGCGACCTGTACCAGGCGCAATACAACTACCTGGTCAGCCAGCTGCGTTTGAAGGCGGCGGTGGGGACGCTGGGGGAAGAGGATTTGGGCAGGGTGAATATGGCGTTGCATTAAAAACCAGTACTGAGTGCCGAGTGCTGAGTTCTGAGTGTTCGCCGCTCCAGAGTGAATTTACTCAGTACTCAGCACTCACGACTCAGCACTGGTTAATATCTCACGCACGCATTCGGCCACGCTGTCTTGCCAAGCCGGCAAAACAATTCCGAACGCATCGCGAATTTTGTCGTTCGCCAAAACTGAGTTGACCGGCCGTTTGGCGGGAACCGGGTATTCGTGGGTGGCGATGCCCTTGATGCTGAGTGGTTTGGAGGCGAGTGCCGAATCGTACTTGCGCGCCAATTGCACGATTTCTTCGGCATATTGATGCCAATTGGTGCGTCCTGCAGCGGTGAGGTGATACAGGCCGCTCAAATTGCGATCCCAGTCTTTGTTTTTCCAGCTACCCAGCGCCGCCGCCGTAGCTTGCGCAAGATCCCTTGCCCAAGTCGGCGCGCCGAACTGGTCGGCGACGATGCGCAGTTCGTCACGCTCCCTGGCCAGCCGCAATATCGTCTTGATGAAATTCCCGCCGTGTACGCCATACACCCAACTGGTGCGCAGGATGAGGTGGTTGCAGCCGGAAACCTGTATAGCCTGATCACCGGCAAGTTTGGTTTTGCCGTAAACACTTTGCGGATTTGGCGCATCGCTCTCGGTGTAGGGAGTGGGTTTATCGCCGTCGAACACGTAGTCGGTGGAGTAATGAACCAGCACGGCGCCAAGTTGCTTTGCCTCTTCGGCAAAGACACCGGCGGCGGTGCCGTTTACCGCCATCGCGAGGTTGAAATCGCCTTCGGCTTTATCGACAGCAGTGTAGGCGGCGGGGTTGACGATGATGTCGGGGCGAACTTCGCGCACGGTGCGCCGAATGGCGTCCGCATCGGCAAGATTCATTTCTTCCAGATCTACCGCAACGACCTGGCCGAAAGCGGCAAGGGAGCGCTGCAATTCCCAGCCTACTTGCCCGTTCTTGCCGGTGACCAGTATCTTGCTCATGCAAATGTCTCGGCTTCGCGGAGCAGTTTACCTGCCTGATCCTTGGCGGAAAGCAGGGGCGATGCGCCATTGAGTTGCCAGTCGATGGCCAAGTCCGGATCGTTCCAGACGATGCTGCGTTCGTGTTCCGGAGCCCAATAATCCGTGGTCTTGTACAGGAACTCTGCCGAATCGCTCAACACCACGAAGCCGTGCGCGAAGCCCTTCGGTATCCACAGCATTTTTTTGTTCTCGGCTGACAGGTTCACACCGACCCAGTTTCCGAAATTGGGCGAACTTTTGCGAATATCGACAGCGATGTCCAACACTTCGCCCGCGATGACACGCACCAATTTTCCCTGCGGCTGGCGTATCTGGTAATGTAAACCGCGCAATACGTTGCGCGCCGATTTGGAGTGGTTGTCCTGCACGAAGGAATCGGTTACGCCCGTCAATTCTGTGAAGCGGCGCTGATTGAAACTCTCGTAGAAAAAACCGCGGTCATCGCCAAAAACCCTGGGCTCGATGGTGAACAGGTCGGGAATTGCAGTAGCAACAACTTGCATTAACGTCTCTCTTCCAGCAGCAGGCGCTGCAGATACTGGCCGTAGCCGTTTTTTGCCAACGGCACAATAAGCTTTTCCATTTGCTCCGCAGTGATGTAGCCCTGGCGAAAGGCAATCTCTTCGGGACAGGCGATCTTCAGTCCCTGGCGTTTTTCCAGTGTCTGGATAAACATGGAGGCCTCCAGCAACGACTCGTGCGTGCCGGTATCCAGCCAGGCATAGCCGCGCCCCATGACCTGAACGTCAAGCTTGCCGCGCTCCAGATAAATCTGGTTGACGGTGGTGATCTCCAGTTCGCCGCGCGCGGAAGGTTTGATGGACTTGGCGATCTGCACCACGTCGTTGTCGTAGAAATACAGGCCGGTCACGGCGTAGTTGGATTTTGGCTGTTTGGGTTTTTCTTCGATGCTGAGCGCTTTGCCCGATGCATCGAAATCGACCACGCCATATCGTTCCGGATCCTGCACGTGATAGGCGAACACCGTACCCCCGTCGGTTTTGCTGGCGGCCGGGGTGAGCAGCGTATCGAAGGAGTGACCGTAAAATATGTTGTCGCCCAGCACCAGAGAGCAGGCATCCTTGCCGATGAACGATTCACCGATGATGAAGGCCTGCGCCAGGCCATCCGGAGAAGGCTGCACCGCGTAGGAAAAATTCATTCCCCATTGCGAACCGTCACCCAGGAGTTGTTCGAAGCGCGGCGTATCCTGCGGCGTGGAAATAACCAGCACATCGCGGATTCCTGCCAGCATCAGCGTAGTGAGCGGATGGTAGATCATCGGCTTGTCGTAAACCGGGAGCAACTGTTTGGAAATCGTTTGCGTAATGGGATAGAGGCGCGTGCCCGAGCCGCCGGCGAGAATGATTCCCTTCATAGAGTGCTGAGTTCGGAGTGCTGAGTCGTGAGTGCTGGGTGCTGAGGGTTGAGTCATTTGGAATTACCTTGTCGTTTTACGGATGCCCTAAGTCCGCCAACTAAACGAGCAACTTCTTCTGCTAATTGCATTGTCTCATCGAAAATTTTCTGGTCAATGTAGCCTATATCAAGCGCGAGATACAGTTGAGCGCGCAATTCTGCACATGAAGCTTTGGCGATAACCAGAAATTGGTGAAATTCTGCCGAACTGCCTCGTTCAAAGCCCTCTGCAACATTGGACATCACTGACACACTGGATCTCTGAATCTGATCCTTGAATCCGAAATCCTTGGAAAAAGTACCTTGAGCAGTAATTCGATAAATTGCACCAGCAAGTAGCCGCGCCTTTTGCCAAGCAATTAAATCCTCAAACCGCGAAATTCCCATAAATTCAGTCCTGAGTGTAAAACCTAGTACTGAGTCGTGAGTGCGGAGTGCTGAGT
>JBAQDF010000060.1:0-54143 GCA_049286265.1 Sideroxyarcus sp.
CTTCGGCAGTGAGCGAAACGCTCGCCGCACAGTACCCGTCCAACTATCTGTTTTGTGTAGCGGATGTTACCGACAAGGTCTCGTTGCAGAAGGCCTTGGCGGCAGTCGTCAGCAAGTATGGGGTTCCCACCGTCCTGATCAACAACGCAGCAATCGATTCCCCGCCTTCTGCACCGCTGGAAGAAAATGGCCCTTTCGAAGACTACCCTGAAGCATCATGGGATAAAGTTATCGACGTCAACCTCAAGGGTGTTTACCTGTGCTGCCAGGTTGTCGGCGCAGCAATGGCCAAGGCAGGCAAGGGCTCGATCATTAACGTCGCCTCGATCTATGGCGTCGTTTCGCCCGACCAGAACCTCTACGAGTATCGCCGCCAGCGCGGTGAAGTCTTCTATAAGCCGGTGGCCTATTCGGCATCGAAGTCCGGCATTCTCAACCTTACGCGCTATCTTGCTGTCTATTGGGCCAAACGCGGAGTGAGGGTCAATTCACTCACCATCGCCGGTGTGTTCAACAATCAGGAACAGGCCTTCCTGGATGTGTATTGCAGCCGCATACCGGTCGGCCGCATGGCCAACATCGACGAGTACAACGGCTCGGTACTTTTTCTTGCCAGCGAAGCTTCGCGCTACATGACCGGCACCAATCTGGTCATTGATGGCGGCTGGACGGCAATCTGACCGTGGACAACAACATGAATCGCATTCCAAACTGGATTAATGGTCAGGAAAGCCAGCCCGCTGGCAACAATTGGCTTGAAAAATTCAATCCGCATACGGGTGAACTGCTTTGCCATGTCGCAGACTCGACTGCGGCCGATGTGCAGCGCGCAATTGCCGCAGCGGGCGTAGCGTTTTCTGCGTGGTCCGAAGTGACACCTGTCAAGCGAGGCCAGATTCTGGGAGAAATCGTCGCAGCCATGAAGCTTCGGGCCGACGAGTTGGCAGAATGTATCGCCGAGGAAACTGGCAAGCCTCCGCAGGATGCCAAAGGCGAAGTCGGTGGTGCGATTCTCCAGGCCGAGTATTTTGCGGGCGAAGGCATGCGCCTCTTCGGTCGATCGCTCACTTCGGGCACTCCTGGCAAGTACAGCCACACCGTGCGGCAGCCGCGCGGAATTGCCGGATTGATCGTGCCCGCAAACACACCCATTGCCAATATCGCCTGGAAAACCTTTCCCGCCCTGATTTGCGGCAACACCGTCGTGATGAAGGCAGCGGAGGATTCACCCTGTATTGCGAATTTATTTGCACAATTGGTCAAGGAAGCAGGGCTTCCGGATGGCGTTTTCAACGTTGTTCAGGGGAGCGGAAAAACCGCCGGGGCTGCGTTGGTGGAAGATTCCCGCGTCGCAGTGATCAGTTTCACCGGTTCTACCGGCGTGGGGCGCTGGATCGCCGAGGTGGCCGGTCGGCGACTGGCGCGTGTCTCGCTGGAACTCGGCGGAAAGAATCCCTTTGTTGTCTGCGACGATGCCGATCTCGATAAAGCCGTGCACTGGGCCTCGCTCTCCGGCTTCAGCAACGCCGGGCAACGCTGCGCTGCGGGTAGCCGCATACTGGTTTTCAAGAGCGTCTACGAAGAATTCCGTGACAAGCTTGTCGCCAAGGCACAAAGTCTGAAGTTGGGCGTGAGTGCCGGATGCGACCTCGGCCCGGTTATCAACAAACGACAGCAACAGACAATTCTTGCGGCTATCGAATCCGCCAGACACGAAGGCGGCAAAATTTTATGCGGCGGTGGTGCGCCCACCGGTCCCGAACTTGTCAACGGCTACTACATTATGCCCACGGTGATCGAAGGACTTAAACGAACGGACGAGCTCAGCTGCAAGGAAATATTTGGTCCAGTTGTCACCCTGCATCCGGTTGATGACCTGGCAGACGCTCTGATGCTTGCCAATGCCACCGAATACGGTCTCACAGCAGCCATCCACACACGCAATGTGGATCGTGCAATGTGGTTTGCCCAGCGGGTAAAAGCCGGCGTTGCGAACATTAACCTTGGCACCTTTGGCAGCGAGCCTCACATGCCTTTTGGTGGTTTTGGTTCTTCGGGAAACGGCACGCGCGAGCCCGGTGTCGAGGCGCTGGATGTCTATTCCGAACTTAAGAACATCTCATTTCTCACGCGAAGCGACCTGATCTGACACCATGAAGCCAAAAACGATCGCTTTCATTCCCGCCCGATCCGGCTCCAAGCGGGTGCCGAACAAGAACATCAAACTTCTGGGCGGTCATCCGATGCTTGCCTACACCGTGCGCGCTGCGATCGACAGCGGCGTCTTCGATGCCGTCATTTGTGCAACCGACAGCGAGGTATATGCCGATGTTGCACGACACTATGGTGCCGAGGTTCCTTTTCTTCGTTCTGCCGATATTTCAGGCGACAAGTCACCGGATATCGAATGGGTAGTCTGGATGTTGAATGCCTTGAAGCAACAGGGACGAGAATTCGAAATATTCAGCATACTTCGGCCCACCAGCCCATTCCGCATGCCGGAAACCATCCGCCGCGCCTGGGATGTCTTCATCAACGATCCGGGCGCCGATTCCTTGCGCGCTATCGAAAAATGCAAGCAACACCCCGGAAAAATGTGGGTGATACGCGGCAAACGCATGCTGCCGGTAATGCCCTTCACCAATGGCGCCACCCCTTGGCACAGCAGCCAGTATGCGGCTTTACCTGAAATCTATGCGCAGGATGCCAGCCTGGAAATCGCCTGGAGCCGTATTGCGCTGGAACAGAACAGCATTGCCGGTGAAGCCATCATCCCCTTTATCAGCCAAGGCCTGGAAGGCTTTGACATCAACGAACCCGTGGACTGGTTGCTGGCCGAGCATTACCTCGCCCAAGGCGAAGCGAGCTTGCCGACCATCAGTCTCATCCCTTACCCGATTCACGACTAAAGGAACATATTGTGGGCGATCAAATTGGAGTAGCTGTCAGTGGCACCCTGTATTACGTACCCTATAAAGAGTTTGAGCGCATCCGTGCATTGCCGCTGCCTGCTGTAGAGAAGACGGGCCTTTTCGCCGCGCTTTGCCGTATCAACACCCTGTACATGATCGGTCGTGCCGGCTCGGGACACATTGGCAGCAGCTTCAGCAGCATGGACATCATGTCCTGGCTGCTGTCCAACGAAGTACGCGTTCCGCCGGAAGGTGATGAAACATCGCCAAGAGACATCTTCTTCTCATCCAAAGGACATGATGCCCCCGGGTATTACAGCGTTCTGATCGGCCTTGGCCGACTCGACTTTGAATTGGCTCACAAGCTTAGAAGGCTGGGCGGTTTGCCTGGCCACCCGGATATTGCAACACCCAACATAGTTACCAATACCGGCTCATTGGGTATGGGCGTCTCAAAAGCCAAAGGCATGGTTTTCGCGAATCGACTGATGAAGCGATCAGGCAATGTCTATGTGTTGACCGGTGACGGCGAATTGCAGGAAGGCCAATTCTGGGAATCGCTGATCTCCGCAGCCAATCACAAGTTGCACGAACTGACGGTCATCATCGACCACAACAAACTGCAATCGGACACGCTTGTTGCCAAAGTCAGCGACCTCGGCGATCTGGCGGCCAAGCTTGCGGCTTTTGGTTGGCATGTCAGCCGTTGCGATGGCAACGACCTGGCAGCATTCTCCAGGACACTTGCCGCCTGCAAGAAAATTACAGACAAACCCAAGGTCATCATTGCAGACACAATCAAGGGCAAGGGCGTCACCTTCATGGAGCACACCTCCATCGACTCCGATGTGGAGTTCTATAAATTCCATAGTGGTGCCCCTACAAGCGAAGCCTATGTTGACGCAGCGCAGGAGCTGATGGACAGCGCAAATGCAAAGCTGGCTGCTGCAGGAGCAAGTCTTTTGGAGCTTGAAACCGTTAACCGACCTGTAGTGGAGCAGCCGGTAAATCCGCAACGTCTGATACAAGCCTACTCGAATGCATTGCTGGAACAAACAAGAAAAAATCCGAAGATCGTAGCGCTGGATGCAGACCTGATCCTGGATACCGGACTCATTCCATTTCAAAAAGAATTTCCAACAAGGTTCATTGAATGCGGTATTGCTGAACAAGACATGGTGTCTCAAGCAGGGGGGATGGCACTTCAAGGGTTGCTCCCAATCGTTCATTCATTTGCCTGTTTTTTATCCTCCCGGCCAAACGAGCAGATATATAACAACGCAACCGAATTGACGAAAATTATTTACGTTGGTTCATTGGCCGGTGTCGTGCCCGGTGGTCCGGGACACTCGCACCAAGCAGTGCGCGATATTTCCGCCCTCGCAGCCATGCCTGGGCTGGTGCTGATGGAGCCGAGTTGTGAAGCCGAAGTCGGTATGCTGCTCGACTGGGCAATCAACCAGAATTCGGGCAGCAGCTATCTGCGTTTGGTCAGTCTGCCCTGGGTACTTCCCTACACACTGCCTTCCACCTACACACCGGAGCTTGGCAAAGGCGTCGCACTAATGGAGGGTGCCGATGTAGCCATCATCGCCTATGGCCCGGTCATGCTCTCGGCCGCAGTTCAGGCAGCACAGACATTAAAGACCGAGCACGGAATCGGAGCCAAGGTGATCAACTGCCCATGGCTGAATCATGTCGACACTGAATGGCTGGCTCAGGAGCTCGGAAACATTAAGACATTGTTTGCGATAGATAACCACTATCGGATTGGCGGCCAAGGTGATCGCATTGCCGACTCCATGTTTGAGAAGGGAATGACTGACGCGACGCTATATCGCCTTGCTCTAAATGAGATTCCGGAGTGTGGTACCAATCCAGAGATTCTTCAATCGCATGGTTTTGATACCGCAGCACTGGTAGCAAAGATTCGAAGCGCGATGGAACGATAATCATGATAGCCGTCATTCTCGCCGGGGGTCTTGGTACCCGCATCTCCGAGGAAACCCACCTCAAGCCCAAGCCCATGATTGAAATCGGCGGCAGGCCGATCCTGTGGCACATCATGAAGATTTATTCCGCCCATGGCGTGAATGACTTCATCATCTGCTGCGGCTACAAGGGCTATGTCATCAAGGAATACTTCGCCAACTACTTCCTGCACATGTCCGATGTCACTTTCGACATGACCAGCAACCAAATGGAAGTGCACCACAAGAAAGCCGAACCCTGGCGCGTAACCCTGGTGGATACCGGTGATGAAACCCTCACTGGCGGGCGGCTCAAGCGCGTCGCCAACTACCTGAAAGATGAACAAGCCTTCTGCCTTACCTACGGGGATGGCGTTGCAGATGTCGATATTACGGCGCAGCTTGCATTCCACAAACAGCACGGCAAGCATGCCACCGTCACCGCAGTCCAGCCGCCCGGCCGCTACGGGGCGCTGAACATGGATGGCAAGTCTGTGCGCGGCTTCATCGAGAAACCGCAGGGTGACGGCGGCTGGATCAACGGGGGTTTCTTCGTGTTGTCGCCGAAATGCATCGACTTGATCGCCAATGACAGTACTTCGTGGGAAGGCGAGCCGCTCAGCAAGCTGGCGAGTCAAGGCGAACTGATGGCTTATGAGCACAACGGCTTCTGGCAGCCGATGGACACTCTGCGCGACAAGAATCAGCTGGAAGATTTGTGGCAAAGCGGCAAAGCGCCATGGAAGGTGTGGAAGTGAGCCCGGATTTCTGGCGCGGCAAGCGCGTGTTCCTGACCGGGCATACCGGTTTCAAGGGCGGCTGGCTCTCCCTGTGGCTGCAGTCCATGGGCGCGGAGGTGCATGGCTATGCGCTCAAGCCGCCGACCGAACCGAATCTGTTCACCGTGGCAAAAGTCGGCGAGGGGATGGCGCGCAGCGAGATCGCGGATATCCGCGATGCCGACAACTTGCGCGCAGCGATGCAGGCCGCCCGTCCGGAGATCGTTTTCCATCTCGCCGCACAACCCCTGGTGCGCTATTCCTATGCGCAGCCCGCCGAGACCTATGCGGTCAACGTGATGGGCACGGTCCACCTGCTTGAAGCGGTCAGAGCGACGCCAGGTGTGAAAGCCATCGTGAATGTGACGACGGATAAATGCTACGAGAACCAGGAATGGGTCTGGGGATATCGCGAGAACGAGGCGATGGGCGGGCATGACCCGTATTCCAGCAGCAAGGGCTGCGCAGAGCTGGTGACTGCGGCATACCGCCGTTCGTTTCTGGAAGCGGCAGGCATCGCACTGGCGAGCGTCCGTGCCGGCAACGTCATCGGCGGCGGCGATTGGGCGGAAGACAGACTGATCCCGGATTTTCTGCGCGCGATGGATGCCGGAGCGACGCTGAACATCCGTTCCCCCGGATCGACGCGCCCTTGGCAGCACGTGCTGGAACCCCTTTCCGGCTATTTGAAACTGGCGGAACGCCTGTACAACCATGGGGCTGAGTTCGCGGAAGGATGGAATTTCGGTCCCGGCGACGAGGATGCCCGCCCGGTGGGCTGGATCGTTGAACGCCTTGCGGAGATGCAAAAGGATGTGAAGTGGCAGTGCGAGCAGAAACCGCAACCGCACGAAGCGAACTACCTGAAACTGGACAGCAGCAAGGCGAAGTCCAGACTGGACTGGGCGCCCCGCTGGCGTCTGCAAACGGCGCTGCAAAGAACGCTGGAATGGCACCAGGCCTGGCGAAAGGGCGACGACATGCGCGACGTCACACTGCAGCAGATCTCCGGGTATCAGGCTGACGGAGCGGTGGACTAGCAATGGCGCGATTCGATTTCATCCCCACCCCGCTGTCCGGAGTGAAGCTGGTGCAACGCAAAACGATCGAGGACCAGCGTGGATTCCTGTCGCGGTTCTACTGTGCGGATGAGTTTCGGGGGGCAGGCATGGAAAAGCCGATCGCGCAGATGAATCACACGCTGACCAGAACAAAGGGGAGTGTGCGCGGGATGCATTTCCAGAATCCCCCGCACGCCGAGATCAAACTGGTGAGTTGCCTGCACGGCGAGATATTCGATGTGGCGGTTGACCTGCGGCGTGGCTCGCCCACCTTCCTGCACTGGCACGGGGCCATCCTCTCCGCGCAGAACCGCGCCAGCCTGCTCATCCCGGAGGGGTTCGCGCACGGCTTCCAGACGCTCACGGAAGATTGCGAACTGATCTATCTGCATACTGCGGCCTACCATCCCGAGTCCGAGGGTGCGCTGAACGCGGCAGATCCCAAACTCGGCATCGCATGGCCGCTCGCATTCGCCGACATCTCCGATAGAGACCGGAACCACAGATTGATCGAACAAGATTTTCAGGGAATCCAAATATGAAGTGCCGACATTGCCAGTCAGAACTGACCCTGCCCCTGATAGACCTGGGCTCGGCTCCTCCTTCCAATGCCTACCTTACCCCGCAGACCCTGCAGGCGCCGGAAAAATACTTTCCCCTGCGCGTGCTCGTGTGCACGCAATGCTGGTTGGTGCAGACCGAAGATTTCGCCCAGGCCGATGAATTGTTTTCTGCGGATTACGCCTATTTCAGTTCGTTCTCCTCGACCTGGCTGAAACATGCGGAAAAATACGTGGCGGATATGACGAGCCGCTTCTCACTTGATGCAAGTTCGCATATCGTCGAGGTGGCCGCGAACGATGGCTATCTGCTGCAATATGCAAAAGCACGCGGCATCCCGTGCCTCGGCATCGAACCGACGACCAGCACCGCGGATGCCGCGCGTGCCAAGGGGATCGAGATAGTGGAAGAGTTCTTCGGGATCGGGCTGGCGCAGCGGTTCGTCGCCCAGGGCAAGCAGGCGGACCTCACTGCCGCCAACAACGTTCTGGCGCACGTGCCCGATATCAACGACTTCGTGGGCGGCTTCGCGGCCTTGCTCAAACCGGCGGGCGTGGCGACCTTCGAGTTCCCGCACCTGCTTAACCTTATCGAGCAGAACCAGTTCGACACCATCTATCACGAGCATTATTCCTATCTGTCGCTGACCGCCGTCCGCACCATCTTCATGGCGAACGGGCTCTCCGTGTTCGATGTGGAAGAGTTGCCGACACACGGCGGCAGTCTGCGCGTCTATGCCCAGCGCAAGGACAGCGGCAAACGTGAGCAAGGGCCGAATGTGGTGAAACTGCTGGAACGCGAGACGGCGGCGGGGATGAGCGGCAAGAGTTTTTATGTCGGCTTCCAGACCAAGGCGAACAAGGTCAAGAACGACCTGACCGCCTTCCTGATCGAGGCGCAGCGGGCGGGCAAGAGAGTCGCGGGTTATGGTGCTGCGGCAAAGGGGAACACATTGTTGAATTACGCTGGCGTCCGTCCGGACCTGTTGTCATATGTGGTGGACCGCAACCCGGCCAAGCAGGACAAGTTCCTGCCCGGTTGCCGCATCCCGATCGTCGCGGAAGAACACCTGAAACAGGACAGACCGGATTATGTCGTGATCCTGCCGTGGAACCTGCGGGATGAGGTTGTTGACCAGTTGTCTTATATCCGGGAATGGGACGGGCAGTTCGTGACCGCCGTTCCCGGGCTGAAGGTCGGTTGAGGCTGATATGAAGATCGCCGTGACAGGAGCCAGCGGGTTTCTTGGACGACATGTGCTGAACGCCTTGCTTCAGCATGATGCGGAGATCATCGCCGTGTCCCGGGACGCCAAACGATTAAACGATCTGGGTTCCGCAGTGCGTGTCGTGGAAATGGATATCGCCAGTCCTGTCGGCGACAGTTACAAGCAGCTCGGCTCCCCGGACATCCTGATCCATCTGGCATGGGACGGTCTGCCGAACTACAAGTCCAGGCATCATTTTGAGACCGAGTTGCCCAGGCAATACCATTTCCTCAAGGGCATGGTCGAAGCGGGGCTGCCGTCGCTGCTGGTGACCGGCACCTGCTTCGAGTACGGCATGCAGTCCGGCGCACTGGCGGCAGATATGCAAACCGCACCGGGCAACCCCTACGGCTACGCAAAGGATTGCCTGCGAAAACAACTTGGCTTTCTGAGAACGGACACGGCATTCAAACTGACCTGGGCCCGGCTCTTTTATATGTATGGCGAAGGACAGCCGGCAACATCGCTATATCCGAAACTCCGCGAGGCAGTATCGCGTGGCGATGCTACGTTCAACATGTCCGGCGGCGAGCAATTGCGCGACTACTTGCCCGTCGAGGAGGTCGCGCGCCAGCTCGTCCGGTTGGCGCTGGCCCGGCGTGACATCGGCGCGATCAACGTCTGTTCGGGCAAACCTGTTTCGGTACGCAGCCTTGTCGAGAGATGGAAAATGGACAATGGCTGGAAGATCGAACTGAACCTTGGCTATTACCCTTACCCCGATTACGAGCCGATGGCATTCTGGGGCGAAAGACCGGAACTGGACGTGACATTGAAATGAGCATGAACTATCGGGAATTATTTGCTGTACAGGGGCTGCCGGTCTTCCAGAACAAGATGTTCGCGAACCAGCTCGCGGCGCTGGCTTGTCCAAAGGGCGACATGAGGCTGGTTCAGGATATGGACAACGGGCTGATATTCAATGTCGCGTTCGATCCCGGTCTGCTCGAATACGATGCCGATTACCAGAATGAACAAGCGTGTTCGGGAGTGTTCCAGCGCCATCTGGCGGATGTCAGGACGATCATCAAGCGACACTTCTCGGGTAAGACGCTGATCGAGGTGGGTTGCGGCAAGGGCTATTTCCTCGAGTACTTGCGCCAGGCGGGATACACGATAACGGGTGTCGACCCCGCCTATGAAGGTGACGATCCCGGCGTGATCAAGGCGCGCTTCGAACCCGGTCTGGGGCTGACTGCGGACGGCGTCGTACTGCGCCACGTGCTCGAGCACATGACCGACCCGTTCGGCTTTCTCACCGCGATCGCACAGGCCAACGGTGGCAAGGGCCTGGTATATATCGAGGTGCCGTGCTTCGACTGGATATGCGAGCACCATGCCTGGTTCGACATCTTCTACGAGCATGTGAACTACTTCCGCCTCGCCGATTTCCACCGGATGTTCGGTACGGTCCGCGAGAGCGGGCATGTCTTCGGCGGACAATACCTGTATGTGGTCGCCGATCTGGCGACGTTGCGCAAGCCGGTTCTGGACCGGCAGGATGCGTGTGCGTTCCCGGCCGATTTCCTGGCGGACATCGACCGCGTTGCCGCCATTGCGGGGGGAAAGCGCAATGCGATCTGGGGAGGGGCATCGAAAGGCGTGATATTCGCGTTATACATGCAGCGCGCGGGGGTGACGATAGATTGCGTCATCGACATCAACCCTGCAAAGCAGAACAAATTCATGGCGGCTTGCGGCTTGCGGATATCGTCGCCGGCCGAAGGGATGCAAGCCATGGAACCGGGGGACAATCTCTTCGTGATGAACTCCAACTATCTGCAGGAAATCATCGGGCAGTCGAACAATCAATTCAATTACATAAAGGTGGATCACCATGAGCTTTGAGAAAGAAGTAAAAGAGCGGATCGATGCGATCGGACAGAACGGGGAACTGAAATCGAGCGCGCACGAATTCCTCAAGAATTCCCTGGCGCCAAAGTATTCCTACAACTTCTCATGGCTGGGTCGCCCGATCATTCAGTATCCGCAGGACATGGTCGCCATGCAGGAGATCATTTGGGAGATAAAGCCCGACCTGATCATCGAGACCGGGATCGCGCACGGCGGTTCGCTGATCTTCTCCGCATCCATGCTCGAGCTGGTCGCATCCTGCACCGGTGAACAGGGCGAAGTGGTTGGCATCGATATCGATATCCGCGCGCACAACCGCAAAGCGATAGAGGAACATCCCATGTTCAAACGCATTACGATGATCCAGGGATCGAGCATCGCGCCCGAGATCGTCGCGCAGGTCGCCGCGAAGGCCAAAGGCAAGAAACGCGTACTGGTCTGCCTGGATTCCAACCACACCCATCAGCATGTGCTTGAGGAACTGAAGGCCTACGCGCCGCTTACTTCGGTGGGCAGTTACTGTGTGGTGTTCGATACCGTGGTCGAAGATATGCCCAAGGAACTGGCGGGCGACCGCCCGTGGGGTCCGGGAGACAATCCGAAGACTGCGGTATGGGAATATCTCAAGACGCATTCCGAATTCGAGATCGACAAGAGCATCGACCACAAATTGCTCATCAGCGTCGCACCGGACGGCTATCTGAGACGTGTCCGATGATGAGCGCGGCAGCTGAACGCGGATAGCATGGCGCTGAAGCGCAACGTCATCGCCAACTACCTTGGTCAGGGCTGGACAGCCCTGATGGGGTTGGCCTTTATCCCGCTGTACATCAAGTACCTCGGGATCGAGGCCTACGGCTTGATTGGTTTGTTCGCCGTGCTCCAGGCTTGGCTGAGCCTGCTCGACATGGGTATAGTGCCCACACTCGGCCGCGAGATGGCACGGTTTACGGCAGGATCGCATTCAGCCAAGTCAATTCACGATCTGCTACGTAGTTTAGAAACAATAACTGTTAGTTTTTCAATATTGATAGGGGCAGCATTTTGGCTTGCTTCGGACTGGTTAGCTAATAACTGGCTTCGAAGTGAAAATCTGCCGGTCGATGTTGTTGCGCAGGCGCTGGCTATCATGGGGCTTGTCGCTGCATTGCGGTTTTGTGAAGGGATATATCGAAGCGCGCTTATTGGACTTCAGCACCAAGTTTGGTACAACAGTGCACAGGCTGCAATTGCCACCTTGCGTTTTGGTGGCGCGGTAGCTGTACTCGCATATTATCGTCCAACAATCGAAGCCTTTTTCATTTGGCAGGCTGTTGTTTCTTTGGCAGCGCTACTGCTATTTGTTCTAAAGCTCAGGTTGGTTTTACCAAGGCAAGAATCGCCCGCTGTTTTCTCGATATCTGCACTGCGCACAGTCTGGCAATTCGCCAGCGGCATGATGGGCATAAATTTTTTAAAAATCATGCTTACTCAGATTGACAAAGTACTTCTGTCGCGACTCCTTTCTCTTGAGCACTTTGGTTACTATATGCTGGCGAGTACTGTTTCAACAGCGTTATTTTTATTGATTGGACCCATTACGCAAGCGCTGTATCCGCGCATGGTTCAACTGAATGAGTTGAATAATCAACAAAAACTGATCACTGTTTATCACTTGGGGGCGCAATTGGTGACAGTTGTGACCTCGGCTGTGTTGTTTGTGCTAATAGTGTTCGGTGAGGGTGTTATCTACGCATGGTCAGGTGATATTAAGCTAAGCAACAATGTTGGCCCAATACTCTCAGTGCTTGTGCTAGGCAGCTTTCTTAACGGATTAATGTGGATGCCTTATCAATGCCAGCTTGCCCATGGATGGGTAAAGCTTGGTGTAGTTGTAAATTTAGTCGCAGTTCTGCTACTAGTGCCGGCAATTGTGTTGTTAGTCCCAAAGTATGGCGCACTCGGTGCTGCCTGGTTATGGGTAACACTGAACGCCGGATATGTTCTGCTTGGCATTCACTTTATGCATAGAAAGATACTTCCGCAGGAAAAATGGCGATGGTACTGGCAGGATGTGGCAATGCCAGCCTTGGGTTCCGGCAGCATTTTGGCATTGGCGTTGATTGTTGAACCAAAGGCGTTAACTGGGCGCTTTGAGTGGTTTATATTTCTACTTGTTACAGGCCTGATGGCCGTAGCCGCTGCGTCATTGTTCTCCTCTGAAATGCGGCGGCGTATTTGTGCTTTGCTGTAAATATTTTTTGTGAGGGTTGGCTATAGTGAGTAGTATTAAAAACAATGATCAGCAGCTTCGGGTCAGCATTGGCCTGCCTGTATTCAATGGTGCTATTCACATACGGCAAACCCTGGATTCCTTGTTGGAGCAAACATTCAGGGAGTTTGAATTAGTTATTTCTGATAATGCGTCAACCGATGAAACGGGGTCAATCTGCCAGGAGTACGCAAAGAAAGATGGGCGAATTCGATATATCAGACAGCAAGAAAACATTGGAGCAATAAAAAACTTCTCATTCGTTTTGCAGGAATCAGTTTATAAGTACTTTATGTGGGCGGCTGCAGACGATTATTATGCGCCAGACCATCTGCAAAGCCTTGTTGCCGAGTTGGATGTCCATCCGGAAGCAATTGTTTCAATGTCAGCTACAAAACGAGTATTTCCCGACGGCACGATTAAAGATGTTATTGAGTATAAACACAATGGCAATCCAAATAATTCGGGGCCGGTCACTATGGCGTGGCGAATAGCATCAGGTCAGTTGTACCATTTTTATATTTATGGACTTTTCAGAAAAAGTTATATTGAAACTGCCTTTAACGCGATGCCATCACTAAAAGGAGCTGATCGAATTTTTATTATGGCTACTGCCCTGTCAGGGAACTTCAGGTACGTTGATAAAGTAAGTTATACTCGGCGCGTGTATAAAGGTGACGCGCATGTCCGATATGCGTTATCAGACCCGCACTTGGCAAAACAATATAGAGAAACGCGTTCAATTCTTTTTGCGATAATTGGGTTGTTTTTATACCTCGTTAAGTCCAAAAATATACCAACTCATCGAAAGTTTTTTATACCCCTAATTGTGTTTCGCTATGCAAATTTTCTTTTTTTGAACTTCGTGAAGATTTGGATAAAAAATTAACACACATTAGCCAGATTCGCTATTGATTGCGCGAAATACGTACTGCTTCCATTCTCATATTTCATATGCCCGCCCTATTCGCCAGTTTGAAGAACATATCAGTCATGGTAATCAAGAGATTTCCCTGGGTTGACAGCAGACTGCAACTTTTTCGTAGAAGGTTGCTGGCTAGAGGTGCTGGTTATCCGAACTGGAAAGAAATTCTGGATGTCAGCCAGAGCCATGGCAGCAGGAGTACGTTGACCTCAAGGCATGGCGCAAAGGTTTTATTTGCTACCAGCATTGGCTCTCACCTCGCAGCGATGCAAATGGAATCTACACTTGCGGTAGCGCTCGCATTACGGGGCTGCCATGTTCAAGCTTTACTGTGCGACGGCATTTTGCCAGGCTGCCAAATGTGCGAGCCGCGTTTTTTTCCGAATACCAGGCGTTTCGCCAAGTATGGACCCAGCAAGGATTTGTGTGGTCACTGTTACGCGCCAGGCAGAAAGGTATATGAAGACATCGGCATCCCTGTTCATGCCTACTCCGATCATCTGACTGCGGATGACAAGACACTTGCCGATAAATTGGCGTCAACAATAGCCGTCTCAGACATCGAGGCATTCGAGCTTGATGGGCTCAAGCTCGGAGAGCATGCCAAGGCGGGAGCGCTCCGCTTCTTTGCACGCGCAACCATTGATGACGAGCCGCAGGCCGAACCCGTTCTTCGGCGCTACCTGAAGGCGGCCATTCTGACTGCGTTGTCGGTCAAGAAACTGTTGCAAAGGGAGAAATACGATGTCGCGGTCTTTCATCACGGCATCTATGTGCCGCAGGGAATTATTGGCGAAGTGGCGCGCCAACAAGGTGTTCGTGTGGTTAACTGGAATCCGGCGTACCGCAAGAACTGCTTTATTTTCAGCCATGATGATACCTATCACCATACACTGATGGATGAGCCGGTCTCGGTGTGGGAGAAAATGCGTTGGTCGGCGAAACAAGAGGAAACGATCACCCGCTATTTGCGCAGCCGTTGGGAAGGCGAGAATGACTGGATTCGCTTTCACGAGAATCCCTATTTCGAAAAGGACCGGATCATGGCCGAGATTGGTTGTGATGCCAGACGTCCAATCATCGGCTGTCTGACAAATGTAATGTGGGATGCCCAACTGCATTACCCCGCCAATGCCTTTGCCAATATGTTGGAGTGGCTACTTTTCACCGTACGGTATTTTGCGAATCGTCCGGATTTGCAGTTAGTCATCCGTGTTCATCCGGCAGAGATACGTGGCTCTGTGCCTACAAGGCAGCCGGTAGTCGACGAGTTGCGCAAGCATTTCCCAAAATTGCCCGACAATGTGTTTGTTGTCCCCCCTGAAAGCAACATCAGCACCTACGTGCTTTCTGAGTTGTGCGATTCAGTCATTATCTATGGCACAAAAACAGGGGTTGAACTAACCAGTATGGGTATACCTGTGATCGTCGCCGGCGAAGCCTGGATCCGCAACAAAGGCATAACCCACGATGCCAATTCTGTCACGGAGTACGAAGCAATACTCGAGCAACTCCCGGTGCAAAAGCGTCTGGCATCGGATATAACAACGCGTGCAAAGAAATACGCTTATCATTTCTTTTTTCGACGCATGATTCCCATTAACATTTTCAAGACAACCGGCGCATGGCCCCCTTTTCGATTTGTCGGAAAATTAGACGATCTGGACTTTGGTGGCGATGCTGGATTGGATTGCGTGTGCAATGGGATTCTGGATGAACAACCCTTCATTTTCGAGTCGCGTGACTCCTGAAAGTGGGACGTGGTTAAAGGGATTCCGTTTCCGCGCAAGTATATTTAGCTCGTTCCTGGCATGGATATGCAGATATGCCGGATTCAGGATGCTTTCAATTTAGGTCAATAATGACAGGAGATGGCATGGCCAAGAACCAGTCTGTAATAAACAGCGACCAAGACTTCTATGACCGCGAGGAGGCAGGCTCGTTGGAAGATCATGCGATCTGGATGCGCGAGATAGAGTCATACTTCTTGAGTTATGCGGATAGGTTGAATGATGCACTAGGGGCAACCAATGGCAATATTGCCGAATTGGGTGCGGGTAGTTGCGGCTTATCCGTTTGTTTATCGCGGCTTCCAAACGTAAAAAAAATAGCCTCGCTGGACATAAGCCATAAGCGCATGGAGAAAATGATTGAACTTTCAACTGCTGTGCTTGGCGGCGAAAAACAGAAGATCACTCCGGTTGTCTCAGATTTCAATGAATCCCTGCCGTTTAAAGATGAAGAACTCGACGCAATTCTATTTGATGCTGCACTTCATCACAGCCGCTCCATCTGGCACACCCTTGCAGAATGCAATCGTGTTCTTAAACCTGGGGGCATACTCATCGCACAGAGAGAATCCTATTTGAGTGCAGTCAGGGCTCGAAGCCAGATAGCAAAGTTGTTGTCAACGCCAGAGGTGTTGGCGAAAGTGTCTGAAAATATTTATCATCTTGAGCAATACAAGTATTACCTGGTCGCAAATGG
Organism: Sideroxyarcus sp.; assembly: GCA_049286265.1. GTDB lineage: Bacteria > Pseudomonadota > Gammaproteobacteria > Burkholderiales > Gallionellaceae > Sideroxyarcus. The sequence continues at coordinate 16,068 of JBAQDF010000060.1, forward strand.
GTTTGACGTTTCTTTCATTCCATGCAGCCCTGGTCCTGTCAAACGTGCTTTAAAGGCGCTCAATGGTCTTCTATTTAGCGACGGTGTGTTATTTGCCAAGGTAAACCGCAACTAATCCATAGGAAATGCTCCATGTTATTTGGTGATGCAAACCTGGTAACTAGGCAATACATATTTGCATTTGCTGCGCTGTTTTTGTTTTTCTTTTCAAATTTGGTTGATCGACTGGTTTTCTGCGGAGCCTCGTTTTCCTTTTATCTCCTGGTGTGCATAGGAGCAACCTATTACATCATCCGCGAATCAACAGTTCGGTGGCGGATTGCAGTATTGATTCCAATAATTTATTTTTCCATATTTCAAATTTTGAAAGGTGAAGAAGTTTGGTCTGCCATTGCGGCTGTAAAGGATCTGTGTGTGCCGATAATGGCAGTGTTACTTGGGTACTCCGTGTTTTCCAGGCATTCCGTATTGAATATGCTGAATTGGCTTTTTCTCCCATTTGTCGTTTACGGATTGATTCAAGTAGTTTCGTTTGAACTTGATTCTATGCGGGAGGTGCTGCCATGGGATATCGCGCAGATGGATTTGATGACAGCATCCGGGGTTAAGAGTTTGTATCAATCAAGTCAGTTACGGTTCTTTGGCACTTTGAATTCATTTTTTCACTATCAACTTATCGTTGCAATCATGCCGCTATTTCTCTGGCTAAACAGGGCTCAGTTGAAGCACAGATGGCTTCTGGTATGCAATAGCTTGCTTGCAATTGTTCTTGTAGTCATGTTCAGAGAGAGAACACCGTTAATTGTTTTGGGCGTGTTCTCCATAATGTTCCTCGCGTTTGGTAATCGCCAGTTGAGAATGGTTGGCTTCAGTGGTTCTGTAGGCGTGTGTGTGGTGGCTTTTGGGCTGGCTTTTGCAAATTTTGGCGGGGCCTTGAATCAAAGTGGACCTGACAAGGGTGGAAGTCTGAATGAAAGTGATCCTGAACTGCGAATGCAAAATGTCATATATTTGAACCTGGATCGTGATACCTCCACTGTTGAGCGCTTGGCTATCTGGAAAGAGGCACTAAAAGAATTGACTGCAGAGAATATTGTTTTTGGAAAAAGCCCGAGTATGCTCTTGCCTGGTTATGAAGCCAGATCGCCAGAATCACATATTTCTCCGCATAATTTCTTTTTGTTTATTCTGCTTGCATACGGGCTAGTGGGTGCGGGCTTGTTTTTCGGGTTTTTATTTCTTGTCTATTATGACTTGCTTGGAAATACTGCTCACCTGGAGTGGCGCTTATTCATGGGCGCTCTTTTATTGGCCTTCATTCTTCTAAGCATTTATCACGTTCCTTTTATAGGAAAGCTCGGCTTTATGTTTTTCTTGTTTTTGGGCGTCGCACTGGCAAATGCAAATTTTCCAATTGGTCTTAAGGCGCTACGCATGCAAACTAGTTCGAAATGAAAATAATATTATCCATTGATACGATTAAATATCCGCTGACTGGTACAGGCCGCTACACGTACGAGCTTATTAGGCAACTTGAAAGTATGGGTGATATTTCATCACTTCGCTATTTTCGTGGGTGGAAGGTAACTGATGCTATACCCGCCCCTCAGGAAACCGCCAATTCAAGAGGCAGTTTCATATCAGCAATGGCCAGGAGTCGGGCGGCGATCGCTCTGTATGGTATGGTGATGCCCAAGATCAAAGCTCGTGCTCTGGCTTCCTTTGAAGACTATATTTTTCATGGTACCAGCTTCTACCTGCCGAAATTTCCAGGATCTAGTGTTGCTACTATTCACGACCTGTCTATGTATAGTTGGGCTGATTGTCACCCCCCGGAGAGGGTGCGTTTCATGCGCGAAGAAATCGAATTGACGCTTGGTCGTGCCGGACGGCTAATTACAGATTCTGAGTATACTCGGCACGAGGTTGCGCAGCATTTCAACTGGCCTTTAGAGAAGGTGCATGCAATATCGTTGGGGTGTGGTGCAGAATTTCACCCTAGAAGCCATGAAGATCTGTTGCCGGTACTCTCACGGTACAGGCTTGAGCCAGGGGGCTATACTTTATTCACAGGCACGATTGAACCACGCAAAAACCTGGATGCATTACTTACCGCTTACGGTCGCTTGACCGAAGCTGTTCGTAATCGATGGCCTTTAGTATTAACGGGTTACCAAGGCTGGGGCAGCCAGGCTATTCATGACCGCATTGCTCAAGGCGAGCGGGAAGGTTGGCTGCGGTATTTGGGCTACCTCCCCTCAGCCGAGCTCCCGCTATTGATGGCGGGAGCACGCTTGTTTGCTTATCCGTCTCTATATGAGGGGTTTGGTCTGCCAGTCCTGGAGGCAATGGCTTCAGGGACGCCGGTAGTGTGTTCAAATTCATCCTCACTACCTGAAGTTGCGGGGGATGCTGCGGCTATGTGTCCTCCGGGTGATATAGATAGTTTGCATTTGTTGCTTCAATCGGGGTTGGAAGATGAGACTTGGCGTACGGAGGCAATTAACAAAGGATTGGCAAGAGCTGCCATGTTTAGCTGGGCGCGTTGTGCCGAGAAAACCATCTCTGTTTATCGAGCGCTGGAAGCAAGCTGAATGCAGGAGTTGTCATGAAAGTACTTAGTGTTTATCGGACTTATTTCCCGGATCCACCCGGTGGGCTTCAGGAAGCAATTCGCCAAATATGCCTTGGGACATCACAGTTTGGTGTGGAAAACACAATTTTCACTTTATCCCCTAATCCCTCACCAAAATTAATCGAGTATCCGGAAGGGCGGGTAGTACGGTGCCGTTCCTGGGCGGCACCTGCATCCTGTGATCTTGGCGGGATATCGTCATTTTCAACTTTCCGACGGTTAGCTCATGAGGCCGATCTTATCCACTATTTCTTTCCGTGGCCTTTTGCCGATGTACTGCAGCGAGTTGTCAGCCCTCACACACCGACAGTGCTAACTTATATTTCTGACATTGTCCGACAACGCTGGCTAGGCGCGGCGTATTCACCCTTGATGCGCCACACACTGGAAAACGTTGATGCAATTGTTTCCAATTGCCCGGCTTATGCCCAGTCAAGCCCGGTACTGATGGATACTTCTCTGAAGAACAAGGTTAAAACTATTCCATTGGGGATAGATGAGCATCCATATCATTCCGCAGGTGATGCTGGTGTCTTTGATCGGATAGGCCTATCCAAGTCAGAACCATTTGTATTGTTTATTGGCGTACTGAGATATTACAAAGGTCTTCACACGCTAATTCGTGCTGCAACTCGAATCAATGCACGTATCGTGATCGCTGGATCAGGGCCAGAAGGAACAAGGCTGCAATCAATGGCTGGCGAATGCGGCGCGACCAACGTCCTGTTTGCCGGGCAAGTATCAGACGAAGAGAAAATCACGCTGTTGCGCGCTTGCCGTACTTTGGTACTTCCGTCTCATTTGCGTTCGGAAGCATACGGTATGGTATTAGTCGAGGCTGGCATTTTCGGAAAGCCACAAGTTTCATGCGAAATAGGTACAGGCACCTCCTTCGTAAATGCACACGGTGAATCCGGCTTGGTGGTTCCTCCTGAAAATGAGTTAGCCCTGGCTGAAGCGTTGAATACCATCCTTGGCGATGACAAGCTTGCAGCCAGACTGGGGCAAGGGGCTCGCGCCCGATATGAGCGACTCTTCTCGGGCCCAACGTTGGGCAATGCTTATGCGCAGTTATATCGTGAAGTATATCGGCAAAAAACAGGGAAAGAGTGGCTGTGAAATTGGAACCCAAGGCAAGCCCTGTGAATCTGCTGGTTACCGGAGCCAACGGTTTTGTCGGAAGCGCACTTGTAGCGGCACTACACCGTCGCGAATTTTTTGTCAGATGCGTATTGCGCACAAACACAAAATTGGGGGATTGCACCGAAATTGCGGTTGTCGGCGATATGGGCGGGCAGGCGGATTGGCGCGAAGCCTTGAGCAACATGAATGTCGTTATTCATCTCGCCGCACGTGTGCATGTAATGCGCGAATCTGCTACTGATCCTCTGGAGGCATTTCGCGAGGTGAATGTCGCTGGAACGGAAAACCTCGCGCGGCAAGCGGCAGCGGCGGGTGTTAAGCGGCTGGTTTTTGTTAGCTCGATCAAAGTTAATGGCGAAAACACACTCTCCCCTAACCCCCCTGATGGAACTATTGGTAGAACGTCTAACCCTTTGACCAAGGCAGCAAGCTGCCAGGACATTGGCTATAGCCATTCAGCTAAGCCGACCAAAGTCGCTGATCAAGCCGCCACTTGTCCCGCAAGTGGGGGAGGGGGGCAGAATGTATTTACGGAAACGGATATTCCTCGCCCACAAGACCCATATGGCATTTCCAAGTGGGAAGCGGAGCAGGTATTGCATCGGGTTGCCTCGGAAACGGGTTTGGAAATAGTCATTGTCCGTCCGCCCCTGGTTTATGGGCCGGGAGTGAAGGGCAACTTCGTGCAAATGCTGAAGGTGCTCGCCCGCGGTGCACCATTGCCGCTGGCCTCTGCGCACAATCTGCGCAGTCTGGTATACGTCGAAAATCTGGTCGATGCCCTGCTCGTTTGTGCAACGCATCCTGCAGCCGCCGGGCAGACCTATATCGTGAGTGATGGAGAAGACGTCTCAACACCTGAACTTTTGTGTCAATTGGGAACTGCAATGGGGCGCCCGGCACGCCTGTTTCGATGTCCCCCGGCCTTGCTGAAATTGGCTGGGCGCCTGACAGGCAAAGCAGACCAGGTAGAACGTCTGTTGGGTTCATTGCAGGTCGATAGTGGTAGAATCCGCCGCGAACTTGACTGGGCACCGCCGTATACTTTGCAGCAGGGGCTGCAAGCGACCGCCGAGTGGTATCGAAATGACCATCTTTGATCTATTTACTCCTGTTGTTGCGGCACTGGCCACTCTGTTGCTGATTGCGGCAATCCTGTCCAGCAGGCTCGGCAAAGTGATACAGGACATCCCCAACGAAAGGTCACTGCATTCCACTCCCATCCCTCGAATTGGAGGTGTTGGCTTGATAATTGGAGTGTTATCAGGCTGGGGATTAATGTTTACTTCTCTGACATGGTGGCTAACGCTGCCGATGGTCGGCTTGTTCATCGTTTCATTGTTCGACGACATGCATGGGTTGCCTGTGCGCCAGCGATTATTGGGGCAGATTATTGCGGCAGCAATTCTGGTGGTAGGTTCCGGGTTGCTCGCTAGCCGGGGGATTGCGGTGGCCTTGACGGTGTTGCTGCTGACAGTGTGGATGACCAATCTCTATAATTTCATGGATGGCTCTGACGGGTTGGCAGGCGGCATGGGGATGTTCGGCTTCGCTTTCTACGGCATCGCGGCGCTGCTTGCCCACAATGAAATGCTGGCGATGATGAACTTTGCCATCAGCGCCGCAGCATTGTGTTTCCTCTACTATAATTTTCCACCAGCCAGGATATTCATGGGCGATGCGGGTTCCATTCCGCTTGGCTTCCTTGTTGCTGCGATGGGGCTGTGGGGATGGCAGCAGGGATGCTGGTCGGCATGGTTTCCTTTGCTGGTTTTCTCGCCCTTTATCGCAGATGCGAGCGTGACGCTGATAAAGCGTACCTTGCGCGGCGTGAAGATAACTGAAGCACACCGCGAGCATTACTATCAGCGTGCGATATTGTTGGGCTGGAGCCATCGCAAGTTGGCGCTCATCGAATACTTGTTGATGCTGGCGAGCGGCATGGTGGCGCTGCTGACCCTTAACCAGACGTTTCCCTGGCTGATATTGCTTGTGTGTTTGGTTGGCTACGGGGCATTGATGTTGCCGCTCGATATGGCATGGAATAAATACGAACGGGGACAGCATGCTTAAGGTCAGTCGCTATACGGTAATGGCTGTGGCGCATGATCTGTTGGTCGCGGCCTTGGCATGGGCAGGCGCATATTTATTGCGTTTCAATTTTGACCTGCCGCAAAATTTTCAAGACGAGATGTGGCGCACCCTGTTATGGGTTGCGCCACTACAATCCGTTATTTTCTGGTATATGGGCTTGTACCGCGGAATCTGGCGTTTTGCCAGCGTGGCGGATCTGCGTCGTATCCTCGCGGCGGTAGTGCTTGCTGCCGTACTGATTCCGCTTTGTTTCTGGATGTTCCGCGTCGATGCCGTCGTACCGCGTTCGGTGCTGATCCTCGATCCGATTCTGTTGCTGCTGGTGATGGGTGGCGACCGTCTGCTTTATCGTTTGTGGAAAGAGAATCTGCTATATGGCGATTTCCATTTGCGGGGCGAGCCAGTGCTGGTGCTGGGTGCGGGCGTGATTGGCATCAACCTTTCCAAGGAGCTTGCCCGCAGCAACGAATGGCATCAGGTCGGATTTCTCGATGACGACCCGAACAAACAAGGCCGCTCGATTAATGGCATGAAGGTGCTGGGACGGCTGGATACCTTGCCGTATTGGGCGCAGCAGTTGAGTGTGAATCAGGTCATTCTTGCCATGCCATCTGCATCGCACCAAGTGCGCAAACGCGCTATCGATCTTGCGAACAGCAACGGTATCAAGGCCCTGATGGTTCCCGCTTTTGAGGATCTGTTGAGCGGTCGAGTGGCGATTTCGCAACTGCGCGCGGTGGAGCTGGATGACTTGCTCGGTCGAGACCCGGTCCAACTGGACGATGCGGGCTTGCAGGAGCAGTTGACCGGCAAAGTCGTGCTGGTAACGGGTGCAGGCGGCTCCATTGGTTCAGAGTTGTGCCGCCAGATCGCTTATTTTATGCCGAAGAAGTTGGTGCTGTATGAAGCCAGCGAGTTTGCGCTGTACAACATCGAGCAGGAATTGCAAAAGAGCTTTCCGCATCTCGACATAGCCTACCTGGCAGGCGATGTGCGTGACGATGCACGCCTGGAGCAGGTGTTTTCCGAATGCAAACCGAGCGCGGTGTTTCATGCGGCTGCTTACAAGCATGTGCCGTTGATGGAGCGCCACAACACCTGGCAAGCGGTGCGCAACAATGTGTTTGGCACTTGGCGCGTTGCTTCTTGCGCGCAACGGCATGGGGTGGAGACGTTCGTGCTGATTTCCACCGACAAGGCGGTGAATCCCACCAATATAATGGGCACTACCAAGCGCCTGGCCGAAATGGTGTGTCAGAGCCTGCAGCAGGCGAGCGGCACGCGTTTTGTCATCGTGCGTTTTGGTAATGTACTCGGCAGCAATGGCAGTGTCATTCCCAAGTTTCGAGAACAAATATCCATGGGAGGTCCGATTACCGTGACGCATCCCGAAATCACACGTTTTTTCATGTCCATCCCCGAAGCTGCACAACTGGTGATGCAAGCAGGTTGCATGGGCAGGGGCGGAGAAATATTTGTGCTTGACATGGGCGAGTCGGTAAAGATCGTCGATCTGGCCAAGGATATGATTCGTCTTTCCGGTCTGGCCGTCGACGACATCAAGATTGAATTCACCGGCTTGCGTCCGGGCGAAAAACTGTATGAAGAGTTGCTGGCGGATGACGAGAATACATTGCCTACTCCGCATCCAAAATTGCGCATCGCGCAGGCGCGTGCCGTATCAAATGGCGAACTGCAAAGCCTGCTGGAATGGATTGGCAGCAATCAGACCAATTCCGATGAAATTGTGCGTGAACATTTGCAACGCTGGGTGCCTGAGTACACGCCAACTTCGAACGGACACTAACCGTGTCATCGCTGTCAGTCATTCTCATCAGCAAAAACGAAGCCGCCAACATCCGCGATTGTCTGCAGTCGGTTGCGTGGGCTGACGAAATCATTGTGGTCGATTCCGGCAGTACGGACGAAACGTGCAGTATTGCGAGGGAAATGGGAGCCAGTGTGCATGTGCATGCCGACTGGCCCGGTTTCGGACCGCAAAAGAATCGTGCGCTTGGCTATGCCAGCAAAGACTGGATATTTTCAATCGATGCGGACGAGCGGGTTACCCCCGAGCTGCGCGCCGAAATCGAACAAGCTATGCAAACAGGAAGAGCAGACGGGTATTACTGTCCGCGACTTTCCCAATTCTGCGGACAGTTCGTGCACCATTCCGGCTGGTATCCGGACTATGTATTGCGGCTGTTCAAACAGGGTGCGGGAAGGTTCTCGGAGAGTCTGGTGCACGAAAGTGTATTGCTGACGGGGCGCGCTGAAAAGCTGAAAACACCGTTGCTGCATTACAGCTATCTTACTGCGGGTGATGTCGAGCGCAAGGTTGAACAATACTCCACGGCTGCGGCGCAGCAGATGTTTCAATCCGGCAAGCGCTCCAGTTTGGCGGGCGCAATGCTGAGCGGCGGCTGGGCTTTTGTGCGCACTTATCTGTTGCGGTTGGGGGTGCTGGACGGACGTGCCGGGCTGAATATCGCGCGCATGAATGCGCGCACGACTTACCTCAAGTATCGCAAACTGGCGGCGCTGGATTCCGGCCTTCGCCGGAATGACGACTAGCCAAGCGCGCGTTTCAACCGGCTGCGCAGCAATTGCCAGCGCAATTCGCGTGTATCCTCGGGTTCATTGAGGTGTAAGCCCTGCGCGGGCTGGCCGCGCCGCAGGTAATAGTGGTCAAACACCGACTGGCGCATTCCCCACTTGTGCAGGAACTGTTTGCCACCGTTGTTCTTGACTACCTTGCCGGTGGATTTGCACTGGAAGTGATAGACCAGCGAATCGCCCACGCCCAGAAAGATGCGGCAGCCTGCGTGCCACAGCTTCATCGAAAAATCGTTGTCACTGCTCATGCCTGGCGAAAATTCGCTGCTGTAACCGCCAACCTTGAACCACCAGCGGCGGCTGACCAGAGTGGGAGGCCAGGTTGCTCCATACCAGTCGTCCTTGCGTTGTTGCGGCAATTCCGCGAGCAGTCTTGCTTCATCGAAATTTTCAACATCACTGCCGTAATTGCGCACGATGACGCAGGGATTGCTGGTGTCGCGCGGCTCGATCATGGTGCCCGACAGCATGAACAAATCGGTGTCCAATTGCTCAAGCTTCCTGACCAGGGCAGTGTCCCAGCCGGGACAGCAATACATGTCGTCATTCAGATACAGAACATAATCCTGCGTGGCATGCATGGCTGCCTCATTGACGGCCAGGCAGATGCCAATATTCTGCTGCGACGCAGTGTGCGTGATTCCCTGCGCACGTACCCACTCCAGGGTTCCTTCGCTGCCGTCATTCACATGCACAATGATCTGGTGGGGATAAGCGGAATTCTCCCTGATGCTGCGAATGCACAGTTGCAACAGCGCAAGGTTATTCCAGGTGGGTATGATGATCGAGAACATACGGATAAAGCTTTCTTTGGCTAGGTGACTGGTCTTGCGGGGTAATTGTCACATGGAAGACGTGATAAAATATTTGCGCTAACGATTCCTTCTGCGCGAATGGTAGAGCAAGGATATGAGTATAGCTAGGGGAATATGGCCATAGCCTGGATGAAGGCTTGTGCCACACATTACAACTCACTGAATCGGATAGCAGAATGTCTTGGAAAATCGCTGTTGTGGTTCCCAAATACGGATTGGTTGGTGGCGGAGAGCGTTTTGCCAGCGAAATAACCGAGCGCCTTGCGCGGGACGAAAACCTCGAGATACATGTCTTTGCGAACCGCTGGGTCGCTGCCTCAAACCGGATTACCTTCCATAAAGTTCCAAAAATCTTTTTCCCGCGTTTTTTGGGCCCGCTGGTTTTTGCCTGGTACGTGAAATGGAAGATCGGGCGCATGAATTTTGACCTGGTGCATTCACATCACTGGATACTGAATGCAAATATATTCTCGGCGCACGGCGTCCCCCATGCCGGCTGGGTCAGGAATGTGCGCAAAAGAAGCCCCAGCCTTTATGACCGCGCGGTAATCCACATTGAGAACAGGATAATGCGGGAAGGTGCTAAAACCATCTTCCTGCCCGTTTCCAGTATTGCCATGGAAGCATTCCGACGGGAATATGCGGAATTGCCGGGAAACTGGCAGATAGTTCATCCCGGCGTAAATGTGGAACGTTTTGCAACGCCGGACCGTGCTTCATGCCGCGCAGAAATCCGGGGCCAATACGGAATCGGGGCGTCAGATACACTGCTTCTGTTTGTCGGCATGAACTTCGAAGTCAAAGGTCTGGATACGATCATCGCGGCACTGGCCAGGGCCAGAATCGCCCGACCCGAGGCGAACATTCGGCTCCTCGTGGTGGGCAGGGGAGATGAAGGAAAGTACGGCAAGCAGGCGCGCTCACTGGGGATTGCCGAGGCTGTGACATTTGCGGGAACGCAAGTCGAGGGTCTGGAGCGTTACTACCGGGCTGCGGATGCATTCGTCCTGCTCTCAGCATTCGACACCTTCGGCATGGTGGTGCTTGAAGCAATGGCTGCAGGCTTGCCGGTTATTGTCAGTCCTAACGTGGGAGCAAAAGACCTCGTCGAAGAAGGCATCAACGGCTTCATCCTTCCCGCCCCGCAGGATGTGGATGCGGCTACGGATCGAATTGTCCGGCTGGCGGACACCGAACAACGGGAAACATTGGGAGCAGCAGCAGCTCTGACTGCGGCAATGCATGATTGGGAAAAACTGGCGGAAAAAATGCGCCAGTTGTACCAGGAATACTTCCTGAGGAAACAGAATGAAGCCAAGAAGGAGAGAACATGAGGACGGCGAATAACAAATCAACCGGCATCCCGGTTCTTACCCAATGATGCTGGTTCGCATAGCCAAAGACTGGGATTGGCCGGACCTGCTGCGCCAGACTCCGGGAGGCAAGGGAATCTGGGACGGCATTCAATTCACAACCCGCGATGTCGAAGAATGCGATGCGCTGGTCATGCTGAACAACCGCATGAAACATCCCGTGCATGCGAAGTGCCCGGAAGGGCGCGTCTGGGCGTTGATGCAGGAACCGTATGCCAAGGGGTTTACCGACTGGATGGTTGAAGGTCACGATTCCTTCGACCGGGTGTATACAAACTATCTGCCGTCTTCCGATCCGAAATACATTGCCTCGCAACCGGCGCTGCCGTGGCATGTCAACCGCACTTTCGATGAATTGACAACGTGCGTTATGCCCGAAAAGAGCCGTCAGCTTTCCTGGATCGTGGGCAACTTCAGCGACTTGCCCGGACACCTGAAACGCGGCGTGTTTCTGCGCGCCGTAAAGGCGGACGAAAGTCTGGATATCGATTTGTACGGGCGTTCGATCCGGTTTATCGAGGACAAGTGGGACGGGTTGGCGCCATACCGGTACTCGATTGCCGCCGAGAATACTTCCTGGCCAGATTACTGGACCGAGAAAATTGCGGACTGTTTCCTCAGTTGGACAGTCCCTTTCTATCACGGATGCCAGAACCTGGAGAAATATTTCCCGGCCGATTCTTTTGTGCGCATTGATATCGAAAAGCCTGAAGAGGCAATTGCGATCATCAAACGCACAATGCGAGAGGATGATTGGAGCCGACGACTTCCCGCGTTGGAAGAAGCAAGACGCCGCGTTCTGCATGAATACCAGATATTCCCGGCGCTGACCAAATTGCTAAAGTCGGAATCGCCAATCGGGCAGGCGAAAATCGAGCATACCGTACCCGCGTATAAACGCAGCACGATGACAAGGTTAAGACGGCTGAACTACAAGGTGCAGCGATTTTTTCTCAGGATGAAGTCCAGATGAGAACAAGCGTCATTATCTGTTTCTACAATCGCCTGGACTTGCTCCCCGCGTGTCTCGACTCCCTGCGCGGCTCTTCATCCGATTTTCACGAAGTGGTGATTGCGGATGACGGATCCAGTGCCGATGTTGTGAAAAGCGTGCAGGAGTTAATCAAGAATTACGATTATCCGATCATCCACGCGTGGCATCCACGCCAGGGGCCGCGCAGGTCGGCCACCAGGAACAACGGCATTCGCCATGCAACAGGAAACTATTTGATATTCGTTGATGCTGATTTTGCCCTTTTGCCGGGTGCGATTCGCAGCCACGTAGAGGCAGCCAGAAGGGGATATTTTGCGGCTGGGCGATGCAAATACACAACCGAGGAGCAATGCCGAAAGATCCTTGCAGAAGGGGCATCGGAGTCACTTCTGGAAACAATTTACGCCGGGCTTTCCGAAGAACCCATAGAGAAAGAGCATCGTCGCTTTGTTCGTTATACCTTGCTATACAGATTACTGTTGGCCCCGGCCCGAAAGGTGGTGTTCGGTGGCCATTTCTCCGCATTCCGACAGGACATAGAGGCCGTCAACGGCTACGATGAGAATTTTGTCGGTTGGGGCGGTGAGGACGTGGATTTCGCTACTCGAATGGTGCGCGGAGGATTTCGCGGAACCTCAGTCATCAAGACCGCCAGAGTGTTGCATTTATGGCATCCGAGTGAAATGAGCGGCCAGCACTGGAAGGAAGGTGCAAATATGGAATACTACTCACGTCGGCATATCCCGGTGTTTTGCGAAAAAGGCCTGATTCATAAACCAAAATAACAACTCCATCCTGTATAAGGTCAAACATGAATCCGCTAAAAAAATTCGCCGAGAAACTGATTAATGCCGGGAAGGGCATGGTTGGCAAACCTGAAAACCAGGTAGCACGGGAAAACATTACTATTGGGATAACGACTTTTGAAGCACGGTTCGACCAGTATTTTGTTCCGCTGCTGAAACGGATTCGCGAATATACCGACAATGAAATTGTAGTGGCCGTCAATGGCGAAAACAGCCGTCCGTTCGGCGCGGAATACCGCCGCAAGCTGCTTAATTGCATGGCGGATTACGATAATGTGTATCCCATTTTCTTTCCCAGATTCAGAGGGCTGACGAAACTGTGGAACAGTATCGCCATCCACGCCACACATGATCATATCCTGATGTTGAATGACGACATCATGATTGAAAGCCCGGATTTCATGAATGAAGTATGCGATTCAATCCGCCGCAACGGAGGAAGAACATTTCTGATCAATCGATCCTGGTCGCATTATCTGGTAAGCCGCGATGAGCTGGATACCCTGGGCTACTTTGATGAGCGGCTATTGGGTATCGGAGAAGAGGATGGCGACATGACTTGGCGCTATATCAAGCAATACGGCAAAGCGATACCGAGTTTCAAGATAAGGGGGTTTGAGAATTTTGCTGAGGAATCAGTCAGAAGTTACAAGCCGGTCAATATCCAGACGCACTCGGGAACAAAGTACAGCTTGTTCAACAAAAAATTCATCCACGAAGAGAAGTATGTTCCTGCAGCCGAAGGGATACAGGGGATGTTTGAAACAGCGGTTGTGATGAAAGATCCCGGCGAGCGCCAGTATCCATATGAGCGTTTCTTCTGGCAGCGTCGGGGAGAGTTGTAAGGCTAATTCGCGACAACGGGATTGCCGGCCGCGCGATCTCGATCAAGGCTGCTCAAGATTGCTTTTGCATCCGCATACACCCTGTCGGCGCCAAGTTCATCAAGGCACCGACTTTTCCTTGAGTCATCACATCCCATTCTGTTGCAGGGAATGCACGGCATATCCGCAGTGACGACCTTGTGCAGTTCATCAGCAACAGTCCAGCTTCTCCAGTTTCCCGGCCCGAATATGGTCAATGAGGGTGTGCCTACGGCCATGGCAATATGCGGCGCCGCGCTATCCACGCCGAGATGGATTGTGCTCATGGAAATCAGTGCAGATAATTCCCCCAGTGTTGTTTTGCCTGCCAGGTTAAAGGCGTGATCCTTCCGTCCTGAAATAATTGCATCGGCAGCAACAGCTTCCTCGGGGGAGCCTATCAGCACGGCAGCCAGCCCGTGGTTATGCCAGAGAAGATCGATGACCTCCCCCCATTTTTCATAACTCCATTCCTTGTATTTCCAGCGCGAGCAGGGATTGATGGTGACCCAGCGGCCGGTGGGCAATAGTCCACAGCCGGCGAGCAGCTCAACAGCATGATCCATATCTCGTTGGGCAACATGCAATTTGGGGGCGGAGTCTTTAGAGTCGATGCCGATGGCGCGCACGATCCGCAGTGACTGTTCCGTTCCCGGATGAGTGGGCTGCCGGGAATAGGGAGGATCCGCAAGGATCCTCGTAAAGAGCGCGTCGTGCCAGAATGGTTTATCAACATGCCGGCAAATTCGGGTTGCAGCGCCGGTAAGGAATGAATAAATGGCTCCCCGGTCGCTGGTGCGCAGATCAATCACAAGATCGTAACGCGCCAGACGAAGGCGGCGTGCGAAAGCAATATAGTCACGCAAAATCCGGAAAGACATCCCTCGTACTTTTGTTGCCTCGACCACTTCATGAATATTCGGATCGGCAGCGAATAGCTGGCCGAACGGCTTGCGCACCATGATGGAAATGCAAGCATGAGGGAGGGCCTCTCTGACTGCCCGTACTGTCGGCGTGGTCAGGACAACGTCGCCGATATCCCCTAGCTGAACCAGCAAGATATTGCTGAAACGGGAAATTGCATTTTCATTTTGTAAGCTGGAAGTATTGGTTTTCATGATCCAGTTCAACTTGAACTTGACTCGGCTACTCGTCTAACCACAGACGCATTTAACTGCAACTCATACCTGACAATACAGGTAAAAACTTCTTGCGCATTCCACATGAACGTTTAATGGCGAAGCCAAGCCATATAGTATACTGATTCAACATAGTGGCGATCCTGTAATCTGGATGCGCATCCAACAACATAAAAAATGCCGCATAAATGAACAACGAAATTGAAAAATCATTTGCTGACTCAGAATTTGTAAGGATGGGTGCCTGCTCGATATGCCATTCAACCAATCTTGAGTCCATTGGAACCAGGAATACGATCCACCCTCACTCTCGCTTCAGCGTTCAGATAAAGCGCTGCCTCGACTGTCATCACTGGTTTACAGACCCGATGCCCAAGGCGGAACTCCTGACGCGCCTCTACTCCGAATCAAGTCTCTCCGTTTTGGGGGGCAATTGGGCGTCGGAAGTTGAATCCAATAACCGTAAAGAGACCATCACAGCAGACTCCAACTGGATTGTAAAAAACCTGTCGCAAGTCAAACCCGGGAATTTTCTGGAAATTGGACCCGGAGACGGAAGCCTGTTAAGAAAGGCAGGCCAACTCGGCTGGAATGCGTTTGGTGTCGATTTGGGCAACTACGCGAGTGGTTTTCAAGTGGTATCTTCAATTAGCCAACTCCCAAACTCGGTTCAATATGATGCGATTGTTTTCCAGGATGTGCTCGAACATGTTTCTGATCCAGGTTTTGAGCTATCGAATTACGCGGACCGTCTTCGGTCAGGAGCAATCTTGTTTATGACCGTTCCGTGGAGCGAGAGCAAAAGAGCGCGCTTTGGCAAAGCACACTGGGATATGGTCCGCCCTTTGGGACACTTGCATTACTTTTCGAAGCAATCGGCGAAGTTGTTGCTGGAGTCAAAAGGATTTGAGATTCTCTCCATGGAAACAGTAAATAATCATGGATCGTCGTTTACACAGGCAAAGTCGATAATGCGAGCATCCCTGAAAGTCCTGCTTACATTGCTTCGCCCGCCGAGATGGAAAGTCTTGAATAATAGAATGCGTGAATTGATTTTGCAGGCACGTTGCTTCCCCGATACCGCAGGTGATCAGCTTTACATCAGGGCAAAAAGAAATATATAGCAATAACGCAGACAACGTTGTTATTGGCTATTTGTTGGTCCTGACTGGGAGGTTGCCGGCTGAAAGAAGTGCTATCAAGAAAAACAGGGCTTCAACAAAATGGTTGCGACTTACTTCCGCGACGATCCAAACAACAAAAGCCCCGGCCAGCATCCAGCGGCTACAGTATGACCACCGGGAATTTTGCTTATAAGAGTAATAAATGGCTGATGCTATCGAAGCCCATATGAGCAGGAGACCGGGAATACCAACGCCTAGGGCAAAATCAAGCCAGCCACTAAGACTGCAAATATTGGAGAAGAAGCTGTAGCTTTCCTTCACTAAGTACATAAACGACGGTTCAACCAAGCCATAACCCAAAGGGTTTTCAAACAAAAGCTGCGCCCCCTTCGTGGCATAAGCCGCACGCAAATAAGCACTCTCAGGTGCCACAGAGCCATCTTCCAACACGGGCAATCCTACTGGAGCGCCTCCATGTGGTTGGCAGTAGTACAGCCAATTGAGGTTTTTGTCGATTTGTATGCCTGCAACAACTGTTGGCAGAAAGTTATGCCATTCCTTGTTGAGCTTCAGGTGCAAAAATGAAAGCAGGCCGATGATAATTACAAAAATTGATGCAATTATGTTGGTCCTGAGAGATTTGTTTGCTTTGACAAAATACACGGCAAAAAGAGAGAAAATCAGAAACAAGCCCACTGCAACGCCATTCTTTGTTCCCACAAATATGAAAGCAAGGAGTGTCAAACCAATCCAGAACGTGGAGGCAAGAATTATGCGCCCGCCGTTTTTCATGTTTTGCATCAGTTCGTATGAAATTACTCCGCAACTTAAAGCTAAAGCAACAATCCCGAAAAAAGCGATACTGATTTTGTTGCCATAAAAACCCTTTGCCCAAGGATATGGAATTGTCCAGTTGCTTTCTGTTGTGAAACTTACCCAGGCGTAATTCAAGAAAAAAATGATAACTACGGATGAAAAGCCAAGCCATATCAAGTACTGGGCGCGTTGATGATGGCGCGCAAAAAGCCCCGTACTTATGCCCAACAAAACACCTAGCAACGCACGCAGACCAACACCTTTCATTTGCTCAAGTTCCAGCGCGGCATTTTGGGCAAACAGGAAATAGTGAATTCCCATCCATGCAAATAAAAGAAAGATCATCAGCAAAGGCAAGGCCGACTTCTGGTACAGATTGTGGCGCTCCTGAATCAGGTACCATGCCCCAATGCTGCCGCCAGTAAATAGCAACAGATTGCGCAAAGCCATTGTATTAATTAATGGCCAGACTAAGAATACCGCGATGCTGCAAGCGACCATAAGCCAAGGGAGTGTTGTTTTGGCTGAGATGTCGGTATTTCGAGAATCATTTAACGCGAGGCTGGGTTTTTGATGAAAGAGAAATGCCCAGTTTGTCTTGAATCGCTGAAGAATATTATTAAACATTGAAAAAAGCTCGCAAAGAGTGGGTCTATGTTGTTATTGAAGCAGTTATGCCAAATGAATCCGGGGGACTTGCGTCAAATTACTCGACCGTCATGCATTCGCAACGTTGGCATTTGAAAACTGGATTCTGTGCAACTGCGCATAAACTCCATTTTTTTCCAGCAATTCGCGATGTGTGCCCATCTCGACTATTTCTCCCTTTTGCAGCACAACGATACGGTCTGCTTTTTCGATGGTGGAGAGGCGGTGTGCGATCACCAGTGAGGTGCGTCCCTGCATCAGGGTGTCCAAAGCGGCCTGAACATGGCGCTCGGATTCGCTATCCAGTGCGGAGGTAGCCTCGTCCAGAATCAGGATAGGGGCGTTCTTGAGGATGGCGCGCGCTATGGCGATGCGCTGGCGCTGCCCTCCGGAAAGCTTAACGCCCCGCTCACCGACCAGTGTGTTCATGCCCTGCGGCATCTCGCGAATGAATTCCATTGCATGCGCTGCTTTTGCGGCGGCGATGATTTCCTCTTCCGGCACTTCACGCATCTGGCCGTAAGCGATGTTCGCAGCGACAGTGTCATTGAATAACACCACTTCCTGGCTGACCAGGGCAATGTTGGCGCGCAGACTGGCGAGTGTGAGGTCGGACAGATCGTGGCCGTCAAGCGTGATGCGTCCACTGCTGGGCTGATAAAAGCGCGGGACCAGATTGGCCAGTGTACTTTTGCCGCCGCCGGAGGCGCCCACCAGGGCAACGGCCTGGCCGGCCGGTATTTCCAGGCAGATATCACGCAAAGCGAGCCGGTCATCCTGCTGGTAAGACAGGCTCACGTGCTCGAATCCTATACGTCCGGCGGCGCGGCCTATGTCAACTTTTCCGGTATTGACTTCACCGGGCGTATCAAGCAATTCGAAAATACTTTCCGAGGCTGCCAGCCCGCGCTGCAAAAATTCACTGACGCCTGTCAGGCGCTTGATGGGAGCCGTCAGCATCAGCATGGCTGCGATAAAGGAAAGGAATCCGCCAACTGTGGTCTCATCGCTGCGCGATTGTACGGTGGCGAGATAGACGATGACCGACAAGGCGATGGCGGCGATCATTTGCACGATGGGAACGTTGATTGCAGCCGCCATTGCCTGTTTCATGGTGTGGCGCCGCACCCAGTTGGCCTGGTCGCTAAAACGGTCGCTCTCGTATTGTTGTCCGCCAAACAGTTTGACAACTTTGTGCGCGGCAACGCTTTCCTCGATTACTTGTGTGATATCACCCATGGCGCGCTGCGAATCGCGGCTGGCGTTGCGCAAACGGGCATTGATGAATTTCAAAATGACGGCAATGATGGGTAGCATTACCAGACTGAGCAGAGTGAGTTGCCAATTGAGGTAAAACAGCCACCCGAGCAGTCCGACAATCATGATGGTGTCTTTGATGGAAACCGTCACCACGCTGGTGGCAGCCGAGGTCACTTGGGTTACGTCAAAAGTCAGCTTGGAAATGAGATTGCCCGTGGCATGGTCGTCAAAATAGCGGGTGGGAAGCGTCAGCAGCTTATGAAACATCTTTTCGCGCAAAACCATCACAACTTTGTTGCCGACCCAGCCGATAGCATAAGTCCCAATGAATGATGAAACGCCGCGCACAAAGAAAATAACCAGGATCAGGATCGGGGCGAATTTGATGACAGTGTCATCTTTATGAACGAAAGTACCATCCAGCATGGGCTTCAACAAAGCGGGCAGCAGCGGTTCGGTTGCTGCAGTCACGGCCATGGCAATGACGGATATCGCGAATGTGCGCCAGTAAGGTTTGACGTAACCGAGAAGACGTAAATATAGCTGGGCACTGGTAAGATTCATGGCGCGCATTTTAGCAGAAAACATTGCTCCGGCTTCCTGGGATAGGTGCCTGTTATGGCAGTTAAATTCAGTTTAATGTCACATCATCTTACTGTGACAAATCCGACGGGTGAATGATGGCGACTTATGCAATAGGCGATATTCAGGGCTGCTACGCCGAGTTTCAGCACTTGCTGAAACGGATTCACTATGACCCCGCGCAAGACCGGCTCTGGCTGGTGGGCGATCTGGTCAACCGCGGGCCGGATTCGCTGCAAGTGCTGCGTTTCGTCAAATCGCTGGGGGACAGTGCCATTACCGTCCTGGGCAATCACGACCTGCATTTGCTGGCAGTGGCAGAAGGCATAGGCGAACTGCATCGCAGCGACACGCTGGACGAAGTGCTGGGCGCCCCCGACCGCGACGAACTACTGCTCTGGCTGCGTCAGCAGCGATTACTGCATGCGGAAGACGACTATGTGCTGGTGCACGCCGGACTATTGCCGCAATGGAGCATCAAGAAAGCAGCCAACCTTGCGCGTGAAGTCGAAAGCGCCCTGCGCGGCAGCGACTACACCACTTTCCTTGCACGCATGTACGGCAATACGCCGCACAGCTGGGACGACGATCTCGACGGCTATAAACGCCTGCGCGTCATCGTCAATGCGTTCACACGGCTGCGCGTATGTACCCAGCAGGGCGAGATGGAATTCAGGTTCAAAGGTGAAGTTGAGAAGATGCCGGAGGGCTATGTGCCGTGGTTCGAGGTGGCGGAGCGCAAGAGCCGGAAGGCTACCGTCATCTTCGGGCACTGGTCTGCACTGGGGCTGAAGGTTACGCCCAATGTCATCGCGCTGGATACCGGATGCCTGTGGGGAGGCCCCATGACAGCTATCCGGCTCGAAGACCGCAAGTTGTTTCAGGTGGAGTGCAGCAATCCTGTGGCCAAGAATTGGTAGGGCAAAGGAAGCATCGAGCAAGTACCTTTTCCAAGTCAAAGCAACACAGGTCTGGTTACGCTGCGCTAACCAGACCTACGGAATCTGGATTAAAACCTGCGTTTCTGCTGCGGCACGGCCGGGCCGCGTCCTTCGATGTGGCGGAACGTGATGCGTCCCTTGCTCAGATCGTAGGGCGAAAGCTCCAGCGAAACCTTGTCGCCCGCCACGATGCGGATATGGTGCTTTTGCATCTTGCCCGCGCTGTAAGCGATGAGCTTGTGTCCGTTGTCCAGCGTCACGCGAAAGCGCGAGTCGGGCAGAATTTCGTCTACCACGCCGTTCATTTCAAGCAGTTCTTCTTTGGCCATGACCAGGTCTCCCGGAAATTTCAGAAAAATACATAGCGGCATAAATCGTTGCGAGCGGTCGCATGGCAAGGCGCACGGCGCGGAGGAACCGGAATGTACACATTAGTACATGAGGATTCCGAGCACCGCGCAACGCAGCCATGCAACCGCGCAGTAGATTTATGTCGCTATGTAAAAAAGCCCGGCAGTTGCCGGGCTCATAGACAGGACTGACAGCATGGCAAAGCGCCATGCCTGCCTGCCCATTTATTCCGCTGCGCGGATGTTCGATGCTTGCTGACCCTTGGGGCCGGCAGTGATGTCGAAGCTGACTTGCTGACCTTCGGTCAGGGTCTTGAAACCCGAACTCTGGATCGCGGAAAAGTGGGCGAAAAGATCATCGCCGCCACTGGATGGGGTGATGAAGCCGAAGCCCTTGGAATCGTTGAACCACTTGACTGTACCTGTTGCCATTTTGAATCTCCTTAAAAACATATAAGCAGGGCGAAGCCCCACACTAGGGCGAATTTCAAGACGGCAAGAAGATGTATGAAGGAATACCGTAGAACGGAGACTAACCAGACAAAAACGACAGACTTGATGAATCGCGGGTCGCACTATGGGGCATATCGGGGTGAATAGCAAACGATATGTTTAACTACGTCCGAATTTAATATCAGCGCTGAAACGGGTGAATAGTACTGGGAGAATGTTTTGTCCAGGTCGAAGCTTGCGCAAGCAGGCTTTTATCAAACAATGTCAGGTTGCGCAGGCAGATCGACACCCGTTGTTGGTTTGAGGAACTTGACGTGATCTTTCAATAACGACAGAAACAGCTTGATCACGGGAACGTGACGGTTGAAGCTGGCCTTCTGCAAGGCCGTCCATCCCTGGCTGGAAACCAGGCTGGTTTCGGCGCCGCTGGCAATCAAGGCAGTACATGCCGCCAGATGGCCATTCATGGCGGCCATCATCAACGGGGTCCAGTCGCGCGTGCTGCGTGCGTTGATATCCCCATTGTGCGTGATCAGATGTTTGATGATGTCGGCATGGCCATTGAAGGCAGCCCAGTGCAGCGGGGTAAATCCCCCGTTGTCTTTCAGGTTCACATTGGCGCCGAATTCAAGAAAGAGTTTTGCAAGTTCAAGGTTGCCATTGAAGGAGGCAAAGAACAGCGGCGACCAGCCGCGCTCGTCGCAGGTGTCGATGTTGATATTGCAGTGCAGGAAAAGGCCGATTGCCTTGATGTCCTTACCTGCCGCCGCTTTCAAAAAACCGGCTGCCGTACAGGGATAGCCCAGTCTTTCAATTTCAAAACGGGAGTTGGCATCGATGCTGGCCCAAGGGCTGTCATCGCTCGGGGCGCGCATATTGACGAAACTCTGCGGCGAGTGCTCGAACTTGCCCGATCTGTCCAGCTTGTTGCTGATTTGCGCCAGCGGATTGTCATCAAAGACTTTGGGCAGGTTGCGCGTGCCATCAAACACTTCGCTCAGGTAAAACAGCTCGCTGGCTACCTCATGCGAAAACCCCTGGCGCTCGCTACGGCTATGCACCATCAACTCCAGGAAAAACTCCGCCATCTGGGGCGTGTGCCAAAGCATGACGATTTTTTCCAGGATGCGCGGGTGGTGAAGCTCCAATTGCCTGGGATACAGGCTCTCCTCTCCATATACCAATTCCAGCATTGCAGCGTTCATGGCATCTTACTCAAGGAAAGTGGAGACTGTTGCTGCAGTAGCATAAGGGCGAAAGCATGACGTCTGGCGGACATTCTCATAATTCGTTAGGCCCGAAAGTGATATCAATTCTGCATTTCTCTGGAAGCCCGGACGTGGCGCAGCATAAGACGACTAGCTTGTGCAAATTGTGCCTGCTGTGAGACCCCGAAGCAAGGCCGGGCAAGGCGATTAACCGGTTTTGCTGCTACAGCCCGGTTTTTTGGCCTACAACCAGCAAGTCTTTCATCAACTGCTCTGCCTGGCTGACATACCCGCCCCCAAACAGATTCGCGTGATTGAGAACATGGTAGAGGTTGTAAAGGTCGCGGCGGATTTCATAGCCTTCATGCAGCGGCCACTCTTCGCGATACGCACTGTAGAAATTTGCGGGATAGCCGCCGAAGAGTTCGGTCATCGCGATGTCGCATTCGCGGTCGCCGTAATAGGTCGCAGGGTCGAAGATGGTTGGCGCGCCATCTTCGGTATAGGCGTGGTTGCCGCTCCAAAGGTCGCCGTGCAGCAGGGAAGGTTGCGGGTTGTAACCTTCGAAGAAGGCGGGCAGGGTATCCAGCAGTTTTTCGCCCAGGCTCTGCAATTGGCCGCCGTAACCGTTTTGTGCCGCAAACTGCAGTTGGAACCCCAGGCGCTGTTCGCGCCAGAAATCGATCCAGTTATCTTTCCATGTATTCGACTGCGGCGTGGTGCCGATGAAATTGTCCTGTGCGAAGCCGAATTGGGTCCCTTTGCAACGATGCAGCGCGGCGAGTTGTTTGCCAAGCCGCCTGGCATCGCCTTGCGGGCTCAATTCCAGATATTCCAGTACCAGAAAGCTCCGGTCACCGGCAATACCGTGGGCGATGGGCTGCGGAACGCGCACAGTGTTCGTCGCGGTGATGGCGGCCAGCCCGGCCGCTTCCGCTTCGAACATCGGGTAGTGTCGTGCGTCGTTAAGCTTGAGGAAATAGCATTCATTGTTCGTCCCCTCAAGGCAGAACGCTTCATTGATACTGCCGCCGCCGACCGCAGTTGCACCGCACACCTCGAACGGGCGATGCGTCGCGTTGTGGATTGCGGCGGAAAGAAGTGGAAACAGTTTCTGTTTCATGCCTTGAATCGCAGATCGCCATGTTCTGTGAAATCGAACATCGGCCCCCAGGCAACTTCCCAGTAGTGACCGTCGGGATCACTGAAATAGCCGCTGAAGCCGCCCCAGAAGGTGTCCTGCGGTGCCTTGACGATGCGGGCGCCAAATACAGCTGCGCGGACAAAAATATGGGAGACATCATCCTTGCTGCGCGCGTTGTAAGCCAGGGTGAAACCGCGGAATGTGCCGGGTTCGGGGAGCTTTACTTTTTCCCCGATGTCTTCAGCGAGTTTTTCCAGCGGGTAAAGCGAGAGCCATACGCCGGGCAGCGGAATGAAGGTGACACCTTCGTTCTCGGTGATGGGTGGGGTGGCGAATAGCTCGCGGTAAAAGGAGGTGGAACGGGCGAGATCTGACACGCCGAGCGTGATGACTGTCATGCGCGGGATTTTCATGTTGCCTCCTTTTCCGGTCATACCCGGGAACAGGCATGACCGTTTGTGGGCTTACAACGTGATGCGTGACCCGAAATGCTGTTTGTACAAATTGGCCAATTCGGCACGGGTGTATTTGTGGTTCTGCCCGCCGCGGCTGGCGATCTTGAGCGAGCCCATCAGCGAGGCCAGACGCCCCGTAGTTTCCCAGTCCCAACCCTTCTGGATGCCGTGCAACAATCCGGCGCGATAGGCATCGCCGCAGCCGGTCGGATCGACAATGGCTGCGGGTTTCGGGGTTGGAATGGCAATCTGTTTGCCGTCTGCGTAGATCAGCGAGCCGTCGCCGCCGAGCGTGACAATCAGCGCTTTTACGCGCTGCGCGATCTCGGCCAGCGTCTTGCCGGTCTTGTCCTGCAGCATCTTGGCTTCGTAATCGTTCACGGTGACATAAGTCGCCTGCTCGACAAAGTCCAGCAATTCATTGCCGGAGAACATCGGCATGCCCTGACCCGGGTCGAACACGAAAGGAATATTGGCTTCGGCGAATTCGCGCGCATGGCTGAGCATGCCGTCGCGTCCGTCCGGCGAAACGATGCCGAGGGTGACTTCCTTCGCTTCGCTGACGCGGTTGAGGTGCGACATGCTCATGGCGCCCGGGTGGAACGCGGTGATCTGGTTGTCGTCGAGGTCGGTGGTGATGAAAGCCTGTCCGGTGAAGCTGTCCGGCACATGGCGGATATGCGTTTGCGGCAGGCCGAGGTGTTCCAGGCGTTGCCGGTAGGGAGAGAAGTCGTCGCCCACCGTCGCCATGATCAGCGGATGGCCACCCAGCAGTTGCAGGTTGTAGGCGATGTTGCCCGCGCAGCCTCCGTATTCGCGGCGCATTTCCGGCACCAGGAAGGCGACATTCAGGATGTGGATCTGCTCGGGCAGGATGTGCTTCTTGAATTGGTCCTTGAATACCATGATGGTGTCGTATGCCATCGAACCGCAGATGAGAGTTTTCATGTTGCCTCTAAGGAGTTGGAATTCGCAGGGCGCGATTGTAGCAGTTCTGGCGGTAGCGCCGTTTGCCGGCCCATATTCCGGACGAGTCGTATCAGGGTGAACATCAAGGTCGTTCGGGTCGGACAGTCATAGCACTCGGTTTAGCTCAATTGCAATTTGCACAACACCGCGAACCCATTCCTTCCCCCTTGCAGGGGGAAGGTTAGGATGGGGGTTGAATCGGCGAAGGCACAACATTTCTACCCCCTCCCTACCCCTCCCCCTGCAAGGGGGAGGGAATGGTGAGGTGGATGCTGATTTGGTTTAACCGAGTGTCATGAGGGTCGGACAAGAGTGAGCCCAATGTCGCTCCGGTTCTTGCATATGCTCTGCGTGGCTATTTTTTGTCCAGATCCTGGATAAATAGCCCGATCAGTTTGGCGACCTCGCCATCTTTCTGGACAAAACGGAAACCGGCGCGGTGGGCGAGCGTACCGTCGGGCTGGAGGAAGGAGGAGATGTGGCGCAGCTCCATGTCGGCCACCACCGCGTCGCCGCCGGGGGTCACGATGCGGCAGGCGTGCAGTACCGCGCCTTCCTCGAGATTGATTTCCGGGTCGTAGATCAGGCAGCCAAGGCCGTCGTGGCTGATGTCGGTGACATGCGATTCGAACGGGATGAAGCCGCCTTCGTCGGCGACGCAGCGCAGCGCAAGTTCGGCGGGAACGGGCAGGCGCGGATGCTCGCGGCGGTTATGCACCAGCAACAACTTTGGCATGGCGAACTGAATGGCGGGCTCTCCATCGATCAGCGTCTCTTCCAGCGCGGTTGCGGTAAAGGTGAAGTTCAGCCCCATGGGATCGGTGGCGGTGAACTCCACTTCTGGCGAGTCGAGCAGCATCGCGTTGATCGTCTTGTGCGGGCTGTAGAGGATTGCGCAACGGTCGGTGACAGGATCGGCGGTAACCATGAAAGAGGCGAACGGGTGCCCGTTCTTGATCTCCGCCGCGACTTTGCACTTCTCCCGCGCCAGCATCTGCATCATGCGTACGATCTCGGTGTGGGAGCGGAACAACATGGTTTCCGAGCGAGCCATTTTATCCTGCTAACCGGCCGGAATCAGTTCAGCGCGGCCAATGCCGCGGCATAGTTGGGCTCGTGTTTGATATCGTCCACCAGTTCGGCATGGATGATGCGATCCTTGTCGTCCAGCACCAGCACGGCACGCGCGGTTACACCGGCCAGGGCGGTGTCGGCAATCTTCACGCCATAGTTGCGCATGAAATCGCGCCCGCGCATCAGCGACAGGGTGACCACGTTCTCCAGACCTTCCGCCACGCAGAAGCGGCTCATGGCGAACGGCAGGTCGGCCGAGATGACCAGCACCACGGTGTTGTTCAGCTTGCCCGCGGCCTCGTTGAACTTGCGCGCGGAAGTGGCGCATACGGCGGTGTCCAGACTGGGAACGATGTTGAGCACCTTGCGTTTGCCCGCGAAGCTTTGCAGCGAAACATCCTTCAGGTCCTTGTCCACCAGCGTGAAGTCCGGGGCCTGCTGGCCCACGGATGGAAAAGTACCGAACAGGGTAACGGGTGCACCGCCCAAGGTAGTGGCGGGTTTATCTTTATTGTCTTTGGCCATGATGTGACTCCTAGAGTTTTCGTCATTGGTAAAACTACTAGCCATCCCACCAGGCAACCAAAAGACGGTTGCCAAGTGGTTGGTTATCCGGCGCAGGCCGGAATCCAGTTTGAAATACAGCCCCTCGCGTAGCGAGGACAAAATCCAAAGGCATATTGTTCAACACCACTGGATTCCCGCCTGCGCGGGAATGACGTAGTGGTTATTAATCGGTACTGGTAACTGGCGGACAAGCGCAAACCAGATTCTTGTCGCCGTACACATTATCCACCCGCGCCACGGCAGGCCAAAATTTATTCTCGCGTACCCATGCCAATGGAAAGGCTGCTTGTTCGCGCGAGTAGGGACGCGACCACGCATTGGCACATACCGCCTTCGCCGTATGCGGTGCATGCTTGAGGATGTTGTCCTTCTTGTCCGCTTTGCCGGTGATGACTTCCTCGATCTCCTTGCGGATAACGATCATAGCCTCGCAGAAACGGTCCAGTTCGGCTTTCGATTCGCTCTCGGTCGGTTCCACCATCAGCGTGTCCACCACCGGGAAGGAAGTAGTCGGCGCATGGAAGCCGAAGTCCATCAGGCGCTTGGCGATATCCGCCACTTCCACGCCGTCCTTCTTCCAGTCGCGGCAGTCGAGGATCATCTCGTGCGCGCAGCGGCCGTTGCTGCCGCTGTACAGCGTGGCGTAGCTGTCCTTCAGCGATTCCTTGATGTAGTTGGCATTCAGGATCGCCATTTTCGTCGCCTCGGTCAGCCCCGCGCCGCCCATCATCTTGATGTAGCCGTAGGAGATCAGCAGGATCAGCGCGCTGCCGTAGGGCGCAGCAGCAACCGCGTGGATGCCTTGCTCGCCGCCGACCTTGACCACCGGGTGCGAGGGCAGGAAAGGCGTCAGGTGCGCCGCGACGCCGATGGGGCCTGCGCCGGGTCCGCCGCCGCCGTGCGGAATGGCGAAGGTCTTGTGCAGGTTGAGGTGGCACACGTCCGCGCCGATGTTGCCGGGGCTGGTGAGGCCGACCTGCGCATTCATGTTGGCGCCGTCCATGTACACCTGACCGCCGTTGGCATGGATGATCGCGGTGATGTCCTTGATGCTTTCCTCATACACTCCGTGCGTGCTGGGGTAGGTCACCATCAGGCACGACAGGTTGGCCTTGTGTTCCTCCGCCTTGGCGCGCAGGTCGCCCACGTCGATGTTGCCCTTGCTGTCGCACTTCACCACCACGATGATCAGGCCGCACATTGCAGCGCTGGCCGGGTTGGTGCCGTGCGCCGAGGAGGGGATCAGCACCACGTTGCGTTGCGCTTCGCCGCGAGAACGGTGATACGCCTGAATCACCAGCAGGCCCGCATATTCGCCCGCCGCACCGCTGTTGGGCTGGAAGCTCATCTGGTCGAAGCCGGTGATCTCGGACAAGGCCGCATCCAGTCCGGCGATCACTTCCTGATAACCCGCGGCCTGTTCCAGCGGCACGAAGGGATGCAGGTTGGCGAACTCGGGCCAGGTCAGCGCCAGCATCTCGGACGCTGCATTCAGCTTCATGGTGCAGGAACCCAGCGAGATCATGGAGTGCGTGAGCGACAGGTCCTTGTTCTCCAGCCGTTTGATGTAACGCATCATCTCCGTTTCGGAGCGGTAGCTGTTGAACACCGGATGGCTCAGGATGCCCGATTGGCGCGGCTTCACCAGCAATGCCTGTGCGGACAGTTGCGCGGCAGTGACGACCGGCGCGGTCTTGCCCGCAGCCTGCGCGAATACCGCGAGGATCGCGTTGAGATCGTCTGTCGAAGTGGTCTGGTCAAGCGAGATGCCCAGCCCGTCAACGGCGTAACGGAAGTTGATGTGCGACGCTTCGGCACGCGCATGGATCTTCGCATTGTCGGTGTGCATGAGTTTCAACGTATCGAAGAAGACGCCATCGGCAACGGTATAGCCCAGCTTCTTCAATTCACTCGCCAGCAAGGCGGTGGAACGGTGCACCTGTGCCGCGATACCGCGCAGCCCTTCCGCACCGTGATACACCGCATACATGCCGGCCATGATCGCCAGCAGCGCCTGTGCGGTACAGATATTGGAGGTCGCCTTCTCGCGGCGGATATGCTGTTCGCGCGTTTGCAGTGCCATGCGCAACGCGGGGTTGCCGTCGGCATCCACCGACACGCCGATGATGCGGCCCGGCATCGAGCGCTTGTGCGCATCGCGGCAGGCGAAGTAGGCGGCGTGCGGGCCACCGTAGCCCATGGGCACGCCGAAACGCTGCGTCGAACCCAGCACCACATCCGCACCCCATTCGCCGGGCGGCGTGAGCAGCACCAGGCTCAGGATGTCGGCGGCGACGGCGATGCTCATGCCGTGTTCCTTGGCGCGCTTCACGAAATCGGTGTAGTCGTGCACCGTACCGTCGGCAGTCGGATATTGCAGCAGCGCGCCGTACAGCTTGTCGTTCAGCGTAACTGTCTTGAAGTCGCCGATCACCAGCTCGATGCCGAGCGGCTTGGCGCGCGTTTTCAATAATTCGATGGTTTGCGGGAAACACTCGTTCGACACGAAGAAACTGTTCTTGCCCGCAGCGGCATCTTCGCGCGAGCGCAGACCGTGCAGCATGTGCATCGCTTCCGCAGCGGCAGTCGCTTCGTCCAGCAGCGAGGCGTTGGCGATTTCCATGCCGGTCAGGTCCATGATCATGGTCTGGAAATTCAGCAGCGCTTCCAGGCGCCCTTGTGCGATCTCGGCCTGATAAGGCGTGTAGGCGGTGTACCAGCCCGGATTCTCCAGCACATTGCGCTGGATCACCGGCGGCAGCACGGTGTCGTAATACCCCAGACCAATGTAGCTCTTGAACAACTTGTTTTTCGCCGCGATACCGCGCAGATGCTGCAGGAACGCATGCTCGCTCATGCCCTCGGGCAGGTTCAGCGGTTTCTTCAAACGGATGGCGGCAGGGACGGTATGGTCGATCAGCGAGTCAAGTGAAGACGCGTTGATCTTCTTCAGCATGGCCTGCACGTCTTGGGCGCTGGGGCCGTTGTGGCGATTTACGAATTGATCTGACATAGGATTTGGGATCTGGGATTTAGGATTTAGCAGGGATGTTGAGGATCTGGAATTTGGATCGAAGAAAGGTTTTTCCCCAAATCCAAAATCCAAGTTCCTAAATCCTGCCTCAATGTGCTTCGCTGTCGACCACTGCCTGGTAAGCAGTAGCATCCAGCAACGCGGCAACATCCGCCGCATTGTCCGGTTTCATCTTGAAGATCCACGCGCCGTAAGGCTCGCTATTGATCTTTTCCGGTGCGGAATCCAGATCGCTGTTCACCGCTGTCACGGTACCGGATACGGGCGCGTACACATCGGCAGCCGCCTTCACCGATTCCACCACGGCGCATTCTTCCTTGGCCTTCAGTTTGCGGCCTGCGGCAGGCGCTTCGACGAATACTATGTCGCCCAGCAGTTCCTGTGCGTGCTGGGTGATGCCCACGGCGATACTGCCGTCGGCTTCGGTTTTGACCCACTCATGGGAGGCGGTGTATTTCAGGTTGCTTGGATTGCTCATTTGAATCTCCTTTAGCTATTAGTCGTTAGTGGCTAGTCGTTAGTTGGGGTTGTCGCTACGCGGTTGTTAACTAGTCGCTAACGACTAGAGACTAACAACTGCTTTTCCATTTCGGGCAAACGGATACTTCACTACTTTTGCGTTCAACAATTTGTCGCGGATCTCGACTTGCACGGTGTCGCCGATCTGCACGCCGTTCGGTACGCGCGCCAGCGCAATGGATTTTTCCAAAGTAGGTGAGAAGCTGCCGCTGGTGATCTCGCCTTCGCCTTGTGCCGATTTGATTTTCTGGTGTCCGCGCAATACACCGCGATCCAGCAACACCAGCCCGACCAGTTTTTTGCCGGGCGGATTCGCCAGCAATGCCGATTTGCCGATAAAGTCGCGCTCGCTTTTCAAGTCCACTGTCCAGGCCAGACCGGATTCCAGCGGGCCGACCGTCTCATCCATGTCCTGTCCGTAGAGGTTCATGCCCGCTTCCAGACGCAGCGTATCGCGCGCGCCGAGGCCGATGGGTTTCACGCCTGCCTTGTTCAGGTCATACCAGAACTTCTCGACTTTCTCTTTTGGCAACATCACCTCGAAACCGTCTTCGCCGGTATAGCCGGTACGTGCCACAAAGTATTCACCGCAATCGGCGGCCTGGAAATTGACCAGCCCTTCGGTGGCCACCTTGGTCTGCGGCAACACTTGCCACACCTTGGCGCGTGCATTGGGGCCCTGAATGGCAACCATCGCCAGATCGTCGCGCGAAGTAATTGTCAGTTTGGGAGCATGAGTCGAGGCTTGCTGCTTCATCCACGCAATATCCTTGTCCGCCGTGCCCGCGTTCACCACGATGCGGAACCACTGCTCGGTCATGAAATAGATGATGAGGTCGTCGATTACGTGGCCGTCCGGGCGCAGCATGGCGGAGTAGAGCGCCTTGCCGGGTACGGTGATCTTGTCGGCATTGTTGGCCAGCAGGTAGCGCAGGAAGGCGCGTACACCGTCGCCTTTCGCATCGACCACGCGCATGTGGCACACATCGAACATGCCGGAATCGTTGCGCACCTGGTGGTGTTCGTCGATCTGCGAACCGTAGTTCACCGGCATGTCCCAGCCGCCGAAATCCACCATCTTGGCGCCCATGGCACGATGTGCTGCATTCAAGGGAGTCTGTTTGAGAATCGTCATAGTCACTTTCGGGCAATAAAAAAGGGCGAGGCCACATAGCCTCGCCCCCATCTGTCCTTGGTACCTGAGAGATTACAACTCGCGTTGCGTGCCCCTTCGGTGGTCGGTAGTTCAGTTATTAGTCGTTAGACGATAGTAGTTAGTTGGCTTTGTCCGCTACGCGGGGTTTGCTTTAACTAACGACTAGCGACTAATAACTAGCGACTGCCTCTGACTCTCTCCAGATTTGCCTGTTCCGATTGGTTCATGAGCCTGAGCGGTTACGGGTGTTGCGCCTTCGGCGGTGCTGTCGCCAGCACGCTCTCCCAATCGGCCTGAACGGCAGAGCGGATTATACCGGAAGTCCGGTGCGGGGCGGGTGGACAATAATTTCTGAGCCCAGCGCTGACCGAGCTAAATGGCGTGTTGACCCTGCAATCGAGGTGGTTTTGTTTGCGATTTCCATTTGTCGGAGACGTCAAAGAAGTGCTGCTAGTGGATTTCAAATGCGAAGCCGGGTCGTTTGGTCATCGAGGAAAAGAAATCGATTCAGGGTCCTTTGGCTTCTTTGGCCCCAAGTTCGGAGGTGGTTGTTCCTTCTGTCTATGAGATCTTGTGTTGCGGCAATTCTCGGGGGTGAAGCGGTAAATTTTTGCCGGGTGGAGAATTTCAGAAGCGGGGAGGAGGGAAATCGGAATGAAGTGGTTTCCGGGAGTGGATTTTTTATTCTTTATTGTGATGAAGGCTGTGTGGCGACGCCATTTCATCGTTCAATTCAACGGCCAAACGAAACTGATAAACAGAAAGGGAAGCACAGAATGAGAAACATCCTGACCGTCGTTCTTTGTTCATGGCTGGCTCTGGCATCCTTCGCCACTGTGGCCGGGTCATACGGGCAAGATGAAACCCCAAGCCAGCATTGGCAGTCTTTGGCGAGGGATGCATACCGTAATGGAAAATACGAGATGGCGGCGGAGTATTTTGGGGAAGCGGCTGCTACGGCTGAAAAAACTTTTTTGCAAGCAAAAAACCTGTATGCGAAGGGTGATATTTTATTATCGAACACCGGGAAAACGGAGGAAGGGCTGGCCACGCTTGATGCTGTTGTTACACGCTTTGGAGACGACTCAGACGCCGGGGTGAGGGAGTTGGCGGCGGCGGCACTGATTTCGAAAGGCTCTTGGCTGCAGAATGCCGGGAAATCGGAGGAAGGGCTGGCAGTGTTTGATGGTGTCATCACACGCTATGGTGATGACCCGAATGCGGAATTGCAGGGCAGTGTTGCGAAGGCGCTGGTTATCAAAAGTGTGGTGCTGCATATAGCCGGAAAAACGGACGAAGAACTTGCCGTGCTTGATACCGTCATCAAACGCTATGGTGGTGCCACGAAAGTGGGGGTGCAGGAGTGGGTGGCGAAAGCGCTGCTTGTTAAGGGAACCCGCCTGAGTCAAGTAACTGAATCACTAGCCGCGTTTGATTCCGTTGTCACACGCTATGGCGACGCTCCGGACCGGCGCGCTGCGCGAGAGTGTGGCGACAGCACTGCTTGCCAAGGGCGCCCGTCTGCAGCAAGACGGAAAAATAGAGAAGGCGCTTGCCGTCTATGAGAGCCTCATCACGCGCTATGACGACCTATTGGGAGAACCGGTGTTAGTAGAGAAGCAGGTGGCGATTGCGCTGCTTAACAAGGGTGACGTTCTGTACAAAGCTGGGAAAACGGACAGTGCGCTAGCCGCGTTTGATGGCGTCATTTCGCGGTTTGGCAATGCCTACGAGGAGGAACTGAAAAAACTGGTGGCGGATGCTCGACAGTACCGGAGCATTGTACTGGACAAGGCAGGAAAGAAATAATCCGGTACTAAATAACATGGTATCAAGCAGGAGCCAAACCGTGAACGCTCGCCAGGCAGGAGAAGTCACAGATTCGTGGCTATCTTCTCTGATGCCAACCTCTTGCGGGCTCGCGTTGCGGTGGTAACTCATGCGAAGCGGCGCCCCGCCTCGAAGGGCTTCTGCTCCTTCCGCATGTGAAGCGGATGCCAGACCAACACCTGACCAAAGGGCAAAGAAGAGCAGCGCGTCAATGCGTCCAATCTTTCGGGCGAGATAGTCTGTACTTTCAATCATGAGTGCAAGTCAGATGCAATAAAGACAGCGCAATGCACCATGACCATCTACGCGGGCTGTGCTCTTTCGTCCTTTATTGAGGGGGTTTGGAACAATGCATAGGCAGAATCAGTGTTCCGGTCTTTACCAGTGCGATGTGGTCTTTCGTTGAGAATACGATCGAAACATCCTCTCGCATCTCGGCCTTCAAGTTTGGCACAGACCAATCAGCTCGATTCTTCTGGATAACAAGCAATGGGCCGTTGGTAACCACGTGACCTTTTCCGTTCCAGCAACCGGAATAAACGCATATTGAAAACGTGCCGCGGGTATCAAAACTTACATCCGCCGGTGTAACCTCGCCATGCTCGGATGTTGTACAGGCTGCATCAGTACACTGGATTTCAACACTGTTCTGACAATTCCAGGCTTCCGCATGGAGTCCCAGGGACGTCGCAAAGAGCCCGCCTGCCAGATAGATGTGCCATTGCTTCTTCATTATTCCAGCTTCCACTTCACGCATTCAAAAAAAGGGGTAGATCAATTTCCTCGTGACGCGGCTACTTTGGATAGAACAGGAATAACCGGTACCCCGACGGCTTGAGATCGGCCGTATCCATTCTCAGTTTGATATCGAGATCGCGGTTGGCTGGAACGCCCGGTTTCGCGTCTTCTCCCGTCTTAAGGTAATCCGCCGGACGAAACACGCGGCGGGCGATGACATGGTCCTGCATGTCAGTGAGGGTCAGTTCCAGGCTGGGATGAGCTTGGGCGTAAGGAGCGCGGTTATGCACCAGGACATGCAGCGTGACGAGGTTGCTTTGACTGGGGTCGGATTCCAGTTCGGAAGAATCGATGGCGATCAAATCGGCTTTTTGCGGCAACGGCACGGTGCAGTCGAGCAAGGTGCAATACTCCGCCAGCAGGGGTTTGAGGCCGGGCAATTGCGATCCGAGTTCGACGCGGTAGTAATAAGCGGCCTGTCCTGCGAGTCCCAGAGCGAGTAACAAAGCCAGAAAAATGCCTATCCAATCGGTCTTGTGCGGCGGCTTTTCGATCACCTCGTCGGTGAGTTCTTCGACGAACTGGACTTGTTGCGCCAGTGTCTTGCGCTCCGCTTCCAGCTCGGGGATGCTGGGGATGGGTCTGAGATCAGCTTCGCCCGTCTGAAACTCGGGCCCGATAGGCAGGCTGAGTTGCCTGCTGGGTTCGTCGTCATGCAAATACTTGCGCGCATCGAAAACATCGTGGCAATGCCCGCAACGCACCAGACCGTCATGCGCATCGAGCTGCGTGCCGGTCACTTTGAAGCGGGTGCCGCAAACGGGGCATTTGGTGATTTCAGTCATTTCTTCCTGCCGGACAGACAACACCATCCATCTTCCAACACGGCGGGCGCGAGGTCAAACCATTGCGCGTAAATGCGCATGACTTCCTCCGCCTGTTCGGCAAGGATGCCGGACAGCACGATGCGGCCCCCGGTTTTTGTTGAGCCAGCCAGCAGCGGAGCCAAAGCGCGCAGGGGATTGGTGAGGATGTTGGCGACGACCACGTCATATTGGGTGAGCGTCACGCCTTCGGGCAGGAAAAAGTCGGCGCAGACATGGTTGGCGAGTGCGTTGTCGCGGCTGGCAACCACTGCCTGCGCGTCCACATCCACGCCGATGGCGCTGTCCGCGCCCAGTTTCATGGCCGCGATGGCAAGAATGCCGGAACCGCAACCGTAATCGAGCACGGTTTCGCCGCCCTTGAGATTCGCATCCAGCCAGCGCAGGCACAGTCGCGTAGTGGGATGGCTGCCGGTGCCGAAGGCGAGGCCGGGATCGAGAGCAATATTGATGGCGGACGGGTCGGACGGTGTGTGCCAGGTTGGCACAATCCACAGGCGATGCGAAATACGGATGGGGTCGAACTGGGCTTGGGTAAGGCGAACCCAGTCGCTTTCTTCCAGCTTGGTGATGTGATGTTCGGGAATTTTGGCCAGGCCAAGTTCTCCGCAACAGGCTTGCAGGATGCCTGTCACATCGGCATCGCTTTCGAACAGTGCATTCACAAGATTGTGCTGCCAGACGGCGGAAGTGGGTTCGCCGGGTTCGCCGAAGATGGCCTGCTCGTCGGGCGTATCGGCATCGGCATCCAGCATGTCGACGGAAAGCGCACCGTGCGCCAGCAGTGCCTCGCTCAGCGCCTCGGCGTAAGCCGCTTCGGCGCGCACTGCCAGCGTGAGCCAGCTCATATAATCAGGAGCAACGTAGCGAGCGCAGCTGAGACAAGGCGGCCAATGGCGAAAAACCGGAGTTTACTGTGATGTAAATGAGGATTTTGAGCCATTGGTCAACGCAGTATCAGCCAGCGCAGTAGTTGCGCCTACTTGCCTTTCTTTTCTGCCAGTTTGTGTTCCAAATAATGGATGCTGGTTCCGCCGCGAATGAATGCGGCGTCGTTCATCAACTCCTGGTGCAGCGGGATATTGGTGTTGATGCCTTCCACCACCATCTCGGACAGAGCGGTGCGCATGCGGGCAATCGCCTGGTCGCGCGTGTCGCCGTAAGCGATGATCTTGCCGATCATCGAATCGTAATGCGGCGGAATGAAGTAGTTGTTGTACACATGCGAATCGACGCGGATGCCGGGGCCGCCGGGCACATGCCAGTTGGTGATGCGTCCGGGCGACGGCACGAAGGTGTAGGGATGCTCGGCATTGATGCGGCATTCGACCGCATGGCCGCGCAACTGGATGTCCTTCTGGCGCAGCGCCATCTTTTCGCCTGCGGCGATGCGTATCTGCATCTGCACGATGTCGACACCGGTGATCATTTCGGTGACAGGGTGTTCGACCTGCACGCGCGTGTTCATCTCGATGAAGTAAAACTCGTCGTTCTCGTACAGGAACTCGAATGTGCCAGCACCGCGATAACCGATCTTGCGGCAGGCTTCGGCGCAACGCTCGCCGATCTTGTCGCGCAGTTTGGTGTTGAGATGCGGAGCTGGCGCTTCCTCTATGATCTTCTGGTGACGGCGCTGCATGGAGCAATCGCGCTCGCCCAGATACACCGCGTTGCCGTGCTGGTCAGCCAGGATCTGGATTTCGATATGGCGCGGGTTCTCCAGGAACTTCTCCATGTAAACCATGGGATTGTTAAAGGCAGCCTGCGCTTCGGTCTTGGTCATGGTTACGGCGTTGAGCAGCGCAGCCTCGGTATGCACCACGCGCATGCCGCGACCGCCGCCGCCGCCCGAGGCTTTGATGATGACCGGATAACCGATGTGCTTGGCTATCTTGATGATCTCGGCCGGGTCGTCCGGCAAGGCGCCGTCGACGCCGGGCACCACGGGCACACCGGCTTTCTTCATGGCGTTTTTGGCGGAAACCTTGTCGCCCATCAGGCGGATGGTTTCGGCGCGCGGGCCAATGAACACGAAGCCGGATTTTTCGCAGCGCTCGGAGAAATCGGCGTTCTCGGAGAGGAAGCCGTAACCGGGGTGGATAGCTTGCGCGTCGGTCACTTCCGCCGCGCTGATGATGGCGGGCACATGCAGGTAACTCAGGCTGGATGGAGCCGGACCGATACACACGGACTCGTCAGCCAGCTTCACGTACTTGGCTTCGGCATCGGCTTCGGAATGCACGGCGACGGTCTTGATGCCCATTTCGCGGCAGGCGCGCTGAATTCGCAGTGCGATCTCGCCCCGATTGGCAATGAGGATTTTTTCAAACATGACGGGCTTCTCCGGCGGAGCTGCTGGGCGGGTCTTGCGCGTAAATACGGCCATGATGTGTTAACCGATGATGAACAGGGGTTGACCGAACTCGACTGCCTGGCCATTTTCGACCAGGATCGCCTTGATCACGCCGGACTTGTCCGATTCGATCTCATTGAGCAGTTTCATCGCTTCGATGATGCACAGGGTGTCGCCTTCATTCACGTTCTGGCCGACATCCACGAAAGACTTGGAGCCGGGGGAAGGAGAGCGGTAGAAGCTGCCGACCATGGGCGATTTGACCACATGGCCTTCCGGCACGGCGGGGGCGGCAGGTGCGGCTGCGGCAGCAGCAGGCGCTGCGGCGGGCGCAGGGGCGGCTTGCGGAGCGGCAGCATAGTATTGCTGCATGGGGGCGGCTACGGAGCTGGAGCGGGAAATGCGTACGTGTTCTTCACCTTCGGTCAGTTCCAGTTCGGCGATGCCCGAGTTCTCGACCAGCTCGATCAGTGTCTTCAGTTTGCGTAGATCCATTTTCAGCTCCTTACAGATTGTTGTTGTAGTGCAAATTGCAGTGCGAGTTCATATCCCGTCGCGCCCAGACCGCTGATGACGCCGATGGCGATATCGGAGAAATAGGATTCCTTGCGGAAAGCTTCACGGGCATGCACGTTGGAAAGGTGTACTTCGACGAACGGGATGGCAACCGCCGCCAGCGCGTCGCGCAGGGCGACGCTGGTGTGGGTGAAAGCCGCCGGATTGATGATGATGAAGTCCGTGCCGTCGGTGCGCGCCAGTTGTACGCGTTCTACCAGCGCCGCTTCCGCGTTGCTTTGCAAATGAGTCAGCTTTGCGCTCTTTGCTGCGGCTAATGCCGTCAATTTGGTGTTAATTTCGTCCAACGTGACGCGACCATACACATCCGGCTCGCGGGTGCCGAGCAGGTTCAGGTTGGGGCCGTGCAGTACGAGGATGTTCTTCATGGGGGGCGGAGTTTGCCGAAAAAGGGAGAGATTGTCCACCTTTTCGACGAAGTTGCTAAAAAACAGCCGGTTAGCGGGGCTTAGACGCCGTGGAAGAAGTAGACAATCAAAACGATGCCCATAGCGGCCACAACCAGGTTGGTGATGACGCCGGGATTGGTTCGATAGCCTTCCGGGATCTCGATCGGCTTCAGCGTGCTCAATACCTTTCGGTATTGAAGGGTCGAAAAAATGGCGACGAACACCCCCAGCAGCACAAAAATCAGCCCGGTCCAGAAGGATATGCCGCGCTGCATGGGCATGTTGTGCTGCGGCATCAGGATGGAAACGAACAGCCCGAAGCGCTCGATCACGAAGCCGAAGGCCATCAGGGACAGGCTGGTGCGGTTCCATGCGAGCAGGGTGCGCTCGGCGGCAAAGAAGACTCTGGGGTCGTTGAGGTCGGACATGGCAACTCCTGATTGATCCGGCATCACTAAGGTGAAGCCGTAAGTGAAATATTTGGCAACACATGGGAGCGCCGACGTCCCCGTCGGCAAGATGTATGAC
>JBAQDF010000061.1:0-7728 GCA_049286265.1 Sideroxyarcus sp.
GTTCGGCTCTAATGGATTTGCCGGGTTAAAACCTGCTTCTTCCCTCCGCCCTTGTTCAGCACTTCCATAATTTTCCGCTGGTCTATAATTGACTTCGTTCTTCCATTTCATTTACAGGACCTCATCATGCTGCCAAAAAGCATTCTGACTGCAACCCTCGGTTTTGTCGTTGTCGTATCCGTCGTATTTGCCGGTTACCTCTGGCTGGCTTTGAACTGGAGCTACTCGGAAGGCGAGCGTGCCGGGTTCATGCAGAAACTTTCCAAGAAAGGCTGGCTGTGCAAAACCTGGGAAGGCGAGCTGTCCCTGGTGGCATTGCCCGGCGCCGCACCCGAGAAATTCCTGTTCACCGTGCGAGACGATGTTGTGGCTGACAAAATCAACCGGCAGGTTGGGCAGCGTGTCTCGCTGGTTTACGAAGAGCATCAGGGTTTGCCCACTTCATGTTTCGGCGACACAGCCTATTTCGTCACCGATGTTAAGCTCGTAAAACCCTGATAACCAAACTGTAATCTGCTGCCAGTAGCATCGCCGTAGCGGGTGCTATACTCCGCGCCGCTTTGAATTTGTCCACTGTTGAGGAATCACATGAAACGCTTTGTAATCTTGTTGACCATTGCATTAACCAGCCTGACTTTGCTCGCTACCAGCGCTGAAGCCCGCCGTTTCGGCGGTGGCAGCAGCTTCGGCAAGCAGCGCACGATGAGTGCGCCGGTGCAAAAAACACCTGCCGCCGCTCCTGCGCCCGGCACTCCCGCACAACCAGCCGCAACGCCGCAACCTGCCGGTAACAAGTGGCTCGGTCCCCTGGCCGGTCTGGCTATTGGCGCGGGTTTGGGTGCGCTCTTCGCCGGCTCGGGTTTGGGTGGCGGCATGGGCTCTATCCTGATGATGATTCTGGTTGGTGTCGCAATCATGTTTGTGATTTCGATGTTCCGCCGCAAGCAAGCCCCGGCAATGCAGTACGCCGGAGCGGGCGCGCCTTATGGTGGCGTGCAGGAGCCTGTGCAGCAGCCGTTGGGCGGTAGTCTGGCAGCCCCCGTTGCCGCAGGCAATATCCCTGCCGACTTCCCGGTGGAAAGCTTCCTGCGCAGCGCTAAGACCTCGTTCATCCGCCTGCAGGCAGCCAACGACCGCAAGGACCTGAACGACATCCGCGAATACACCACACCGGAGATGTTCGCCGAAGTCTCGATGCAGTTGCAGGAACGCGGCGATGCCCCGCAAAAGACGGATGTGGTTGCCGTCAATGCGGATTTGCTGGAAGTGAATACTGAAAATGATTTCGCCATCGCCAGTGTGCGCATGAGCGGCCAGTTGCGCGAAAACAACGGCGCCCCTGAAAGCTTTGACGAGATTTGGCACGTGCAGAAAAACCTGAAGGATGACAAGTCCGTCTGGCTGCTGGCCGGAATCCAGCAGATTTAGAGATTTAGCCTCAAACTCAAGTAAACTAGAGGGCACTGGATTTTCCAGTGCCCCTTTTTTTTGCCCGACTATCAGTGATGCGATTCTTACGATTACTCAAGATCATCTTTGTCGTTCTGCGTTTCGGTCTGGACGAGTTTTTGCTGGCGCACGAGAAGACCAGCTGGTTGCTGCGCCCGCTCAACTGGCTGCTGTTCTTCCGCAACACCTCACGCCCTCGCGCCGAACGGCTGCGCCTGGCGCTGGAGACACTGGGGCCGATCTTCGTCAAATTCGGCCAGTTGCTTTCCACACGCCGCGACCTCATCCCCACCGACATTGCCGATGAACTGGCCAAGCTGCAGGACCAGGTTCCGCCTTTCCCGTCGGCCCAGGCGGTTGCCCTGCTCGAAGGTGCTTATGGCAAGCCCCTGCACGAGGTTTTTGCCGAGTTCGATGAAACGCCCGTGGCCAGCGCTTCGGTCGCGCAGGTGCATTTCGCCACTTTGCCGGACGGACGCAAGGCTGCAGTGAAGATTCTGCGTCCCGGTATCCTGAGTGTCATTGATCATGATGTTGCCCTGCTGCAAATTTGCGCCGACCTGATCGAACGCTTGTGGGAAGACGGCAAGCGCCTGAAACCCAAACTGGTTGTCGCCGAATTTGAAAAGTACCTGCATGACGAGCTCGACCTGATGCGCGAGGCAGCTAATTGCAGCCAGCTGCGGCGCAATTTTGCCGATGCCAAATTGCTGCTGGTGCCCGAAGTCTATTGGGACTGGTGTTCAGACAGTGTGATGGTGATGGAACGCATGCATGGCCTGCCCATCAGCAACATCGCTGGCTTGCGCGAGGCAGGGGTCGACCTGTGCAAACTGGCTTGCAACGGCGTGGAGATCTTTTATACGCAGGTGTTCCGCGACGGCTTTTTCCACGCCGACATGCACCCCGGGAATATCCTGGTGACGCGCGACGGGCGCTATGTGGCGATGGATTTCGGCATCGTGGGCACGCTCACCGTTACCGACAAGAATTACCTGGCACAGAACTTCATCGCATTCTTCAACCGCGATTACAAACGCGTGGCCGAGTTGCACATCGAGTCCGGCTGGGCTCCCGCAGATACCCGCGTGGACGAATTCGAGGCGGCGATCCGTGCCGTATGCGAACCGATTTTCGACAAGCCGCTGCGCGATGTTTCGTTCGGCAAAGTGCTGCTGCGCCTGTTCCAGACCTCGCGCCGTTTCGGCATCGAAAT
Source organism: Sideroxyarcus sp. (assembly GCA_049286265.1). GTDB lineage: Bacteria > Pseudomonadota > Gammaproteobacteria > Burkholderiales > Gallionellaceae > Sideroxyarcus. Next base: position 2,666 of record JBAQDF010000061.1, read on the forward strand.
CCAGCCGCAGCTGGTGTTGCTGCAAAAAACGCTGCTCAACATTGAAGGTTTGGGATTGCAACTCGACCCCGAGCTCGATCTGTGGAAGACCGCCAAGCCCTGGCTGGAGCGCTGGATGAGCGAACAGGTCGGCTGGCGCGGTTTCATCAAAGCGCTGCGCGCCGAGGCACCGCGTTATGCGATGCTGTTGCCGCAGTTGCCGCGTCTGTTGCATGAACGCCTGAATGACAACCTGGCAGCGCAGGCGGCGCCGCTGCTGCTGGAGATGATCAGGCAACAACACAAGCGCAATGTCTGGTTAATGGTCATAGCGCTTATGCTGGGTGCTTCGGTGCTGCTTACGGCTTATATTTACTTCGTTTAAACCCAAACGGTCAGAGAATCGAAGCTGTTCCTTCCCCCTTGCACCCGCAAGGGGTAGGCCGTGGTTGTAAAGCCGCTGAAGCGGCAACAACCACGCACCAGGGGGAAGGTTAGGATGGGGGTAGAGTTGTGAAGCGCTGCCATTTCTACCCCCTCCCTAGCCCTCCCCCTGCAAGGGGGAGGGAAGATGGAGTATCTACAACTACAACTTAGTTTAAAAGAACCCGCTCTCCATCAACTCCGTCGCCAGCAGCTTGTAGTCTGTCGCGCCCGGGCTTTGCGGGGCGTAGGCGAATATATCCAGGCCGTGCATCGGACTGGTTGCCAATCCCACCGTTTCGCCGATGCGCGTTTTGCACACCAGTTTGCCGTAGCGCTCCTTGAGTTTGTCGTAGATGTCGAAGGACAGTTTGCGGCGGGAATCGAATCTTGTTACCACGATGCGGCGTTCGAAGGTGCGCTGCAGTTTCTTTTCCAGCACGTTGAGCGCGGCATCCAGCCGGTGTACGCCGTGTTGCGACAAATAATCGGCCGATACCGGGATCAGCACCTTGTCAGCAGCCAGCAGCGCGTTAAGCGTGAGCACGCCCAGCATCGGGCAGCAATCGATCAGGATAGGCGCGCCGGTCAGGGTCAACTCTTCTGAGAGACCCTGCTTCAGCATCTTCGCGGCTTGCGGGTCGCTGCCGTACAGGGCATCGATCTTGGCCAACTCCAACGTGGCCGGAATGATCTGCCAGCCTGCGGGGGTGTCGTGTATCAGCTTGGCCAGCGGAACCTTGTCGCGGAAAAATGCCGCGATGTTCCTGGCTTGCAGTGTTCCGTTTTTCAGGCCGGAGGCAATGGTCAGGTGGCCCTGCGGGTCCATATCCAGCGCGATGGGATGCCTCTGCGCAAGCGATAGCGCGGCGGTAAGATTCAAGGTGGTGGTGGTTTTACCCACGCCGCCCTTTTGGTTGAATACGGCGATGACCGCCATGTTCTCTCCTAGGTGGTGGTGGGATTGGAAGCCAACTCCCCCATCTCGCATCACGCGAGAGGAATGGGGAGAGAGGCTTGGTGGATTACTCTACAGTGACAGACTTCGCCAGATTGCGCGGTTTATCCACATCCGTTCCCTTTTGCAGTGCTACGTAATATGCCAACAGTTGCAAAGGGATGGTGTGCAGAATAGGGCTCAGAAAACCCGCGTGTTCGGGCATTTGCAGGATGTGGATGCCTTCGGCTTCCTTCATGTGGGTATTGGCGTCGGCGAAAACGTATAACTCCCCGCCGCGCGCGCGGACTTCCTGCAGGTTGGACTTCAGTTTTTCCAGCAAGGCGTCGTTGGGCGCCACCGACACCACGGGCATGTCCTTATCCACCAGCGCCAGCGGGCCGTGCTTGAGCTCGCCAGCGGGGTAAGCCTCAGCGTGGATGTAGGATATTTCCTTGAGTTTGAGCGCGCCTTCCAGCGCGATCGGGTAATGCATGCCGCGTCCGAGGAACAATGCATGGTGTTTGTCGGCGAAGTGTTTGGACATCTCGGCGATTTTCGGCTCCAGCGCCAGCACCTTCTGCACGGCTGCAGGCAGGTGGCGCAATTCATGCAGGAATTGCTGCTCGCGTTCCTCACTCAGGCGCCCGCGCAACTTGGCCAGCACCAGCGTCAGCAGGAACAGAGCGGCAAGCTGGGTGGTGAAGGCCTTGGTCGAGGCCACGCCGATTTCGGGACCCGCGCGTGTCATCAGGCGCAGCTTGGATTGGCGCACGATGGCGCTTTCCGGCACGTTGCAGATGGACAGCGTGAACATGTGGCCGGTCACTTTCGCATGGTTGAGTGCGGCAAGCGTGTCCGCCGTTTCGCCGGATTGTGAAATGGTGACCACCAAAGTCTTGGGATTGGCGACGCTGGTGCGGTAACGGTATTCGCTCGCCACTTCCACGCTGCACGGAATGCCCGCGATCTCTTCCAGCCAGTAGCGCGCGACTTGGCCCGCATGATTGCTGGTGCCGCAGGCGAGGATGAGGATGTTTTCGATTTGCGGGAATATGACATTCGCTTCCGCGCCGAATATGCCGGGAATCAACGACTGGCTGTTGCACACCGATTCCAGCGTGTTCGCCAAGGCTTGCGGCTGCTCGTGGATTTCCTTTTGCATGTAGTGCTGGTATTCGCCCAACTCAACGCTGTCGTTATTGAGTTCGCTCACATGCACCGGGCGCTGCACCGCCTTGCCCTGCGCGTCGAAAATGCGGTAGTTGGCCAGGTTCAACTCGACCACGTCGCCTTCTTCCAGATACACCACGTTCTTGGTGACTTGCAGCAAGGCCGACATGTCGGAACCGACGAAGTGCTCGCCCTCGCCCACGCCCAGCAACAGCGGGCTGCCCTTGCGCGAGGCGATGAGCTGGTGCGGATTGTCTGCCGCGATGACGCCGATGGCATAGGCGCCGACCAGTTGCGTCAGCGCCATTTGCGTAGCGACCAGCAGACTGCCCTGCGCGTAATGGCTGTGGATCAGGTGGGCGATGACTTCGGTATCGGTGTCGGAGGTGAATTCGTAGCCTTGCGCCGTCAGGTCGGTGCGCAATTCTTCGTAGTTCTCGATGATGCCGTTGTGCACCACCGCAATGAGGTTGCGGCTGATGTGCGGGTGGGCGTTGCGTTCGCTCGGTATGCCGTGCGTGGCCCAGCGGGTATGGGCGATGCCCAGTTCACCCTGGGTGCTGGCGCTTTTTTCGGCAAGCTCGGCTACACGGCCGGTGCTGCGCACGCGGTCCAGTTTGCCGTCGCGCACGACCACCAGTCCGGCCGAGTCATAGCCGCGGTATTCCAGGCGTAACAGGCCATTGACCAGAATTGGCACTACATTGCGGCGCGCTACAGCGCCTACGATTCCACACATGTTTAGAACCTCGTGAAGGGGAAAGGGGGAATTAAGCGAGCATCAAATCTGCCTAATTCATAAGCGGATATATCCCCTCCCCCTTGCAGGGGGAGGGCTAGGGTGGGGGTAGAAGCAGCGGCATTCCACGACTCTACCCCCATCCTCACCTTCCACCCGCAAGGAGTACGCCGCCAGACGCTCGACCTTCGGTCGGTCTTGGCGCAGCCCCTGGAAGGGGGAAGGAACTGGTTCCGTTCGAATAGACTATTCTGGTTGAGCCTAAATAGTCCATTGGATGACAGGCGTCTGCAATGCGTGGTCGTCACTTGTCGACTTTCGCTTTCTTGACCGGACGCTGCCAGCCGGTGATCGTCGTCTGTCTGCCGCGCGATATGGTCAGTTCACCGGCAGGTGCGTTGGTTGTGATGGTCGAACCGGCGCCGATCGTCGCGCCCTTGCCCACCGTTACCGGCGCAACCAGCTGCGTATCCGAACCGATGAAGGCATCGTCTTCGATGACGGTGCGGAATTTGTTCGCGCCGTCGTAGTTGCAGGTGATGGTGCCCGCGCCGATGTTGACGCGGCTGCCCACAGTGGCATCCCCGATGTAGCTCAGGTGGTTGGCCTTGCTGCCCTGGCCGATCTCGCTGTTCTTTATTTCGACGAAGTTGCCGACATGCGCATCGTCGTGCAGCTTGCTGCCGGGGCGCAGACGCGCATACGGCCCGATGTGGCAGTTGGCGCCTACTTCGCTTGAGTCTATGTTGCTGTAAGGCGCGATCTGCGTGCCTTGCGCGATGGTCGCGTTGCGAATGACTGTGTATGCACCCACGCGAACGCGGTCGGCCAGCTTCACGTTACCTTCGAAAATGCAGCCGACATCGATCTCGACATCGCGCCCGCAGCTCAACTCACCGCGCACATCGATGCGCGCCGGATCGGCCAGCGTCACGCCCTGTGTCATCAATTTATTGGCCAAGGTCTGCTGCCAGACGCGCTCCAGGGTTGCGAGCTGCACTTTGTTGTTAATGCCCTCGACTTCCCACTGGTGCGCAGGCTGTACGGTATGCACCGCCAGCCCTTGCTGCACGGCCATGGCGACGATATCGGTAAGGTAGTACTCACCTTGGGCGTTGTTGTTGCCGAGCTTGCTGAGCCATGCGCGCAGCTTTTCTGTCGGCGCCAGCAGGATGCCGGTGTTCACTTCCGTGATTTCCAATTGCTCGGGCGTGGCATCCTTTTGCTCGACGATGCACTGCACATCGCCCTGCGCATTGCGCACGATGCGGCCGTAGCCGGTGGGATTGTCGAGATTGACGGTGAGCAGCACCAGGCCTTCACCCGCCTGCTGCATCTGGTGCAAGGTGCTGTGCTGGATCAGCGGCACATCGCCGTACAGCACCAGCGTGCGGCTGCCATCTTTGAGGTGCGGCATGGCCTGCTGCACAGCGTGGCCGGTGCCGAGCTGCGGCTCCTGGATCACGAATTTGGCACCGTATAGCTGCATCGCCTGCGGCACCACATCGCCGCCGTGCCCGTACACCACGCATACCTGCTGCGGCTGCAGCAAAGTCGCGCAATCCAGCACATGCTGCACCAGCGGCTTGCCCGCCAGAGCATGCAATACCTTGGGTTTGTCGGAATACATGCGCGTGCCCTTGCCGGCAGCGAGGATGACGATGTTCAAAAGGCTCATGGCGGTGCGAATATTGAAGATGGCGGATTATAGCCGATGGCGGGCCGCTTACTCACCTGTACAAAGGTCCCGGTGCTATGGAGTTATCTGCCCGTGGGAGCGCCGACGTCCTCGTCGGCCCTTTCAAACATCAT
>JBAQDF010000062.1:0-25800 GCA_049286265.1 Sideroxyarcus sp.
CCACAGTGACAGGCAATAGCCCAACGGGCACCGTCACCTTCAAGGAAGGCTCAACGGTGTTGGGCACGGGCACCATCGCAGCAGGAACAGCCACCCTCAATCACACCTTCAACACAGTGGGCGCGTATAGCCTGACGGCGGAATATGCAGGGGATGCCACCAACGCAGCCAGCACCTCGGCAGCGGTAGCGCAGACAGTGAATCTTTCTCCAACATCAACAATATTTACGACATCGGTCAATCCCGCTGCGGCCGGTCAACCGAACACCATGAGCGCGACCGTGACGGGAGCAAACCCGGCGGCAAACCCGACAGGCACCGTCACTTTCAAGGATGGAGTGACCCCGTTGGGGACAGGCACCCTCGTAGCCGGAAAAGTCACCCTCAACTACGTCGGTATAACCGTAGGCACGCATACCCTGACCGCAACCTATAACGGCGATAGCTACAACGCGGCCAGCACCTCAGCCGTTGTGGCGCAAGTCATCAACAAGGGCACCAGCAAAACCCTCCTGACAGTATCCAGCAACCCTGCCTTGACGGGAGAAGCCGTAGTCTTGAAAGCAACCGTAATGGGTGCGCTACCCAATGGCACGGTGACATTCAAGAACGGCGCCACCATAGTGGGCACCGCCACCCTCTCCGTGAGCCAAGCCACCCTCAACACCTCCTTTAGTGCAGCAGGCACCTATAGCCTGACGGCAAGCTACGAAGGAGACGCCAACAACAATGCCAGCACCTCGGCGGCCGTCAACGTCACCGTGGCAGCGGAAAAGATCACCTACTACCACAACGACATCAGCGGCACCCCGATGGTGGCGACGAATGCCGTCGGCGCACTGCTGTGGAAAGAAAGCTACCGTCCGTATGGCGACCCGATGCAGCCGCCTGCGGCCGATAACAACATCTGGTTTACCGGCAAGCCGTATGACAAGGATAGCGGGCTGAGTTACATGGGCGCGAGGTATTACGATCCGTTGATTGGGCGGTTTACGGGGATTGATCCGGTTGGGTTCAGGGAAGACAATATTCACTCCTTCAATCGGTACGCCTATGCCAATAACAATCCGAATCGGTATGTTGATCCGGATGGTAAATTCGCGAAAGAAATTGTTGTGCTTGCTGTGATTGTCGTGGGGGTCAATTTGGCAATCAAAGCATATGATTCTCTTCATACGTCACTTGATGCCTTTAAGGATCGGGTTGAAAGAGCTACACAAGCGGCTGATGGTGTGAATTCGCCGAATAATATGGACGCTAATGCGCTACAAGAAGGCAATAGTCGTGACTTTGCTAAGATAGCAGAGGCAACAAAAAAAGGGGCTGAACTTGTAAAGGAAACCATTGGTAAGGGGAAGGTCGATCCAGCCAAGAAAAAAATTGTAGAAACTTTCCCCAAAAATTTGAAAGACGCCGTGAAAATGAAAGGCAAGTATGACCAAGGGAGTGACATGCATGAGAGCGTTTCAAAAGCAGAACAGATAGACAAACAGCATCAATAGATTGATCGAAAAAAGTGGATATGTCTCGAACCTATAAAATAGTTGCAATCACAATATTTATTTGCGTGGTTACGTCTGTCTATTTCAAACAAATTGTTTATGCGCTATATCTATCCGGTGTTTATCCAGTAAAGGCGCAAGTCAAAGATGTGTCAATTGAATTTACCGACGCATGGCTGCCTTCGTATTCAACTGAATCATCAATTTGGGATTCATTTAACAATGACCATTCTCGGCATGGTGCGTTGTTTTATAAAATAGATTGGCTGAACCCATTTTCAAATGGGACTATTGCCGTAATATGGGTTGGCGACAAATATGACAACATCGATCAGGCAAGCAATATTGATAAACAAACAATGCATTTCGATTGGGGTACGGCGTACGTCATAAAGCCTAAGATTATTAAAGATAAATCCTATGTGGTAGCGGTAGTGCCTAAATATCACATCATGATTGATGCGGATAATTTGGAGCAATTAAATGAAATTAAAAAGTTTACGAAAATTACTAGCACCGTCCCCTAGTCCCTTAGTGCTGCATGAGCATGAATGGGGCATGTGGGGCTGGGGTCACCCATTAGCCTCCCCTGTCAACGTGCTGGGGGTCAGGTCTTGCATTAACACATTTCTCAGCTGAGGCGAGAGCATTAGGTCTTGCACTAACGCATTTCTCACCGATAGCCCGGTAGGGCGCAATCGATATTGCGCCGGATGTTGCTCTCTCTATCTCTTCTTCTTCAATAAATAAAAAGCCACCGCCACCGTTAACTCGGATGCAGAGGCTTCTTTCTTTGGCTGCTGGTTTTTAGCCGCCTGTCTGACCTGCTACTTCACCGCCTCGATAATCCCGATTTCCCATTTAAGCAGATCGTTTGCGATCTGCGAAAGCGGCATGCCCTTCTTGGCGGCGATGATGTTCAGATAGTCCTGCACCGGCCTGCTCGAACGACACACGCTCGCCGCCACAATAAAGAAAAACGGGAGCCTGAGCTCCCGTTAACGATTGAACATGAATTGCCGGATTAAACGTTGAGTTCTTTTCTGCGACGCGCCATAAACCCTATCAAACCCAAACCAACCAGCAGCATGGCGTATGTTTTGGATTCTGGAACGGGGGAGACCACGGATATCTCCGATGTCATCCAGGTCACATCCACATAATAGCTATCAGCCAGGAAGACACAATTGGTACCGAAAAACCATACCCCATTACTGAAATCTGTACCGCCGATGAATCCAATGCCACCTACAACCGTATGCAGGGGACTCGATGAGTCAATAACTGTGCCTTCGGAGAAGCTGCCAGGAGTGACAAACTGATTCAAAGAAAACGGATCGGTAAAGTTGATGGCCAGCAAATGGTCGTTAGTCACCAATTGAGACGAACTGCCGTCGAAAGAAGAAGTGTCGTACTCCAGATAACCAAGCAGGCCAAAGGATAGGCTCGTTGCGGTAAAGCGCTCGGTAACGGCAACGGCATTGGAACAGGTAAGGATTCCAAATAATGCGATGGCGAAAATTTTTGCGACTTGTTTATAGAACATGTATTTCATCCCTAGTTAAAGGCTTTTGCAATGAGCAATTATTTTTCAGCTACAAAAATACCTGTATCTGAAAACATTTACTATTGTACTAAGGTGTAAGTGCAGATGCGAGACGTTTCTTGAGTTCTTGAATGAATAGGTGCGGTAACTGCTTCTACTGACCATCTTCAAGGCCGGATGGCGTGGCTGGAAGTATTTGGGCAAACCTGAGAGTGTTTTAGTAGGGTATGAATGCCACGCCAGGATTGGTGTTAGATGCCGATGTCTATCACCTTTTGGCTGAAACGCAGGAAGCGAATCTGGTGCAGGGGGGGCGCCACACAACGTGGTGCACACGCATGCGCCAACCGCAACCATTAGCGGGCAGGTTGCGTGTGCCATGGCCACGATTGCATGACTTTTTCGGTGTGTTATTCGACGGCCAGCAGAGCGGAGCTTGGCTATGGGAATATAGAAGTAGATTGCGTGTTGTACGCAAGATCCATGCGCGGTTTTCCTGATTCGCCAGATATCAAAACTGCTACACTTACCGCATTGTTATCCCATAAGTCTGCGTAGAAAATGAATAGACTCTTCATCAAGGCGAAAACAAATCAATTGAAGAAACACTGGGGCTTCACTCTTCTCGAACTACTGGTGGTGATGGTGATCATTGGCTTGCTTGCCGGATATGTCGGACCCAAGTATTTCAGCCAGATCGGCAAATCGGAAATCAAAGTGGCTCGTGCGCAGATCGATGCTTTCGACAAGGCGATGGATCAATATCGTCTTGATACTGGGCATTACCCAAGTACAGCGATGGGCATGGCTGCGCTGATGAGCAAACCAGCCAACGAACCCAAATGGGATGGGCCGTATCTGAAGAAAGCTTTGCCACCCGATCCCTGGGGCAATGCCTATCAATACCGTCAGCCCGGTGAGCATGGGGAATATGACCTGCTCTCCTTCGGTAAGGACGGTCAGGCGGGTGGCGAAGGCGAAAACGCTGATATCACCAACTGGTAATCCGGATGCGCTATCTCGTCACCGCCGTTAAAGGCAGCAATGAGCTGTTGACACTGGAGCTTGAAGCAGCGGACGAGAGCGGTGTCAGGTCACATTCCGACCTGAAAGGTTGCACGGTGCTCGAAGTCAAACCGCTGCAATTCGGTTTGTTGCGCTTCAAGCGAGCCAAGAAATTTCCCGTTCTGCTATTCAGCCGCGAACTGCTGGCTTTATTATCTGCCGGGCTTTCGCTCACCGAAGTCATCGATCTTCTTGTTGAAAAAGAACACAACCCCGCCAACCGCAAATTGCTCGATTCATTGCGAACTTCACTGTATCAAGGCAAATCGCTGTCCACTGCCTTGAGCGCTTTTCCGGACGTGTTCACGGCGTTCTATGTGGCGACGATCAGCGCCAGCGAACATACCGGGAGCCTGACCGAGGCGCTGGATCGTTATGTTCGTTTCCAGGAACAGTCCGACGTGATCAAAAAACGCGTCATCAGCGCCTCGGTGTATCCCGCGCTGCTGATTGTGGTGGGCGGGCTGGTGAGTCTGTTCCTGATGTTCTATGTGGTGCCGCGCTTCAGCAAGGTGTACGAAGATATCCGGGGCGATATCCCGTTCTTCTCGCAGTTGTTGCTGGCGTGGGGCCAGTTTGTTTCCGCACATGCAGCGGTTGCACTGGGCGGGATCGCTGTGCTTATTGGCCTTGCCGCTCACTGGCTGAGTCTGCCCGGTTCGAGAGCCTGGCTGATGCTGACTTTCCAGAAAATCCCGACCATCGGTGAGCGGGTCAGGCTCTATCAGCTGGCGCGTTTATACCGCACATTGGGCATGCTGCTGCGCGGTGGCATCCCCATGGTTACTGCTATCGACATGGCCAAGGGGCTGTTGGCGCAAGAACTGCAAATCAAGTTGACCAATGCAGGACGTGAAATCAGGGAAGGCGTCACTATCTCGCAGGCGATGGACAGGAATCAGCTCAGTACCACGGTATCTTCCCGCATGTTGAAAGTGGGCGAGCGCAGCGGGCAAATGGGCGAAATGATGGAGCGCACAGCTGATTTTATGGATGAAGAACTGGAGATATGGATCGACTGGTTCAGCAAGCTTTTTGAGCCTTTGTTGATGGGTTTCATCGGGGTCGTGATCGGCTTGATCGTGGTCCTGATGTACATGCCGATATTTGAATTGGCGAGCAGCGTCCAGTGATTTAACATCCCCTCCCTATGCCAGATATTACTCACCAGTTGATCAGTGCCGCCCGTGCCCAATCCGGCAAAGATGGCACACGCCTGATCGACGGATTGCAGCAGATGAGCGGTCTGGAGAATGCGGCCTTCGTCGAGCAACTGGCTACCCAGTTCCATTACCCGGCCTTGAGCATGATGCAGATGCATACCCTGCAGCCTGCCTTTGAAGTGCTGAGTTATCAGGATGCCGTCAAACGAGGTTGTATGGCAGTGCAGGATGCCGATGGCAACAACTTGTTATTGCTCGCCGACCCATTCGACCAAGGTTTGAGAACCTGGGCACAGGGGATTGCACCGCAGCAATCCACCTGGAGGCTGGTGCATCACTCCGATCTGGCAGCTTATCTTGTGCAGCAGGAACATCTTGTGCGGGCTGTGGACGATGTCTTGCTCGGTTCAAGCCCGGAAAGCGGCAACATAGAGCAGCAGGACATTTCCCTGCTATCCATCAGCGAAGATGGCAGCCCGGTCGTCAAACTGGTGAACTCCGCTTTGTTTGATGCCTTGAAGGCGGGGGCCAGCGACATCCATCTGGAATGTACCCCCACTGGTCTGGTTATCAAGAACCGCATCGACGGCGTGCTGAACAAGATCGGCGAAGTCCGCGGACATGAAACCGCCGAACAGGCCATATCGCGCATCAAGGTGATGGCTGAGCTGGACATTGCCGAACACCGTATTCCGCAGGATGGTCGTTTCAAGGCTGTGCTGGAGGGCAGGGAGGTGGATTTTCGCGTGTCCATCATGCCCAGCATTTTTGGCGAGGATGCGGTGCTGCGTATTCTTGACAAGAAAGCGCTGTCCGACGAGTTGAAGGGATTCACCCTGGATGGTTTGGGTTTTGAAGCCAGCGTGAAGAAAGAAATCCGCCGTCTCGCCAACGAACCCTATGGCATGTTGCTGATGACCGGCCCCACCGGCAGCGGCAAGACCACCACCCTGTATGCGATCCTCTCCGAAATCAACAAAGGTCGGGACAAGATCATCACGATTGAAGATCCGGTCGAATACCAGTTGCCGGGCATCCTGCAGATTCCGGTGAATGAGAAAAAGGGCCTGACCTTTGCGCGCGGCCTGCGCTCGATTTTGCGGCACGACCCGGACAAGATCATGGTGGGCGAAATACGCGATGCCGAAACGGCGCATATCGCTATCCAGTCGGCGTTGACGGGCCATCTGGTATTCACCTCGGTACATGCCAATAACGTGTTCGATGTGATGAGCCGTTTCATGCACATGGAAGTTGACCCTTATAGTTTCGTCTCGGCACTGAATGGCGTGTTGGCACAACGCCTGGTGCGCATCAATTGTGTGCATTGCTCAGAAGCGTATGTACCAGACGATGAAGAGTTGAGTGACTCCGGGCTGAGCAGGGAGACGACAGCACATTATCAGTTCATCAGAGGTAAAGGTTGCGGACAGTGCAGGGGAACGGGCTTCGCAGGGCGCAGGGCGATTGCTGAAATCCTGTTGTTGAATGACAAATTGCGCGGACTGATCACGAGCCGCGCGCCTGTGGAACTGATCAAGGAAGCGGCAAAGCAAAACGGCACACGACTGTTGCGTGAAGCGGCACTGGATCTGGTGGAGCAGGGCATCACCACATTGGAGGAAATCAATCATGTCACCTTCGTGGCATAACCGCCTCTACGTTGCGATGAGCCCGGACCGAATCAGCATGATCAAGCTGGGCCGCGGGTTGAAACCTGCATTGCGGGCCACGCATGACGAGGAAATTACCCCAATCAGCAAACAGCAGCCTTGGCAAGCTGTGCTGGAACGGTTCGCGCAGTTGCTAAGGCAGCCGGAATGGCAGAAAGCTGAAGTGAATGTGGTGCTTTCGAATCGGTTGGCACGATTTGCGGCCATCACATTCGGTGCGCAACTGAAAAACTATGCCGCACAGGAAGGATTTGCCAGACATGCCCTGGCCCAGACCTACGGTACGGTGGTTGAGCAGTGGGTGTTGCGAATCCAGCCAGACAAGGCTGGTACACCTGGCTTGGTCAGTGCCCTGGATCGGGCGCTGCTGGATGGTTTGCAGCAAGCCTGTGCAGCACAGCAGCTCAAGTTGAATCTGGTGACGCCTTACCTGACGCCGGTATTCAACCGCTTTCAGAAGATGTTCAGGACTGATCCTGCCTGGCTGGTAATCAACGAACCGGGCTATTCGTTACTGGCGTTGTTGTCGGGAGGCGAGTTCGTCGCCATCAACGGTGTGTGTCATGAAAATATAGATGAGTTGCCTATGCTGCTTGACCGAGAGAATCTGGTCAGTACACTGGCTGAGCCATGTAAAACGGTTTATCTGTATACCCCTTCCGGCAAGACTTCCTCGGCAATACCAAAATCAGGATATGAATTCAACAAGCTTGATCTTGCTGTGCCGGATGGTTGCCCGCCTTCATCCAATGGCTTGCATGCCATGACCATGTGTGAGTTCCTGTGATGCGGCACCTTGATCTGAATTTCCAGCAGCCGCCTAACCGACCCAGCAGGGCGGCAGGGTGGTTGTTGCTGCTGACGGGGTTGGCTTTGCTGGTCGAATTGGGTGTGTCATATGATCGGTTGCAGAATGACCGGGAAGCGATGAATCAAATGATCAAGACTTCCCGCCTTCGTTTGGATACGCAAAAGAATGGCTCCAGCTATCAGTTCACGGAAAAGGATTTTGAACAGGCGCGGCAGATCATTAACCGTCTTACCGCACCATGGGACGCAATATTTGTGGGGCTGGAGTCGGTAAAAAGTTCAAACGTGGCGATTTTGTCCATACAGCCCGATGTGAAAACCGGGTTGCTGCAGATTGAAGGGGAGGCGAAAGACTATGCGGCTGTTCTCACGCTGATTGCTCAGCTTCGGGTAACAAAGCCATTCTCCGAAGTGTTTCTGTTGCGCCATGAAATCAAACGCGACGATCCGCAACATCCGGTTTCTTTCGCTTTGTCCATGCATTGGGCCAAACCATCATGAGGAAGCAGTTCCACGAATTGAAAGAACAACTCGGCTGGCAAGGCACATCGGGTCTCGTGCTGCTTGCTTTGACCGGTTTGCTGCACGTTTGGGCGCTGCAACCATTGGAACTGGAAACAGCGTTCATGCATAGCCGGATAGATGCGGTCTCTGCAAAATCGAACTTGAAGGGCAGTACATTCAGTTTGGGCGACCGCCAGGAAGAACTGGGCGCGTTCTTCAATTCCTTGCCTGCCGAGCAGGATGTGACGGATATTCTGGGATCGATTTCGGTTGTCGCAGAGGCAAGCAAAGTTGAACTCAAGCAAGCGGAATATCGTATTGACGAGAAGAACAAGCCGCAGTTGGAGTATGGATTGGTTTTCCCGGTGCAGGGGGGATACGCGAATATCAGACATTTCGTATTCCGCGTGCTTGCCGACCATCCTGCCATTGCGCTGGATCAGATCAACTTCCAGCGCGATAAGGTCAACGACTCGATACTCACGGCCGATGTCAGGTTTACGTTGTTCCTGCAATCAGGAAGTTAGTGCCCATTGCAGCTACGGAATAGTAGTCTCCAAAACAAGTTGAAGCCCAGATGGAAGTAAGTGTTATATCCACCATTTTCCCCCCAAAAAAACGGAGAGCCCTGAAATAATTCGATGCGATATGTTCTAAAATCAGACCAATATTTAGTTCACGGTCAATAATATTTCTATTGTTATGAATACCAGCAAAGTAAGAGTGCTCTTTATCTGCATGGGCAATATCTGCAGATCACCCACGGCAGAAGCAGTGTTTCGCAGCCACGTTACAAAAGCAGGTCTGCTTGAGCGCATCCATATCGACTCGGCCGGAACGCATGACTACCACGTCGGCGCCGCGCCGGATGCGCGCGCGCAACAGGCAGCGAAGCAGCGCGGTTACGACATGAGCAGCTTGCGCGGTCGCCAGGTTGAGGCGCAGGATTTCTTCCGCTTCGATTATGTGCTGGCGATGGATAACCTCAATCTGGTCACACTCGAACGTCTGCGTCCAGACGATGCCAAAAGCCACCTGGGCCTGTTCCTTGAATTCGCCGAGCATCATAACGAATGGGAAGTGCCGGATCCATACTACGGCGGCACGGACGGTTTCGAACGCGTGCTGGACATGGTGGAAGATGCGGCGAACGGCTTGTTGCAACACATCCGCCAACAGCATCTTCTATAAACCTTATTCTGCGCACATCTGTTAAACAAAAAAAACAGTTGCCCGCAGATTACGCAGATTAACCCCGATTAAAACAAACCATTACAGCGATGCTGTTCTCAACTTTTGGGTGATACAGTCTCTACGGATAACAGCATGATAATCTGCGTTAATCTGTGTAATCTGCGGGCTGAACTGCGGTTTTAAGGTTAAAACTCCTGTCCCAACAACAGATACCCCCGCGTGCCGCCCGGCTCATCCAGTCCGTGCGCAATTCCCAGCCGTAGCGGCAGTGTGATGCCGTAATACACCTTGATCTCGCTGATCAGTTCGATGCCCGCGCCGCGATAGTATCTGGAGCGCGCGTTGCCGTTGTCCCACACGCTGCCTGCGTCCATGAACACGGCAGCCGACAGGCGGTTGATGCCGACGGGGGGAACCATGGCGTGGCGGTCGATGTCGGTGAGCGGGGTGCGCCATTCGACGTTTGCGACGCGCGCGTTCTGTCCGCGCAACGCAGCATTGCTGCCCGAATACCCGCGCAACGGCAGGTCGCGCTGGTTGATCATGGGGGCTTGCGTCAGGCCATATTCGGATGCGCCGCCGAGCTGGTACTGTTCGGTGCTGCCATGCGCACGTGCTTCCGTCCATCTGGCGCTGAGCACGGTATTGCCGAGGGGCAGATAGCCGCGCGTGTCGAAACGGGCGACGTAGCCGTCGTAGAAGTTCGTGAACGGCCGGTAGCTTTCGTACAGCAGGGTGCTGAGGTTGCCCCGATTGAAACCGTCGGCATACCAGTTCGAGTTGCGCGTGTCGTAGCGCAGGAAGGTCGCGGCGAGGCGCTCGTTTTGCGTTTTGCTGGCGAGTCCGTCAACCTGCACCCGGTCGGTGGTCTGCATGGCTGCGCCGATGCCGAGATAAATGCGCCGCTCTGTCTTTAACCAGGGCAGCATCGAGACCCATTGCGCATCGGTGGTTCGGTCGTACAGCGTGGTTGTTTCATCGTTGTCGGAGCCTGTCCATTCCCGTGCTTCCAGATTGCGCGAGAAGTTGAAGAGGTGATTGTCCAGATAGGCATAGCTGATGCTGCCGATAGCTTCGTGCTGCGACGTTTCCCATAGCAGGTTGGCGGCATAACTGTGCCAACGCAATGCGTCGCTACCGTATGTGGATACGCCATAGGCAGTCAGGCCGCGATCCACAATTGATGCCGGGAGCCAGGTGCGCGGATACATGGAATACAGGGCATGGTAGTTGCCTGCTTCCCCCAGTTTGCCGGTAATGGGGGGATTGTCGCTTTGCAATGCGGTCGCCGGACCGGCTGCCTGTTTCATTTGGCCCAGGGAAGCGGTTGTCTGTATGCGGCGCAGTTCGGTGCCCCCTGCAGCCAGCACTCCAAGCACCACCGAGCCGTCCTGCGCAACGCCGCTTTGCAGGGTCACCGCGGTGTAGGTGTGGCTCAGGCGAGACAGTTCGGTTGAGCCGGGTGAATAGCGCCACAGGTTGGGAACCCCGTCCTTGACGGCGATGAATTCCAGGCCGCTGCCGTTTTTCGCATAGCGCAGCCCGTACAGCGGAGCGCCATGATTGAACAGTACGCGCGGCGTACCGCCCGCGCTGTCGAATTCCAGCACTTGCCAGGCGTTCGCCTGCTTGATGGCCAGCGCAATGCGTTTGCCGTCGGGGCTGGCAGCCAGGTCGATTGCTTCGACCCGCTCCGGCGTCCGGTACAGCGTGCGCGTTTCGCGCCAGCCGTTTTCGCGCTGCTCAAGGATGCTCAGGGTGGAAACGCCACCTTCCAGTCGCAATGCGGCGATCTGCGTATCCATCCAGACCGCGCGGCGATAGCGTCCGCATTCGGTCTGGCGCTGCATGCCTGCGGCTGCGCTCCAGGTGTAGAGGTCGTAATAGTAGTTGTAGTTGCGGCAAACATCGGGCTGGGCGACAAGTACTTTGCCGTCGGCGCGCACGTCGATACGCGAGCCTGAATTGACGTTGGCGAGGTGCTGCACCTTGCCTTGCGCGTCGATGTGTACCAACCTGGTTCTCAGCAAGCCGTCATCCACCACGGCCAATACACCGTCGGATATCGGGGCGACAGAGTCGATGCTGAAGTTTGCCGGAAGGATGACGTCGCCATCGGCGCGCGGCGTGGCCTTGAGCGGCGCTTCGCGCTGCGTCATCTGTTGCGTCAGATCGGCGATGAATTCGTCCCATAACTCATCCATGCGTTTGCCGGTCGCAAGCAACGGGTTGGTGTGTACGCGCGGCACGACATTGCCGCTGAATTTGTTGATGTACTTGTAGATCGCTTCCGGCCCGTATTTGCGCGCCAGAAAATCGTAAAAATACACGCCGTACAGGTATTGCTTGGAGGTTGGCAGCGCCCGCCCGTCGGCGTTCATCTCGGACAACGATTTGAAACCATGCTCGTGCTCGATGCGCATCAAGGCCTCGAATGCAGGCCCCCTGAGCCGTCCGCGTCCGGCTTCGGGCGTGCTCTCGTTCCAGGTGGCGATACCTTCGATGGCCCAGCCGGGCTGCCAGGCATTGGGGAACAACAACGGATTGCGGCCGAATATATGGCGCAATACACCCGGTGCACCGCGCACCTTGTCCAGATGGAAGGTGTGCGTCAATTCGTGGGTGAGCAGCATCTCCAGCCAGACGCTGTTGTCCAGCAATTCGCCGTCGTCGGGCGGGGTGAGGAAGATGGCAGTCTCGTTGAACGGCAACGGGGTGGATAAACCATTGGCGAAGTCGAGTTCGTCGACCACCACGATTTCGATCCTGCCGCTCGGTTCCCATTGCAGTTCGCGGCTCAGGCGCGCATAGATGCGTTCGGCGATGTCGGCTATGCGTTCGGCCTGCGGGCGTTGCGGGGTGGCGTAATTGACGCGGAAATGGGCGCTGTCTGCGGTATGCCAGTCGCGGCCGGGATCCGGTCCGATGGCGGCATGGGCGGGGGATAAAACGGCGAGTGCGGCGAGTGCGAGCAGGATGCGAAGCATAGTGTGCGTTCCTCAATAAAAAAAGCGCACGGCATGCCGTGCGCTTTCATTATGCGACAAACCGCTCAGTTCGGCGACTGTGTTTCCACCTGTTGCAGCGGTTCGTTGTCTTCGATGCTGTACACCTCGCGTTGACGCTGACGGCGACGCGGTGCCTGTGCACGATTTTCCTGTACCGGAGCGACAGTGGCAGCCTTGTTCGGATCGGTTTCGATCAGGATCAGGCCGCTGCTGCTCAGGTCGATCGGGGCGGCAACAATCTGCGGCGCGGCGACAGGAGCTGCAACCGGGGCTGCAACGACAGGAGCAACCGGAGCCGCCGCAACGACTTCAGCGGCTGCCTGCACGGCTTGGGCCGGATACGACACCACTTCGCTCGGCACGGCCTTATTCATCGCATCCTTCATCGAATCAGGATAGGCGATGTACTCGGTCGGTTTTGCGCGCTGAACGGGTGCCGGTGCGGCGGTTGTAACATCGCCGGCTGTTGGCATGGCGACTTGTTCGTTCGCTTGAGCCTCGTTGCCCGCCATGTTTTCGCCGGACGCGGACGCCGGTTGTTGCTCGCGACGCTCGCGTTCGCGACGACCGCCGCGACGGCCGCGTTTGCGACCTTCACGATTGGCATTGCCGTTTCCTTCTTCGCCTTGCTCACCGGCTGCGGCGGGCTTCTGCGTTTCCAGTGCTGGCTTGTCGGTATTGGCGGGACGCGGTTGGCGCGGTTGCTGTTGCTGGCGCTCGCCGCGATTTTCCGGTTGTTCCTTTTGTTCCTTGCCCTCGGCGCGCGGAGCCTCGTTGCGGTCGCGGCGTGGTTGCTTGCCGCCTTCGCCGCGCTCGCTACGTTCACTGCGGTCGCGGCGCTGCTTGTTGCCGCCTTCGCTGCGTTCTCCACGATCACCGCGCTCGTTGCGGTCGCGACGTTGGTTGCCGCGTCCACCCTTGGCCGAAGCGGCAGGCTTCGCGGGTTCGCTTTCGCCGCCCAGCGATTTGAACCAGCCGATCAGGCCGCCGAGCAGGGAGGTCTTCTTCTCCACCTTGGCTTCGTGCTTGGGGGCGGGTTGTGCCGGGGTGATGCCTTTCACGGCCGCTTGCGGACGTTGTGCCGTTTTGGCTTCCTGTGCGGCCTTCGCGTCAGCCTTCGACTCTTCGGGTTTCTCAACCAGCTTGTAGCTGGCCTGCAGATGATCGGAGGTGATGTCGTCCTGGCGCAGACGGGTGACGCTGTAATGCGGCGTTTCCATGTGCGGGTTGGGGATGAGCACCACGCTGATCTTGAAGCGCGACTCGATACGGAAGATGTCGGAACGTTTTTCATTGAGCAGGAAGGTTGCGACATCCACCGGCACTTGCGCGTGGATGGCGGCGCTGCTGTCCTTCATCGCTTCTTCCTGGATGATGCGCAGGATGTTCAAAGCGGAAGACTCGGTGCCACGGATGTGGCCGATGCCGTTACAACGCGGGCAGGTGGTGTGGTTGCCTTCTTCCAGACTCGGCGCCAGACGCTGGCGCGACAGTTCCAGCAGGCCAAAACGCGAAATTTTCGCGGTCTGGATGCGGGCGCGGTCGAAACGCAGGGCGTCGCGCAGGCGATTCTCCACGTCGCGCTGGTTCTTGCTTGATTCCATGTCGATGAAGTCGATGACGATCAGGCCGCCCAGGTCGCGCAGGCGCAACTGGCGGGCGATTTCGTCGGCCGCTTCGAGGTTGGTGTTGTAGGCCGTAGTCTCGATGTCGCCACCGCGGGTCGAACGCGCGGAGTTGATGTCGATGGCAGTCAGCGCCTCGGTATGGTCGATGACAATCGCGCCGCCGGAAGGCAGGTTCACCTGGCGGGCGTGTGCCGATTCGATCTGGTGTTCGATCTGGAAACGCGAGAACAACGGCACATCGTCGTGATAGCGCTTGATGCGGTTCACGTTGTCCGGCATCACCGTGCCCATGAAGGCCTGCGCTTGCTGGAAGATGTCGTCGGTGTCGATCAGGATCTCGCCGATCTCCGGATTGAAGTAATCGCGGATGGCGCGAACCACCAGGCTGCTTTCCAGATAGATCAGGGAGGGGGCTTTTTCAGTCTCGGCGGCACCTTCGATGGCGTCCCACAGCTGCTTGAGGTAGTTCAGGTCCCACTGCAGTTCTTCGAGGTTGCGGCCGATACCGGCGGTGCGGGCGATGATGCTCATGCCCTGCGGCACTTCCATCTGGGCCAGCACGTCGCGCAGTTCGTTGCGGTCTTCGCCCTCGATACGGCGCGATACGCCGCCGCCGCTCGGGTTGTTCGGCATCAGCACGATGTAGCGGCCGGCCAGGCTGATATAGGTGGTCAGCGCCGCGCCCTTGTTGCCGCGCTCGTCCTTTTCCACCTGCACCAGCAGTTCCTGGCCTTCGCGTAGCGCTTCCTTGATGGTGGAACGGCTGTTGGCGCCGGACTGGTAATACTGCGGTGAAACTTCCTTGAAGGGGAGGAAACCGTGGCGGGTACCGCCGTATTCGACGAAACAGGCTTCGAGGCTGGGCTCGATGCGCGTGATGATCGCTTTGTAGATGTTGCTCTTGCGTTGCTCTTTACCGGCGGTTTCAATGTCGAGGTCGACGAGTTTCTGACCATCCACAATGGCGACGCGGAGTTCTTCCGGCTGCGTCGCATTGAATAACATGCGTTTCATATTTTTTCTCCCGCGCTCTTACACGGGCAGAACAAAGCTACGCGCTGGTTAGCGCGCGAGAATTTGGGTCATGCAAACTGTCAGTAAGTTGTAATGACGAATATTATTCAAGTTCTTATTCTCGGTGTTTAGCTTGTCTGTAGCTGTATGCCGCCAATTATTTAATTTTGGGCAGCACACTAAAATCTATCTGCTTCGTGCTTAGAGCGCGCAAATCAATTACCATCACTGCTTGTCTCCGGTGAGTGAGATAACCGGGCGGGGCTGCTTCGTAGGCGGCTTGATTG
The DNA here is from genome assembly GCA_049286265.1 of Sideroxyarcus sp. GTDB lineage: Bacteria > Pseudomonadota > Gammaproteobacteria > Burkholderiales > Gallionellaceae > Sideroxyarcus. Next base: position 15,395 of record JBAQDF010000062.1, read on the forward strand.
CCTGCCTTAGGTTGGACGGGGAAAATGAACATCCCGTTTTACGAAGGCGCACACGCGAGGCGCGAAGTATATTCAAAATGAACGGTTTAAGCAAAGAATCTGTCAGTTGGCTGGAAATCGACGAGGGCAGCGAAGGTCAGCGCATCGACAACTTCCTGTTCCGCCACCTGAAGGGCGTGCCCAAGAGCCACGTCTATCGCATCCTGCGGGGGGAAGTGCGGGTCAACAAGAAGCGCGTGGACCAGACTTATCGCCTGCAATTGGGCGATATTCTGCGCATTCCGCCCATCCGCGTGGCCGAAAAGCCGGAAAGCGAATACGTCCCTGCCACCGAATTCCCCATTCTTTATGAGGATGAAGCCCTGATCGCCATCAACAAGCCGTCCGGAACGGCAGTGCATGGCGGCAGCGGGGTGAGTTTCGGCGTGATCGAACAACTGCGCAGTGCGCGGCCGCAGGCCAAATTCCTGGAGTTGGTGCACAGGCTCGACCGCGAAACCTCAGGCGTGCTGCTGGTGGCGAAAAAGCGCTCGGCCCTGACCGCGATGCACGAGATCATGCGCGAAGGCAACAGCGACAAGCGCTATTTCACGCTGGTACTGGGACAGTGGAAGAACGCCAAGCAGCATGTGAAGCTGCCGCTGCACAAGTTCGATACGCCGCAGGGCGAGAAGCGCGTGATGGTGCGCGAGGACGGGCAGGCGTCGCATACTATTTTTACGCTGCTGAAGAGCTGGCCGGAGTTTTCCCTGCTGGAAGCGCAGCTCAAGACCGGACGCACCCACCAGATCCGCGTGCATACTTCGCATCTGGGCTTTCCCATTGCGGGCGACGACAAATACGGCGACTTCGCGCGCAACAAGGAACTGATGAAACGGGGCCTGAAACGCATGTTCCTGCATGCTCATTCCATCGCTTTCTACCATCCCCTCACGGGCGAGCCGCTGATCATCAGCGCGCCGTTACCCCCGGATTTGCAGAACTTCCTGAACAAACTGGATATGGCGGCTGCCTAAGTATTGCGCAACCCCTGCCGATAACTGGGTTGCAAGCTCCATGAAGTGCAAAAGGAGGGTGTCATGCGCTTTGTATCCAGTCTTCCGCCAGTGCCGACGAGTCCGAATACCCGTCAGGTGAGAGGTTTGACCCCGGTTCAGGCAGTCAAACCGGCCAATTCCGGCGAACAGGTTGCTACAAACCTTGAACAGCAAGCGCGAAAGCAAGAGCCAGCGCTGCCGGCAAGGCAGCAATATCGTCGCGTAGATTCTTTTGAAGACCGCCGCAAAGCCTGTCGCCGTGTCAGCTACCAGGGTGTGCTGGCCGAATTGCGTTCCGGTCCTGACCGTCGGCGCCACCATCTGCGGCTGAGCGATCTCATTGAGCACATCGACGAAATTGTCTGAGCGGAATCAACGTTTGCGCGCCAGATATACCGTCACTTCTTCCCGGTCGTGGTAGAGCTGCCTGGCTTCCAGTTGGTAGCGGATACCTTTGTTGTTAAGCGCAGTGCGCATGCCATTGAGTGCCTCGTGCAGGGCGGCAACGCGCTTTTTCATCGGCAGCTTGAGGTTGAAAATGGCGCGCTGCGTCAGCCCACCGACGAACCATTCGGTCATCAATGCAGCCACGCGTTGCGGCTGTTCCACCATGTCGCATACCAGCCAGTCTACCGGGCGCTGCGGGCGGAAACGGAATCCGTCCTGTTTCAGGTGCTTGATGGATGGATGTCCCGCGGCGGCGCCCTTGAGCGGGCCGTTATCCACTGCGGTGACTTTCAACCCGCGCTGCACCAGTTGCCAGGTCCAGCCACCGGGGGCCGCACCCAGATCTACCGCCGTCATGCCCGGCTTCAGCCACAATGCCTGTTCTTTCTTGTCCAGGAACACTTCGAATGCTTCCGCGAGCTTGAGATAGGAGCGGCTGGGCGCATCGCTCACCATGCTGACGCGCTGGATGCCGTTGAGCGCAGCGGCGCTGTTGTGCGGATCGCTGGTTGCGATCAGGGCGCGATGGTTGTCGGGAAAGAAAATGTGCAGGCGCGGCAGGCTGGGGTCGTCAATCAGGCGCGAGTCTTTGCGCAATACCTCTTCCAGCAATGGCTGGAAACGTTTGGTAAAGCCGGAGAGCGTCTTGCCCTCGTTGGTGTCCGGCACTTCCAGATACAGGGCGCCAAACCGTTCCGGCGTGGCGGGTATCGCAGCCAGCAAGGGTGTCAGGCGGTCGCGTTCCGGCAATCCATTCACTTCAGCATGCAAAGCGAGCAATTGGCGCGAAAAGGTCAACAGCCTGTAAGCCAGCTTTGGCTTGCCTTGCAGCACGACGAAGCCGCTGTTTTCAGCCGTTTCGACAGGTTTTGCCTGGGTTTCTTCCACGCAATCGCGTTCGAAACCGGGGCGGCAATAGATTAACCAACTAGATAAGGTACTCATGGCGCGGCATGGTATGGGTTGTCGAAAGCTGGGGCAAGCTAAATGGTAGAATCCGCGCCTGTATTTTTCTGGCACTACGAATGACAAAACGATATGACTTGATCGTGTTCGACTGGGACGGCACGGTGATGGATTCCACGGCGATCATTGCGGCTTCGATCCAGGAGGCATGCCGCGATCTGAAACTGCCGGTCCCGGACGATGAAACGGCGCGCCATGTGATCGGACTGGGCCTGATGCAGGCCTTGCGCTATGCCGTTCCCGATGCGCCGGAAGAAAAGTATGAACCGCTGGTGGCACGCTACCGCCATCATTTCCTGTCGCAGAACGATACCATCCCGCTGTTCGACCAGGCACGGGAGACCATTATCGAATTGCGCGATGCCGGCTACCGGCTTGCGGTGGCGACGGGCAAGAACCGCATCGGACTTGACCGTGCCCTGGAAACGACACAGATGGGCGAGTATTTCCATGCCACGCGCACGGCAGACCGCACCTTCTCCAAGCCGCATCCGGCAATGTTGCTGGAGTTAATGGATGAACTGGATGTGACGCCTGAGCGCACCCTGATGGTCGGCGATACCACGCACGACCTGCAAATGGCGATCAACGCCGGGGTGGATGCGGTGGGCGTAACACATGGTGCGCATCCTGAAGATCAGTTGCGCGAACTGAACCCCGTCGCATTGCTGAATGATTTTGTCGAACTGAGGGCGTGGTTCAAGGCAAATGCTTAACGAATACTTGAAGGAGTAAAAATATGAATGAAGAAAACAACAACTGGGAACGCGGTGTGCTGGAGAAGTTGGCCATGTCCGCCATTCAGGAGCAGCGCCGTGCGCGCCACTGGGGTATCTTTTTCAAGGTGCTGACGTTCGGCTATCTGTTCCTCATTCTGTTTTTGTTCATGGGCTGGGTGGGCGGCAAGGTCGATGGCAAGCTGAGCGGAAAACATACGGCGCTGATCGATCTGAATGGTGTGATCTCGGCCGAGAGCAATGCCAATGCCGACAACCTCATCGGCAGTCTGCAGGATGCCTTCAAGGACAAGAACACGGCGGGAATAATCATGCGTTGCAACAGTCCCGGCGGCAGCCCTGTGCAGGCCGGTCTGGTGAATGACGAAATCCGCCGCCAGCGTACTCTGCATCCCGAGATTCCGTTGTACGTGGTGGTGGAAGACATGTGTGCCTCCGGCGGCTATTTCATCGCGGCAGCGGCAGATAAGATATACGTGAACAATGCCAGTATCGTCGGTTCCATCGGCGTGCTGATGGACGGTTTCGGCTTTACCGGTTCCATGCAGAAACTCGGCGTGGAACGCCGTCTGATGACGGCGGGCGACAACAAGGGTTTCATGGACCCGTTCTCGCCGCGCAATCCCAAACATGAAGAATTCACCAAAAAACTGCTGGCGGATATCCACCAGCAATTCATCGGTGTGGTGAAACAGGGCCGCGGCAAGCGCCTGAAGGAAACGCCGGAAATGTTCAGCGGTTTGTTCTGGACCGGCGACAAGGCCATTCAGATGGGGCTTGCGGACGCGACCGGCAGTGTGGATTCGGTGGCGCGCGACGTGCTCAAGGAGGAAAACATCGTCGACTTCACCACGCGTGAAGGTTTTGCCGATCGCCTGGCGAAGAAACTCGGTGCGGGCGTGGCCAGTGCGTTCCCCGGCTTTGGTGCGCAGATGGGCGGATATACATTGCGATAATCGGGTTGCAGTTCTATTGGAAAAGCGATGGTTGAGAGATACCCGATGAAACAAATGAACGCAGTGTTGCTGTACAAGTATGCATTGCTGGTCACGCTGGTAATCAAGCTCGTACTGGCCTGGGTGCTGCCCATGTCTGGCGACGAGGCATATTTCATCGTCTGGGCGAAGCATCCCGATTTCGGTTTCTACGACCACCCGCCCATGGTGGGCTGGGTACTCCAGTTCATGCTGCTTCTCGGCAGTTCGGAAGTGGTGTTGCGCCTGCCTGCGATATTGGTCGCCACCCTGATCGGCGTCGGCATCTACCGGCTGCTCAAGCCCTACGATGAAACGAAAGCGGCGCTGGTTGCGGTTCTGTATCTGGTTTCGCCGCTCAATTTGCTGAATGTGCTGGTGACGACCGACACGCCGTTGATCTTGTTGGCGTTCCTTTCCGCGGCGGCGCTGTTCAAGGCGCTGCAAAAGAACCGCATGGCCTGGTATGCGCTGTCCGGCGCCTTGTTCGGCATGGCCTTCCTGTCGAAGTATTTTGCCGTGCTGCTGGGAGTGGCTTACGTGGCGTATTTCATTTTTTCGAAAAAGGACTTGCAGAAGACCAAAGGGTTTGCGCTGTTGTTTCTGGTTGCGTTGCCCTTTGCGCTGGTCAACTTCTACTGGAACTATACCCATTGCTGGGACAACATCCTGTTCAACATTTATCACCGCAACGAAGGCGGGCAATTCTCGCCGGAGAATATTGTCGCCTTCTTCGGCGTGCAGATTTACATGATGACGCCGCCGGTCATCTACTTTCTTTTCAAGCGCCGCGCCGAGATCAAACAAGGCGTCAGCCGCGACCACTTCAATCTGTTCGCATGGACATTCCTGGTTCCAATGGCAGTCTTTGCACTGCTGTCGTTAAAAAGGGGGATCGGGCTGCACTGGGTGCTGGCGTTCTATCCTTTCCTGTATTTATTGCTGGGCCTGATCTTGTCCGGTGAGGAATTGCGCAAGACGCTCAAATTCATGCTCTGGTTCAGCGGGCTGCATCTGGCGGCAGTCGCCGTGATTGCTGCGCAGCCGATGGAAACCTGGAAGCACAATAAGCTGTACGACGGCATCGTGTTCATGTTCAAGAACGATGCCATCGTTGAACAGTTGCGGCCGCTCGAACAGCAGGGATTCCTGCTGGCGTCGGATGGCTATACACCGGCCGCGATTCTTTCCTACCATTACGGCAAGAACTTCTTCGTGTTTGGCGGCGGCTCCACCTATGCGCGGCAGGATGACATGATTACCGACTTCCGCCTGTTCGCCGGACGCGACATCCTGATCGTGAAAAAATCCGCGCCCGAACTGGTGCAGTTCATACCCTATTTCCGCCGGGTTGAGGTCAAACAATTTCAACTGCGCGGCGCAACCTTCTATTTCGTGCTGGGCTATGGTTTCGACTTCAAGCGCTATAAGGAGGCCGTGCTGAAGCCGATCAAGGACAGGTACTACCGGATCCCCGATTTCCTGCCGCACACGCCCTGTTATTTCTGCACAAAATATTTTTCTGAGGAGTTTATGTAATGGCAACGCTGATTACTCCGCTTTCCGGCTGGGGGCGCTACCCGGTGCAATCCTGCGAACTGGAGCGCCCGGAGCGCTATGCTGATTTGAAGCCGGATGCGGCAAATCTGATCGCGCGCGGTCAGGGCCGTGCCTACGGCGATGCGGCGCTGAATGAAAACGGGCGCGTGCTGCTGACCGAGCGCGTCAACCGTTTTCTTGAATTCGATACGGAGAAGGGCATCCTGCGTGCCGAGGCCGGTACGACGCTTGCGGAAATCCTCACCGTGATCGTGCCCAAGGGCTGGTTCCTGATGGTGACGCCCGGAACGAAATTTGTTTCGCTCGGCGGCTGTGTGGCGGCGGATGTGCACGGCAAGAATCATCACCGCGACGGTTCGTTCAGCGCCTGTGTGCTTTCCCTTCAGATGATCCTGGCCGATGGCAGCCGGGTGACGTGTTCGCCTGCCGAAAAACCGGAACTGTTCTGGGCCACGGTGGGCGGCATGGGACTGACCGGCATTATCGGCGAAGTGACGATCAGGCTCACCAAGATACAAAACGCCTACGTGCAGGTGAGGCATCATGCCGCGCGGGATCTGGAGCAGATGTTTCATCAGATGCAGGATGCGGCTTTTGACGACCACTACACCGTCGCGTGGATAGACAGCCTGGCCAATGGGGCGAAGCTCGGGCGCGGCATTTCCATGTGCGGCCATCATGCGGAGTTGAATGAAGCGCCGCTGGGCCTCAGTGAATCCGGCAAAGCCAAACACAGCCGTTCCATCCCGTTCAATTTCCCGGACTGGATGCTGAATTCGCTGAGCATCTCCGCATTCAACGGTCTGTACTACCGGCGCGCGGGCGCGAAGCGCGAGCCGTTCATCAGCAATTACGATCCCTATTTTTATCCGCTGGATGCCATCGGCAACTGGAACCGCATGTACGGCAAGCGCGGCTTTGTGCAGTACCAGTGCGTCATTCCGGATGCAGGTGCCTACGACGGTATGCGCCAAGTGCTGCAAATGCTGTCCAACAGCCGCCGTCCTTCCTTCCTCGCGGTGCTGAAACGGTTCGGCGCGCAAGGCAAGGGCTTGCTGTCTTTCCCGACATCTGGCTACACGCTGGCCCTGGACTTGCCCATCCGCGAACACGGTTTGTTCGCGCTGCTGCATCAACTGGACGAAGTTGTGTTGCAGCATGGCGGCCGGATTTATCTCGCCAAGGACGCGCGCCTCTCCGCCGAATCGTTCCGCGCCATGTATCCGCGCTACACCGAGTGGCTCAAGATCAAGAATGCGGTTGATCCGCAACACCGCTTCAGCTCCAGCCTGTCGCGACGTCTGGGAATAGGGGAGGCAGCATGATCGAAGCCGTATTGATCCTGGGGGCCACTTCGGCCATTGCACGCGGTACTGCCGCAGCCTTCGCCGCACGCGGCGACGCGTTGTACCTGGCTTCGCGCGACGTGGAAGAGTTGCGGCGCATCTCGGCAGACTTGCGGTTGCGCTACGGCGTCGAGGTGCAGTACGGCCTGTTCGATGCCGAAGCAACCGATACGCACGAGGCGTTTTTCAAATCGGTCGTTGCGGCCATGCCCAACCTGTCCGGTGTGGTGCTGGCCTTCGGTTATCTGGGCGACCAGCAGGCGGCACGGAATTTCAGCTCGGGTGCAAAAATCATCGCCAGCAACTTCACCGGCGCTGCTTCCATACTCAGCTATTGCGCGAATTATCTGGAGCCATTGAAACGCGGTTTCATTATCGGTATCTCCTCGGTAGCGGGCGACCGCGGCAGGCAGAGCAATTATGTCTACGGCGCCGCAAAAGGGGCGCTCAGCCTGTATCTGCAGGGGCTGCGCAATCGCCTGCATCCAAGCGGCGTGCGCGTCATCACCATCAAGCCCGGTTTCGTGGATACCGCCATGACCTACGGATTGCCCGGCCTGTTTCTGGTGGCCTCGCCGCAAAGCATTGGCGAGCGCATCGTGGCCGCACTGGGCAAATCGGCGGATGTGGTTTATCTGCCGTGGTTCTGGCGCTACATCATGCTGATCATCAAGCATGTCCCGGAAGTGATTTTCAAACGGATGAAAATGTGAGTGCAGGTCAGGCAAACAAGCCGGTCGTGGCGGCATTCGACTTCGACGGCACGCTGACGCGGCGTGACACCCTGTTCCCGTTCCTGCGACATATATTGGGCATGACGGCATTTGTGCGGCATATGCTCGCCCTGTTGCCGACACTCGCTGGTTATGGCTTGGGCTTGATCCGCAATGACATCGCGAAGGAGAAGGTGTTCGTCCGTTGTCTTGGAGGAATGACTATGGATGTCTTGCGGCAGCAGGGCGAACTGTTTGCAGCCAATGTGCTGCCGAACCTGCTGCGTCCGGAAGCGATGCAACGGCTGAACTGGCACAAACAGCAGGGCCACCGTTGTGTAGTGATCAGCGCATCGCTGGAACTTTACGTGCGTCCCTGGGCGATCAAAGCAGGTTTCGACGATGTGATCGCCACCCATCTGCAAACTCGGGAAGATGAACCCATTTCCGGCAAATTGGCCGGAGCCAACTGTTTCGGTATCGAGAAGGTGCGGCGTCTTGAGGCTTTGCTGGGCAACCGCGACGGCTACACTTTGTATGCCTACGGCGACAGCAGCGGAGACAGGGAATTGCTGTCATCTGCCGATTACGCTTACTATCGGCAAATGCCCAACCAGTGAGATGAATAAATTGCTCGATCTATTGCGCCTGATGCGCCCCCACCAGTGGGTTAAGAACACTTTCGTATTCACCGGCCTGCTGTTCGGCCACGCTTGGCACGACCCCAATCTGGTGACCCATGTGATGCTGGCTTTTGCCGCGTTCTGTCTGGTATCCAGTGCAGTGTACGTGTTCAACGACATCATCGACGTGGAGCAGGATCGCCTCCATCCCAAGAAAAGTTCGCGGCCATTGGCTTCAGGGCGGGTTGGTATTTCCGCCGCCGCCGCGCTGGCAGGCGCACTCAGTGTGTCCGGTTTTGTGCTGGCGAGTTTCGCATCTCTTGTGGTGCTGGCCATCCTGGGTGGCTACGCGGTGATGAATGTCGCCTACTCGCTGCGGCTCAAGCATGTGGTGATACTGGACGTGTTCATCATTGCCACCGGTTTCATGCTGCGCATTCTCGCCGGTACGCTGGGGGTCGGCATACCGCCCTCACAATGGCTGCTGCTGTGCGGTTTGATGGTGACGCTGTTCCTCGGTTTTTCCAAACGGCGCGCGGAAATTTCCGCACTGGCCGAAGACAAGGCGGCCCACCGTAGGGTGCTGGAACATTACAGTCCGGTGCTGCTGGACAAGATGATAGGCATCACCGCCTCCGGCGTGATCCTGAGCTACAGCCTGTACACCATGAACGCCGACACCATCCGCATCCACGGTACGCCCAACCTGATCTACACCGTGCCCTTCGTGATTTACGGCGTGTTCCGTTACATCTACCTGTTGCACCACCAGAGCCGGGGCGGCGATCCGTCGCATGACCTGGTGCGCGATCCGCATCTGTTCGTGGCGGTCGGCGCGTGGCTGGTGACAACCATCCTGTTGATCGCATGACACACACTGTGTTGTCCGGCTGGCGCTTTCGCGCGCTGCTGCTGACCGTGTTGCTGAGCGCGCTCGGCTACTTGGCGTTTTCCCTGTGGGGCGGGTGGCACGAAGTGCTGGATGCCATGATGCGCGTGGGTTTCACCGGTACTTTAATTGCACTCGCGCTGTCGCTGGTCAATTACGGGCTGCGCTTTGTGCGCTGGCAGAAATTTCTTGCACTGCTCGGTCATCGCGTCCATACCCCGGAAAGTCTGCGCATCTACATCGCGGGCTTCGGCCTGACCATCCTGCCCGGCAAGGTGGGCGAAGCCATCCGCAGTGTGTTCCTCAAACATCACGGCGTGAGCTATCCGGAAAGCCTGGCCGCGTTCTTCTCGGAGCAACTCTCCAACCTCATCAGCATACTGTTGCTGGTCTCCATCGGCCTGTGGGCCTATCCGCAAGCGCAATCGACGGCAGTGATTCTTGCCGCAATGATCGTGACGGTACTGGTGGTGCTGCAGCAAGCCAGGTGGCTACAGGCGTTCGAAGTTTTTGCAGTGAAGAAACTGCCCGCGAGACTGGGCAAGCTGCTCGGTCACGGCATTGAGGTCGTGCTGCATTCCGGCCGCCTTTTCAAACTGCCCATGCTGTTACAGGGCCTGGGGCTGGGGCTGGTGGCTTGGGGGGCTGAGGGTGTGGCTTTCTATTACATCATGCACGTTCTCGGCAGCGACATGCCGTTGCAGGTCGCGCTGTTCATTTATGCCTTTTCCATGCTGGTCGGCGCGCTGAGCTTCCTGCCGGGCGGTCTCGGCGGAACGGAAGCCACCATGGTCGCGCTGCTGATGCTGAACAACGTCGCGCAACCCCAGGCCGTCGCTGCCACCGTGCTGATTCGGCTGGCGACGCTATGGTTTGCCGTGGCGTTGGGGGTGATTGCGCTGAGCATTGCGGAACGCCGAAAAAATCACTGAAGTGCTGCCAGCAATTCGTCCGGATTGGTTATCGGCGGCAGGCATTGCGTGCCATGACATAGCCAGGCTGTTGTGGCCGATGAGCGCGGTTTCTGCAACGGTGCCGATAAATCGGTTTCATCACCAGTCAGCGTGATGATCATCAGCCCCGGCATATACCTCGCCGCTACTGCCGCCCGCCA
>JBAQDF010000063.1:0-26262 GCA_049286265.1 Sideroxyarcus sp.
CGTCTGGTGCGCAAGCGCACCCTACAAGAGATGCGACTCAACTGAACGGCGCCCGGTTCCACTTTTCCAGCCATGCGGGCAATTCGCCCGCCGGCATGGGCCGGGCGATGCCGTAACCCTGGCCGCATTCGCACCCCATTTCCACCAGCGCACGGAACAGCTCTTCCGTTTCCACGCCCTCGGCCACGATCCTGCGGTCGAACGCTTTGGCCAGCGCGATGACGCCCTGCACGATGGCCCGGTCGCCTTTGTCTTCCAGCATGTCGCGAATGAAGGATTGGTCGATCTTGAGCGTATCGACCGGCAGCCGCCCGAGATAGGACAGCGAGGAATAGCCGGTGCCGAAATCATCCAGCGCAAAGCTGACACCGATCTTGCGGCAGCGCTCGATGGTATCGCTCACTCTTGGGATGTCTTCCAGCGCGACCGTTTCCAGCACTTCAATCTGCAAACTGCCTTTGGACAGTTCCGGGTGGCGCAGCATCTTGCGCTTCAGTTTCCAGGCAAAATCGCTCGCTTGCAGGTGGCGCGCCGAAATATTAATGCTCAGTTCCATCGACAGGCCTGCCTGATGCCATGCTTCCAGTTGCTCAAATGCCGTCGCAACGACCCAATCGCCCAGTTCGATATCCAGAGTCGTGCCTTCGACTGCATGCAGAAACTCGGCGGGCGCAAGCACTCCGCGCTCCGGGTGATTCCAGCGGATCAACGCTTCCGCCCCGACCAGCTTCAGCGAACGCATGTCCACCTTGGGCTGGTAATACAGTTCGAATTCGTTGTTCGCCAGCGCCAGCGTGAGCCGCCGCAGGAACTCATGATGCGAACGGGCGCGCTGGTCGTTTGCCGCATCATAAAGATAGTAACGGTTCTTGCCGGACTGCTTGGCGGAATACATCGCCTGGTCGGCATGGCGCAACAGGGTGTCAGCATCCTGGTCGTCGCTGGGATAGAGCGCGACGCCGATACTTGCGCTCACCTCAAACTGCCTGCCCTTGATTTCGATAGGTTGACTGATTTCTTCCAGCAAGCGATTCAGGCTCGCCGAGCCTTCATCCTCCGCATTGAGCCCCAGCAGCAGCACCGCAAATTCGTCGCCCCCCAGCCGCGCAACCGTATCGTCGCCGCGTATCGTCTCCTTGATGCGCCTGGTCACCTCGATCAGTACTTTGTCCCCAGCCTCGTGCCCCATGGTGTCGTTGACGAGTTTGAAACCGTCCAGATCCAGATAGCAGACCGCCAGTATGCTGCCTTCGCGTTTGGTGTGCGCCAGCGCCTGCTGCAGACGGTCGGCCAGCAGCACGCGGTTGGGTATGCCCGTCAGCGCATCGTAGTGCGCGATATGTTCCAGCTGTTTTTCGTGTTGTTTGAGCAGTGTGATATCGGAAAATGTCCCCACCATCAGGGTCGGCGTACCCGCATCGTCGCGCTGTGTAACCGTACCGCGGCAAAGTAGCCATTTCCAGCTGCCGTCTTTGCACACCAGCCGCATTTCCGAAACGTAGTGGCCGGCATGTCGCTTGAGATAGGTGTGCAGCTCACTCCTGACCCGGCGCTCGTCATCGGAATGAATGATCTTGAATATCCGATCGGAACGATCCCCCAATTCTTTTTCCGCGTACCCCAGCATCTCGGCGAAGCGTTTGGAGTAGTGAAATTCTCCCGCCTGTGGTTTCCAGTCCCATACCGCATCTCCGGCCCCTTCCAGCGCATGGCGCAAGCGTTCCTCGGTCAGGCGCAATATTTCTTTCTCGTCTTCACTTGCACGTTGCGCTTCCCTGAAGCGCTCATAGTTTTCAATAACAAACCATAGTGCCAGCAGGTACAAGCAGGTTGTAAAGATGTCGATCAGGAAGTAACCGGTATCGAAAAACGGCAACACATGCACGGTCACGATACTCAGCAGGCAGATACCCAGCCAGATGCGCCCCGTCTTGCGCCCTTTCAGGAAAATCACGCCCACCAAAAAAAGAAAGAACAGCGACAGCCGCATCGCGTTGTTGGAAGCAAATATATAGATGGCCATGAACTGGCCGAACGTGAGTACCACGGTGATCGTGCTGAGCAGCTCGAATTTGCTGCGATGCCGCTGCAAATAGGCCAGCAAGGCCAGACAGAGTCCGGCGATACAAAAATCGATTATTCCCAGAGGTACGCTGGTTTGCCAGCGGATAAATCCCATTCCGAGTGTAATGAACCCGTTGAGCATTAATACACTGCTCAGAAAGACGAGTTTCTCCTTATGATCCCGTTTTTCCTTGAAGGAATTCACAATTGGCGACCCAGCTCGTTCATCGAGGAATCTCTCTTATCCGGTCAGCATCAGGCGGTCATATGTACCACCCGCGGACGGGGTAATCGCTTGCCCATCATGCCAATCTGCGTTTCGTTGCTGAAAATCGCAGGCAGCGAAACAAGACGTGTGCTATTTTGGCAAGACAAGCGATTCCGGTACATACATTCGCATCATCGACGGCAATCTTATCACGCACCCGACGCAGAGATGACTGATAGCCCATCCAGCCAGGATTCACAATTCGACCCACAACTCGAACGCTCATTGCTGGGTATCGAGATACCGCCCTGCCCTGAAATACTACTTCGCATCATGGCCGAAATGCATAAGGAAGAGCCGGATTACCATCGCCTTTCAGACATGATCAGCGCTGATGTGGCCCTTGCCGCCGGTCTCATCAAAACCACGAATTCGCCGTTTTTTGCCCGCCAGCAGCGTGCGCGCTCGGTGCATGACGCGCTGACGATACTCGGGCTCAGAAACGCCAGCCACACCATCGCCGGTATTATCCTGCGCAATCTCTTTCCCAACACGCCGGTCATGATACGTTTCTGGGATGCCTCGGCACGTACTGCCCGGCTTTGCGCCTGGCTCGCATACAAACTGGACATCCCCGGCTTTCACGCCGACGACGCCTATACCTTCGGCCTGTTTCACGACTGCGGTATTCCGGTATTGATGAAGCGCTTTCCGCAATACAAGGAAGTGCTGGGTCAGGCAAACCGCAACACGCAATTGGAATTCACCGCAATAGAAGAGTCGCTGGTACAGACCAACCATGCTTTGGTAGGCAGCGCACTCGCGCGAAGCTGGTGGTTGCCGGAAGACATGTGTCAGGCCATCCGCCATCACCACGAATTGACCGCCCTGGCGCCGGATTCAACTTTACCCAAAGCCCACCGCCAATTTATCGCCACCACCCAGTTCGCCGAACACTTCTCCCAGCAGCAACTGGGCCTGGATTTCACGGAGGAGTGGCCCAAGTTTTGCGCCGCCTCCCTGGAGACGCTGCAAATCGACGAGGAAGATCTGGAATTTTTATACACTGAAGCCCGGCAGATTGTCTCTACAGCCGAGTAGTTTTTCCATGGCGCCACGTCGGGCACTATCTTTACAGTTTCCATCGGCAAACATTCAAGGCGCGCGCACCAAAAACGCAGATGCCTCCAACGTCAATAACGACGCCAGTCTCATGGGCAACAAGTGATTTTTCAGCGGAGGAAAAACAAGGAGTAAATGAAGCTCGCCCGCTTTTTTGCGGGTGTCAATTATTGGAGCAAAGCAGAGACGGTTCGCTGAAGAAGATCAACAAACGCAAAATGTAAACCCACTCCTCTCCGTTTATAACGGAGATCGTAGAAAGGGCGAAACGCAACTACCCGGCGCCCGCCCCAATCTACGAGCTTAGGCGCCGAGGATGCCTTTAACTGCTACGGGAGCTGCAGGTTTAGCTGCGGCTTTCTTGGCAGGTTTTTTTGCCTTCTTGGCGGCTGGCTTCTTTGCTGCTGCTTTTTTCGCTGCCGGTTTCTTGGCGGCTACTTTTTTAGCGGCTGGCTTTTTCGCTGCTGCTTTTTTAGCGGCTGGCTTCTTTGCTGCTGCTTTTTTCGCTGCCGGTTTCTTGGCGGCTACTTTTTTAGCGGCTGGCTTCTTTGCTGCTACTTTTTTTGCTGCCGGTTTCTTTGCAGCGGCCTTTTTGGTTTTGGTGCTTTTTGCTTTGGTTGTTGCAGCCATTTTCATTCCTCTTTAAAAATTGATGGACTAACCAGTGACTACATTTCGTGCACCAACTGCACTCCCGATGCGTCTTTCTACTTCTTGAAATCTCCCAACACGCACGGTGATCGCATTCTATGCGCGATTAAAAAAAATGCGCAACACTTTTATGCATATTTCGCAAAATAATTTCACGCGATGATTTTCTCTGCAGCATAGAGCTGGCGTACCGTTTCGCGCTCCCGGACCAGGTGAACTTCCGCGCCGTCCACCATCACTTCGGCTGCCCGCGGACGGGTATTGTAGTTGGAACTCATGCTCATTCCGTACGCTCCCGCCGACATCACGGCCAGCGCATCGCCTTTATCCACGGCCATCTCGCGGGCATGGCCGATAAAATCGCCGGTCTCGCAGATCGGCCCGACTACCTCATAGAGCTGAACCGATACCCCTCTCTTTTGCACTGGCAAGATGGCGTGCCAGGCATCGTAAAGCGCCGGACGCATGAGGTCGTTCATCGCCGCATCGACGATGGCGAAGTTCTTTTCTTCCCCATGCTTAAGATATTCGATGCGGGTCAGCAGCACCCCGGCATTGCCGACCAGCACCCGGCCGGGCTCGACGATGATCTTTTCGGAACGCCCGGAAAGCGCGCCCAGCAAGGCTTTCGCGTACTCGGCGATGGTTGGCGGAGTTTCGTCGTCGTAGCGGATACCGAGTCCGCCGCCCAGGTCGAGATGCTCCAGAACAATGCCTGCGGCAGCCAGTTGATCGACCAGCGCCAGCACTTTCTCCGCCGCAGCGATAAACGGGCTGGTTTCGGTGAGCTGCGAGCCGATGTGGCAATCCATGCCGGTAATGCGTATATGCGGCATGGTTGCCGCCTTGCGATACAACGCCAGTGCCTCTGTGTAGGCCACGCCAAACTTGTTCTGCTTGAGACCGGTTGAGATGTAAGGATGCGTTTTGGCATCCACATCCGGATTCACACGCAAGCTGATCGGCGCAACTTTGCCCATGCTGCCCGCCACTTCATTCAAACGATCCAGTTCTGACGAAGATTCGACGTTGAAGCAAAGAATCTCCGCGTCCAGCGCTTGCCGCATTTCGGCTTCGCTCTTGCCCACGCCAGAGAACACCACCTTGTTCGCCGCACCGCCTGCCGCAAGCACACGCTGAAGCTCGCCGCCGGAAACGATGTCAAAACCGGCCCCCAATCGGGCAAACTGATTGAGGATGGCGAGGTTGGAGTTGGCCTTTACTGCGTAACAGATAAGGTGCTCGCGGCCTTTGAAAGCCTCGGCGAATTGGCGGAAGCCATCCGTCAGCGCGGCGCGGGAATAGACGTAGCAGGGGGTGCCGAAGCGTTGCGCGATATCATTCAGGGAGACGTTTTCGGCGAATAACAGGTTTTGCTGGTAGTGAAAATATTCATTCATGGCTGCTTCTTGCTTTCGGGATTCTCGGAGGTAGTGGGTGCCGGGGTTGTTTGTGGCGTCGCAACCGGCAAGGGCGACAGAATCAATGGACCTTTGCGTCCGCAACCTTGCAGGATGATGGTCAACAGCAACATAATGCAAAAAGTAGTACGCATGACATCACCTTTCTAAAGTTTTCGGATCTGGCTGCACAAAGAACGACGGGATTATATGACGGAAAGCCCAGGCAACGAACCGAGCAGCGCGCTGTTCGCCCGCATCCAGCAGATGGTAAATGAACGCGGAGTGGATATCCGCCAGAGCCTGAACGGCAACGCGCTCAAGCTCGAATTCGCCGATGGACAGCGCATCCTGGTCAACTTCGATGCGCAGACAAACAACGTATGGCTGGCGGCAAGTTCCGGCGGTATCGAATTCACCCATGGCGACGGCATCTGGCGCGCCCGCGACCACAGCGAATTTTTCGCCAGGCTGAGCGATCTCATGGATCGAACCATTGCCAGCAACCCGCTCAATGCGCGCGCGCCCAGCGCACCGTTGCGCCAGCCAGTCCGCGCCGAACCGGTCATTTACCGCGAAGTAAAAGAGAGCCATGGCCTGCGCAATACGCTGATCGTACTGCTGGCCGGCGTGATCGGTTTCTGGGCGGCGCAACGGCAATACCATCCGCAGGAAGTCAGGAATGCCTCCCCGCAGACACAAACCTTGTCGCTCGATAAACGGCACTATCCATGCGAAAGCGGATTTCCGGCCAACGGCAGCATTACCCTCTTCCCCGAAAGTGGCTTGCACTCCGACAACCCGAACGACCCGGAGCTCACCCTGAAGAACGATCACGCCTACCCGCTGCTGCTGATCCTGTCCGCTCCGCAAACCGCCATCCCATCCATGTCCGTGCTGATTCATGCAAGGCAGAGTGCAACGGTGCGCCTGCCCGCCGGGCAATATGACATGATGTTCAGCGTCGGCAACACCTGGTGCAACCCGCGCAGCGGCTTCTCCGAGGGGCATCTGCTGAAGTTCGACAAGCCGCTGGTCACGCAAGCGGACAAACCGGTCCAGCTTGCCATTCAAACTTCCGGCACCGGCATGGAAGACTTCCAGCTGTTCGTCAAAACCGCCCATCCCGAGGCTGATCTGCCGCCCCCGACATTCACCGGCGACGGCAGCATGGAAGTGCAGCGCCAGGCCAACGGACACTTCTATTTGCCAGGCAGCATCGACAGCATTCCGGTTACCTTCATGGTGGACACCGGCGCCTCGGTTACCTCCATCTCCAGCGACCTCGCGCGCCAGGCAGGTATCCGCAACTGCAAGGAAGTCCAGTTCCAGACCGCCAACGGCGAAGCAACCGGCTGTATCGCCATCGTGCCGCACATGACGCTGGGCAACTTCACGCTGGAGAACATCACCGTCGCGGTGATGCCCAATCTGGAGACAAACCTGCTCGGCGCCAACGTACTGCGCAATTTCCAGGTAAGCCAGAGCGACAGCACCATGCTCATAGGGCGACGATAACAAGGACATAAAATGACAGAGAGTGAATTCAACGAAGTGGCCGATGCCGTGTTCCAGCGCATCGAACAGGCAATCGATGACGGCGATACGGACATCGATTACGACAGCAATGGCTCGGTGCTGGAAATGGAGTTTGCAGATGGCAGCAAAGTCATCGTCAACCGCCATGTGCCGAACCGGGAGATCTGGCTGGCCGCCAAGTCCGGCGGTTTCCATTACGCATTGCAGGACGGCCGTTGGTTCAGCCAGCGCGACGGCAGCGAACTCTTCGCCAAGCTAAGCGAACTGGTACAACTCGGGACGGGAAATAAACTGGATTTCTAGGGAAGGGGCCAGGCGGAAGGTATCTTTCATCTGGGAGGAGACTACTGGGAACCGCGTGTATCCGCCTGGCAGGACGAACTCTATAGCCGATCAGAACATTTGGGAATGCGGCAAATTGTCGCACCGCAAATCCCCTACTCCGCCACCCCGTAACCCCGCAACTCTGTCCGACACTGTTTATAGTCCGGGCAGGCGCTTTCCACCACGCGCCAGAAGGCGGGGGAATGGTTCATTTCCACCAGGTGTGCCAGTTCGTGTATCACCACATAGTCGATCAGGTGCAGCGGCATCTTCACCAGTTGCCAGTTCAGCCGCACCACGCCGTGCACGCTGCAATTGCCCCACTGGGTGCGCGCTGCAGTCAGTTTTATCTCCTTTGGCGACACTTGCAGCAAAGGGGCGAAATGCTCCGCGCATTCCTTGAATACCTGCAGCGCCTCGCTGCGGTACCACTGCGTCACCGCTTTTTCGATATGCACCGCCTCAGCCTCCATGCCAACCGGAACGTGCAGTATCTCGCCGTGCAATTGCGGCGCGGCGCCGCGCATCTTTGGCGTCAGCGTCAAAATGAATTCCTCCCCGCGGAACGGGATGCGCGCACCTTCCGCCCAGAATATCGGCGGCGCCTTTTTTGCCTGCCAGCCGTCCAGCTTTTCGACCACCCAGTCGGCCTTGTCCTGCAATACGCTGTGCAGCCACTTTTCGGAAGCACGCACCGGTGCATTGACGGTGAGACCGCGGTCGTCGATACGCAGGCTGATGCTGCGGCGGTAGCCGCTGCGCTTGAGGGTGTAGCTGATTTCTTTGCCGGACAGGTGGATGGCGCGTTGTTCGACGACGGGTGGAGTTGTCTTTGATTTGAGCATAAAAAGCGTTAAGCCACAGATGAACACGGATTTACACGGATGAAAACCGATGCTTGCCTTGGTGTTGTCCGTGTTTCATCTGTGTTCATCCGTGGCTAATCAAGTTTCTGCATCTCATTCTCAATCCACTCTTCCACGCGGCGGCTGATCTCTTCCGCCTTGAGGCCTTTGGGATCGATCGGTTGGCCGATGCTCATGACGATGGTGCCGGGGTGCTTCAGGAAAGAATTGCGCCCCCAGTACTTGCCGGCGTTATGCGCCACCGGCACCACCGGCGCTCCGGAGCTCTCGCCCAACAGGGCGCCGCCGATCTTGTATTTGCCGCGCACGCCATAGGGCATGCGCGTGCCTTCGGGGAAAATCACCACACAAAAGCCGCGATCCAGCCTGTCCTTGCCCTGTTCCAGCAGTTGTCGCATGGCCTGTTTGCCTTTGCTGCGGTCGATGGCGATGGGGCTGGTCAGCGCCAGTCCCCAGCCGAAGAACGGCAGCAACAGCAATTCGCGCTTGAGCACCCACACCTGGTCCGAAAACACCAACTGCAGGGCAAATGTCTCCCACGCCGATTGGTGTTTGCACATGACGACGCAGGGTTCTTTCGGAATATTTTCCGCGCCGCGCACTTCCATGCGAATGCCGCAAATCACGCGCAGCAGCCACAGCGTGCTGGGGGCAATTTTGGTGGCAAGACGATAACGCGTGTGCGGTTTGAGCGGAAACGTGGGCAGCACCAGCATGGCAAAGATGGGCGTCCAGATCAGTTGTGCCAGGAAAAATAACAACGAACGAATGAATGTCATACCAGAGTCGCCGCCACCGCCGCCAGGTCGGGATAGATTAATGTACCCGCAGGCAAACCGCCCTTGGCCTGTGTTTTCGTACCTTTTCCGGTGAGCACAAGGATGGGTTGCGCTTCCATGCGCACCGCCATTTCCAGGTCGCGCAAGGAATCGCCCACCGCAGGCACGCCTTTCAGACTGACGCCGTAACGCGTGGCAATCTCCTCCAGCATGCCGCTCTTGGGCTTGCGGCAATCGCAATTTGCATCATTGGTGTGGGGACAGAAGAACACCGCATCGACGCGCCCGCCGGCCGCAGCGCAGGCCTTGTGCATCTTGTCGTGAATGGCATTCAGCGTCGGCATGTCGAACAGGCCGCGCCCGATGCCGGACTGGTTGGTCGCCACCACCACGCGATAGTCGGCCTGGCACAGGCGCGCAATGGCTTCCAGACTGCCGGGAATGGGCTTCCACTCTTCCGGGCTCTTGATGAACTGGTCGGAATCGAAATTGATGACGCCGTCGCGGTCGAGAATGATGAGTTTCATATAGTCGTTAGTCGGTAGTCATTAGTCGTTAGTTGGTTTTGTCGCTTCGCGGATTACGCTGTTAACTAGCGACTAACGACTGTTTTACTCAAGCCGCCAATTTGGAGATATCGGCAACCTGATTCATCAGACTACCCAGTTGCCTGAGCAGCAAGGCGCGGTTGATGCGCAGTTTCTGGTCTTCCGCCATCACCATCACCTGATCGAAGAAATCGTCGATGAAGGACTTGAGCGTCACCAGCGTTTTCAGGTTCTGTCCGTATTCGCCCCGGGTGAAATATCCCTGCGCGAACGGCGCGATGTCCAGCATCGCCTGGTGCAGATTGCGCTCGGCTTCGTCGGTCATCAGTTTGGCATCGAACACCGCACCCGCCATCGCCGCACCGAGTTCCTCCTGGTTCTTGCGCATGATGTTCTGCACACGCTTGTTTGCCGCGGCCAGATCCTTGGACACTGCCATGGCGGCAAAAGACCGCACACCCTGCAAACGCGGCAACACCTCGTGCAAGCGGCCGTTCAGCACCGCCAGCACCGCCTCGATGTGCGATACATCGAAACTGCGGTCGCGCAGATAACCGCGCAACCTGTCCATCATGAAGCCTTCCACATCCACAGCCACCGTCGGGCTCAGCATGCCTTTGGGGAAATTTTCCGCCGTTGCCTTGAGCAGCGCGGGCAGCGGCAGGTCCAGCGGCGTCTCGATCAGAATGCGCAGGATACCCAGCGCCTGACGGCGCAGGCCGAAGGGGTCCTTGTCGCCGGTCGGCACCTGGCCGATGCCGTAGATGCCGATGATCGTTTCCAGCTTGTCCGCCAGCGCTACCGAACTGGCAACTGCGCCCATCGGGATCGAATCCCCGGCGAAACGCGGGTGGTAATGTGCCTCGATGGCATTCGCCACTTCCAGATCTTCGCCGTCGTGGAAAGCGTAGTAACGCCCGATGATGCCCTGCAATTCGGGGAATTCGCCGACCATATCGGTCAGCAGGTCGGCCTTGCACAGGCGTGCGACCAGTTCGGCCTTCGCCTTGTCCGCATCCAGCAGGCGCGCGATGGTGCCGGTCAGGGTGGTGATGCGCTCGACGCGCTGCAACTGCGAACCCAGCTTGTTGTGATACACCACTTTGCCCAGCTTCTCGACGCGCGATTCCAGCTTCTGCTTGCGGTCCTGGTTAAAGAAGAAGCGCGCATCGGACAGGCGCGGACGCACCACGCGTTCATTGCCCTGCACGATATGGCGTGGATCGTTCACCTGCATGTTGGAAACGATGAGGAATTTGTTCAGCAGCTTGCCGGTGCTCGCATCCAGCAGCGGGAAGTATTTCTGGTTCTGCTGCATGGTCAGGATCAGGCATTCCTGCGGCACGCCGAGAAATTCCTTCTCGAATTCGCCGACATACACCTCCGGCCATTCGACCAGTCCCGCCACTTCGTCCAGCAGCGTGCTCAACACACTGCGCTCTTCGTTGGACATGGAGAGCAATTTCTCCAGGTCGAAATTGGCATGTCCCACCCAGATCGCGCTGTTCTGTTCGGACAGATCATCCAGGCGCGCCACGATGCTCTCGCGCCGCTGTGCAAAACCCGCGACCACGCGCCCGTCACGCGCCAGCGCGGCTTCATAATCGTCCGCATGGGTAATCGTTACCGGCGCGCTGCACATGAAGCGGTGGCCGCTGGTGACGTTGCCGCTGGTCAGCCCCAGCACTTCGGCCTTCACCACACGCTTGCCGTGCAGGACGATCAGGCCATGCACCGGCCGCACAAACTGGTGTTCGGAATCGCCCCAGCGCATCACTTTCGGCACCGGCAGCTTTTTCAGCGCCTGCGTCACGATGTCCTGAACGTATTCATCCAGCGCCTTGCCCTTCTGCTCGATGCGCGCCACAAAACATTCCGCCTTGCCTTCGCCCACGCGCGACAATTGTGACAAGACAACATTGGCCGAGCGCATGAAACCTTCCAGCGCCTTGGTCGGCTTGCCGTCGCCATCCAGCCCTGCTGCAACAGCCGGGCCCTTGCGTTCGATAATGCGGTCGGGTTGCTGCTGCAAGACCTCGGTGATGCTCAGCGCCAGACGGCGCGGCGTTGCATACGGCGTGAGTACACTGCTTTCACTCAGCAGGGCTTGTTCTTTCAAGGCCGCCAACACTTCGTTGGCAAAAGTGGTGGAAAGTTTTTCCAGGGCCTTGGGCGGCAGCTCTTCGGTGAGCAGTTCGATCAGTAACGTTTCTTTCATTTCTTCTTCCCTCCGACCTTGGTCATCGGGAACCCCAATGCTTCGCGTGAATCGTAATACGCCTGCGCCACTTGCCGCGCCAGGGCGCGCACCCGGCCGATGTAAGCCGCGCGCTCGGTCACCGAAATCGCGCCGCGCGCATCCAGCAGGTTAAAGGTGTGCGAGCACTTCATCACCATCTCGAATCCCGGCAGCGGCAGTCCCGCGTCCATCAGGCGCTTGGCCTCGCCCTCGTATTCGTTGAAATGGCGGAACAGCATCTCGACATTGGAATGCTCGAAGTTGTACTTCGACTGCTCCACCTCGTTCTGGTGAAACACGTCGCCGTAGGTGATGACCGTGTTGCCGTGTTTCGCCCAGGTCAGGTCGAACACGTTCTCCACGCCCTGCAGATACATGGCCAGGCGCTCCAGCCCGTAAGTAATTTCGCCCAGCACCGGCTTGCAGGTGAGCGAACCAACTTCCTGGAAATACGTGAACTGTGTGACTTCCATCCCGTCCAACCACACTTCCCAGCCCAGCCCCCAGGCGCCCAGCGTGGGCGATTCCCAGTCGTCCTCGACGAAGCGGATATCGTGCTCGTTGGTATTGATACCCAGTGCGCGCAGGCTGTCGAGATAGAGTTCCTGGATATTGTCTGGGGAAGGTTTCAGCACCACCTGGTACTGATAGTAGTGCTGCAAACGGTTGGGATTCTCTCCGTAACGCCCGTCCTTGGGGCGGCGCGAAGGTTGCACATAGGCCGCGCGCCAGGGTTCGGGGCCGATTGCACGCAAGAAAGTGGCGGTGTGGAAGGTGCCCGCACCAACTTCGATATCATAGGGTTGCAGCAACGCGCAGCCCTGTTTATCCCAGAATTGCTGAAGCGTGAGAATGACTTGCTGAAAAGTGAGCATGTACTTAAAAACCCGCAGGATTTGCGAAAGGCCGCATTTTACGGCTTCGGACGGGTTACGTCACCCTGAAAGGCCCTGTTTTCCGACGGGTGGCGGATTTTCCTTTGAAAGCAACATCACCTGCAAAACCGTCCACTATTCCGCGATAGTCCCGTATCACTTCCTGCCTCGGGCCTTGCACAGCGCCAACTTTTCGCTGCGCGGCAATTGTTTGATCTCCATTTCGCGTTTCAAGGCGGTGGATTTGTCGGCGCAGGGTTCGGAATATTTCAGTTTTACCGGGGTACGGCCGCGGGTGTATTTGGCGCCTTCGCCGGCGTTATGGGCGGCGAGGCGTTTTTCGAGGTCGTTGGTGATGCCACAGTAGAGGGTGGCATCGGAGCATTGGAGGAGGTAGCAGGTCCAGGTGTTGTTGTTTTGTGATTTCATTTTTTGGATTACCTGATGACTGTTCGTGCTGCGCACCTCTTATCCCCTCTCCCCTTGGGGGAGAGGGCTAGGGAGAGGGAGAGGGAAGGCTTGTTATATCTCCCACTTCCTTTAAACCCCAACACCGTCGGGGGTAGCCCGACAGCTAGTCACTTTTCTCGTCTTGCCGAGAAAAGTAACCAAAAGAGGACGCCCCCGGTGCGCCGCCCCTTCGGGGTTCCCTGCGTTGCTCAACTGGTCAGGCTTCCTCATAAACTCGCACGATCCGCTACGCGGCCACGTGCTCAAACATATTCGTCAGAATTCCCTGACCAGTTTCCGCTACTCGGCGGCGCACAGGGGAGGTAAAGCGAAGATCAAAACCGTATGGTGGGCAGCAAGCTGCCCACCACCCTGTACCTCACTAGTGGTAGTGCCATTTAAATGGAACCTTTTTCCGAAAGTCGTCGTAATAAAGTACATAGCCGTCTTCGTTGTAACCGCTACTCCAAAACAGTACTTCAGACTTTCCGTCTTCATCGTAATCGCCTGCATCCAATAGCATCAAACTGTCTCCTATGAATTCAACTCTGGAATTCCGGATATAAAACCATTGACTGCTCCACTCAGGCCCCAGCGGCCCATCACAATGATAATTGTCAGAATTTAGTCCCACTGAAAGTAGTAATCCACCATCTTTTGATCGATACCCTTTGTATATCTTCAATTCTTCAACACTAAACACATAAGGAGTAGCTTTTTCCTGTTCAGGATTTGTGCAGTTAACAACTTTAGACTTCTGTAACTCTCGATTAAGCGAGTCGAATAGCATTTCTTTGTATTCCGAACCAACCTTAAATGGTTTCCATTCCGCCGGATCTTTAACATATGGTTCCGACACTATCACGAGCGGTCTCGATTTCGGCTCGCCACACCAACCGCCAAATGACTTAGATGCATTTCTAACTATAGGATACTGCCCTGCTGGGGCCAGCAGCACTTCTCCCGCGTAATACCCGTCTGGGAGCCTTGGATAGGCAGGTGAAGAATTGGTCAACCTCAGGGTTCCAAGCGATTTACCATCGAAGCCCACGGTCCACTGGCGCTCCCAGGCAACCTGAATATCTGGAGATTCTGGAGAATCCATACCTATCCATCCATCTTTGGTTCTTGCATACATGATTAGTGCGCGCGTATTGGCGTCCTTAGCACATTGCTTTTCGTCCAATACGCCAACTAGGATCGGTTCTACACTAAGCAAAGTATCTGCAAAAATATTGGCTGTCGCCGTGAGCAGAACTATGAGTACCAATACTTGGGTTTTCTTGCTCATATTCAGTTCCCTTCTTTAAGACTCTACCAGCCTAGCAGGGTGGGCACGAAGTGCCCACCCTGTGGTTTTGACTTTCGCTTTTCCTTCCCCTGTGCGCCGCCGAGTAGCGCAGGCTGGTCAGGGGTAGTCCGACGAATATGTTTGAGCACGTGACCGCGTAGCGGGTCGTGCGAGTTTATGAGGAGGCCTGACCAGTTGAGCAACGCAGGGAACCCCGCAGGGGCGGCGCACCGGGGGCGTCCTCTTTTGGTTACTTTTCTCGGCAAGACGAGAAAAGTGACTAGCTGTCGGGCTGCCCCCGACGAAGTTGGTTTTGATTGAATCCGCGTGGGCACACAAAACGTGCCCACCCTACACGCCTACCCTCGCTGCCCTTGCCTCCAAACAAACCCAAGCATCAACCCAACCAAAACCAGCACCCCGCCATTCCCCCAAACCACATACATCGTACTCCCCGCATACCCCTGCACCTGCGCCGTCAACACCCCCTCCTCATGCTGCGGCAGCATGGACTGTATGCGGCCATCCACACCGATCACGGAGGTGACGCCGGTATTGGTCGCGCGCAACACCATGCGCCCGGTTTCCAGCGCGCGCATTTGCGACAGTTGGTTGTGCTGGATGGCAGCGAACGAATCCCCGTACCACGCATCGTTGGTGACGTTCACCAACAGCGTGGCTTGCGGCAACGCGCGGATGATTTCTTCGCCGAAGGCATCTTCGTAGCAGATATTCACTGCAACCTTCTGCCCGGCCAGGTTGAGCGGCGGCTGGTGCGCGCCGCCGCTGGCCTGGTCGCCCATGGGAATTTGCAGCACTTCGTTGACGAACCAGCCGAGCACGGAGCGCAGGGGGATGAATTCGCCGAAGGGGACGAGGTGGTTTTTGCGGTAGTGCTGGCTTTCCGAGGCACCCAGCGAATAGACGCTGTTGTAGTAGTTGCCGTTCTCTTTTTCGAACGCGCCGATGAGGATGTCGCCGCCGTTCTTGCGCACGTGGTCGCCCAGCAGGGTCTGGTAAAAATCCGGCACGTTTTCGCGCAGCAGCGGCAGTGCGGTTTCCGGCAGCACGATCAGCCGGGCATCGCTGCTTTGCGCCAGGCGGCGATAGGTTTCCAGCGTGCTTATCAATCTTTCTTCTGCGAATTTTTCGTCCTGGGCGATGTTGCCCTGCAGCAGACTCACCTTGAGCGGCTCACCCTGTGGCTGCGTCCAGTCGATGTTGCGCAGCAGCGCGCCGCTCACCCACAATGCCAGCAATACACTCACTGCGATCTTGACCTGCTTGGCCCTGCGCCCGCTCCACAAGGTGAGTACCAGCCCGGCACTCACCGCGACAATGAGCGATACGCCGAATACGCCGAGCAATGGCGCGTAACCCGCCAGCGGACTGGTCGGCACTTGCGAGTAACCCATCGAAAGCCAGGGGAAGCCGGTGAACAGCAGGCCGCGCAACCATTCGGCCAGGGTCCAGATTGCGGGCATGATCAGCAGGATGCGCAGACTGGATGCCGGTTTGAACTTCGCCTGCGCATATCCTGCCAACGCGGGCAGCGTGGCATTCACTGCAGCAAACAGCGCCGTAGCCGTAGCGGCCAGAATGGGGTGCATGTAGCCATATATATGTAGCGCGACATAAATCCAGCTGATGCCGACGCAGAACAGGCCCATGCCGAAGCTAAACCCAAGCCAAGCCGCCTGCGCGGGACGTTCAGCCCGGCTCCACAGCCAGAACAGCAGGGCAAGCGACAAGACCGGCAGGGGAAAGAAGCCGAAGGGGGCGAAGCCAAAAACTGCGGTAGCACCGGCAAGAAAGGCTTTCAGGTACGGCGAAGAAATGAGTTTATTCACGAATAGCGGCGATAAAGTTGATTCGCCAGATTATACGGTGTAACTTCCGCCGCACATCACCGTTAGTACTCTGTTCAACCATGCCAGACCGTTCCGCACTGCTCGAAGAGATCAGCTCTATGCTGCTCGACAGCGACCTGTTCAACCACCTCACCCCGGCGGAGTTGCGTGCGGCTGCGCGCTATTTCAGCATCAACAACATCGCACAGGATGAAGTCATCTTTGAGGAAGGCGATATCGGCAATTTCATGTGCATCGTGCATTCCGGCAGCATTTCAGTGATCAAGGCCAACCAGAACGGGGAAATGGTACAAGTGGCCACGCTGCATCATGGCCGGGCGTTCGGCGAAATGGCGGTGCTGGATGGAGAACACCGCTCCGCTACCTGCCTGGCTGCGGAAGACAGCATCCTGCTGACGCTTTCCAAGGAGGCGCTGGACAAAATGCTGGAGGAACACCCGCGCATCGGTGCCGACGTCATCCGCGCCATCGCCATCAGCCTGTCGCGCAGGTTGCGCATGGCGGTGGGACAACTGGTCGATCACCTCGTTTAAGGCGAACCATGCTCGACTTCACCGAATACACCAAAATTTTTATCAGCCTGTTCGCGATCATCGATCCGTTCGGCATCATTCCCATCATCATCGCGTTTACTGCCGGCATGACGGCGCAACGGCGCGAGCGCGTCGGGCGCATGGCTTCGCTGTCCGTGCTCGGCATCTTGCTCGCCGCGTTGCTGCTGGGCGAGGCGATCCTGGAATTTTTCGGCATCAGCATCCATTCGTTCCGCACGGCGGGCGGCATATTGCTGCTGCTGATGTCGATCAACATGCTCATCGGCGACAAGCCGACCATGACGCCCAATGAAAGCACCGACGGCGATTCCACGGCTTCCGTCGCCATCGTGCCGCTGTCCACGCCGCTGCTGGCGGGGCCCGGCGCGATCAGCACGGTGATTGTGGATGCGCACAAGGGCAGCAATGCGGGACACTATGGCTCAATGGCGCTGGTGCTCGTGCTGCTGAGCCTCATCGTGTGGATCACCTTCCTCATCGCACCGTGGATATCGCAACGCCTGGGCAAGATCGGCAGCACCATCTTCACGCGGCTGATGGGCTTGCTGCTTGCCGCCATCGCGGTTGAATTCATCGCCGGGGGGGTACGCGGCTTGTTCCCGGCGCTGGGGTAACCAACACATCCCCCTTTGCAAAGGGGAAAGAAATCTAACAACAAGGTTAAAAAGTATTGTGGAAAAAATCAGACTCTCGAAATTAATGTCCGAACAAGGCCTCTGCTCGCGCCGCGAAGCGGATGACTACATCGCCAAAGGCTGGGTGAAGGTGGACGGCGAAACCGTCAGCGAACTCGGCACCAAAATATTGCCGACGCAAAAAATCACGCTGGAAAAAGCCGCGCAAGCCAAGCAACAGGGCCGCGTCACCATCCTGCTGAACAAGCCGGTGGGCTATGTTTCCGGGCAAGCCGAGGAAGGCCACAAGCCCGCCATCGTGCTGATCGACGCCGCAACGCGCTGGGAACAGGACAAATCACCGCAAAAATTCTTCCGCAGCCAGATGCTCGGCCTCGCCCCCGCCGGTCGCCTCGACATCGACTCCACCGGATTGCTGGTACTCACCCAGGACGGCCGCATTGCCAAACAACTCATCGGTGAAGACTCGCCCATTGAAAAAGAATATCTGGTGCGCGTGCAGGGCCAATTGGTCGGCAACGGCTTGAACCTGCTCAATCACGGCCTGTCGCTGGACGGCAAAAAACTCAAGCCTGCCAAGGTGAGCTGGCTGAACGACGACCAGTTGCGCTTTACATTGAATGAAGGCAAAAAGCGCCAGATCCGCCGCATGTGTGAATTGGTAGGATTGAAAGTCACCGCGCTGAAACGCGTACGCATCGGCAAAGTAAAACTTGGCGATCTGCCGGTGGGGCAGTGGCGGTATTTGGGTGAGGATGAAAAATTTTAGAAGCCGGGAACAACTCAGGAGTCCGTTCATGCTGATAACAAGCGACTTGGCTGTCGATTTTTGACAGTTTAGTCGAATGGCTCAAAAAGTCGGCTCTCTATGGTCGGTTTGTGTCACGAAATTTCTGGGCCATAAATTTTATTTTGAACTTGGCCTTCCAAACAGCCATGCGATAGGCGGGAGGAGGGAGATTGGTTTTGTATCCTTCCAATTGTGCAAACTCTAAGATCAATTCGTCATTACCAGCAGGTTGGACCCGTAGTAGTTCTTGCCACTCCTTTGCATAGGGCATCTTATTCTCTTCTAGGGAGACTTTCGTTACATCAACCACTTCACCCGTGGCGCGAAAACGATTGATGATGAAGTTTGTGTGATCCTTTCGCCGGATCGCATAAACCATATCCTTCGAACAAGTCGTCATAGGAAACCAATATTTCATGTTGAACTGTGCCCGCTTTCCATTACTGAAGGTAATCTGACGTGCATAGGGACCAGTTAAATCTGTTGGCGCATCAATCTTATCCACGATTCCCTTGCAACTTGGCTTTAGCCACGTAACCCCCCAAACACCCTCAATTGCTTTGTATTGTTCCTTTGTAAAAGTCTCAGGGGTTTCGTCCAGACCAAGAAATACCCCAATAACTGTCTTCGCTGAATCATCCAATTCCTGAGAAACCTTTCGGCTCATTTCCATTTCTGGATCAGGTAGTGGCCTGATGTCCTTACACCCTTCCTTCCCCTTATACATTCTTCGTTGGCTGGCCGCGAAATCCCATTTGCCATAGAAAGTCCACTCATGGAAATTCTTTGGAAGATTGACGACGAACCATGACGTGTTACGCTTTTCCCACCACTGGTTGGACTTAGCTATCTTTGCATGAGAAAGGTGCTTTCCATTGTTTCCCTTATCATAGACAAACCCCATATTCGCTTTAGCAAGTTCCTTCGGTATGGCTGATTCTTCCAACAACTCCCATCGTGATCTTCCCTTGTCATACCGATAGTAAATATATGGAGTGCCATTGCAGACTGGATATATCCCCATTGCCACTGGAACACCCGTTCCAACCACTACTAAGTATGGGACTTGGTCAATAATCTCCAGTGCGGCTGGACTAAAATCCCCTTTCCAAGAAATTTTATCTTGCGTTTCAGGGTGAGCGAAGGAAATTCTATACGTAGTCGGAACGCTGCAAAAGGTACCAAGACTACCTTCATCACCGCATGTCAATTGGAACTCAAAGTACAGACTGCGCTCGGTCAATATGACGCGTCCATCGTGCAAGAGAATTTCTTCTTTCCAATTGTCCCAATGACCTGCGTTTGCGATCCTGGGGGAAATTGAAACCAGTACTGCAATAAACCATATTAAGTTTCGCATTGAAATCCTAACGATTATTCATATGTCCGCTTTACCTACTGTATAAAGGGCTTCGGCAGAGAGAAATTCGGAATGGCCGTTATTGGCGGCGATTGCAGACATTAGCTGCACTATATCGCACTCCTGCTTTTCAACTAATACACGCGTTTGAATCTATACACGGCCAGCGTCCCAATTACCACTACCAAAATCACACCGAAACCGATAATTGACATCGCCACCGGCACCCCTGCCTCTGTAGCCAAACTGTATCCACCCACGAACAATAACATTGCAATGTTCTCTGCAAAATTCTGCACCGCCAGCGCATTGCCGGCCCCGATCGTTTCATGACCGCGTGCTTGCAGCAACGCATTGAGCGGGACGACGAACGAGCCGCCGCAGATGCCGATGGCGATCATTAGCGCATAGGCAAGCGTAAGTTCATGCACAAAGGCCAGCGCCAGGATGAACGGACCGAGCAGCAGTCCGCCAAGTAACGCGCGGTTGACGTTGGCCAGGGATATCCACAACCCTGCGCCCACTGCGCCCAATACGATGCCGATGGAAACTGCGCCCATGAGATTGGCGGGCGTCTGGTTATCCGTGATCAGCAAGGCTGCCGGAACCCAGGCGAACAGCATCAGGCGCAAGGTGGTGCCACTGCCCCAGAACACGCTGGTGCCCAGCAGGCTGAAACGCGAATCCGGGTTCTTGAACAGCGCCGCCAGCGATGTCATGAATTGCCTGATGAGTCGCCACGGGTGGAAATGCGCTCCCGGGTTTTCTGCCGGCAAGCTCGGGATGAACAGGTTGGCGACCGCAGCTAAGCCATACGCCGCCATCACACCGATGAACGCCCATTGCAGCGAATAGTCCGCCAGCCAGCCGCCGATTATCACACCGAGCAGGATCGCGACGATGGTGGAGCCTTCCATCATGCCGTTGGCGCGCACCAGCGATGCGGGGCCGAACATCTGCGACAAGATGCCGTACTTGGCGGGCGAATACATGGCCGCGCCGATACCGATCAGGCCGTAGGCGGTGAGCGGGTTAACGCCCGCCACCATGGCGATGGCGCCCGCGAGTTTGATCAGGTTGCCCACCAGCATCACGCGGCCTTTGGGGAAACCGTCCGCGATTTGTCCGACGAAGGGTGCAAGCAGAATGAAGGGAACCACAAAGGATTCCTGCAGCAGCGGCACCAGATTGGGCAGCCCCTGCGATTTGACGATGGCGATGGCCGCGATGAGGATGGCATTGTCGGCCAGCGCGGAAAGGAACTGCGCCACCAGCACCGACATCATGCCCAGCGACAGCAGCGGCATATCCAGGGTTTTTCTTTCGATCATGATGCAAATCTCCGATGTCCCGTCATACCGGCGGAGGCCGGTATCCAGTCATAAAACATCGCTTGCACAGCAAGGACAATACCCAAAAGCATTTTGAATAAGGCCACTGGATTCCGGCCTTCGCCGGAATGACGGCTTTGTTTTTCGTTCATTGCAATGTCTCCGCCATTTTCCTAAGCGACACGTGATCGGTCTTGCCTGTACCCAGCAATGGCAACGCATCCACGCGCTGTATCTTGCGCGGTACCGCAATTTCCGGAATGCCGAGCGACTTGGCGGAAGCAGACAGCGCATCTCGCGTCAGCGCAGCATCGGTGGTGAATAGAACAATCGCCTCGCCGCGTGCGCCATCAGGCTGCGTGGTTGCGCCG
Source organism: Sideroxyarcus sp. (assembly GCA_049286265.1). GTDB lineage: Bacteria > Pseudomonadota > Gammaproteobacteria > Burkholderiales > Gallionellaceae > Sideroxyarcus. Next base: position 21,269 of record JBAQDF010000063.1, read on the forward strand.
TGCATCGCGCTTGCCGAAGCCTGCGTTGCGAGCTTCTCCACCACTTCCAGCGACACCATCTCGCCCGCCACCTTGGCGAAGCGCTTCACACGCCCGACGATGGAAACAAAGCCGTCATCGTCAATCGACACCACGTCGCCTGTTTCATACCAGCCTTCGCCTGCTTCGGAAGACGGCGCTTGCAGCACACCTGGATTATCGTGGCGATAATAACCGGACATCACGTTGGGACCGCGCACATGCAGCATGCCGCCCTTGTCGATGCCGGGTACGGGGATCAGGCGATGTTCGATGCACGGCAGCAGTTGGCCGACCGTGCCGCTGCGATACGCCATCGGCGTATTCACTGCCAGCACGGGTGCAGTCTCGGTGGCACCATAGCCTTCCAGGATGCGGATACCGAATTTCTCGAACCACAGGTCGCGCACCGAAGCGGAAAGTTTTTCCGCGCCCGCCACTACATAGCGCAGGCGAAAGAAGTCGTAAGGGTGTGCGAACTTGGCGTAGTTGGCGAGGAAGGTGCTGGTGCCGAACATTACGCTGCAGTTGCGGTCGTAGGCCACTTCCGGGATGACGCGGTAATGCAACGGTGTGGCATAGAGGAACAGGTTCATGCCGGTCATGATCGGCAGCAAGGCGCCGCCGGTCAGGCCGAAGGAATGGAAGATTGGCAGCGCGTTGAGCACTTTGTCTTCGGAAGAGAAATCGATGATGGAGCGGATCTGCGCAATGTTGGACAGCAGCGCGCGGTGCGACAGCACCACGCCTTTGGGCTTGCCTTCGGAGCCGGAAGTGAACAGCACCACTGCCGTGCTCTCGGGATCGCTGCGCTTTTCCATCATGCGCGGGAACAGCATGCCAAACAGTACCCACAGCTTGTCGCCCACGCCCATTTGTGGGCGCAAATCTTCCAGGTACAGAATCTCTACGTTCTTTATCCCCGCCACATCGGCTTCCAGCTTCGCCTGTTCGATGAAGGCGCGCGAGGTAAAGATGGTGCTTATCTTTGCCGCCGTGCAGGCATCCTGCATGCCGCCTGAACCCGCCTTGTAGTTCAGCATGGCAGGCACGCGGCCTTGCGCACCGGCGCCAATCATCATGCATACCGTTGCGGCGAGGTTGGGCATCAGGATGCCGACGCACTCATCCGGCTCGCTGTGTTTGGCGACCAGACGCCCCAGTCCCAGCGTCATCTTGAGCAGTTCGCCATACGAATATTCAATCTGCTTCACATCTTCCAGCACGCGTCGGCCGCGGCCATAGAGGTCCATGGCGTCCAGCAAACCCGAATACAACGTCTGTTTCGGATGCGATTCGAACAGCATCTTTTGCATCAGCTTGCGCATCGCCTCGCCCGCCTTGCGGCGGCGCTGTTTGGTCGTATCGCCTTCCGGCATGGCTATGACAGTGGTGGGTTGCGCGGAAATGGTGACGCGCGGAAACATGCGGCGCGGATACTTGCCGGATATGCGGCTGAAGAAGGAACGTGCGGGGCCGTCCAGGCGCACGGGCAGGATCGTTGCACCGGTCTTGGCGGCGACGAATGCAGGGCCGTCGTACACTTTCATCAGCGAACCCGTCACCGTGATGCGCCCTTCGGGGAAGATCACCACCGGACGCCCGGATTCGACCAGACGGATGATCTTCTTGATCGCCATCGGACTGGTGGGATCGACCGCGAGGTAGTCCACCTGACTCAGGATCAGACGGAAGAAAAAGCTGCGCGTCACGCCCGTGTGCACCACAAATACCGGGTTGAACGGCAAATACAGTCCCAACAGCAGGCCATCCAGGAACGATTCGTGGTTGGCGATGACCAGCAGTTTGCCGGTGTCGATGTTCTTGTCCAGCCCCGTGGTGCGAATGCGGAACAGCAGTTGAAAAATGTTTCTCAGCACAAACCGGATGATGTTTCTCATTTTGCGAACTCCCCTTTTATTGCTTTTTGTTGATTTGGCATGACTGCATTTCCATCAAACACGACCCGCATTCTGCCATCCTGCAGCAAACTAGCCGGGGTAACCGTCTTGCGTTGCCAGGGGATGTTGCCAAAATACCAAACCTTCCAGAATTCCTGATCTGCCTGCGGATTGCGCTTCAATAAAGTCGAGAAATCCTCCACTTCTCCCAACTGCACGCCCGTTGCCTCATCCACGACTTCGCGCACATAGCGCGAGCAAAATTGTTTTTTCGAACTCAAGTCGAACCCCGTGTCGTACAGGATGCCGCGCTTGGCTGCGACGGATTTCTGGAGTTTGCGCTGCTGTTGCGCATCCAGCGGGACCGGGAGCCGGGTCACCGCAACCCGCCCCTTGTCGGAACGTTGCACAAATTTCGACCAGCTTGTTTCGCCTGAAACCGGCACCCTGCTTTCCGAAATCACCGGCTCCTTGCCGGATACGTCGCTTACGATACCGACATGGTTGGTCCAGCTCGAAGTCGCATCCGCCACCTTGGTAAAGGGTTGCATGGGAATTCGGATGAACACCACGTCGCCCACCTCAAGCTGTTTTGCCAGTTCGCCAAGCTCCATCTGCGCAACCTTCGCGGCCTGTGGTTCCGCCCAGGCGGACGTGCCGAACAGGATGACGCCCAGCATAAATACATGCGGCCAGTGGTGAATTTTGGATTGGATCATTTTTTTCTCCCGTGTCGTTGAAGTGGCGCCACAATATCCGCGAGTCGCGCCAAACAAAACCATTGACCGTTGCGGCATCGATAACTAGACTGCAAAGTATCGAAAACCGATACTTTTCTCTATGCCAGAAGCCGCGCAACTGATCGCCACTCTCAAGAAACAGCTCAAAAGCCAGGGCATGACTTACCGCGATGTCGCCAGCGTACTCAAGCTGTCCGAGCCCAGCGTAAAGCGGCTGTTCGCCTCCGGACGTTTCACCGTCGAACGGCTGGTGCAGATCAGCAATCTGCTGGGGTTCACGCTGGCGGAGTTATCCAAAGAGGCGCAGACCGGGCAACCGCGCCTGAGCATGCTGAGCGAGAAACAGGAGCGCGAGGTGGTATCCGACCCCAAGCTGCTGCTGATCGCGGTCTGCGCGCTCAACCACTGGACGATGGATGACATAGTCGGGTTCTACAGCATAAGCATTCCGGAATGCATCAAATACCTGCTGCAACTCGACAAGCTGCGCATCATCGACCTGCTGCCCGGCAACCGCATCCGCCTCAACGTCGCGCGCGATTTCGACTGGCTGCCTTCCGGGCCGATCAGGCAGTATTTTAAAAGCAAGGGAATCAGCGATTTTCTGCAAAGCGATTTTGAACATGAAGATGAAACCATGACCTTTGTGCACGGCATGTACACCGATCAGGCGCTTGCGCAAATGCAGGATGAGCTGCGCAAACTGCGGCTGAAATTTGCCGAGTTGCATGAGCAAAGCCTGTCGGCGCCATTGAGCAAACGGCGCGGATTGGGGCTCTTGTTGGCGATGCGGGGTTGGGAACCGTCAGATTTCGCTAAACTGCGCCGTTGAAAACGGCAAATACCCATCACAAACCAATATTCGGGAATTCGCTAACGTGAAAAACCTGTTTCATATTTTGCTGGTAACGCTGTGGTCGGCTTTCTGTCTGACCGCGCACGCCGGGGCCGATGAGGCAATGACCCTCATAGACAAGCAGATCGAGGCGCATCCCGGCGAGAGCGGCGTTTATGTGCTGGATACCGGAGAGGAGGCTCTGCTTGCCAGGGCCTGGCTGGCCGATCATGCCGAGCGTTCGATAGAGGTGCAGTATTTCATCTGGAGCGCGGACAACATCGGCATCCTTGCCGCAGAAGCATTGTTGCGGGCAGCCGAGCGCGGTGTCAAAGTGCGCATCATCGTCGATGATCTGATGATCGATGCACCGGACGAGTCCCTGCTCGCCCTGGCACACCATCCCAACATCGATATCCGCATCTACAACCCCAAGAATTCGGTCGGCGTCCCGTTGCAGAAGCGCGTGCTCAACGTCGCAACCGATTTTCGGGGCGTCAACCAGCGCATGCACGACAAGACCTTTATCGTCGACGGCTAGGTCGCCATCACCGGCGGTCGCAATATGGCCGATGAATACTTCGATTACAACCATGAATACAACTTCCGAGACCGGGACGCGCTGGTGCTGGGCAAGGCGGCGCAAGCCATGCAAAACAGTTTCGTTCTGTTCTGGAATAGCGAACTCAGCGCGCAAGTCGAGTCGCTTTACGACGGCATCGGCCTGATGCAGAAGAACGTGAAGGTCGACGATGAAGGCGTCTCCGACGTGTACCGCGAACTACATGAATACGCATTGAATCCGGAGAACTTCGCCCCCGAGGTGAGGACGGCAATCGACAGCGTTCCGACCGCCTTTCCGCGCCTGACCGAACAGGTGATCTGGGGACAGGTCGAATTCATCAGCGACGTGCCGGGCAAGAACGACAACAGCTTCCGGCTGGGCGGCGGCGGGATGACGACGGCCGCGCTGGCAAGCCTGGTCGACTCGGCACAACAGCGCATCACCATCCAGTCGCCCTATCTGGTGCTCTCCGATGAAGCCATCGCCCTGTTCAAGCAAGCCGTCGCGCGCGGCGTGAAGATCCGCATCAACACCAACTCGCTCGCCTCCAGCGACAACCTGCAGGCGTCCAGCGGTTACCGCAACCAGCGCAAGGCCCTGCTCAAGATGGGATTGAACATCTACGAATACCGGCCCGACCCAGCGATCAGGAGCACGCTGCTGAAAAGCGCCATCAGCGACAAGATAGTGCCGCCTATCTTCGCCCTGCATGCCAAAACCATGGTGGTCGATTCGAGCATCGCTTTCATCGGCACTTTCAACCTCGATCCGCGTTCGGAGAACCTGAACACCGAAGTCGGCGTGATCGTCCGCAACGCGGCGTTGGCACACGCGGTGGAAACCGCGATCGAGACGGATATGCTGCCGGAAAACAGTTGGGATGCGGCGACGGACGACCCGGATCAATATGTGTCGTTCTTCAAACGCAGCAGGGT
>JBAQDF010000064.1:0-40766 GCA_049286265.1 Sideroxyarcus sp.
TTCGAACCCCACCAGTTGATGATGAGCGCCACCCCCATCCCGCGCACGCTGGCAATGAGCTACTACGCCGACCTCGACGTGTCGGTGATCGACGAACTGCCGCCGGGCCGCACGCCCATCGTCACCAAGCTGGTGAGCGATGCGCGGCGCGAAGAAGTGTTCGAACGCGTGCGTGTCGCCTGCCTCGAAGGCCGTCAAGCCTATTGGGTATGCCCGCTCATCGACGAATCCGAGGCATTGCAATTACAGACTGCGCTGGAAACGTTTGCCACACTCACCCAGATATTCCCCGAACTGCGCATCGGCCTCGCCCACGGCAAATTGAGCAGCACCGAAAAAGCCGAGACCATGGCTGCATTCAAGGCAGGCGAGCTGCAACTGCTCGTCGCCACCACCGTCATCGAGGTCGGCGTGGACGTACCCAACGCCAGCCTGATGGTGATCGACCACGCCGAACGCATGGGGCTGGCGCAACTGCACCAGTTGCGCGGCCGTGTCGGACGCGGCGCGGCGGAGAGCATGTGCGTGCTGCTGTTCCAGCAACCGATGTCCGAACTCGCAAGGGCACGGCTCAAGATCATTTACGAAAACACCGACGGCTTCGAGATCGCGCAACAAGACCTGCGCCTGCGCGGCCCCGGCGAATTGCTGGGCGCGAGACAAAGCGGCGTACCCATGCTGCGCTTCGCCGACCTGGGCGAGGATGACAAGCTGCTGGACAAGGCGCGCGATATCGCCGATGAAATGTTGCGCGATTTCCCCGAGGCAGCGCAGGCGCATTTGCAGCGGTGGATGGCGAACAAGCCGGATTATTTGAGAACATGAGTCAACCCAGTCAAAAGCTAATTAGCCACAGAGCACACAGAGGTCACAGAGAAAGCGGGGCTGGAAATTGAGAGGTGTTGTTTTTCTCTGTGTGCTCTGTGTACTCTGTGGCAAAAAGTTTTTTGCATGTCTTCAGAGTAAAATCCATTTATGAACCTCACAGAACGCCTGCACCTGTACATCCAGCTCACCCGCTTGCACCGTCCCATCGGCATCCTGCTCCTGCTGTGGCCGACGCTATGGGGCGTGTGGATCGCGAGTAACGGCCATCCGTCCTGGCTCATCGTATTCATCTTCACCCTCGGCACCGTGCTGATGCGTTCCTCCGGCTGCGCCGTGAACGACTACGCCGACCGCCATATCGACAAACACGTGAAGCGCACGCAGGATCGCCCGCTCACCAGCGGCAAGATCAGCGAGCGCGAAGCCCTGTGGGTCGCCGTCGTGCTCGCGTTTGTCTCCTTCTTGCTTATCCTGCCGCTAAATCCGCTCACCTGGCTGATGTCCTTCCCCGCCCTGTTTCTCGCCGCAAGCTACCCGTTCACCAAGCGCTTTTTCGCCATCCCGCAAGCCTATCTGGGCATCGCTTTCGGCTTCGGCATACCCATGGCCTTCGCCGCAACAAATGGCAGCGTACCGCCCGTGGCCTGGATGCTGCTGCTCGCCAACGTGTTCTGGGCAGTCGCCTACGACACCGAATACGCCATGGTGGACCGCGACGACGACATCCATCTCGGCATCCACTCCTCGGCGCTGTTCTTTGGCAAGTACGATGTGATGGCAGTGATGGCCTGCTACGCCATCACCCTGCTGTTGCTGGCGGTGGCGGGACTGATGGAGGGATTAGGGATCGTGTATTTTGTCGGCCTGATCGTCGCAGAAGGCATCGCGCTGTATCACTACCGGCTCATCAAGGACAGAAGCCGCGAGAAATGCTTCGCGGCTTTTCTGCACAACAACTGGTTCGGGGCAACGGTATTTGCGGGGATGGTGGGAGATTATTTCCTGCGCTAGCGGGATTTGTTGCGCGTCACCCACAGACTGACGCCAATGGAAGTGGCGATGATGATACCGACGATGCCCAGCGACATTTCAACCGGGATCTTGTAAAAATCGACGATCAGCATCTTGGTTCCCACGAATACCAGCACCATGGCCAGACCATATTTCAGCAGGTGGAAACGATCAGCCAGGTCGGCCAGCATAAAGTACATCGCGCGCAGACCGAGAATGGCGAAGATGTTGGAAGTGAAGACGATGAACGGATCGGTGGTGATGGCGAAGATCGCGGGGATCGAGTCGACTGCAAATATCAGGTCGGTGAACTCGATCATGATGAGCACCAAAAATAGCGGCGTGAACATCCGTACGCCGTTTTCCATCACCCAGAATTTCTCTCCACGATAATCCTGTGTCAGCCGCAAGTGGCGCTTGACCCAGTTGAGCAGCGGATTCTTGCCCAGGTCCGGATCGGCTTCGGCGAACATCAGCATCTTGATACCAGTGACGAGGAGGAAAGCGCCGAACAGATAAAGTATCCAGTGGAACTCCCGCACCAGCCAGGCACCCGCCAATATCATGATGGCGCGCAGCACGATCGCGCCGAGCACGCCGAAGATCAACACGCGCCGCTGATACTCCTCCGGTACGGCGAAGAAGGTAAAAATCATCAGGAAGATAAAGATATTATCGACCGCAAGCGATTTCTCGATCAGGTAACCGGTCAGAAACTCCTCCGCCTTGACGACCGCCACCTCGACGCCGTATGCGCCCTTGAGATACCACCACAACCCGAAATTGAACAGCATGGCCAACAAGAACCAGACCACGGACCAAACCGCTGCTTCCTTGAAGCCGACCTTGTGCGCCTTGTTGCCGCCAAATACAAACAGGTCGAGGGCAAGCATCGCCAGAACGAATCCGGCGAAAGCCGCCCACATCCAGGGTTCCCCGATACTCAGTGCAGAGCCCACATTTGTCCCCTGTTTTGGATTGTCAGGTGACCGTTCCAAAAAGAGTCGAATTAATCACTCGCGATCATGGCCGCATCTGTTTCTGATGCACCGCCCGCTGTACGGCAAATTCTTCCGGCGATATCGCGGCATCATGGTTCGTGTCGATGTCTTCAAATGACGGGGCGTTGGCCAGACCGCGCATCTGATAGCCTTCCTGCAGGCGCTTTGTGATGCGCGCAGTGCGGGCATCGGTGAATTCCGCCTCGGTAACTTTGCCGTCCTTGTTCAGGTCAAACTCGGAAAAATCGGGCATGTTGCCCTGCATCCCGCCGCCCGCGCCGGGCCCGCGCGGTCTTGTTGCTTGTGACGAGTGTCCTGCCGCAAATTCTTCCGGCGATATCTTGTCGTCGCGGTTCTGATCAAAATCGGTGAAGGTCAGCGCGTTGCGCATGGGCCTGCCTTCGGCTTTGCGTTTTTCGCGAACCGCATTGAACTCCTCCTGACCGACAAAGCCATCACCGTTCTGGTCGTATGCAGAAAATGGCAACGGGCCGCGCGCCGGAATTTCTTCGGATAACGCCAGCGTTGAAAATGAAATTCCCCCGATTGCCACAACTAGTGTGAGAGAACGGATTGCTTTGCTTGTGTTCATGATATTTCCTCCGGTTGGTTATGCGCCGGCAAAATGGTAAACCCCGATAGCCAACGCCAGGACAATTGCAAACAAAACTGCAGGACCGAATTTGTGCTGCAAATGATCATGGTTCGTGAATTCCTCCCAAACAGATCATCCGACAGCCTGAATGTCCCACAGGCAGACCCGGTCGCGCCCGGCCGCCTTGGCGCTCAGCAGGGCATGATCGGCTTTCTGTATGGCGTCTTCCACCGGTTCATCCGGATTCATGCTGGCAAGACCAAAAGACGCAGTGATGGAAATGTCGTCATGCGATTTGATCTTGATCGGCAACGCCGCCAGTTCACCGCGCAAACGGTCCACGATGGTAAAAGCTTCTTGCGCCCCGGTATTGGGCAGACAAAAAAGAAACTCCTCGCCGCCGAAGCGAAATATCGTGTCATAGCGCCGCATCTTCTTGCTTAGAAACTGGACTGTGGCATGCAGCACGCTATCGCCCGCGAGATGCCCGTACGTGTCGTTGACCTGCTTGAAATGGTCGATGTCCATCATGCACACGCAGCAGGGGTGGTCATTGCGCGTCATGCGATCATGCTCTTCCAGCAGTTTGAAATGCATGCTGTTGCGGTTGCGCGCGCCGGTCAGGTGATCCACCTCGCACACCCGGTTGATGATGTCGGTCTGCAAACTCCGCACTTCCAGCTTGAAACGGATCGCCATGTCCATGAATTGATCATATTCGTCCGGCGTCACCGGCTGACCGGCATTTCTTTTTATCAGCAACTGCCTTGCATGAACGTGCATGTTTTCATGGAACTCGCCGATATTCCTGAGCCACGGCCCGTCCTGCAGGTCCGGGTGCTGATGGCCGTAATACCATTGGCCGAAACGACAACTGCAGTGGGCATCGGCATTCAGGTCGGACTGCGCGGGCGCGGTGCCGCTCACCATGGAGCGGTGCAACACCTTGAGCCAAGAGGTGTGATCCATCAACCCGGCATCCAGTTCGCGCAAAACTTTCATCAGGGATGAAGAAGACTGCTGGGCAGAAACTGGCATGAGTACCTGAATTTCGACGTGACCAAGACGCGTTCATTATAGACGCGCCTTCGGGCTGTTGCCCGCGTTGTTGGCCGAAAACCGGACAGATTGTGTAGGATTGGTGCGCCTGGCGCCCGCGCTGAAATTACTCTTTCATACTGCGTGGGCACAATGCACCCACCCTTCTACTTGGCTAGACGCGAACCCGGGCGGCAAGGTCTTTGACGGATGCCTGCCAGGCATCGAATTCGTCCGATTCTTGCCAGAGTTCCTTTAGCTCCGATTCATCCGCCAGGATTCTCTCGATGACGATGTGTGCCTTTGCAGCCAGCGCTTTGCCCGGAACCAGTTTTGTTTTCTCGACCCACGCATCTATCGGCTCGCTGTAGGAATTGCGTTCGCCCCAGTTGCCCTGGAGGCGGGCGATGACTTCAATCGCTGCCAGCGCTTCGCAAGCGTCCGGCGACTCAAGGTAATCGACTCCTTCGTCCAGCACCCTATCCAGCGTTTCTTCTACCAGCGAAAGATCGGCGCAATCGTCAAGGCCATAAGCCCAATCGCAGGCATCGTCGTTTCCAAGCGAATCAACTGACCAGGCTCCCATACAATCTCCTTGATATCGAACGTTGAAGGTTATGGCCACCGCAGCCACAGGCATATCGTCATTGCATTAAAAACCATCAGAAATCAATTGCCAGATGCCAGTTGGCACCAGCTTCGACGGCAAGAGACAGCGCATTTCGGTAACTTACCAAATCTTCCGCGACTTGCTTGCTGTTCTTTATCCGCTTCGGGTCCTCGGTCATTGCCTTGAGCAATCCGTCAATCACTTTGATTCCGGCGGCGGGTTCAAACCATTTCGCTGCGCCATCGGTGCCTTCCTCCATTTCGATGTCTTCACCGAGCAGATCGGACATATCATCCATGGATTGCCCCATGAATGAATCAAGCGGGGGCAGCCCCAGTTCTTCCGCCAGGATGGTCAGATCATCCATCGCCTTGGCGACGGCTTTTCCGTCGATATCGCCAATAACAACCAGCTCGTCTTTGTCGACTTCAATGAAATACGCAACGCCCATGTCCCGCCTCCTTTGCCTGGAAAATCATACGGTAAAATTCGCAAGCAGGTAAGTCAAGGCGCGCCGCCTGATCTATCGAGCCGAAAAGTGTGTCTGCGTTCGTGCGCTGCCCGAAGACTGATTCTCCACCCAGTTCCTTCTATACCGCAAGCCTCTTCGCCATCTCGTTCCGCTCGCCCGCATATTCCCCCGTCAGAACAAATCCTGTCAGATTGTTCATTGCGTCCATGAATCCCAGCTTCACGCCCATCCCCGCTGCCAGTTCTTGCCATGCACCGACCGCATCGCGCGCCACGGGCGCGACGGCGACGGGATGCGCCGGGGTCTTCACCACCACGGGCATGGCGGGGAAAGTCACTTTGGCTTCTTCGCCGTTCAGCACGCGCGCCAATGCCCGCCCGGCATGCATGATGGGCAGGACGAAGGGTTGCACCTTGCCTTCGATCTCGGCGCAATCGCCCAGCGCGTAGATGTGTTCGTCGCTGCTGCACAGCCGTTCGTTCACGGTAATGCCGCGATTGACGGCAATTCCCGACTCGCGGGCGAGCTGGGTGCGCGGGCGCAGACCGACGGCGGAGAGCACGAGGTCGGCATTGAGGATGCTGCCATCGGCGAGGGTGAGGATGTAGCCTTTGGCCGCCTTGTCCATGCGCTGCACGGACGTCCCGAAGCGCCAGTTCACGCCGAGTTTGGCCAGCGGCTCCAGCAATTGCTTGCCTGCTTGTTCCGGCATCAGGCTGGCGAGCGGATAGGCACCGGGGTCGATAACGCTGACGGCGTATCCGGCAACAGCAAGATCGTTGGCGAATTCGCAGCCGATGAGGCCGCCGCCCATGATGGCGACAGATTTGGGTGTATCCAAAGCCGCGCGCAATTTTGCGTAGTCCGCGAGGTCGTTCACCGACATCACTTCATTTGCGGCATCTCCCTGCAGCGGGATGCGGATCGGGTCGGCACCCAGCGCCAGCACCAATTTGTCGTATTCCAGCGTGCCCGATGTGGTGTCCAGTTGTTTGCCGGTGCGATTGATGGCATGGACTTCGGTTTCCACCAGCAACTTGATGTCGAGCTGCTTCGCCATGTCCGCGGCTCGCGTCAACACCAGGCTCGCCGCATTCTTGTTCTGCGCGAAGGCATTCGACAGCATGGGCTTGGAGTAGTAGTCGCCGCTGTCGCGCGACACCAGCGTAATGGGGATGTCGCGGTTCAGTTTGCGCAGTTCGCGGACAAGGGTATAGCCCGCCAGGCCGCTGCCCAGCACTATGATGGGGTTCATGGTTTCTCCTCTGATTGCTGGTGTAGGATGGGTTGAACGAAGTGATACCCATCGCCTGCAATTTCAATGATGGGTATCGCGTTGCTCAACCCATCCTACGGTTGCCAATGTTGGGTGGGCACGTTTCTTGTACCCACCCTACGGCTTATTCTTCCAACAGGCTGCGTAGCATCCACGCATTCTTTTCGTGCACTTCCATCCTCGCCGAAAGCAGATCAACCGTCGGCTGGTCGCCCGCCTTCTCGGCGATGGGCAACACTTCGCGTGCAGTGCGCACCACCGTCTCCTGGCCGTCGACGAGTTGCCTGATCATTTCTTTCGCGTTGACGGTGCCGCTGCTGTCCTTGATGCTGGTCAGCGCGGCGAACTCCTTGTAGGAGCCGGGCGCCGGAAAGCCCAAGGCGCGGATGCGCTCTGCCACCAGGTCCACGGCCATCCATGCCTCGTTGTACTGGGTCATGAACATCAGGTGCAAGGTCTGGAACATGGGACCGGTGACATTCCAGTGGAAGTTGTGGGTCTTGAGATACAGCGTGTAGGTATCCGCCAGCATGCGCGACAAACCGTCGGCGATACCGCGCCTGTCTTTTTCCGACAGGCCGATGTTGATGCTGGATTTGCTCGCTTTGACTTTGCTCATGATGCTCTCCTTCGACAGACTGGCCGCCTAAGCCCCGGCCATTTCGATCATTTCGAAGTCAGCCTTCGCCACTCCGCAATCCGGACATGCCCAATCATTCGGAATATCCGCCCATGCCGTGCCGGGCTTGATGCCTTCTTCCGGCAAACCGACCTTCTCATCATAGATGAATCCGCACACCACACATTGCCAAACTTTCATGTCGTTCTCCTTTGTTATTAATTCGTATCAAGCCGTGACCTTCGCCAACTGGGCGCGGTACTGGTTGGCATGGCGCTCTTCCACTTTGGCCAGTGCCGCGAAGCGCTTGGCCGCTTTTTCCAGCGTGGCCTTGAACATCTCGGCGTGCTCCTTCGATTCGGCGATCTGGTGCTTGATCTCGGCCGAGGCGGCATCATGGCCTTCCTGCTGCGCGGTCTTGAGAAAGCCGGGGTACATTTCGGTGTACTCGTAGGTTTCGCCTTCGATGGCCATTTGCAAACAACGTTGCGTGTTCATCCCGGATTTCGGGTACAGCAGGTCCAGATGCCCAAGTGCGTGCTGCACTTCCTGCGCGGCGGTTTCTTCAAACACGCGCGCAACTTCCTCGTTGCCTTCGGCGCGGGCAATGGCGGCGAAATAGCGGTATTTGGTGTGTGCCATTGATTCGCCTGCCAGGGCGGCTTCAAGGTTGGCTCGGGTCTTGATCTCGGGTCTTTGCATGGTGCTCTCCTTGGTTGGTTAGTTGGTGGTGCGTTGCCCACGGACGCAATGTAGGCTTCCCCGACATATCAATCCAATTGATTGTTTCAACCATTGTGATTTATTATGCAAATCACTGGAGACAATCATGACCCTCAACGAACTGCGTTTCATTGTCGCCGTGGCACAGGAGCGCAACTTCCGCCGTGCCGCAGAAAAGGCTTACATCAGCCAGCCCGCGCTGTCGCTGGCGATACAGAAACTTGAAGAAGAGCTGGGGCTGAAGATATTCGAACGCGGCAAGGGCGATGTCACGCTTACCCCCGTCGGCACCGCCATCGTGGAACAGGCACAGCGTGTACTGGAAGAGGCGGAACGCATCCGCGAGATCGCGACCCAGGGCAGGAATCAGCTCGCCACACCGTTGCATATCGGCGTCATCCACAGCGTCGGCCCTTACCTGCTGCCCGACCTCATCCCCGCGCTGAAGAAGGTCGCGCCGCAGATGGCACTGGAGGTGGAGGAGAACATCACGGCCAACCTCGACACGCTGCTGCGCAACGGCAAGCTGGATGTGATCATCATCGCGCTGCCGTTCGGCGATGCGAGCATTCTCACGCACCCTTTATATGACGAGCCATTCGAAGTGGTGGTCAACGCCGACCACCGCTGGACAGAGCGGCGCAGCATCAAGGCGCCGGAACTGGCCGAGGAAAAAGTGCTGCTGCTGAATTCCGGTCATTGTTTCAGCAACCAGGTCGCGGAAGCCTGTCCCGACCTCAACCGCAAAGGGGCTGAGATACAGCGCGGCACGTCTCTGGAGACCATCCGCAACATGGTCGCCTCCGGCCTCGGCATTACCGTGCTGCCCGCCTCGGCCAACAGCGCACGCTATCGCAGCAAGCTGCTAAGCATAATCCCGTTCGCCAAACCGATACCCTCGCGCCGCATTGCACTGGCCTGGCGCAAGAGCTTTGCCCGCACCCAGGCCGTCGAGGCGCTGGCGCAAGCCATCGGGCAGGCGAAAATTACCGGTATCCAGCATTTGCCATGACCATTCGCGAACAGCAGCCTTACCGCCAGAATCTCTTGCTGCGCATGAGCTACACACTCTATGCGCCGATCTACGACCTGACCATCGAGCGCGCGATGCGTGCGGCACGTAAACGCTCGCTTGCCGCACTGCCGACCGACGCATCGAAAAATATCCTGATCAGCGGCGCGGGCACCGGCCTGGACTTGCCTTTGATGCCTGCACTGCACCGCTACACCGCACTCGACTTCAACCCGGCGATGCTGGCGCGCGCCAGGCTGCGCGGAGAAAATCTGGATGCGGAGTTCGTGCTGGGCGACTGCATGGCACTGCCTTTTGCCGATGCGCAGTTCGACCACGTGGTACTGCATCTCATCGTTGCCGTGGTGCCCGAACCGCAGCGTTGCCTGAGCGAGGCGGCGCGTGTTCTGAAACCCGGCGGCACCATCCTCCTGTTCGACAAATTCCTTCACTCCAACCAGCGCGCTCCGATTCGCCGTTTGTTCAACATCATCACCCGCCGTTTCGCCACGCGCATGGACGTGGTAATCGAGGAAGTGTTAAGCACCGCGCCCGAATTGGAGGTATTGAGCGACGAACCGATGCTGGCGCAGGGCTGGTTTCGCGGGATCGTGCTGCGCAAACCGGATTAGGCCGCCGATTTGGGCCAAAACCGGGTTTTTAATAAACTTTGCAAGAGAATTGTCCTATGCCGACCATACCTGTACATTAGAGGCCTAGACACCATCCAAGGTGCGGTAACGAGACTATGAATGCAATCCTGAAGTACTTAAAAGCGCATGGAGAACAACTGGATACGGAAATTGCCGCAGCGGTCGGCGTTTCGGTTGCCAATGTTCGGCAGCAACTGGCGGACCTCGCCGCCAAAGGCGAGGTGATGGCCTGCCATTCGATCCGGTACGAGAAAGGCAAGAAAATCGAGGGCATCAAGTGCCGTCTGGCCGGATATATTCCCCCCGCCGCGCCGGGCAGAAAATCGAAATCCCAGCTGAAACTGTCGTAATTCTTCACCCGGTCACACACACGGATACCTGACCGGCCGATTTCATCCGCTCGCAGAAATAATACGCAATGAAATATTATTTTGGCCTGCTTCTCTATGTGTTGTCCGCAACCGCGAACGCCGATTCGTTTTACACCGTGGCTGGATTTCAGTGCGATGCGGCAAATGATAATTTGCTGCTGACCTATGACGGCGCTTACGGCCTTGCCGGAGAAAACCTGGTCAGGAACAAGAAGCCGGATCAGTGGGACTTGTGGTCGCTTTATTACTCGAGTGCAACAATTCAAAAACAGTGCCGTTTGAGCGATGGAGTCTACGATCTGTCGCTTTCGGTCTATCGCACCGGCTCCTGCTACGACTGCTACGGCATCTGGGCCAAAGTCAGCAATGGCAGCAAAGTCGTTTTTAATTCCGGACTGGACGGCTTTGAAGCCCCGCCCGCCCAGATCGTCATTACGCGAGCGATCATCAAAAGCCACGATGCCAAGCCGGATCTGACCTTGCACCCATGGGATGAATTTGTTTTGATTAACCATCTGGGTGAATAAGCCAACCGTGTTTTCCACCCACTGACGCTGACGAGCCCCTTGGGAGATTTTCATGAACGACCCCGCCCTCTTATCCCGCGCAGAACACGATGCCTCGACGCGCATCGCCAGTCTCTTCGCCCTGCAGCATGCCGCCTTTCAAGCGGCTCCTTATCCTGCCGCACGCGAACGCCTGGCCAAACTCAAAGCGCTCAAGAAACAGATCAGCCGCTACCAGGATTTGCTTGCGGAGGCCATGAGCAAGGATTTCGGCTACCGCGCGCACACCGAGTCGAAGATACTCGATCTGCTGAGCTCCATGCTGGACGTCAACCACGCCATAGCCCATGTCAAACGCTGGATGAAACCAAGCCGGCGCAGCACCGAACTGCTTTTCCTTTCCAACAGTCTGCAGGTGACCTATCAGCCCAAGGGCGTCGTGGGCGTCATCGTGCCGTGGAATTTTCCCGTGTATCTCGCGCTTGGCCCGCTCATCGCGGCCTTGGCGGCGGGCAACCGCGTGATGATCAAGATGCCGGAGATCACCCCGGCGACCAATGCCGTACTCGTTCGCCTGCTCGGCGAAATATTCGGCGAAGACGAGGTCGCCGTGGTGGGTGAAGAACTGGACGACCCGAATGTCTTCACCTCGCAACCCTTCGACCACATCGTGTTCACCGGTTCGCCCGCGGTCGGCAAAATCGTCATGCGCACTGCGGCAGAAAGCCTGACGCCGGTCACCCTGGAACTCGGCGGCAAGTCGCCTGCAGTGGTCACGCGCAATTATCCGCTGGCCGACGCGGCGCAGCGCATCACCCACGGCAAAGCGACAAACTGCGGGCAGATTTGCGTTGCGCCAGATTACGCGCTGGTCCCGCGCGAACACATGGATGAGTTCGTCGGCAGTGTCAAAACCAGCTTCACCACACTGTTCGGCAAGACAGTCAGCGGTAATGACGACTGCACGTGGATCGTGAACGACCGCCACTTGGCCCGCATCAATGATTTGCTGGCCGATGCCCGCGCCAAAGGTGCCAAGGTGATCCCCTGCGCATACTATCTTGCCGAGCGTGACGGACGGCAGATGCCGCTGCATATCGTCACCGGCTGTACTGCCGATATGCGCATCATGCAGGAGGAGCTGTTCGGCCCCATCCTGCCGGTGGTGCCCTATGACACCCTGGACGATGCCATCCGCTTCATCAATGCGGGAGACCGGCCGCTTGCCCTGTATTGCTTCAGCCACGACGAGACCGAGCGACAACACCTGTTGCAACGAACCCATTCCGGTGGAGTCACGCTGAACGACTGGAGCCTGCATGTAATGAACCACGATGCGCCTTTCGGCGGCATCGGCAACTCCGGCATGGGCAGCTATCACGGCGAGGAAGGCTTCCGCGAGTTGTCGCACGCCAAGACCGTTTTCAAGCGCCAGCGCCTTTTCCCCACGCACTGGTTTTATCCGCCTTATGGCAATCTTGCGCAGCGTCTGACGCTGGGATTCTTCCTTGGCAAGGCTGATCCATCGCTGGAGAACAAAGATGAGTGAACAAACTTTCGATTACATCATCGTCGGCGCCGGCTCAGCCGGCTGCGTGATCGCCTCGCGCCTGAGCGAAGACCCGAACGTCAGCGTCTGCCTGCTGGAAGCAGGCGGTTCCG
Organism: Sideroxyarcus sp.; assembly: GCA_049286265.1. Lineage (GTDB taxonomy): Bacteria > Pseudomonadota > Gammaproteobacteria > Burkholderiales > Gallionellaceae > Sideroxyarcus. The sequence continues at coordinate 12,378 of JBAQDF010000064.1, forward strand.
ACAACAGCGTGCTGATCCAGGCACCTGCGGGTGTGGCAACAATGTCATGGATAAATAAATACAACTACGGTTTCGAGACTGTGCCGCAGCCCGGACTCAACGGCAGGCGCGGCTACCAGCCTCGCGGCAAGACGCTGGGCGGCTCCAGCTCTGTCAATGCCATGCTTTACGTGCGCTGCAACAAGCGGGACTACGACCAATGGGCTGCGCTCGGCAATCCGGGCTGGTCATACGAAGAGGTATTGCCGTATTTCAAGCGGTCCGAACATAACGAACAATTCAGCGACGACTTCCACGGGCAGCATGGCCCGCTGAACGTGACCTACCAGCGTTTCCAAAGTCCGCTCAGCGACATGTTCCTCGAAGCGGCCGCGCTGAACGGCATCCCGCCGAACCCGGATTACAACGGTGCCGAGCAGGAAGGTGCATTCCTGTATCAAGTCACGCACCGCAACGGCGAGCGCTGCAGCGCGGCAAAAGCGTATCTGACACCCCACCTGTCGCGCCCCAATCTGCAGGTGCTGACGCATGCCGTGGCCGCCAGGGTGAATTTCGAGGGGCGCCGGGCTACAGGGGTAAGTTTTTTCCAGGGAAATGAACTCAAACAGGTTCACGCGCGACGTGAAGTGATCCTGTCCTCCGGCGCTTTCGGATCGCCGCAGCTGCTGATGCTCTCCGGCATCGGCGATACCGGAGAATTGCAAAAATTCGGCCTTCCCGTCGTGCATCACCTGCCCGGCGTGGGCAAGAACCTGCAGGATCACCTCGATTACATCCAGGCTTGGCGCATACCGGAGGACAGATCCTCTTTCGGCTTTTCCCTGCGCGGAGCGGCCAGGGTCGCCGCCGCGATGCTGGAATGGCGCAAACAGCGCACCGGCATGATCAGCAGCGCCTATGCCACGGCGGGGGCATTCATCCGCTCGTCGCCGGAAGTTCCCGTTCCCGACCTGCAAATGATATTCGTCATCGCACTCGTGGATGACCATGCCCGCAAGCTGCATCTGGGGCATGGCTTCTCCTGCCATCTCGATTTTCTGTTCCCGCACAGTCGCGGGATCGTGGGCCTCAACAGCACCGATCCGCGCGATGCCCCGTTGATCGATCCGAAATACCTGTCCGACGAGCGCGACCTGCAGATGCTGGTGAAAGGCGGGCAGATCCAGCAGCGCATCATCGAATCGAAACCGTTCGACGCGATACGCGGCGAGATGCTCTACCCGGTGCGCAGCGGCGATGTCGCCGCAATGGAAGCCGACATCCGCAACCGCGCCGATACGCAATATCACCCGTCTGGAACCTGCAAGATGGGGCCGGACAGCGATCCGCTTGCCGTGGTCGATGCGCAACTCCGGGTGAAAGGTGTGGAAGGGCTGCGCATTGCCGATGCCTCCATCTTCCCCCAACTGATCGGCGGCAATACCAATGCCCCCGTCATCATGATCGGCGAGAAAGTCAGCGACATGATTCGCTCAGGAATTTGAATGCGGATAGTCAAACCATACCCGCTCCGGTACATTTCGTTCTTCGCCTGAATAGCCCATTGCCATGTTTAAAGCATTTCGAATCCTGATTCTGTTGTTGATCCTGGTCGGCGTTGCCTATGGCACATGGCGCACCAAGACGCGCTCGGTAGAGTGGAAGCATGAACTGCCGGTCAATATGTATCTCGTGAACGGCGATGGCAGCGAAACTGCGGAAAAATATTTGCGCAGCCTGACCGTGGATGATTTCAAACCGATCAAGCGGTTCATGCGCGACGAAGCCGATCGGTATGGCCGTTCTTCCAGTGCGACCATCGACATCAGGCTGGGCAACATCATTGCCACACAGCCTCCCGCGCCGCCGCGCAACGGCAACGCCCTGGAAGCCATCGTTTGGAGCTTGAAAATGCGCTGGTGGACTTACCGCAACGGCGAAACGACCGGCCCGGGCACACAAGTAAAAATGTTCCTGTTGTATTTCGATCCGGCAAAGACGGATATGATGGATCACTCCACTGGCCTGCAGAAAGGACTGATCGGGCGGGTCAATCTCTTTGCCGCGCGCGACATGGCCAGGCAAAACAACGTGGTCATCACCCACGAATTCCTGCACACGCTGGGCGCCACCGACAAATATGACCCGGCAACCAATCAGCCGTCCTATCCTGACGGCTACGCCAATCCCGATCAGCAGCCTCCCGAGCCGCAGACCTTCGCCGAAATCATGGCCGGACGCATCCCCGTTTCACCGACCAGCGCAACCATCCCGGATGGTCTGAACGATGTGGTTATAGGGGGTTTGACGGCAAGGGAAATCAACTGGCAGTAAAGTTCGGCTATAAAGCCGCCAAGTTGACCTGATAGTGTATTTCCGCCAGAGTCCGTTATCGGCCAATAGGAGACGGCTGGATGCACAACTGACTCTTTAAAGGGAATTTTGTATGAATAAATTTCATGTTTATGTATTCAGTGTTCTTATTGCAATTACATGCTTGACCAATTCATTTGCTGAAGAAAGTTATGAGATCAAAGAACGTGTTACACCATCAGGTTTTGAGGCTGAAGCCACTTTCTTTGAATTTGTAAAATGGCCTGGTGGATTTGAAGGTGTCTTGGTTACAAGTAAAGCGCCTCACTGGAATCTAGATATGCTGGCCAAGTACATTCCGTCAGAAGGTATTACATTTGAGGACGTCAATTATCTGGAAGCAGTTCACATTAGTCGTGACAAGATTCTGCGAAGCCTTAAAGCTAGGAAGGGGTATCCATTTAAGACTTTCGCTTCTCTTTCTTATGTTTACTCTATTCCATATAAGCAGTATTCAAGTCTAAGTTTTGAAAAGCAAGGTGAATCAAGTGTTGTGAAGATGGCTAACAAATACGTGTTCACATTTAGGCACACAAGCAAAGGTATCGAGCTTGTGCGGTGCGCAAATATAGAAAATGAGGGTGAATGACATTTGTAATGTTCACTGAATGGCTGATTCGGGAAGTTGCCATGTCCGCTTGGGGTTAAAAGGAGGCACGCAACCAGCAGCCAACTGAAGAAATACCTGATCCGAGTTAAGCCCCCAAATACGCCCGCTGCACCGCATCACTCCCCAGCAACTCACTCGCCGCCCCCGCCAAGGTAATCACTCCGCTCTCCAGCACATAGCCGCGTTGCGCGGCTTCCAGCGCCAGCTTGGCGTTCTGTTCGACCAGCAGGATGGTGACGCCCTGCGCCGAGATGTCGCGGATGGTCTCGAAGATCTTTTCCACCATCAGCGGGGCGAGGCCCATGCTGGGTTCGTCGAGCATGAGCAGGGTTGGATGACTCATCAGTGCGCGCGCCATCGCGACCATCTGCTGTTCGCCGCCGGAGAGGGTGCCCGCGAGTTGGGTGCGGCGTTCGGCCAGGCGCGGGAACAGTAGATATTGGCGTTCGAGGTCGGCTGCGGTCTCGGCCTTGTCGCTGCGCACGTAGGCGCCCATCAGCAGGTTCTCTTCCACGGTGAGGCGCGCGAAGATGCCGCGGCCTTCCGGCACGAGCGATATGCCGTTGGCGACACGCTGGTGTGCGGGGATGTGCAGCAGTGACTTGTCCTGATAATCGACTTTTCCGGAAGTGGGATGCAGCAGTCCGGCCAGCGCCTTGAGCGTGGTGGTCTTGCCTGCGCCGTTGCTGCCGATGAGGGTGACGAGTTCACCCTGGGCGATGGTGAGGCTGATGCCTTTGAGGGCCTGGATGCCGCCGTAGGAGACTTTGAGATTTTCGATTTCGAGCAGATTCATCTCAAACCCCAATTCAAGCCACAGAGATCACAGAGCACACAGAGAAAGTGCCGAGAACTATTTTGCTCGGCGAACAATTGATCCTCCCATCCGCTTTTCTCTGTGGTCTCTGTGTACTCTGTGGCAAATTGTTTCTGATTTTTCATGCCGCCTCCCCGCCAAGATAGGCGGCGATCACGGCCGGGTCGCGGCGCACTTCTTCGGGGGCGCCTTCGGCGATCTTTTTGCCGTAGTCCAGCACCGCGACCCTGTCGCACAGGCCCATGATGAGTTTGACGTCGTGTTCGATGAGCAGGATGGTGATGCCGCTGGCGCGGATCTTTTGCAGCAGCGCTTTCAGGGCCACAGTCTCGGTGGCGTTCATGCCGGCGGCGGGTTCATCCAGCGCGAGCAGTTTTGGTTCGGTGGCGAGGGCGCGGGCGATCTCGAGGCGGCGTTGTTCGCCGTAAGAGAGGTGCTTGGCCAGCGTCTGGTGTGCGGCGCTGATGCCGACATAGTCCAGCAGTTCGCGCGCGCGTTGAACAGTGGCGCGCTCCTCGGCGCGGGCGGCGGCACTTCTGGTGAGTGCGCCCCAGATGCCGGTGCGTGTGCGCAGGTGGCGGCCGACCATGATGTTTTCCAGCGCGCTCATGTTGGCGAACAGGCGGATGTTCTGGAAGGTGCGCGCGATGCCGGCCTGTGCCAGCAGGTGTGGTTTGCAGCGGGTGTAGCTTTGTCCGGCGAAGCGGAATGCGCCGCTGTCCAGTTGATACAGGCCAGTGACGACGTTGAACAGTGTGGTCTTGCCCGCGCCGTTGGGGCCGATGAGGCCGTAGATGTCGCCGTGATGGATGTGCAGCGATACATCCGCCAGCGCGTTCACGCCGCCGAAGTGTTTGCCGACGTTGGTGAGTTCCAGCAGGCGATTACTTTGAGGCATCGTATATCGTCTCCTGTTCCTGATGCAGCACGCTGTCGTCGGCATCGAACTCGCGGCGGCGTTGCGTCGAAGGCCATATCCCCGCAGGACGCCACAGCATGACCAGTATCAGCGCCAGCCCGAACATCAGCATGCGCAGACTTTCCGGATCGACCACGACCTTGCCCAGCAACATTTGCTGCACCGGCCCCGCCGCATTGCGGAACAGCTCTGGAAGCGCCACCAGCAGCACACCGCCCAGCACCACGCCGCCGACATTGCCCATGCCGCCCAGCACCACCATGCACAGCACCATGATGGATTCCATGAGGCTGAAGCTCTCGGGGCTGACGAAGCCCTGGAAGCCTGCGAACAATCCGCCGGAGATGCCGCCGAAGGTCGCTCCCATGGCGAAGGCGAGCAGTTTGATGTTGCGCGTATTGATGCCCATCGCCGAGGCGGCGACTTCGTCCTCGCGTATCGCCACCCAGGCGCGGCCGATGCGCGAATCTTCGAGGCGGCGCGAGACGAAGATCACCAGCAGGGTGAAGCCGAGGAACAGGTAGTAGTGCAGATGCACGTCGTCCACGCGCAGCCCTAACCACTCGTAGGAACTGCCGAACGAGAAACCACCGACCTGCAGCGGGTCAATGGCGCTGATGCCTTGCGGGCCGTTGGTGATGTTGACCGGCGCGTTCAGGTTGTTGAGGAAGATGCGGATGATCTCGCCGAAGCCGAGCGTGACGATGGCGAGATAGTCGCCGCGCAATTTGAGCGTGGGCGCGCCGAGCAGCACGCCGAAGCCGCAGGCGATCAGCGCGCCCAGCGGCAGCACCACATACATGGGCCAGTGCAGGCCGAACTGCGGCGAACCGAGCAACGCGTAGGTGTAGGCGCCCACCGCGAAGAACGCGATGTAGCCCAGGTCGAGCAGACCCGCGTAGCCGACCACGATGTTGAGGCCCAGCGCCAGCATGATGTAGAGCAGGGCGAAATCGGCGATGCGCACCCAGCCGTGGCCGAACAGCGCATCGATGATGAAGGGCAGCGCCAGCAGAGCGATGGCGAGGGTGAGATGGCCGGAGGAGCGGTGCAGTTTCATGCGCACGCCTTTTGTTTTGTAGGTTGGGTTAGCGGTTTCATCGCGTAACCCAACAAGCGGAAATGTTGGGTTACGGCGCAAAGAACGCGCCTAATCCAACCTACAACATCATGTGTTTTTTTCATGCCCGCTCCGCCAATTTCTCGCCCAGCAATCCGGATGGACGGAACACCAGCACCGCGATCAGCACAAAGAAGGCAAACACGTCCTGGTAATGACTGCCGAGGAACCCGCCGGTGAGGTCGCCGATATAGCCCGCACCCAGGCTTTCGATCAGGCCCAGCAACACGCCACCCACCATCGCACCGCGCAGGTTGCCGATGCCGCCCAACACTGCAGCGGTGAAGGCCTTGAGGCCGAGCATGAAGCCCATGTAGTAATGCACGATGCCGTAGTTGGCGCTGACCATGAAACCCGCGATGGCGGCGAGCGCCGAGCCGAGCATGAAGGTGACGGAGATGACGCGGTTGATGTCCACGCCCATCAGCGTGGCGGCGGCGGGATTCTCGGCCACGGCGCGCATGGCACGGCCGGTGCGGGTGTGATGCACCAGCCACATCAGGCCGGCCATGATGACGAGCGCGACGATGACGATGACGATCTGCACGTCGTTCATCACCGCGCCGCCGAGGTGGTGCGAGGTGCTGGTGAACGGCAGGGTGAAGGAATGGTATTCGCGGCCCCAGATCATCATCGCGAGGTTTTGCAGCACGATGGAGACGCCGATGGCGGTAATGAGTGGCGCGAGTCGCGGCGCGTGGCGCAGCGGACGGTAGGCGATGCGTTCGATGCTGTAGCCTAGCGCCATGCATGCGGCAATTGCCACCAGCAGACTGAGCAGCACCGCCAGCACGGGCGCTATCGCTGCGGCAAGCAAAGCTTGCAACGCGGCAAGCGCGACCATCGCGCCTATCATCACTACTTCACCGTGCGCGAAGTTGATGAGGCCGAGGATGCCGTACACCATGGTGTAGCCCAGCGCCACCAGCGCATACACGCTGCCCTGCACCAGGCCGTTGATGATTTGCTGGAAGAAGATGTCCATCAGAACTGTTCTATTACAAAGAAAAAGCGACACACATGGTGTCGCTTTTTATCACTGCCAACTGTCTCACGGCTTGGCCGCGGGCGCGCCGCCCATGGTCTGCACGACTTGCCATTTGCCCTGGCGCGCCTGATAGATGGTCACCGCGCCGCCCTTGATGTCGCCCTTTTCATCGAACGCGATCTTTGCAGTCACGCCGTCGAGTTCGACCTTGCCGATCTCCGGCAGGTATTTGGCGGGTTCGGCGGAACCGGCTTTCTGCATGGCGGCGATCATCACGTTGACGGCGTCGTAGCAATACGGCGCATAGAGCTGGATGGGCTGTTTGAAGCGAGCCTCATAACGTTGCGAGAAATCGCGTCCGCTCGGCATCACGTCCAGCGGCACGCCGGGCAATGAGGCATAAGTACCTTCCACGGCAGCACCGGCGAGGTCGATCAGCTTGGGCGTATAACCGCCGTCGCCCATCATGAACTGGGTCTTCATGCCGAGAGAACGCAACTGCTTGACCATCGGCACGCCCTGCGGGTCCATGCCGCCGAAGAACAGCAGCTCTGGCTGCTTGCCCTTGATCGAGGTCAGCACGGCGGTGAAGTCCACCGATCTGTCAGTGGTGTATTCGCGCGCGATAATCTTCGCGCCGTTGGCTTCGGCCGATTTGACGAATTCGTCCGCCAGACCCTGGCCGTAGGCGGTGCGATCGTCGATCACCGCGATGTTCTTGAGTCCCAGCACTTTGACAGCGAACTCGCCCAGCGCCTTGCCCTGCTGCGCATCGTTGGTCATCACGCGGAACGCGGTTTTGTATCCCTGGGTGGTGAATTTGACTGCGGTAGCGGAGGGGGAGATTTGCGGGATGCCGTTCTTGAAGTAGATGGCGGAAGCGGGAATGGTGGTACCGGAATTCAGGTGGCCGATCACACCGTTGACGCCGGCATCGACCAGCTTCTGCGCCACGATGGTCGCGGTCTTGGGGTCGGTCTGGTCGTCTTCGCTGAGCAGTTCGAAACGCGCCTTCTTGCCGCCAATCATTACGCCCTTGGCGTTGGCATCGTCGATGGCCATGCGCGTGCCGTATTCGTTGTCCTTGCCGATGTGTGCCTGCGGGCCGGTGAGCGGAGCGGCGGCGCCGATCTTGATGAGCAATTCGTCCGGGGAAGAAGTCGATGCTGTCCCGGATTTTCCGCAGCCGACGAGAGCGATGCCGAGTGCGGCAAGTAGTGTAAATCTGTTGATCAGCATATGAAATCCGGTGGATATATTAATGAATGGCCGGATTATGCGTAGCCCCCTATGCCTTGTCAATTAAGCCTTTCACACAACAGAAGGGGACCGTTGCGAAGCGGCTCTTTTCGTTTCCTGGAGCGCCGACGACCCCGTCGGCTGATTGTTCAAACATGCCGACGAGGACGTCGGCGCTCCCAACAAAAAAGCCGACTTGCGTCGGCTTTTCTGAACTACTTGCGAACCTGAAAATTACAGGCTCATAACCCACTTGACCAGTTCCTTGATGTCGGCTGCAGGAACTTTGGGGGCATTGGGCGGCATGGGCATGGTGCCCCAAACGCCTGCACCACCCTTGGCTACCTTGGCTTCCAGCTTGGCTGCAGCACCGGCATCGCCCTTGTATTTCTTGGCCACGTCAGCGTAAGAGGGGCCAACCAGCTTCTTGTCCACTGTGTGGCAGGCAATGCAGCCATGCTTCTTGGCCAAAGGCGACATTTCGACAGCTGTTGCGGAACCAGCGGCCATCAGGCCAACTGCAGCGATCATGCTGATAACGATAGATTTCATTTTCTCTCCATTTATTAGGTTAACTACTATTATTTGAAACGTGCGGAGTGCGACCCCTCCGGCATTCTAAACAACCCCGGGCGAATTGCAAACCTGCGGAATGCAAGCCAATAACGTCGGCGCCCATGCCCGCGTTGACATTATCTTGATGGGGTTATTTCAGCGCCAGGATGAAACGCACCAGGACCTTGATATCGGCCTCGCCCACCTTGGGCGAGTTAGGCGGCATGGGTACGGCGCCCCACACCCCGCTGCCGCCCTTGGCCACTTTGACAATCAACTTGGCTTCCGCGTCTTTCTGACCGCGATATTTGGCTGCAATATCGTTCCAGGAGGGTCCGACGAGCTTCTTCTCTATCGTGTGACAGGCAAAACAGCCTTGTTTTTGCGCCAAATCGCGCTCTTTGGAAGCGGAAACCGCAACTGCCACGGTTTTAGGTGCTTGTTCCGTAGCTGCGGGCGCTGCCGGGACAGGTTGAGCCGCAGCCTGGCTGGCCGCCACCGGGACGGAAATTGCAGGCGTAGATTCGGTTTTCTGTGCCGGTACATCCGGCTGGCAACCGTAAAGCAGTAGCATTAACGGTGAAACCAGCAATGTGGCGAGGCGCGTATTTGTCATGTCGTTTTCCTTTCGTCGAGAGTTATCAATCGGATAATTCCAGCCAGTTAAGCATATAAGCCCATTGCTCAAGCTCGCGCTGGGCCAGCGATGGCGGCAGGTCGAACAGGGTCTTGCCCTCGAATGCCGCGTTCACATAAACCTGGGCTTCGCGCAGATAGGCCAGAATCGGCAGATCCAGCCCTTTCAGGAATTGCTCCAGCGTTAGCGCGGCGCGCGTGCGCGGGTCCATGCGCATGCCGACCACGCCGACGAATATTTTGCCTTTGCGCACGGTCTTTTCGTGGTGCAGCACTTCCAGAAATTCGCGGCTGGCCTGGATATCGAATGCAGAGGGGGCAATGGGCACAATGACCTTGTGCACCAGTTTCAGCGCATGGTCGAGGTTCTTGCCGTGCAAACCGGCGGGCGAGTCGATCACCAGCCATTCCACCGGCATATTTTTCTCTACCTCGGCATGCATCAGTTCTATTGCAGGAAGATTTACCGGGCGGTTCGCCAACCATTGCGTGGCCGATTTCTGCCGATCCAGATCCAGTATCGCGACGCGCTGCCCGCGCGAGGCCAGATAGCCCGCGATGTTGGTGGACAGCGTGGTCTTGCCGCTGCCGCCTTTGGGATTCGCAATCAGTATGGCTTTCATGCAACCGCCCCTTCACGATCTGGACTGCCGGTTATTTCTCCACTTGGGAAACGTCGCGTACCGCGCCTTTATCGGCGCTGGTCACCATCGCCGCGTAGGCGCGCAATGCCGCCGACACCTTGCGCGGGCGCTCGGCGGCGGGCTTCCAAGCCTGCTTGCCTTTTGCTTCCATCGCCGCACGGCGCTTGGCCAGCTCTGCATCGCTGACTGCCAGACTGATGATGCGATTCGGGATGTCGATCTCGATGCGGTCGCCTTCCTGCACCAGACCAATCGCGCCGCCACTGGCCGCTTCCGGCGAGGCGTGGCCGATAGAGAGGCCGGAAGTTCCACCGGAGAAACGCCCGTCGGTGAGCAAGGCGCAGGCTTTGCCCAGTCCTTTGGATTTCAGATAGGAAGTCGGGTACAGCATCTCCTGCATGCCGGGACCACCCTTAGGACCTTCGTAGCGAATGACGACCACGTCGCCCGCGACGATTTGGTCGGCGAGGATGCCCGCCGTCGCCGCATCCTGGCTTTCGAACACGCGCGCGCGCCCGCTGAATTTCAGGATGCTTTCGTCCACGCCCGCCGTCTTCACGATACAGCCGTCCAGCGCGATGTTGCCGTGAAGCACCGCGAGGCCGCCGTCCTGCGAGTAGGCGTGTGCCTTGTCGCGGATGCAGCCCTTGGCTCTATCCGCATCCAGTTCCGGATAGAGCATGGATTGCGAAAACGCGATGGTGGTGACGATGCCGCCGGGTGCTGCGCGGTAAAACTTCTTCACTTCCTCGTCTTTGGTCAGCGCGATGTCCCACTGCTTGAGGCCTTCGCGCAAATTCTTGCTGTGCACGGAACCGACTTCGCCATGCAACAGTCCGGCACGATCCAGCTCGCCGAGGATGGCGACGATGCCGCCCGCGCGGTGCACGTCTTCCATGTGGTATTCGGACGACGGCGCGACCTTGCACAGCGTCGGCACATGGCGCGACAGGCGGTCCATGTCTTTCATGGTGAAATTCACTTCCGCCTCACGCGCGATGGCGAGCAGATGCAGCACCGTGTTGGTCGAGCCGCCCATGGCGATATCCAGCGTCATTGCGTTCTCGAATGCGTCGAAGGTCGCAATGCTGCGCGGCAACACCGATGCATCGTCCTGCTCGTAATAACGTTTGCACAGCTCGACGATCAGGCGTCCGGCGCGCAGGAACAATTGTTTGCGTTCGGCATGGGTCGCCACCAAAGAACCATTGCCTGGCAGACTCAAACCCAAAGCCTCGGTGAGACAGTTCATCGAGTTCGCCGTGAACATGCCGGAGCAGGAACCGCAGGTCGGGCAGGCAGAACGCTCGATGGCCTCCACTTCGGCGTCGCTCACGCGGCTGTCGGCGGCGGCAACCATGGCGTCGACCAGGTCGAGGCCTTTCACCTTGCCCTGCCAGTTGACCTTGCCCGCTTCCATCGGCCCGCCGGAGACGAACACCACCGGGATGTTCAGGCGCATCGCGGCCATCAGCATGCCGGGCGTGATCTTGTCGCAGTTGGAGATGCACACCAGCGCGTCAGCGCAGTGCGCGTTGACCATGTATTCCACTGAGTCGGCAATCAGGTCGCGGCTGGGCAGCGAATACAGCATGCCGTCGTGGCCCATGGCGATGCCGTCGTCGATGGCGATGGTGTTGAATTCCTTGGCGATACCGCCCGCTTTCTCGATCTCGCGCGCCACCAACTGCCCCATGTCCTTGAGGTGGACGTGGCCGGGCACGAACTGGGTGAAGGAATTGGCGATGGCGATGATGGGCTTGCCGAAGTCGCCTTCGGTCATGCCGGTGGCGCGCCACAACGAGCGGGCGCCGGCCATATTGCGGCCGTGGGTGGAGGTGCGGGAACGGTATGCTGGCATGATGTCTCTCAAATGTAATGATGCACGTATAATCTGCAGATCAATTCTAACCGATTCGCCCTATGCTGACCCATCCCCAATTCGACCCTGTAGCCATCCACCTCGGCCCTTTCGGCATTCACTGGTACGGCCTGATGTACCTGCTCGGTTTCGCGGTTTTCATCTGGCTGGGCAGGAAACGCCTGCGCACGCTGAACCAACCCGGCTGGGATAACAAGTTCCTCGACGACCTGTTGTTCTACGGTGTACTCGGCGTGGTGCTTGGCGGTCGCTTGGGCGAAGTGCTGTTTTACAACCCGGGCTATTATTTTTCGCATCCATTAAAGATCTTCGCCGTATGGGAAGGTGGCATGTCGTTCCATGGCGGATTTCTCGGCGTGCTGGCGGCAATGGTGCTTTTCGCACATAGCCGCAAAATCCAGTGGCTGGCGCTGATGGATTTCATCGCGCCACTGGTTCCGCCGGGGCTGGCTTTCGGGCGCTTCGGCAATTTCATCAACGGCGAGTTGTGGGGACGTCCTGCCGATGTGCCATGGGCCATGGTATTCCCGCAAGTGGACAGTATCCCGCGCCATCCTTCGCAGTTGTATGAGTTCGCGCTGGAGGGTGTCGCATTGTTCACCCTGCTGTGGCTGTTCTCCAGCAAACCGCGTCCGATGGGTGCCGTGTCCGGTCTGTTCCTCATCGGTTACGGCAGTTTCCGTTTTATCGGCGAATTCACGCGCAATCCGGACGACGGAATTTTCGGCCTGATGACTTTCGGTATCAGCATGGGACAGTGGCTAAGCCTGCCGATGGTATTGGCGGGCATCGCCATGATGGTTTGGGCGTATCGTCGCGCAGCCCGATAACCCCCCCATGCGTTGCACCCTTGCCTTCGCCATCATTTGCGCATTCAGCGCCATCCCCGCGCAGGCGGAGATTTCCGCCATGGAAGCCTGTTCCAGCGTCGTGAACAGGAATGATCGCCTGCGGTGTTACGACCTGGCTGCCACCGTCACCCCCCCGCAGCGCAGTTTTCTGACACGCGCATGGGATCTGGACGGGCTGGGAAATCCCGATAAAAACGGCATTCGCCACCTGGAACCGTATCGCAAAAACTATCTGTTGATCCGTCATGTTTCCAGCATCAACAAATCGCCGTACTCTCCTGCGCCCGGCCACACAACACAGACGCCCCACCCCTATCAGCATGAAGAGATGAAATTCCAGTTCAGCGCCAAATCGGAGGTGGGCAATTACCGCGATCTGGAATTTCTGGGCTTCAGGAATTTCCGGCTGTGGGGCGCTTTCACCCAGCAGTCCTATTGGCAGGCGTTCAATGTGAAAGCCTCCTCGCCCTTTCGCGAATCGAACTACGAACCCGAGCTCATTGGCACCTTCGGCACTGGAAGCGCGCAAGGCTGGAAATTGCTCAATATCGGTTTTTCGCATCAATCGAACGGCCGCAGCAATCCGGATTCGCGCAGCTGGAACCGGATGTACCTGCAGGGGGGCTGGGAATGGGATGATATCTATGTAATGGGGCGGGGCTGGTGGCGCTTGCCCGAGAGTCCTGCCAAGGATGACAATCCCGATCTGAACCAATATATAGGGCGTGCCGAATTGATCCTCCACTGGCTGCCGGAGCGTGACGACGAAATCATCATGCTGCTGCGCAGCAATCTCGACCTGCACGGACACAAGGGATTCATGCAACTGGATTGGGCCAGTCCGTTCAAGATCGGCAAATCTTCCCAGCTCAATTTCCAGTTGACCACCGGTTACGGCGACAGCCTGATCGACTACAACTATCGGCAGACAACGCTCGGCATCGGTGTTGTGTTCAAGGAATGGTAGCGCCCGGCACGGTTGACACTGTCATCCCGCTCCCAGATACTGGTCAAATCTAGTTACTCAAGGCTGTCACTTTGGACGATTTCTCACTGAGCTCGCTGTTTATTGCCCTCATCCTCATCCTGGTTGGTGCGGGTTTCTTTTCCGCGTCCGAGACCAGCATGATGGCGATCAATCGCTACCGCCTTAACCATCTGGTGCGCAAAGGCAACAAGAGCGCCAAGCTCACCGCCCGACTGCTCGCCCAGACGGACAAACTTCTCGGTTCCATCCTGCTCGGCAGTACGCTGCTCAATGTTGCTGCCGCAACATTGGCCGAGATCATCGTACTGCGAATGTTCGGACACGATAACAACACTGCGCTGCTGGTCGGCTCTCTGATTATCACCTTCGCTATTTTGATCTTCAGCGAGATCATGCCGAAGGTGGTCTCCGCCAGCCATGCCGAGCGCGTGGCCTTGCCTTCCAGTTATGTTCTGGCGATCCTCATCAAGCTGTTCTATCCGGTCGTTTCGATCGCTTCCGCGCTGGTGCGCGGCATGCTGTGGCTGGTGCGCATCAAGGTTCAGACCGATCACAGCCATCACAAAATGAGCCTGGAAGAACTGCGCTCTCTGGTGTTGGAGGCAGGAAACTTCCTGCCGCGCAAACACCAGAAGATGCTGCTGAATCTGGTCGATCTGGAGCGCATCACGGTGAACGACGTGATGATTCCGCGCAACCAGATCGAGGCGTTGAACGTCGATGCCGACCCTGCCGAGTTACGCCAGCAGATCATCACCTGCCATCACACTTTATTGCCGGTCTATGCCGAAACACCCAGCAACGTTGTCGGCATCCTGCACATCAAACGCGTGCTCCCCTTGCTGTTGGAAGAAGCTTTGGACGCGGCACAATTGCGCGAAATACTCCACGACCCCTATTTCATCCCGTCCGACACGCCCTTGCTCAAGCAATTGCAGCAATTTCAGGAACGCCAGACACGCATGGGGCTGGTGGTGGATGAGTACGGGGAATTGCTCGGACTGGTGACGCTGGAAAATATCCTGGAAGAGATCGTCGGCGATTTCACCACGCAATCGCCCTCCCATACCGGCAAATACCTGCGTCAGGACGACGGCAGCCTGCTGCTGGAAGGCGGCAGCAGCCTGCGCGATCTGAATCGCAAGCTGGGGCTGCATTTTCCGCTGGGTGAAGCAAAGACACTCAACGGCCTGATTCTGGAACACCTGCAGGATATCCCCGAAGCCGGAACCAGCCTGAAAATCGGCGATTATCCCATCGAAGTCATCCAGACCCAGGACCGCGCAGTCAAGGTTGCGCGGCTGTTCCCGGCGCAAGCGCTGCAGCCTTTACAAAGAGGATAAAGCCATGCATCATGCAAAAGTCCTTTGTAATCTGTCGCATCGGCAATTATATTAACGATTGGCAAGAAGTCCGCCATGAAGGTATCCGAATCGAGGTCACACGATGGCAACAGCAAAACCAGAGAAAATCAAAGAGTACCAGTACTCCTGGACAGGCAAAGACAAGACCGGCAAGATTGTTAAAGGCGATACACGCGGACCTGGCGAAGCCAGTGTCTCTGCCCACTTGCGTCGCCAGGGTATTACAGTCACCAAGATCAAGAAAACCGCAACCCGCGGCGGCACGGTTACTGAAAAGGACATCACGCTGTTCACGCGCCAACTTGCCACCATGCTGAAATCCGGCGTACCGCTGCTGCAGGCTTTCGACATCGTCGGTAAAGGGCATGACAATCCGGCAGTTTCGCGTTTGCTGCTCGACATCAAGACCGACGTGGAAACGGGCAGCAGTTTGCAACAATCGTTCCGCAAATTCCCTCTCTACTTTGATGACCTGTATTGCAACCTGCTGGGCG
This sequence comes from Sideroxyarcus sp., assembly GCA_049286265.1. Classification (GTDB taxonomy): domain Bacteria; phylum Pseudomonadota; class Gammaproteobacteria; order Burkholderiales; family Gallionellaceae; genus Sideroxyarcus. Next base: position 27,837 of record JBAQDF010000064.1, read on the forward strand.
CGGGCGAAGCTGCAGGTATTCTGGACACCTTGCTGGACCGTCTGGCGACCTATAAGGAAAAGATTCTTGCCATCAAGAGCAAAATCAAATCCGCTTTGTTCTACCCGATTTCCATTATCGTCATTGCCTTCGTCATTACCGCCGTCATCATGATTTTCGTGATTCCGGCGTTCAAAAAATTGTTTACCAGCTTCGGGGCCGACTTGCCAGGTCCGACACTGGTGGTTATGGCTGTCTCCGATTTCTTTGTGGCGTATTGGTGGGCAATTTTCACCATTGTCGGCGGCGGCATATGGGGCTTCTTCTATGCCTGGAAACGCAACAAGACCATGCAGCGGCGCATGGATCAGTTGATGCTCAAAGTACCGATTTTCGGTCCGCTGGTGCGCAAAGCCTCCATCGCGCGCTGGTCGCGCACCCTGGCCACCATGTTTGCCGCAGGTGTGCCATTGGTCGAGGCATTCGATTCCGTGGCGGGTGCTGCAGGCAACGCGGTGTATTACGATGCGACCAAGGCCATCCAGCGTGAAGTCACTTCTGGTACCAGCCTCACCGTCGCCATGCAGAACACCGATCAATTCCCGAGCATGGTGCTGCAGATGGTCGCCATCGGCGAAGAGTCTGGCGCGCTCGACAGCATGCTGTCCAAAGTGGCCGACTTTTTTGAAGGTGAAGTTGACGATGCTGTTGCGGCGATTTCCAGCCTGATGGAACCCGTCATCATGGTGGTGCTGGGGACGCTCATCGGCGGCATGGTGATCGCGATGTACCTGCCGATCTTCAAATTGGGACAAGTGGTTTAAAACCAATCCCGGCAACAAGGCGCGGCAATGTCCGCGCCTTTTTTATATGCAAGGCAAATAGATGCAGCTTCTTTTACAAACTTCCCCGTTATTTTTTATCTGCCTCGCGGGAATTCTGGGGCTGATGGTTGGCAGTTTTCTCAATGTCGTCATCCACCGCTTGCCCAGGATGATGGAACGCGATTGGCACGCGCAGTGCGCGGAATTGAACGGACAGGCGCCGGAACCAATTCCCCGTTACAACCTGGTGGTACCGCGCTCTGCCTGCCCGCATTGCGGTCACGCAATCACTGCGGCAGAAAACATCCCGCTGTTGAGCTACTTGTTCCTGCGCGGCAAATGCAAAGGCTGCGGTGCAGCCATCTCGCTCCGCTACCCTGTTGTCGAGGCGATCAGTGGGATATTGAGTGCCTTCGCTGCCTGGCATTTCGGTTTCGGGCTTGCCGGACTCGCCGCCATCGTGTTCGTATGGGCACTCATCGCACTCACCTTCATCGACTTCGATACCCAGCTGTTGCCCGACGATATCACTCTGCCATTACTCTGGCTGGGTTTGCTGCTCAACCTGAACGGCGCATTCACTTCCTTGCCGAATGCCGTCATTGGCGCCGTGGCCGGTTATCTCATCTTGTGGATCGTATACTGGGCGTTCAAGCTCGCCACCGGCAAAGAGGGAATGGGCTATGGCGATTTCAAGTTGCTCGCCACCATCGGCGCCTGGCTGGGTTGGACCATGTTGCCACTGGTCATCATGCTGTCCTCGGTAGTCGGTGCTGTGGTCGGTATCGCCCTGATCGTATTCGCCAAACGAGGCCGTAACATCCCTATCCCTTTCGGGCCCTATCTTGCCGGCGGCGGACTGATCGCGTTGTTCTGGGGACAAACGCTGACGCAAAGTTATCTGCAACTGCTGGCGCCGTGAACTATCTGGTTGGACTGACAGGCGGCATCGGCAGCGGCAAAAGCACTGTCGCGGACATGTTTGCCGCGCTCGGTGCACGCATCATCGACACCGACCTCATTTCACGCCAGTTGACGCAAGCCGGCGGGGCTGCCATTCCGTCCATACGCGAAGCCTTTGGTGCCGGAGTGATCAACACCCAGGGCGCGCTGGACCGAGCAGAAATGCGCAAGCTCATCTTCAGTCACCCCAACAAAAAACAGCGGCTGGAATCCATCCTGCACCCGCTCATCCTTGCTCAAGCCAAACAGCAAGCCACCAGCCCGACAGACGCACCCTATACCCTGGTCGTCGTTCCTTTGCTGTTCGAAAACCGCCACTATTCCGACTGGTTGCATCGGGTTATCACCGTGGACTGCCCGGAAGATGTCCAGATCGGGCGCACCATGCAGCGCAGCCAGTTGGATGAATCCGCCGTGCGCGCCATCATGGCGCAGCAGCTCAACCGGGAAGCTCGCCTGACATTATCTGACGAGAAAATCATCAATAATGGCAGTCTGGACGACCTGGAAAAGCAAGTCGTCGGAATGCACCGCCGTTTATCTGCTTTGGCCACTGAAAGCGATTGACGTCAAGCAGTACTGCCTATATCTTTCGCAACCAATTATCCCCCGTCCCGGTTAGGCGAAAGTGATCAGTTACGAGTTTCCTCTGAATGAACGAGTGCGCACGATGCTGCGCCTGGAGGATCTCTTCTTTCGCATCGGCCGCTTCATCGACAGTGATGAAAGTCCGGATCATCATGCCGCGCTGGGTGTGCTGTTCGAGATCCTCGAGGTCGCCTGCCGCGCCGACCTCAAATCCGACCTGCTGCTGGAACTCGATCGCCAAAGAAAAGCCCTGAACGCACTGCATAACAACCCTGAAATACTGGAAGACGCGCTGGAAACCGTACTCGGCGAAATCGAACAAGCCTGTGCCGGATTGCAGCACATGAGCGGCAAGATCGGCCAGCATTTGCGCGATGACGAATGGCTCATGGCGATCAAGCAGCGCGCCTGCATCCCCGGAGGGGTATGCGAATTCGACCTCCCCTCCTATCACTATTGGCAGCATCAAACTGCCGAGCACCGCCGCAACAGTCTGGATGCCTGGCTAGGCCCCATGCTGCCGCTGCGCGACGGCATCACCATCCTGCTAAAACTCCTGCGCGAAAGCGGCAAGGTTCATCATTTCACCGCCTTTCACGGCAGCTTTCAGCAAATGCAGGGCGGTCGCGTGGCCCAAATGTTGCGCATTTCAGTCAATTCCGAACTGCCCTGCATTCCCGAAGTCAGCGCCAATAAATACGCGCTCAACATCCGCTTTGTCGAAGCCAAGTACACCGCCAAGACCGCCCTCTACGATCAGGATGTCGCTTTCGACCTGACCTTCTGTTCCCTGCAATGAGCAAGCCGCCTGTCGTCAACTGCCCGCAATGCGGCAAGGAAATGGTATGGGATACCGGCAATCGCTTCCGCCCATTCTGCAGCGAACGTTGCAAGCTCATCGATCTGGGAAAATGGGCCAACGAGGAATATCGCGTTGAGCAACGCGAGCAGGAATTGCCCGACGAAGGTCACCAGGCCTGACGCAACAAAGCAATACCGTGCGCACCGTGCTGCCACGCGGTCTGCATATCCTCCCGCTTCAAACCACCCAGCGCATACACCGGAATTGTCGATCCTGCCGCGATAGCCCCGAAGCTGCCCCAACCCAGATGCTGTGCTCCCGGATGCGATTTCGTCGGCAATACCGGGCTTAACAACGCGAAGTCGCAGCCCAATGCTTCCGCACGACGCAATTCTTCCGCGTTGTGGCAAGAAGCGGCACACCAATCGATTGCGGGACGTTGCTTCAATTCTGCGAGTTGGGTCGAGATCAATTGCACCCCATCCGCACCCACGTCCAGTGCCAATGCTACATTGCCGTTGAGCAACACCTTTGCACCACGAGCATGGGCCATTGTCACCACGCGCTGCGCCAGTGCACGCAACTCGTCCTGTGCGAGGCCTTTTTCGCGCAACTGAACCAGCCGCAGACCCGCATCCAACTGAGATTGCAGCCTGGCCAAGAACGGCTCAACGCCCAACTCGGCGGCATTGCTGATGGCATACATAGTTGGCAATTCCAGTGAACGCAGGACAGGAGCATTAGCGGGAAGCATGGGTTTGACCGCAACCCGGGCCGGGAATTGCCATGAAAATTGCTGGCCTTCATGCGGATGCAATTCGCCGCTCCATGCCGTCACGCGAAAGAAGTTCAGGCGCACGGTAGCGTGCGGATAGGTGAAGACGCGGGTAAGCCAAGGATAGGCGGTCTGGACGGTGATACCGAGTTCTTCGTGCAGCTCGCGCACCAGCGCATGGTATGGCGTCTCGCCCGGTTCGATCTTGCCACCGGGAAATTCCCAGTAGCCGGCCCAGATTTTGCCGGCAGGGCGCTGGGCGAAAAGGAAGGTTCCATCTTCGCGTTGCAGGACGGCGGCGGAAACTTCGAGGATTTTAATCTCTCCGGGTTGTTTGCTCACTTCGTGCCCGTGCTATTTTGCCAAACTGGGCGAAGACTGTTGTCGCGTCGCCAACTCCAATGACAGTTGAACGCCTGCCACAGTCACCTCCCCCTTGGGATTGGCTTTGCAATAGCTGTTAACCCAATTTACGATTTTTTTAAGACTGGTTTTTTCCAGGAAGTTATCGTTTCGCTCAATAGCAATTCCGGACAGGAAAGCTTCTATCCATATGATGTGCGTTGGTTCGTTTGGGTTCCATTCGGAACATGACGGCGCATCCTTTACTGTTACGGCGGCATTCGCATTTACCGTAAGGCTTGCCAGCAAAGCCAGCACCGTGAACATCAAAACTGTTTTCTTCATCGCATTTTCTCTCGCTAGTCTGACACAAAACTGCAGGCGGCAATCCGGGGGTGCTGATCTTGAGGGAGCTACATCCTCCCGCACCAATCCCTGGCAAACTGCCCCGCCACTCGTCCACTACGTGAACCCCTCATCAACGACCACTGCAACGCCGCTGTCCTTGCCTCATCAGTGAGCCCCTGCTTCCACCCATGATGCGCCAGCCAATGCGCCGCCACCGCCAGATACTCGTCCTGCGTAAACGGATAAAACGAAATCCACAGCCCGAACCGCTCGGACAGCGACACCTTCTCCTCCACGCTTTCCCCCGGGTGCACTTCATCGCCAACGTATTTCGTGGCAAGATTGTCCTGCATGGATTGCGGCATCAGGTGGCGGCGATTGGATGTTGCGTAAATGAGCAAATTATCCGAGAACGCCACCAGATCGCCGTCCAGAGCGGCTTTGAGCGATTGATATCCGGGTTCGTCGGCGTTGAATGAGAGGTCGTCGCAATACAGGATAAAGCGCTCGGCGCGCCCTTGCACCAGCCCGACGATGTGCGACAAATCGATCAACCCCTGCTTGTCGATCTGAATCACGCGCAGGCCTTGGCCTGCATATTCATTCAAGAGCGCTTTTACCAGCGACGACTTGCCGGTACCGCGCGCACCGGACAGCAACACATTGTTCGCCGTGCCGCCGCGCACGAACTGCTGCGTGTTCTGCCGGATGCGTTGCTTCTGGTCGTCAATGCCGAGCAGGTCGGAGAGAGCGATGCGCTGGAAGTTGGGAACGGGATGCAACGTGCGTTGCTGGTGATCCCAGCGGAAGGCGGCGGCAGCTTGCCAGTCAGGCGCTTGTGGTTGCGCGCCGGGCAGGATGTTTTCCAGGCGGGAGAGCATGTCTTCGGCACGGGAAAGAAAGTGATCGAGTTTATCCATGGTGCAAACCTCTTTCCGCAGATTACGCAGATCGACGCAGATTCAACAAACGCAGATCAGCTCAGTCAATTCAAATCCGGGGCTTCACGCATCAGATGCCTGCTTTAATCTGTGAGAATCTGCGTAATCTGCGGGAGCGGGGTTCAGCTTCTATAGCTGGCGTTGATCTTCACGTAATCGTACGAAAAATCGCATGTCCACAATGTCACATTCACCGCCCCGCGGTTCAAAACCACGCGAATGGTAATGTCGCTCTGCTTCATCACGCGCTGCCCGTCTTCTTCCTGGTAACTCGCCGCTCGTCCGCCGTTCTCAGCCACCAGCACATCGTCCAAATATAGCTTAAGCACATCAACATTGAGATCAGAAACGCCTGCATAACCAATCGCAGCAAGGATGCGCCCTAGATTGGGATCGGAAGCGAAGAACGCAGTCTTCACCAGCGGCGAGTGCGCGATGGCGTAGCCGATCTTTTTGCATTCGGCCTCGTCTTTGCCGCCTTCGACCTTGATGGTGATGAACTTGGTAGCGCCTTCGCCGTCGCGCACGATGGCTTGCGCCAGCAGGGTGGCCACTTCGGTGACAACGGCCTGCATGGCAGCGCGGTTCGCGGCATCAATGACTGCGCCGCTCTTGCCCGTAGCAATGAGCATCAGCGCGTCGTTGGTGGATGTATCGCCGTCCACGGTGATACAGTTGAACGAACGGTTGGCGGCTTCGCTCACCATCTGTTGCAACAACGGTTGCGCGATGGCCGCATCGGTGGCGATGTAGCCCAGCATGGTGGCCATGTTGGGGTGGATCATGCCGGAGCCTTTGGACATGCCGGTGACGGTAACGGTTTTGCCGTTGATCTGTACTTGTTTCGACACGGCTTTGGCAACAATGTCGGTGGTCATGATGGCGTGGGCAGCGTCGAACCAGTTGTCTGTCTTGAGGTTGCCGAGGGCTTGCGGCATTCCGGCGACGATCTTGTCTACTGGCAACGGTTCCATGATGACGCCGGTGGAATACGGCAGCACTTGTTGCGGCATACAACCCAGCAATTTCGCCAGTTCCGCACAAGTGGTGCGCGCGGCGGCCATGCCTTGTTCGCCTGTTCCTGCATTGGCATTGCCTGTATTCACGACCAATGCACGGATGTCCTTGCCTGCCGCCAGATGATTTTTGGCGACGGTAACCGGCGCCGCACAGAAACGGTTGGTGGTGAATACCCCTGCGACGGTCGCGCTTTCTTCCAGCTTGATCACCAGCAGGTCTTTGCGGTCGGCGCGCTTGATGCCCGCTTCCGCCGTACCCAAAGAAACGCCCGCAACGGGCAACAGTTGTGCCGCGACGGGCGTGGAGAGATTCACCGGCATTAAATACTTCCTTTAAAAACGACCTTGTGTCTTGTAGATGTAGTTGCTCATCTCGACCGACTGCGTGTTCATGCGACGCACAATGCCATGCACATAACGCGTAATGCCGCGCATCACGTAATACACGATGGCCGGGTGCGTGTTCAGCAGCGACTCGAACTTGGAACGCTCCAGCACGAGCACTTTGCTGTCTGTCTTGGCTTGGGTGACCGCGCTGATTTGCATCACATTGCCGCCCACGAAGCCGATAATTCCGGCCAGATCGCCGGGCTGCAACATGTGCAGGGTCATCTCTTCACCGCCTGTATTGGCAGTCGCTTCCACATCGCCGGTGCCCAGAATCAGCAGCGCATCCTTCAGCACAACATCACCGGGCTTCATCAGGTATTCACCCGCCTTGTAGTCGCGCACGGTGATCAGGCTCGCCAGTTGGTCAATCTCAGAATCGCGCAACTCCTCGGTCAGCGTGGAGTTATGCAAGGTTCGCATGATCAAATCTTCTTTTGTCATTTCCTTCTCCCCAGAAGTTGGTTGCATCAATTCAATCGGCCGTGGCACTGTTTGTATTTTTTACCCGAACCGCATGGACAGGGGTCGTTGCGACCGACCTTTTCAGCCCCGCGCACAAACGGCTTGTGTTCCCCAGCCTGCTTGTCGGTTGATGCCAGCGCCTCTTCGTAATCGGCGTGATGATACTGCACATTTTCCGGCGTGTGGGGCGCTTCCGCGGCCGCCACATCCGCTTCGCTGCGGATTTGCACATTCATCAGGGTCTGCGTCACGTCGCGCTTGACCGCTTCCAGCATGGTTGAGAACAACTCAAAGGCTTCGCGCTTGTATTCCTGCTTGGGGTTCTTCTGCGCATAGCCGCGCAGGTGAATACCCTGGCGCAAGTGATCCAGCGCCGCCAGATGTTCACGCCAGTGCTGGTCCAGGCTCTGCAGCATGACGATGCGCTCATAGCCGTGCATCACCTCGCCGCCAACCTGGTCGACCTTGGCTTGGTACTGGTCGCGCGCAGCATCAATAATGCGATCGCGCACGCCGTTTTCGTCCAGTTGCTTCTCCTGCTCCAGCCACTGCACCACCGGCAACTGCAATTGGAACTCGGCAGCCAGGGCTTTTTCCAGGCCCGGTGCATCCCACTGCTCTTCCATGCTGCCGTGAGGGATATGTTCTGCGACCATGTCGGCCAACACCCCCTCGCGCATCGCACTGATGGTCTCCGAAATGTCTGTACTTTCCAGCAGTTCAGCGCGTTGCTGGTAGATCACCTTGCGCTGGTCGTTGGCAACGTCGTCGTATTCCAGGATCTGTTTGCGCATATCAAAGTTGCGCGCTTCGACCTTGCGCTGCGCATTTTCAATCGCGCGCGTCACCCAGGTATGCTCGATGGCTTCGCCCTCGGGCAGCTTGAATTTGTTCATGATCGCCGCCACGCGGTCGGAAGCAAAGATGCGCAACAGCGGGTCTTCCAGCGACAGGTAGAAACGGCTGGAACCGGGGTCGCCCTGTCGGCCCGAGCGGCCACGCAACTGGTTGTCCACACGGCGCGACTCGTGGCGTTCGGTGCCGATAATGTGCAAGCCGCCGCTGGCAATGACCTGCTCATGAACCGGCTGCCACTCGGCACGCAGTTGTGCGATGTGCTGTTCTTTTGTTGCGACATCCAGACTTTCGTCCATGCGCACCAGCTCGATGGGTTTCTCCACGTTGCCGCCCAGCACAATATCGGTACCGCGGCCCGCCATATTGGTGGCGATGGTCACCATCTTGGGGCGACCCGCCTGCGCCACGATCTCGGCCTCGCGCGCATGCTGTTTCGCGTTCAGCACCTGGTGCGGCAGTTTCACCTTGTCCAGCATGCCGGACAGCAACTCGGAAGTCTCGATGGAAGTCGTACCCACCAGCACCGGCTGTCCGCGCTCGTAGCAATCGCGGATGTCGGCGATAACTGCCGTAAATTTTTCGCCGGTACTCAGATAGACCTTGTCCATCATGTCCTTGCGGATAGTCGGGCGGTGCGGCGGGATAATGACCGTTTCCAGGTTGTAGATGGTCTGGAATTCGTAGGCCTCGGTGTCCGCCGTGCCGGTCATGCCGGACAGTTTGTTGTACATGCGGAAATAGTTCTGGAAAGTGATCGAGGCCAGCGTCTGATTCTCTTTCTGGATCGCCACACCTTCCTTGGCTTCCACTGCCTGGTGCAATCCATCCGACCAGCGCCGTCCCGCCATCAGGCGACCGGTAAACTCGTCCACGATCACCACTTCGCCGTTCTGTACCACATAGTGCTGGTCGCGCAGGAACAGGTTGTGCGCGCGCAGGGCCGCATACAAATGGTGGATCAGCGTGATGTTGGCCGGATCGTACAGGCTGCCGCCGACCGGAAGCATTCCCGCCTGTGCCAGTAATTTCTCGGCATGTTCGTGGCCGATTTCGCTCAGCAATATCTGGTGATTTTTCTCGTCGACGTGATAGTCGCCCGAAGCATTTTCATCGGCTTGGCGCGTCAGCTTGGGCGCCAGCTTGTCCATCGCTGTATACACATCGAGATTATCTTCGGCCTGACCGGAAATGATCAGCGGAGTACGCGCTTCGTCAATCAGGATGGAGTCCACTTCGTCGACGATGGCGAAGTTCAGCCCGCGCTGGAAACGCTCCTCGGCATTCGCCGCCATGTTATCGCGCAGGTAATCGAAGCCGAATTCGTTGTTGGTGCCATAAGTGATGTCGGCGTTATAGGCCGCCTGTTTGTCCGCATGCTCCATGCTGGTCAGGATCACGCCTACCGACAGACCGAGGAATTTGTACAGCCTGCCCATCCATTCCGCATCGCGTGCCGCCAGGTAATCGTTCACTGTCACCACATGAACCCCCTTGCCGGACAAGGCGTTCAAGTACGCCGCCAAAGTCGCCATCAGCGTTTTACCTTCGCCGGTGCGCATTTCGGCGATCTTGCCGTAATGCAGCACCATGCCGCCGATCAATTGCACATCGAAGTGGCGCATCTGCAAGGCGCGCTTGCTGCCTTCACGCACCACGGCAAATGCTTCCGGCAACAGCGCATCCAGCGTTTCGCCCTGTTGCACCCGCTGTTTGAATTCCGCCGTTTTGGCGCGCAATTCGTCGTCCGACAACGCGGCAATCTGCGCTTCCAGCGCATTGACGCGCGTGACAGTCTGGCGATACTGTTTGAGCAGGCGGTCGTTACGACTGCCGAATATGGACTTCAATAATTTGGAGATCATGCTGTTATTTTCTTTATTGCTGCCAACGAACAAATAAAAAAGGGTGAGGCAATCACCTCACCCTTCTGCAAAACCTGCTTGGTCAACTTCTGGCTTTTTCCAGGAATCGAACCGGGTTCTGGGCGAGGCCTTTGTACCTCACTTCAAAGTGCAGGTGCGGACCGGTAGAGCGGCCAGTGCTGCCCGATATGGCGATTTCCTGCCCGCGCCGCACCATCTGCCCTACCTTGACCATTAGCCTGGAAGCATGCGCATAGCGCGTGATAACCTGGTTGCCATGGTCAATCTCGACCATATTACCATACTGCGGATGAGCATCCGCATACACCACCATCCCCCCGGCCGATGCGTTGATGGAGGTACCCTCTGGAACCATGTAATCCACCCCCTCGTGCATGGCGTTATTACCCGTGAACGGATCGATGCGCCAGCCGAAATTGGAGGAATACCAGGCATCCTTGATGGGCGCTACGGAAGGCAACAGCTTCCGGCTCAACTTGTCCTGCATCAGCATGGTCTCCAGCGCCACCAGCTTGTCGCTGCGATCGCTCAGCAGCGCATTCAATTCCGTCATTTGCTGTTCCATGCCTGTCAATGAAATTTCTTTCTGTAACGCGGAGGGCAGGAAGGGGCCGCCTTGTGCGGGCAGCTTGTCAAATGAAAACTCCTGCGGTTTCATGCCGGTCAGCTTGGCCAGACGCGCCCCCAGACTATCCAGCCGCAACACCTGCGCCTGCATCCGGCCCAAGTGTATTGCCATCGTATCCAAGCTCTTGCGCAGGTAAGCCTGTTGTTTCTGCTGCTCGTCCTGTTGTGCGCTCGCCATCCAGGCACGCATCTCGTTGCTCATCAATCCCGGCTGAAAACGTACAATGGCATATTGCGCCGCAAATACCGCCGCAACGAACAGCCCGGCTGCCAGAATCGCCAGCATTGCCAGATGCACGCCCGTCAACGTAATACTGCGAGCTTTTGCAAACCGGTTGGAAACTAGAATAACATTCATGCAATCCCCCTCAATGACGCAACACCTGAACCCACCGTGCCGCATCGTCTGAAAGCCTTTTTGGCCTCTAATATAGAGCTACGACAACTTTCGAGCAAAGCTGAGCAACTCTTGTCTTTGCAACGACACTACGAATCTTTTTCACCGCCCTCCCTTGCCCGCAACAGCCAGGTATTACAGCTGGACCAGCATACGGTTGTCATTGCCGCGAATAATGGCGCAGTAGCCGCCAAACTTCGCCAGATGACCTCGGAACTTATTTCCCTTTTCCAAGCAAGGGGATACCAGATTACTGGAATTCAAATCAAGGTGCAAGTCACGGCCCCGCCGCCCGTCGCCTCTTCCGAACCGCGTGTCCTGGGCAAAGCGGCTCAGGATGCGCTAAGCAAGCTGGACGAAAACCTGCCTGATTCCCCGCTCAAAACCGCTTTGCGCCGTCTGCGCAAACGATCCTAGTAACATTCAGACCAGCCAGGCGGCCAGGCCGAAACGCTCAATCAGGTATAGCGCAGCAAAAATAAGCAACAAATAGACGATAAAACGCAGCACTTGCCGCGCAAAGCGCGAATATCGCGCATCCCGGGTTATCAGAAACATTATGAAAGATACTGCAATCAGCAGAATGGAAATCAGCAAAGTCAGGCGGATTAGCATCGCCACACCTGCTTAAACCGTTTGCAATTGCAAACGCAGGAAGTCGGGGGCCTCTTCCGGCTTTTCGAACGTGGTGAATTCCCATGCAGTTTCATCGGCCAACAAGGCGCGACACAAGGCGTTATTCAGGGCGTGGCCGGATTTATGGCCGGAAAAAGCGCCAATCAGCGGATGACCGAGCAGGTACAGGTCGCCGATGGCATCCAGCACCTTGTGTTTGACGAATTCGTCCTCGAAACGCAATCCGTCCGGGTTGATGACGCGGTATTCGTCCATCACGATGGCATTATCCAGGCTACCGCCCAGCGCCAGCCCCTGCGAACGCATGTATTCGACTTCCTGCATGAAACCGAAAGTACGGGCGCGGCTTACTTCCTTTATATAAGACTGCGTACCCAGATCCACGGTCACGTTCTGTTTGGTGTTGGCAAACACAGGGTGGGCAAAATTGATGGTGAAATTGAGCTTGTAACCGTTATACGGTTCGAAGCGCACCCATTTGTCGCCGTCCTTCACTTCCAGGGTTTTCTTGATACGGATGAATTTCTTGGCAGCTGCCTGCTCGACGATGCCCGCCGATTGCAGCAAAAATATGAACGTTCCCGCACTGCCGTCCATAATGGGCAATTCGGGGCTGGTCAGTTCGACAATAGCATTGTCGATGCCCAAGCCGGCCAGCGCCGACATCAGGTGCTCGACCGTGGCCACGCGCGCGCCGTTCGCTTCGAGGCAGGTGGACAGCCGCGTATCGTTGACCGCATGCGCTTCGGCAGGAATGTCCGCCGGATGCTCCAGGTCGACGCGCCGAAACACGATGCCGCTGTCGATGGCAGCCGGACGCAAGGTCAGATAGACCTTCTCTCCGGTATGCAGACCGACACCCGTCGCCTGCACCGTCGTCTTCAATGTGCGTTGCTTGACCATTTCAACTTACCGACTAATCAGGTACGAATTTTAACATAGCCCAAAGGCAGGATTTGGGAACTGGGAATTAGGATTTGAAGGAGCAGTTCCCTAAATCCTGAATCCTGAATCCTGAATCCTGAATCCTGAATCCTGAATCCTGAATCCTGAATCCTGAATCCTGAATCCTGAATCCTGAATCCTGAATCCTGAA
>JBAQDF010000065.1:0-43669 GCA_049286265.1 Sideroxyarcus sp.
CGTTCCAGCTCGCGGGCAACATCAAGTTCGGCGGCCTGGTCGAAGTGCCGTTCGGTTGCACTTTGCGCGAGCTGCTGTACGACTATGGCGGCGGTTCGCGTTCCGGCCGTCCGCTGCGCGCGGTGCAGGTGGGCGGTCCGTTGGGCGCATATCTGCCTGCATCGCAGTTTGATACCGTGCTCGACTACGAAGCCTTCGCCGCCATCGGCGCGGCACTCGGCCACGGCGGCATCGTCGCTTTCGACGACACCGTGGATATGGCGAAGCAGGCGCGCTATGCCATGCAATTCTGCGCCAACGAATCCTGCGGCAAATGCACGCCATGCCGTATCGGTTCCACGCGCGGCGTCGAAGTCATCGACCGCATTCGCGCCGGGGATAGTTCGCAGATTCCGCTGCTGCGCAGCCTGTGCGACACCATGACCCACGGCTCCATGTGCGCGATGGGCGGTATGACGCCGTATCCGGTGCTGTCGGCGCTGAATCATTTTGGGGAGGATTTTGAGCCCCTCTCCCGCAAGCGGGAGAGGGGTTGGGGTGAGGGGCGATGATGCAAAATAAATCTGGCATGTGTGCACAGACCCTCATCCCCAGCCCTTCCCTCGCTTGCGGGGGAAGGGAGCATGTCTGCCGTGTTCTTACCAAGCCTGGTTTGGTTCAACATGCGCGGAATGAAAGGTTTTCAAAATGAACGAACTTGATTATGGCACCCCTCCCGTCACCTCCGACCGCGAAGTCACCCTGAACATAGACGGCGTCGCCGTCACTGTTCCAGCCGGAACGTCGCTCATGCGCGCCGCCGTCAAGGCGGGCGTGATGATCCCCAAACTCTGCGCCACCGATTCGCTCGCACCCTTCGGCTCCTGCCGCCTGTGCCTGGTCGAGATCGAAGGCCGGCGCGGTTATCCGTCTTCCTGCACCACGCCCGCCGAAACGGGCATGAAGGTGAAGACGCAGACCGCGAAGCTCGCCGAACTGCGCCGCAATGTGATGGAGCTGTACATCTCCGACCATCCGCTCGATTGCCTCACCTGTGCCGCCAGCGGCAACTGCGAGTTGCAGGCCATGGCAGGTGCGGTGGGTCTGCGCGAGGTGCGTTATGGCAACACGGGCGCGAACCATTTCACCAACGCGATCAAGGACGGCTCGAATCCCTATTTCAGTTTCAATCCGGCCAAGTGCATCGTGTGCAACCGCTGCGTGCGTGCCTGCGAAGAACAACAGGGAACATTCGCGCTGACCATCTCCGGACGCGGTTTTGATTCGCGCGTGACGGCGGGGCAGGGCGAGAGCTTTATGGAATCGGATTGCGTCTCCTGCGGCGCCTGCGTGAACGCCTGTCCGACGGCGGCGCTGACGGAGAAGACCGTGATCGCCAAGGGGCAGGCGGATCACGAAGTAATCACCACCTGCGCTTACTGCGGTGTTGGCTGCGGCTTCAAGGCCGAAATGAAGGGCAATGAAGTCGTGCGCATGACGCCGTGGAAAGACGGCAAGGCCAACGAAGGACACGCCTGCGTCAAGGGGCGCTTCGCCTGGGGTTATGCAACGCACAAGGATCGCATCACCAAGCCGATGATCCGCGCGAAGATCACCGATCCATGGCGCGAAGTGTCGTGGCAGGAGGCGTTCGACTACGCCGCCAGCGAGTTCCAGCGCGTACAGGAAAAGTACGGCATGAACGCAGTCGGCGCGCTGGTCTCCAGCCGCTGCACCAATGAGGAAGACTATCTGGTGCAGAAGCTGGTGCGTGCCGCCTTCGGCAACAACAACGTGGACACCTGTGCGCGCGTGTGCCACGCGCCCACCGGCTACGGCCTCGGTCAGACGCTGGGCACCTCGGCGGGCACGCAGACGTTCAAGTCTCTGGAGAAATCCGACGTGCTGTTGCTGATCGGCATCAATCCCACCGAAGGGCATCCGGTGGTCGGCTCGCGCCTCAAGAAGCGTGTGCGCGAAGGCGCCAAGCTTATCGTGATCGATCCGCGCGAGATCGACATGGTGACTGCACCGCATGCGCGTGCCACACATCACCTGAAACTGCGCCCCGGCACCAACGTCGCCATGCTTTCCGCGCTGGCGCATGTGATCGTGACCGAAGGTCTGTTCAACGAGAAGTTCATCGCCGAACGTTGCGAGACGCAGGCCTTCGCCGACTGGCGCGAGTTCGCCGCGCGTCCGGCCAATTCGCCCGAAGCGATGGAAGCCGTCACCGGCGTGCCCGCCGCCGAGGTGCGTGCGGCTGCGCGTCTGTACGCCACCGGCGGCAACGCGGCCATCTTCTACGGTCTCGGCGTGACCGAGCATTCGCAGGGTTCGACGGCGGTGATCGCCATCGCCAACCTTGCGATGGCGACCGGCAACGTCGGGCGCGAAGGCGTGGGCGTGAATCCGCTGCGCGGGCAGAACAACGTGCAGGGCTCCTGCGACATGGGCGGCTTCCCCGATATCCTTCCGGGTTACCGCCATGTGTCCGACAAGGCCACGCGCGAGCTGTTTGAAAAGGCATGGGATGCGAGCCTGCAGTCCGAGCCGGGCCTGCGCATTCCCAACATGCTGGAAGCCGCGCTGGATGGTTCGTTCAAGGGACTCTACTGCCAGGGCGAAGATCCCGCGCAGTCCGATCCCAACACCCAGCATGTGCAGGCCGCGCTTGCCGCGATGGAATGCGTGGTGGTGCAGGACCTGTTCCTCAACGAGACGGCCAAGTTCGCGCATGTGTTCCTGCCCGGCGCATCGTTCCTGGAAAAGGACGGCACTTTCACCAACGGCGAGCGCCGCATTTCGCGCGTGCGCAAAGTCATGCCGCCGCTGGCGGGCAAGGCCGACTGGGAAGTGACGCTCGGGCTGGCCGAGGCGCTCGGCTACAAGATGCACTACGAGCACCCGTCGCAGATCATGGACGAGATCGCGCGCCTCACGCCGACCTTTGCCGGAGTCAGCTACGACAAGCTGGAACGCATGGGCAGCGTGCAATGGCCGTGCAACGACAAGGCCCCGGAGGGCACGCCGCTGATGCACGTAAACGGGTTCGTGCGCGGCAAGGGCCGCTTCATGAACACGCAATACGTGCCCACCGACGAAAAGGTCACGCCGCGCTTCCCGCTGCTGCTCACCACCGGGCGCATCCTGTCGCAATACAACGTCGGCGCGCAGACGCGGCGTACCGAGAACGTGCAGTTCTATTCCGAGGACGTGCTGGAGATACACCCGCACGATGCCGAGGAGCGCGGCATCAGGCAGGGCGACTGGGTTGGTATCCAGTCGCGTGCAGGCGATACCGTGTTGCACGCCACGGTGACCGAGCGCGTGCAACCCGGCGTGGTCTACACCACGTTTCACTTCCCCGAGTCAGGCGCGAACGTCATCACCACCGACAACTCGGACTGGGCGACCAACTGCCCCGAGTACAAGGTGACGGCGGTGCAACTGGTGAAGGTGGGGCAACCGTCGGAATGGCAACGGCGGAATGCACAGGAAGACAGGGAGCAGCACCGTTTGCTGGTGGGGGTAAAGCATCAATGATCCCCAATAACCCAGTAGTCGGTTTATTCCCTCCCCCTTGCAGGGGGAGGGTTAGGGAGGGGGTAGAATCGCTATCGTTTCACAACTCTACCCCCATCCCAACCTTCCCCCTGCAAGGGGGAAGGAGCAGGTTCGGCGCAAATGGATAGTCTGGAATGAACTCTCAAGTGCAATTATCCGTAACAAGGCCGGGCAGCCCATCCAATCTGGATGCGGTAGCGGAGGAACTCCCCATCGCCTTCGAATACAACGGCATCTCCCACACGGTGATGCTGGCCACCCCATCCGATCTTGAAGATTTCGCGCTGGGCTTCAGTCTGACCGAAGGCATTGTGGATAACAGGAGCGAGGTGTTCGATATCGAGCTCATAGAAGCCGAAACGGGAATCACTGTGCAGATGAAGATCGCGGGGGGCGCGTTCGCCAGACTCAAGGAACACCGCCGCAGCTTGGCCGGTCGCACCGGTTGCGGCTTGTGCGGCGCGGAGAGTCTGACCCAGGTCGAACGCGACCTGCCGCCGGTGACTGACGCCGCTCCATTTCCACTGGATGCGTTGTACGAAGGCATGCGCAGATTGCCGGAACGGCAGACGCTGCAGCACACCACCGGCGCGGTGCATGCCGCGTGCCACATTGCGGCGGACGGCAGCATCAGCCATGTGTGCGAGGATGTCGGCCGCCACAACGCGCTGGACAAGACGCTGGGTGCGCTGGTGCGCGCTGATAGCACGCCGGTCGGTGCGCTGCTCATCACCAGCCGCGCCAGTTTCGAGATGGTGCAGAAGTCCGCCGCGCTGGGTTACGGCATCCTCGCCGCCGTTTCGGCGCCGACCGCTGCCGCCGTGCGCTTGGCGGACAAGCTCAATCTCACACTGGTCGGTTTTCTGCGCGGCAACAGCTGCGCCATTTATACTCACCCGCATCGCCTGCAAGGAACCATGAAATGAATCCAGACAAACTGATCAAGATGGCCAACCAGATCGGCGCCTTCTTCGACGCCATGCCCAACCGAGAGCAGGCGGTGAAGGATGTCGCGGCGCATATCCAGCGCAACTGGGAGCCGCGCATGCGCGCCGCATTGTTGCAGCATGTCGGCCAGAATGGCGATGCGGAATTGGGCGCGATCGTGCGCGAGGCATTGCCGCTGCTGAAGTAGGTCTTGGAGCGCCGATGTTTCGTCGGCAATTTTTTGAAACACAGCCGACGAGATGTCGGCGCTCCCATTTCACCATATCCATTGCTGCGAGATCACAGTAGAACCACTACAATTCACCTGTCCCAAAATTTCACCAAGGAATCGCATGAGATTCAAATCGTTTCTGGCAATGTCGCTGCTTTGCACCCATGCCGCCGTGGCGCTGGCGGCCGAGGATAAGGTCGAGCTGCCCAAACCCTCTTCATCCGCGCAGCGGCTTTATTCGCGCGCTCAATCCGATATCGTGCAATTGCGTTCGCTGCTGAGGAGCGGGCGCACCCAGTCGTCGGTGGGCTCCGGATTCCTGATCGGTACCAGCAATCTGGTGGTGACGAATTATCACGTCATGTCGCAGATCGCGCTGGAGCCGGACATTTATGTCGGCGAGTATGTCGATACCAACGGCAAACGCGGCACGGTGGAGTTGCTGGCAGTCGATGTGCTGCATGATCTTGCGGTGGTGCGCATCGGTCGCAAGGGGAACGGTTTCTTCAATGTGCCGGACAAACTTCCCGTGCTTATGCAGGGGCAGTACCTGTACTCGCTCGGCAATCCGCTCGATCTGGGGTTTGCCATTTCGGAAGGTGCCTACAACGGCATCATCAGCCGCAGTTTCTATGATCAGTTGATGTTCACCGGGCCGATCAATTCAGGCATGAGCGGGGGGCCGAGTGTGACGGTCGACGGGCAAGTTGCCGGGGTGAATGTCTCCAAGCGGCTGGATGGAGAGTTGGTGAGTTTCCTGGTGCCGGTGCGTTTTGTGCGCGACCTGCTGAAAAAGGTCGCCGCACAGAAGCAAGTGCCCGAGGACTTCAAGCTGGTCGTCGGGCAGCAGTTGCTGGATCACCAGACGACGATGGTGGAGCGGTTGGTGAAAACGCCGCTCACTTTTAAGGACCTTAAGCCATACCGGGTGCCGGTATGGGAATCGGACCAGGTTCGATGCTGGGGCCGGTCAAACTCAAAACAGAACAAACCGTATGCAATGAATCAGGTGAGTTGTTCCATGGAGTCGGCGCTCTTTGTGTCGAACCAGACTCAGGTCGGCTACATCTCGATCCAGCATAAATTGCTGCAAAGCACTGAGCTTGGATCTTTGCAGTTTGCGGTTCTGGCGAGCAACCATTTCAAGAGCCAGATCAGAGGCGGGCATAAGGACACGCGTTACACGGCGCCGCAATGTGTCGAGCAATTTGTGGGCAACGGCAAATTGCCCTCGCGCGCCGTGCTTTGCGTGTGGGCCTACCGGAAATTTCCGGAGTTATATGATTTCACCCTGCTCACTGCAAGTACGGATGACGGCAAGATGAGCCTGCAAAGCCGTATCGATGCCAGTGGCGTGTCCTATGAGAATGGCCTGCGCATCTCGCGCATCTTCCTTGAGCAAGGCAGCAGGGAGGACAAGCCATGAGAGCGCCTTTCTTTGTCGAAGTGCTGGCCCGCAACGGGGAAGTACGCCATCGTCATCGCGTGGATGCGCTGCCGATCCGCATCGGACGGGGTTATGACAACGACTACATTCTGGATGACCGGCATACCTCGGCGCATCACGTGATCGTCGAACCCAACGAGGATGGCGCTCTGGAAGTGCGCGATCAGGGAAGCCGGAACGGTGTGTTTTACAAAGGCAAACGTCATGACCGTTTGACCATCGACGGCAACACGATCTTCCGGTTGGGTCATACCAATCTCAGGATTCGTCCGGCGAATTTTTCCGTTGCCGACGAGATGCGGGATACCACGATCCATAGCTGGGAAGGTTTGCGCCCGGCGTTGACCGGCCTGGTGTTGATGGTGCTGGTGTCGCTCTCGACCACCTGGCTTTCGGATTTCGAAAATGCCGATCCGGTCCACTATGTAACCACCCTGGCTGGGTTGCTGGGCGTCGGCTTGTTGTGGTGCGGGGGCTGGACGCTGGCAAACCGGCTGTTTGCGGGGCAAACCCGGTTCGGCCGTCATTTCTTCATTGCGGCAAGCGGACTGGCTGCGAGCGAGCTGGTTTCGTTTGTGCTGTCATTCGCGAGTTATGCGTTTTCGCTGGATACTTTGAGCCGTTTTGGCATTCATGCCGAACTCGCCGTTTTTGCGGGGATGGTGTTCTTCCATCTGGTCACGATCAATCCGAACAACATGAGACGACTTGCGTTTGCCGCCGTTCTTTTGCTGGTGCTGGGTTCGGGAGTGACACTGTTGTTCAATTTCCAGAAACACGGACAACTTGCCAATGAATACTATATGAATGATCTGTTTTCTCCGGCGTGGCGTGTTAGCGCCAACAAGTCAGTCGAACAATTTATCGCCGGTTCCAGGCAGTTGAAGCTAATTGTCGATGCGGATCGCAGCAAGGATATCCGCGCCGAAGGCGAGGAAGACGACGAGGATTGATCGGGTCCGGATTTCCGGATGTTGCTTCAGCAACACTCTTCTTCGAGCAGCGCCAGCAACGCCAGCGCTTCCGCATCGGCGCGTTCCTCGAATAATTCACGTATCTGGTTGATATGGCAATGCACCAGAAACAGGTCGTCCGGAGGCGGTCCGCTGCGCGGCTTGCGCTTGGCGGTGAAATAATCCCAGAACGGGTTGTTCTTTTCTGATTCGGCCAGATTGCGTTCGATCATCGCCATCACCCGGCTGGCGTTGCCGTTGCAATCGATGCCGTCGAAACTGACATAGCGGTCGATTGTGTTCGGGTGCTTCCTGTCATCCATAATTCTGCTTCTTGATAAATATCTGAAATCAGTGTGGGTGCGAATTTACTTCGTAGAGGTTCTTGCACCCTGTGGGTGTTCGCACATAACTCGTCGAGCGTGCGAATAAATTCGCACCTACAAACCCCTCAACTCCGGTTTTCAGGTCAAAGCGGCAAACCGAATTCCGGCGCGATCTGTTTCAGCCACATCTCCAAGCGCGCATCGGTAAGCGCCTTCTGGTTTTCCTGATCCAGCACCAGACCGGCGAACTCGTCATTGACCAGTGCTTTTGAAGAAATGAAATCGTAATCGTCGGCAGGCCAGGCGCCGACGACTTTGGCCCCGCGCGCAACGACAAACTCATAAATAATCCCCATCGCATCGACGAACTCATCCGGATATTTTGCCTGGTCGCCCAGGCCGAACAATGCGACGGTCTTGCCGCTGAAATCCACGTCTTTGAGCTTCGGCAGAAATTCTTCCCAGCCGCCGCCCAAGCAGTCGGTGGAAAGTCCCGGCAGTTGCCCGCCGCCCAGCGTGGAGGTGCCGAGTATCAGATGCGAATATCCGGCCACCAGTTCGGGAGTGGCTTTGTTGACGTTGAGCGCCTCCGCCATGGTGTCATCGTCAAAGCGTTTCTTGATGGCTTTGGCGATACGCCGGGTATTGCCGGTGCTGCTGGCAAAAAACAGGCCGATGCGTGGCATAAGTGATCTCCGGTTGGGTTGCCGATTGTCATGAATCCAACAATCGGCAGGTGATGCGACAGAAAAATCAGACCGGACCGCGTCCCGCGCGTTTCAATTCCACCGTGCGTTTCAGCGCTTCCTCAAAACTTACTTTGTCGCCCTTGGGCTTGTAGTCGCTCAGCGCCTTGTAAACAGTCACGATCTTCTCCGTGGGGGATTGGCCCTTGAAGTCGCCTTTGTCCAGCGCGGCGATGTCGATCAGTTCGTTCCAGATCAGGCCTTCCTGCATGCCGATGGCGGAGATGGAAAGCCCGCCGAGTTCGATCACCAGCGGCTTGTCGATGTTGACCACGAACAGGATGATGCGCACGTCCGGCGCGAAATCGGCCTGGTAGTAGTCCAGCATTTTGGGGAGCAGCGCGAGTTCGTCCAGGCTGCCGACATACAGTTTGATCTTGTCATTTTCCGCCAGCACGATGGTGTTCTTGATGGTGGAAACAGGCGGTTTGCGGTGGCCGTGCGCATCGCCGACTTCGCCCAGTTCCAGCACCAGGTCGCCGCGATATCCGGCGTAGTTGCCTGCCGATTCCTTGAAATTCATGTTGAACAGCAGACCTTTGGGTTCGTATGTATCGAATAGCATGGGGGGCACCTTGTCGTAAATAAATGAGAGAGCCCAAGTTCAGCAATAACCATACCAATTCGCAAAGCTTCAATTTCCATGCTTGTATTGTTGCCATTTGAAGCCGAGAATGGGCTCCCCAATGATTCCCGGAATAAAAATTAACAAATTGAATTAGTGGGGTAAATTGTTTCAATCAGGACGGGCGGTAGCGCAGTAAGAGATGAGCGGCATTGCAGGAGGCGGGTAACAATAGGCAGAGTGTCAGCGCTTCGGGTGCGGCTTTTAGTTCCTGAAGCAAGGTGCCCGGTCTTTGGCCCTTGAGCAGCAAACTACAACAAACGAAAGGAATATCAAATGATTGACTGGCATTCGTGGTTGTTCTGGCCTGATAACGTAGCACTGTCTGTTCTTGTTCTGGCCATCCTGGTCATGCTGTTTCTGTATGCGGCACGCAAGCCGATGCATGGCGTCATTCACTCGACCTGCCATCTGGTCACCCAGTCCACCCGTTTTTTATCCCGCTGGTTATTCCTGACGGCGGAAAACCTGCGCTTGCGCAATCAGTCGGTATTGCTTTCGCACAGCCAGGAAAATGCTGCCGTCATGATCGAGCGCGAATTCGAGCGTGTGGGCAATATCATCCGCAAGGACATGCAGGATTTCCCCGCGCTGCAACGCAAGCTGACGGAAGAAGTCACGCGCATCGAAGAGGACTATCACAAGTGCGGCGAAGTGCCGCCGCCGCCGCCGGAATGGGTGGATGCGATCGAATCAGTCTCGAATCTCAAATCGGGCGGCGATGTGCCGCGCAAATTGCTGGAAGACATCGGCAAGTCCATCCAGAAAATTCACGACAAGATCATTTCTGAATATCGGCGTGCCTATGAAGACCGGCACAAGATATTGAAAGGGATGATGCCCTCGTGGAGGACGGTGGGCAAGGCGGTCACCGAGATCGACAAGAAGATGCTCACGCTGCAGAGCAACGCCAAGCAGATCGACGGGCAAATGGCCAAATTCGAGGGCATGCGCGCCAAGGACGCCAAGACCGAAAATGCGCTGACCTCGTCCGCTTTCGTGCAACTGGCGATCTCATCGCTGGTGATGGTGATCGCGATGGGCGGCGCCTTCATCAACTACAAACTGATCGCGTTGCCCATGTCGGAAATGGTGGGCGCGAGCGATTACATTACCAATAACCTGAAAACCTCGGATGTGGCGGCGCTGGTGATCATCCTGATGGAGGCCTCCATGGGCCTGTTCCTGCTGGAGTCGCTGCGCATCACATCGCTGTTCCCCAAGATCGCCAGCATGGACGACCGCATGCGTCACCGTCTGATGCTGGCCTCGCTGATCTTCCTGATCATCCTGGCGGGTATCGAGTCGTCGCTGGCCCTGATGCGCGACATGCTGATCGCCGACAAGTCTTCGCTGATGCGGGATCTGGCATCCGTTGCACCCGCAACGGACGACGGCTGGTTCGCGCGCATCCCGATGGCGGGCCAGATGATCATGGGCTTCGTATTGCCGTTTGCGCTGGCCTTCGTGGCGATCCCGCTGGAAAGCACGGTGTATTCGTTGCGTACGGTGCTGGGCGTGCTGCTGGTGCAAACGTTGCGCGGGCTGGGCTTTATTGTCAGGTTTATCGGCGTGCTGTTCAAACGCTTTGCCAAGGTGCTCGAGTTGATCTACGACATTCCGATCGTCATCCCGGTCATGATCGAGAGCTGGGTGGTGTCTGCACGCAGCAATCCGCCGGAAAAGATATTAGCCAAGAAAGGGAGCGCATCATGAAAAAACTTTCGCTCATCGGTGTGTTGTTCGTCGCGATGCTGCTGAGTGCCTGCGGTGACAACCGTGCGCACAGTCAGGCCGTGTATATGCTGGTTGATACCTCCGGCACCTACGCGCAGGAAATGGGCAAGGCCGCCAAGATCATCAACTACCTGCTGGCCACGCTGAACCCCGGCGACTCGCTGGCGGTGGCCAAGGTGGAGACGCGCAGCTTCACGGAGAAGGACATCGTCGCCAAGGTCACCTTCGACAAGCGTCCGTCGCAGGCAACCCTGCAAAAGCGCGCGTTCAAATCGAAGATCGAGGAGTTCACCAAAGAGGTCAAAGGCACCGCCTTCACCGACATCACCGGCGGTTTGCTGCAGGGTGCGGAATACCTGAACGAGACCAAGGCCGGCACCAAGACCATCGTCATCTTCTCCGATATGCAGGAAGAACTGGGCAAGGGCACGATACGCGATTTTCCGATCAAACTTGACGGCATCCGCATCGTGGCGCTGAACGTGACCAAACTGAAAACCGACAACGCCGACCCGCGCATCTACCTGGATCGTCTGGCGCGTTGGGAAGAAAAGGCACGCAAGGCCGGGGCAACCGACTGGGTGGTAGTGAACGACCTGGAATACAACATGGAATCCATCTTGAATCCGCGTTGAAAACCCAGTTTCCCTTCCCGCAAGCGGGTGATAACCAGCAACTTGGCAGCCTTACGTAGGGTGTGCTTGCGCACCATTCTGCTTTGGTGCGCAGGCGCACCCTTGCAAAGGCGGTAGCTTCTGTCCCGGATTGGGTGAAGGCGAAATTGTAGGGATGGTGACCTGGTAGGGAGGGCACGTTTCTAGTCCCCGCAAAGGGGAGGCCAACGGGTCCAACGGCTGCGCCGTTACCCGTTCGCACTGCCACGCGGTGCCTTCTTTATTGAACCCAAATTATCTGATTGAAAACCATCACCCTGTAGGAACCAGCTAATGGATTATCCGGATTGAATATACGGGTGGTCCGTTATTGGATCAACAACCCGCCCCCGTAGTTTTGACCGAAATACCCCTGAAATCCCTGCTTATTCATTGCTTGGCTTGATTGCAAGAGCTTGTATTATTAGCATAGTGCTAAATTCAAGTTTAGTATTACAATCAAGTATAGCGATTGCAGTGAGAGGCCGCACGGACGCATTGCATCGTATCCGGACAATTTACAGGGTGTAGCAGGCAATGCTGAGACAAGCGAACGAGACAATTCTTCTGGTTGAGGATGACGAAGCTGAGGTTCTCCTGATACAACAGGCGGTGGCGAGTTGTCCGGAGAAATTGCATCTTGCGGTGGCGCGCGATACCGGCGAGGCGCTGGAATGGCTGAGCGATACGGTCGAACGCGGTTATTCAATGCCGCGCATGATTCTGCTGGATCTGAAACTTCCCAAACTTGCCGGTCTGGCGGTGTTGCGTACCCTGCGTCTGGAAAGGCGTTTGCAGGATGTGCCCATCGTGGTGTTTTCCGAGCAGCATGAACCGCCTGATGTAGTCCTGAGTTACCAGCTTGGCGCCAATAGTTTCGTCGAAAGACCGGCCAATCTTGCCGAATTTACCCAGCTCCTGCGCGAGCTGGCCGAACGTGGCTGGTTGAGCGGCAAGGGGCTACACCATTCTGACCCGGAGTCCCTGACGGCATAGCGATGCCTGGCTACCGGCCTGCTAGAACGGCAGCGACAGATCGGGCGCTGCAGTCAGCAACACTCTCCTGAAATCATCCTGAATGCGTTTCAATGCGGCGGCATCGTCTGCTTCGAAGCGCAGCACGATTACCGGCGTGGTGTTGGAAGGACGCATCAGGCCGAAGCCGTCGGCATATTCCACGCGCAGTCCGTCAATAGTGATGATGTCTCTGGCATCGGTGAAACGGGCTTCCTTCTGCAGGCGCGCAAGCAACGAGTGGTTAACGCCTTCCGCTGTGTGGATGTGCAGTTCCGGTGTGCACACCGCATCCGGCAATGCATTCAGCGTGGCACTCGCATCGTCCACTTGGCTCAATATCTCCAGCAAGCGCGCACCGGCATAGAGGCCGTCGTCGAAGCCGTACCAGCGTTCCTTGAAGAACACATGCCCGCTCATTTCGCCCGCCAGCAGTGCGCCGGTTTCGCGCATCTTGGCTTTCACCAGCGAATGGCCGGTTTTCCACAGCGTCGGTTTGCCGCCGTGTTCGCGTATCCACGGGAACAGGTTGCGTGTGGACTTCACGTCGAAAATGATCTCGGCTCCCGCGTTGCGGCTCAGCACGTCGGCGGCGAACAGCATCAACTGGCGGTCGGGGAAGATGATCTTGCCGTCTTTGGTGACGACGCCCAAGCGGTCACCGTCGCCGTCAAAGGCCAGTCCCAGTTCGCAATCGTTGGTTCGCAGGGCGGCGATCAGGTCCTGCAGGTTATGCGGGTCGGACGGATCGGGGTGGTGGTTGGGGAAATTGCCGTCTACTTCGCAGAACATCTCGGTCACCGTGCAGCCGATGCCGCGATAGAGTTTGGCGGCGAAATCGCCCGCCACGCCGTTGCCGCAATCCACCGTGATATTCAAGGGGCGCGCCAGTTTGATGTCGCCGATGATGCGCGCCAGGTATTCCGGTGCGATGTCGTATTGCGAATACCTGCCGTTGCCGTGCGCGAGATCGTTCTGTTCGATGCGGCTGCGCAGCTTCTGGATGGTCTCGCCGGACAAGGTTTCGCCCGCCAGCACCATCTTCAGGCCGTTGTAATCCGGCGGGTTGTGGCTACCGGTGATCATCACCGCGCAATCGGTCTTGAGCTGGAAAGCGGCGAAGTAGGTCATTGGGGTGGCAACCATGCCCACGTCGACCACGTTGATGCCGCTCTTCTGGATGCCGTGCGCGAGCGCCTTGGCGAACTCCGGCCCGGACAGGCGACCGTCGCGGCCGATGGCGATGGTGTGCTGCTTGCGCGCGACTGCTTCGGAGCCGATGGCGTGCCCGATGGCTTCCACGATCTCGTTCGTCAGCGTCTTGCCGACAATGCCGCGTATGTCATACGCCTTGAATATCTCTTTGGGAACGTTTGTCATGATTGGCTATTTCGTATGAATAGGGAGGTGTCGCAAGACTTCTTTCGGCGGGATCTTGACCATGCAATTGAAATGTCCGAGTGGGCACTCGCGCTTGAAGCAGGGACTGCACGGCAGGTCGAGCTTGAGTATCTGCGCCTGGTCCGACAGCGGCGGCGTGAACTGCGGGCTGCTGGAGCCGAAGATTGCTGCCATGGGCCTGTTCAGCGCGGCGGCAATATGCATCAGGCCTGAATCGTTGCTGACCACCAGATCGGCATACGATAGCAGCGCAATGGCGTCGTCCAGGTCGGTCACGCCGCACAGGTTGTGGCATGGCTCGTTGCCCAAGGCAACAATCTTGTCGGCGACTTCCTTGTCTTTGGAAGAGCCGATCAACCAGATGGCATAGCCTTGTGCGCGCAACAGCTGTGCCAGCTCCGCGTAGTAATGCGCTGGCCACCGTTTGGCCGGGCCGTATTCGGCGCCGGGGCAGAACGCGGCGACGGGTTTGTCCAGCGTCAAACCAAATTTGGCGAGCGCCTGCTGACGTTGGGTTTCGTTAACTTTTAATTGCGGAGGGGAGAACGGGAGGCTGGTTTCACTGCGGGGCGCTTCGGCCAGTTGCACAAAGCGTTCCACCATCAGCGGCAGGTGTTTTTTGTTCAGTTTGCGCGCGTCGTTGAGCAGTCCGTATCGCATCTCGCCGACATATCCGGTGCGTACCGGGATATCGGCAAAGAAGGGGACCAGTGCGGATTTCCAGGAATTGGGCAATACGATCGCCTTGTCGTATTGTGTGGCGCGCAATTGCATACCCAGTTGGCGGCGTGCGGAAAATCCGAAATCGCCATGCGGGAACGGGTTGATGATGACGTCATGGACTTCCGGCATGTGCCGCAGCAACTTTTCTGTCCACGGGGGGGCCAGCACATCGATATGCGCGCCGGGATAGCGTTGCTGCAAGCGATGCAGCATGGGTTGCATCAGCATGCAGTCGCCCACCCAGCTCGGCGCGATGATCAGAATTTTATCCACGGGATGGCGATCGAGAAAGGAAGAGGCTGCGTCTTAATGGTGTCCATGGGGCAACTTGCCCTTGAACTTGTACAGCGTGCCGCAATACGGACAGCGCGCCTCGCCCAGTTTTTCTACCGGGATGGCAACGCGCGGATGCGCGTTCCACAGGCTGACCGATGGCGTGGGGCAGAACAGGGGCAAAGCTTCCGCGTTGACTTCGACAAAATGCTGCGAGTGGTTCTGTTTGGTCATGCCTTCCCCCGGTATTGAGTTATTTTAGTTATACGTGCGCCAGCCAATTGGCGTACTTGGCATTCTTGCCTGCAACGATATCGAAAAATGCCGCTTGCAGTTTCGTGGTGATCGGTCCGCGGCTTCCGCTGCCGATGGTGCGGGTGTCGAGTTCGCGGATCGGCGTCACTTCGGCGGCGGTGCCGGTGAAGAAGGCTTCGTCGGCGCAATACACTTCGTCGCGGGTGATGCGTTTTTCGATCAATTCCAGTCCCATATCCTTGGCCAGCGTGACGATGGAGTCGCGCGTGATGCCTTCCAGGCATGAAGTCAGGTCGGGCGTGTAGAGCTTGCCTTTCTTAACCATAAAGATGTTCTCGCCCGCGCCTTCGGCCACATAACCGTCCACGTCCAGCAGCAAGGCTTCGTCGTAGCCGTCGTGCGCCACTTCCTGGTGCGCGAGGATGGAGTTGGTATAGGTGCCCACGGATTTGGAGCGGCACATGTTGATGTTGACGTGGTGACGGGTAAAGCTGGAGGTCTTCACGCGGATGCCCTTGGCCATGCCTTCCTCGCCCAGATACGCACCCCACGGCCAGGCGGCTACGGCAACATGCACGCTGATGTTGGTGGCGGCAATGCCCATCGCTTCGGAACCGTAGAACACGATGGGGCGGATATAGCAGGATTCAAGCTTATTGGTGCGCACCACTTCTTTTTGCGCTTCCATCAGGGTGGCCTTGTCGAACGGCATCTTCATTTTGAAGATGAAGGCCGAATTGAACAGGCGGTCGGTATGCTCCTGCAGGCGGAATATCGCCGTTCCCTGTGTGGTCTTGTACGCCCGCACCCCTTCGAACACGCCCATGCCGTAATGCAGGGTATGGGTAAGCACGTGAGTGGTGGCTTCGCGCCAGGGTACGAGCTTGCCGTCGTACCAGATGAAGCCGTCGCGGTCGGACATGGACATGGTGATTTTCCTTAGATTCGTTTTGTTGTTGCGAGGGCAGCGATTCTAGCTGTTTCTTTACCGATTATGAAGGGAGGGCTTTTAAGGGTTATCCGGCGCCATGATTTGGTGTGTTTCTTTTGTTGCCGGTTCATGTAATCATCGTACTCGTTAGCGTGAAACTCGCGCAGCGATTCGTTTGCCCTTTCTCCCGCGTGCGGGGGAAAGTTGGATAGGGGGAAACGGGCATGGCAAGTTTCATCATCGGGGGTGGCACACTTGCCATGCCCGTTGGGTACGGGCTATATCGGGGGCAGCATGGTGCAACACATCGGTTCGAAGGAAATCAGGCCGGATATGATGGACTCGCAGGAGGAAAAACTGCGCAAGAGTCTGCTCATCTTCGCGGCGGCTTTCATGACGTTTGCCGTCATGCTGTGGCTGGCAATCTACTGGATGATGGGCATCAATTTTTCCAGCAATGTTCCGCTGGCTTATCAGGCAATCTCGGTTGGCTCCCTGATTTACTACATGAAGACCCGCAACTTCGAAGTGCTTCGCTTCGTGCAGTTGACCCTGTTTCTGTTCGCACCCTTCATCATGCAGTGGAGCATCGGAAGTTCGGTCACTTCCAGCGGCGTGGCGCTGTGGGCATTGCTGGCGCCGATCGGCGCACTGGTGGTTTCCAACTGGCGCGAATCCATTCCCTGGTTTTTTGCATACATCGTGCTGACGGCATTGTCCGGCTTCTTCGACTATTACCTTGGCGTGGGCACAGCCACCGGCATTCCGATGAACACCATCGGTATCTTTTTTGCGCTCAACTTCGCGGCGATGTCTTCCATCCTGTATTTCCTGGTGCGCTACTTCGTCATCGAGACCGAGAAAATCAAGACCCAGCTCGACAAGCAGCATGCCTTGCTGGCGGAAGAGCAGAAAAAATCCGAGCGCGTGCTGTTCAATGTGCTGCCTTCCAGTATCGCCGAGCGCCTGAAGAACAATCAGGGCCTGATTGCCGACGGTTATGCCGATGTCACGGTGATGTTCGCCGATCTGGTGAATTTCACCCAGCTTACCGAGCAGATGTCGCCGGAGCAGATGGTGGGGCTGTTGAATACGGTGTTTTCCGGTTTCGACGACCTGTCCGAGAAGTACGGGCTGGAGAAGATCAAGACCATCGGCGATGCCTATATGGTGGTGGGGGGGCTGTCGCGCGAGCGCCCCGATTACGTCGAGGACATGGCGAACATGGCGATCGAGATGCTGGATTTCGTTTCCAAACATCCGGCGCTGGTCAGGCGCAACCTGGGCATTCATATCGGCATCGCCACCGGCCCGGTTGTGGCGGGCGTGATCGGAACCAAGCGTTTCATCTACGATTTGTGGGGCGACACGGTGAATATTGCCAGCCGCCTGACCGACGATGCGAAGGAAGGCCAGATCCTGACCGACAAACTGACCTACAACCGTCTGCGTCTGGATTTCCTGTTCGAGCCGCCCAATGTGCTTAACGTCAAAGGCAAGGGCGAGATGACTTCATATCGCATGATCGGACGAGTCAACCAGCCTGCCAGTCAGGGCAAAAACGGCAACGTCTTCCGCCTTTCCCCAACCGGCGGCGCGCCGGCTTCGGTTTAATCCCGCTCCAATAGAGACTTCCACAGCGCCAGAACAGGCGCCGTGTCCACGAGATTGTGCTCGATACGGCAGGGGTTCTGGTTATTCAGGCGCATCTGGTGCTGGATGCGGCGCAGTTCCCGATACACCTCTCGTACCTTGTTGCCCAGTTCGCCATCAATCAGTTTCAATTTCGCCGCAATATCCAGCAAGGCCAGATTGCCTTTGTTTGCCGTGAGTTCCGGGTGGACGGCAGCGTGGGCGAGCACGATGAATTGCACCATGAATTCGATATCCACCATGCCGCCGCTGTCCTGTTTGATGTCGAACAGCTCAGTCTTGTTCGGATGGCCGTCGTGCATCTTCTGCCGCATCTCGGCGACGTCCTGCCGCAGCCGGGCCAGGTCTCTGGGCATGCGCAGCACTTCTTCGCGAATGCGCGTGAACTGCGCGCCGACCGAACTATCCCCGGCGCAGAAGCGGGCGCGCGTCAGCGCCTGATGCTCCCACACCCAGGCGTTGTTATGCTGGTACTCGTCGAAGGCGGCGACCGAACTGACCAGCAATCCGCTGTCGCCGTTCGGACGCAGCCGCAGATCGACTTCGTACAGGCGGCCGGATGAGGTGTAACTGGAGAGCATGGTGTTGATGCGTTGCGCCAGGCGCGCGTAAATTTCGCCCGCTTCGGGGTGGTCGTCGTCGTAGAGAAAAATCAGGTCGAGGTCGGAGGCATAGCCCAGTTCGAGTCCGCCCAGCTTGCCATAGGCGATGATGGCGAACTGCGCGTCCTCCCGATGTTTTTTGCGTGCATCGCGCCAGCACAGACGTAATACATGGCGCAGGATGAGATCGGCAAGGTCGCTCAAATGATCGCTCAGCTTTTCCAGCGGCAACAGGCCCTGCAGGTCCATCGCCAGCAGCTGGAAAGTCTGGGCCTGCTGAAACTGGCGCAAGGTATCCATCTCGCGCTCCGTGTCGCCGACATGCGCCTGGAGTTGTGCGGCGAGTTGCGCATCCAGCGCTGTCCAGTCCGGTGCGATATACAGTTCGCGCGTGTCCAGCAGTTCGTCAAGCAGAATG
The DNA here is from genome assembly GCA_049286265.1 of Sideroxyarcus sp. Taxonomy (GTDB): domain Bacteria; phylum Pseudomonadota; class Gammaproteobacteria; order Burkholderiales; family Gallionellaceae; genus Sideroxyarcus. The sequence continues at coordinate 18,463 of JBAQDF010000065.1, forward strand.
GGGTGCTGCGTCAGGTAGTCGCCCGCCCAGGCGCTGGCAGCGAGCAGATTGACCAGGCGCGGCAGCGCCTGCGGATATTCCGCGAGGAAAGCGAGGTAGGAGGAGCGGCGGGCGATGGCTTCGAGCATGGTCAGGGTGCGGCGCAGCGCATCTTCGCGGTTGGACGTCTCCGCGCACAATTCGGCCAGGCGCGGCAGCAGCAAATCCAGTCGCTGGCTGCTGGCCTCGGGCAATTGGCGATAACGGCTGCCGGTGCGGAATTGCAGCAGATTTTCGGCGAGACTGCCGTCATCCCGGTAACCGAGCGTGGCGAGCGCGGCTGAAAATTCCTCTTTGGTCGCATCGTCGTGCCACCAGGAATGTCCGGTTTGTTCCTGCTTTTCCCCGAACACGGTTTCAAATTGCTGGCTGACGAAATCCCGCAATGGTGTCAGCGCGGCGAGTAGCGAGTCATAGTCGGCGAAGTTCATCGCTGCGGCGACGATGGCCTGCGCTTCCGGCTTTTCCGGAAGCTCCTGGGTTTGCCGATCGTCGAGATATTGCAGGCGATGCTCGAGGTTGCGCAGGAACACGTAGCTGCTATCCAGCCGCGCGACCACTTCTGCGCCGAGTTCGCCGTCCTGCGCCAGTTGCCGCAACACCTGCTGCGTAGGCCGGATGCGCAAACTGGCGTCGCGGCCGCCGCGTATCAACTGGAACACCTGTGCGATGAACTCGATCTCGCGTATGCCGCCGGGACCGAGCTTGATGTTTTGATAAAGGTCGCGGCGCACGACTTCAGCGCGGATCTGTGCATGCAGTTTGCGCATGGAATCGAATGTGCCGAAATCCAGGTATTTGCGGAACACGAAAGGCTGCGCGAGTTGCTCCAGTTCGGCAATGCAAGCGCTGTTCTCCGGCGCGATGACACGCGCCTTGATCCAGGCATAGCGCTCCCATTCGCGGCCCTGCGATACCAAGTACTCTTCCAGCGCGGCGAAACCCATGGTCAGCGGGCCGCTGTCGCCGTAGGGTCGCAAACGCATATCGACGCGGAACACATAACCGTCGGCGGTAAGGTCGTTGACGAGGGCGATCAGCTTGCGCCCGAGACGGTTGAAGAACTCGTGGTTGCTCAATGCGCGCGGTCCCGTTGTTTCGCCGTCTTCGGGATAAACGAAAATCAGGTCGATGTCCGAAGAAACGTTCAGTTCGCCGCCCCCCAGCTTGCCCATGCCGATTACCAGCAGTTCCTGCGGGGCGCCGCTTTCAGCGCCGATGGGCTGCCCGTGTTGTTCGACCAGTGATTGCATGGCGAATTGCCGGGTGCGTCGCACGGCGATTTCGGCCAGGGCGGTCATGCCGCGCATTACTTCGTCGAGATTGGAAAGCCCGTTCAGGTCGCGCGTCAACACATGCAACATCACACGCTTGCGCAGGCTGCGCAAGGCACAAGATAGCTGCTCTTCACTGTCGGCAGGCAACGCGTCCAGCCAGCCGTTAATAACTTTGTAGTCGCAAGGGGTGCGGTGGTATTCGTGCAGCCAGCGCAGCAGTTCCGGATCGGCATCCAGCAGGTGGGAGAGATAGCGGCTGCAATGTCTGGCATGCCGTATCAGTTCATCGAAATCGGCGGAGAATCGGGAGTTTGCGGTATTCATGGTGATGGCTTCAGGTTAGAATGAACATACTTGCATTTCTTCAAAGTATTATAGGTTCTTCATGTTCGACCTGTTTCACTTCTTCATACAATCCGTCCGAGTCCACTCACGATGCTGAAAATTTCTTTTCTGCAGGCTTGGCGCGGCATGGGTAAATTGTCCCGCTTCGCGCTGGAGATCGTATTGCTTTTTGCAATCGCCGGTGCGTTGCTGCTGCTGACTTTACGCTATCGCATATTGCCCGATATCGAACGCTATCACGACCAGATTACCACCGCGGCGAGTGCGGCCATCGGGCAGCCGCTGACGATAGGCAGGATCGCGGCGGACTGGGATGGTCTGCGCCCGCGCCTGCTGCTTTCCGATGTAAAGATTCTGGACAAGCAGGGCAAAGTTGCCTTGAGTTTGCCGCGTCTGGAGAACACGGTGGCGTGGACGAGTCTGCCTACGGTGGAGTTGCGATTCCGGAACGTGTTGATCGACAGCCCCGATCTGTCGGTGCGGCGCGACGTGCAAGGGCACTGGTTCGTGGCAGGCATCGCGCTGAGCGAACATTCAGCCAACGAGCAGGACAATTCGGACTGGTTGCTGCATCAGTCCAGCGTCGTCATTCGTAACGGGCGCGTTACCTGGCAGGATGAGTTGAGAGGCGCACCTGCGCTGGTGCTGGAGAAAGTCGACTTGAGCGTAGAAAACCGGTACGGACGCCACCGTTTTTCTGTGCGCGCTTCGGCACCGGAGAGGCTGGCTTCGCGCCTTGATGTGCGCGGCAATTTTTCCGGCGGCAGTTTCACTGACATGGGCGATTGGCGCGGGGAGATTTTTACCCAGCTTGACTACGCCGATGTACTGGCCTGGAAACCCTGGGTTACGCTACCGGAGGCATTCAAGAGCGGCAAGGGTGCGCTGCGGATGTGGCTGGGTTTCGAGCAGGGAAAACTGCACAGCGTGGATGCCGATGTCGCGCTGGCCGGAGTACAGGCTCGTCTGTCGGAGGAACTGCCGCAGCTCGATTTGAAGGAGTTGCGGGGCCGCATCGGCTGGCAAGCGCTGGAGCGCGGTTTTGAAGTGTCGACCCGAAAGTTGGCATTGCAGATGCGCGATGGTTTCGAATTGAAACCAACCGATTTCTACCTGCGTCTGCTGGCCGGACAGGACAATCAACCGCCTTCCGGCGAGATCAGGGCGAATGCCTTGAGGCTGGGCGGTTTTGTCAGGATGATGAATTATCTGCCGCTGGACAGCGAGGTCAAGCAACGCTGGATCGATGCACAACCGCGTGGGGAAGTTACCGGCCTGCTTGCCTCGTGGCAGGGCAGTGTCGGAAACATCACGCGCTATGACATCAAGGCACGTTTCGACGGAATGTCGATGCGCCGCGTCGGCGATTTGCCCGGATTCTCCGGCCTGAGCGGGAAAGTGGATGGGGCGGATAGCGGAGGAGCGCTCACGCTCGACAGCCGTAAATTCGCGCTTGATGCCCCGAAACTGTTTTCCGAGCCGGTGGAGTTCGACAAGTTGACGGCGCGTCTCGGCTGGCAGCGAAATTCGCGCGGCCTGGAGATCAGGCTGAGCAACGCCGAGCTTTCCAATGCCGATCTTGCCGGAACGATCTACGGCAGCTACCAGTTTGAGCGAGACGGCCCCGGTTCGGTGGACGCATCCGTCGACATGACGCGCGTTGCGGTGCGCCGCACCGGCCTTTACACCCCGGTGCCGGCGGTAAACAAGGTTACGCGCGACTGGTTGCAGGCGGCTTTGCAGGGCGGGCAGGCGGATAAATTCCGGGTGCGCTTGCGCGGCGATCTGCGCGAGTTCCCCTTCGTCGGCAGCGAGCGCGGAATTTTCCGTCTGGAGGCGCGAGCCAGGGGCGTGGAAATGGAATTCGCCAAGGGCTGGCCGCGTCTGGAAGATGCTCAGGCGCAGTTGCTGATAGAAGGCAAGACACTGGAAGTCAATGCCGCGACGGCAACGACAATGGGCGCGCATCTGCAGAATGTCAAAGTGAGCATTCCCGACCTGCTGTCCCGCAATCCGCTGTTGCAAGTGCGCGGCGAAGCGGCAGATACGACGCAGCGCAGTCTGGATTACATCCTCGAAAGTCCGGTGAACGGTTATCTCGACGGTTTTACAAATGGGGTTACTGCGCGCGGCGACGGAAAACTGAACCTGCAAGTTGATATTCCGCTGCATGGCGAGGCGCCGGTCAGAGTGCGCGGCGACTACCGTTTTGTGAATAACGATGTCGATCTTGGCGAGAACGTGCCGCTGTTGAGGCAGGTGAACGGCATCTTGCTGTTTACCGAATCGTCGGTGAATGCGGGCGATATCAATGCCCAGATACTCGGCGGCGCGGCGCATCTGAGGGTGCAGGGAGAAAAGGGTGCACTGCAGACCCAGGCGCACGGCAGGCTGGACCTGGATAACTTGAACAAGGTGGCGCCGCATCCGCTGTTGCGCCGCGTGCATGGCGCAACCGACTGGAAAGCCGATGTTCGCGTGCAGAACAGACTGCTCGATGTGACAGTGGATACGGATCTGCAGGGCATCAAATCGGATTTGCCGGCACCGTTGTCGAAAAGTGCAGCGGAGCGTGTTCCGCTGCATTTCGAGCAAAAGAGCCTTAACCCGAGCCAGTTGGCATTGGGTTTGAGCATCGGTTCGCTGCTCGATGCCAGGCTGCTGCGCCAGCATGACGCAGACGGAACCTGGAATTTCCGCAGCGGGCGCATTGCGTTCGGCGATACTGCCCAGCGTACGTCCAGGGACGGGATAAGAGTAATCGGCAAGATCCCGCTGCTGTCCCTGGAAGGCTGGGGCGGACTGGGGCTGGCAAGAGAAAGCGAAGGCGTGCTGCCCAATATTACGGGTATCGATCTGACCGTGAAACAAATGACCGGTTATAGCAACAAGGTGAACGACCTGAGCATCAAAGGCAGCGGACGCAACGGCCTGGTCAGTTTGCGGCTTGCTTCCAGGGAATTGAATGGCGACATGATCTGGCAGCCGCAGGACAACGGCAAACTGCTGGGTCGTTTCAAGAATGCGATGCTGGGTGAAGGCCATAGCGAACCCGCGCAGGATGAGCCGCTCGTGAAGGGCAAGGTTGCGCCCCCCGACAATACTTCTTTCCCGGAAGTGGATCTGGCGGTGGAAAAACTCATCTACAAGGGGCGTCAGATCGGCAAGCTGGAGATGCAGTTGAGCGAGGAGGAGGGCGATGTGCTGCTGGATCGCCTGCTGATCACCAATCCCGACGGCGTAGTTGATATCAGCGGGAGGTGGCAGGCCGTCCCCGAGCTGACACGGGTCAAGGCGCGGATAGATATCAGCGATGCGGGCAAGATATTGTTGCGTTCCGGTTACCCGGACAGCCTGAAGGACGGCAGTGGTTCACTGGAGAGCGACCTGTACTGGGCGGGTGCGCCGGATTCGTTCAATTACTCCAGGCTGAACGGAAGCATGCACCTGAACGTGGGCAAGGGGCGATTCCTCAAGGTCAGCGATTCCCAGGTGGGTGCGTTGAAATTGATCAGCGTGATGAGTTTGCAGCGCCTCTCGCTTGATTTCACCGATGTGTTCAGCAAGGGTTTTCAGTTCGAGAGCATCACCGGCAACGCCCAGATCGTGAACGGCCTGTTGCTGACCAACGATATGAAGCTCGTTGGCACGGGAGCGAAGGTCACCATGACCGGGCAGGTGGACATGAACCGCGAGACGCAGGACCTGAAGGTGCGCATTATGCCGACTATCGGCGATAACGTTTCCTTGCTTTCTTTTGCCGCAGGACCCGTGGTCGGAGTGGGGGTATTGCTGGCGAACAAGATATTGCGCGATCCGCTCGATAAGCTGGTGTCGTTTGACTACAATGTCAGAGGCAGCTGGGCGGATCCGAAGGTTGAAAAGGTCGGGCAGTCCAAACCGGCACAAAGCGGGGTTGTTCCCGCAGAATAGTTTCTTCGAGTATTGTAGAGCCCGAATAACCAAATTATTGAAAGTCACCGAATCATGTCTTCCATCGACAACACCCAATCGCGTATCGCAGCGCAATTCAACGCATTCAAGGTTGCCGCCATCCAGATGGCGTCCGGCCCCAACGTCGAGGGCAACCTGAGCGAGGCGCGCCGCCTGGTCGCCAAAGCGGCGGAGCAAGGCGCAAAGCTGGTGGTGCTGCCGGAGTTCTTCGCCATCATGGGTATGAACGAACAGGACAAGGTCAAGGTTCGCGAACAGCCGGGCCAGGGGGCGATCCAGAATTTCATGAGCGAAACGGCGCGCAGGCACAAGATCTGGCTGATTGGTTCGCTGCCTCTGGCGGCAACCGCCCCGGAAAAGGTGCGCAACAGCTGTCTGGTGTTCGACGAGACCGGCACGCAAGTGGCCCGCTACGACAAGATTCATTTGTTCAACCTGACGCTGGGCAACGAGCACTACAACGAGGCCAGCACGATCGAAGCGGGCGACAAAGTCGTGGTGGTCGACAGTCCGTTCGGCCGCATCGGTCTGGCCGTGTGCTACGACTTGCGCTTCCCCGAGATATTCCGCGCCATGAAGGACGTGAACATCATTGTGTTGCCTTCCGCGTTTACCGCGACCACCGGCAAGGTGCACTGGGAACCGTTGGTACGCGCGCGCGCCATTGAGAATCTGTCCTATGTTATCGCCGCAGCGCAGGGTGGCTACCATGTGAGCGGACGCGAGACGCACGGCCACACCATGGTGGTCGATCCCTGGGGACGCATCGTGGACGAGTTGCCGCGCGGTTCCGGCGTGGTCATCGCTGAAGTCAATCCGGGCTATCAGGACAGCCTGCGCAAGAGCCTGCCCGCGCTGTCGCACCGCACCCTGTCTTGCGACAGATGAGTTCACCACTTCAACTGGCGCAGCGTGCGTTGCTCACTTCGCACGGTTTGGAAGCTCGCCATCTGGAACAAGTGTTCGGCAAGATGCTGGCGCATCGTGTGGACTATGCCGATCTCTATTTCCAGTACAGTCGCGCCGAAAGCTGGTCGCTGGAAGAAGGCATCGTCAAATCCGGCAGCTTCCATATCGATCAGGGCGTCGGCGTGCGCGCAGTGAGCGGCGACAAGACCGCCTTTGCCTATTCCGACGACATCACGCTGAATGCGCTGGAAGATGCGGCATTGGCCACCCGTGCCATTGCGCGGCAGGGCGGGAAACAAAAAGCAGCGCATCTGCACGCAGGCAAGACGCACGAACTCTATTTACCGCATGACCCGATAGCCACGCTCAAGGCGGAGCAGAAAGTCGCGCTGCTGGAAAAACTGGAACGCATGACGCGCGCGCTCGATCCCCGCGTCACCCAAGTCATGGCCAATCTGGCGGCCGAATACGATGTGGTGCTGGTGGCGCGCAATGACGGCTTGATGAGCGCCGACATCCGGCCGCTGGTGCGCCTCTCGCTACAAGTGATCGTGGAAGGCAGCGGGCGCCGCGAACAGGGTTCGGCGGGCGGCGGCGGGCGTTTCGGCTACGACTATTTCAGTGACGAGATTCTGCAGCGTTACGCCAAAGAAGCGGTGCATCAGGCAGTCATCAACCTCGACGCGCGTCCTGCACCGGCAGGCAACATGACCGTGGTGCTGGGCAGCGGCTGGCCGGGCATCCTGTTGCATGAGGCGGTGGGGCATGGGCTGGAAGGCGATTTCAACCGCAAGGGCAGCTCGGCATTCTCGGGACGCATCGGCCAGCGCGTTGCCGCCAAGGGCGTGACGGTGGTGGACGACGGTACCATCAAGGACAGGCGCGGCTCGCTCAATATCGACGACGAAGGCAATCCCACACAGCGCACGGTGCTGATTGAGGACGGCATCCTGCGCGGCTACCTGCAGGACAGCATGAACGCGCGCCTGATGGGTGTGCCGGTCACCGGCAACGCGCGGCGCGAATCCTTCGCTCACCTGCCCATTCCGCGCATGACCAATACCATGATGCTGAACGGCGACAAGACGCGCGAAGAGATCATCGCCTCGGTGAAGCATGGCCTGTATGCGGCCAATTTCGGCGGCGGGCAGGTGGACATTACCAGCGGCAAGTTTGTGTTTTCCACCACCGAGGCTTACATGATCGAGGATGGCAAGGTCACCTACCCGGTCAAGGGCGCGACGCTGATCGGCAACGGTCCCGAAGCGCTGATGCGCGTGAGCATGATCGGCAACGACATGGCACTGGATTCGGGCGTCGGCACCTGCGGCAAGGAAGGCCAGAGCGTGCCGGTGGGAGTGGGGCAGCCGACGGTGCGTATCGACGGGCTGACGGTGGGCGGGACGGCGTAACAAGGAGGGGCAGATGAGTCTGGTATGGCGTGAACAGTTAAGCGTTGGGAACGATGTGATCGACACTGACCACAGGCATCTCATCGATATCATCAATCGGGTCGAGCAAAGTCTGGATGCCAGGAATCGCAAAGAGCTGTCTGCGGCGCTCGAAAGTCTTTCCAAATACTCGCAAGAGCATTTTGCCAGGGAAGAAAAAATCGCCCGCGCAGCCGGCTTTGAACAAGTGCCCGACCTGAGCCATTCCCACGAAGCGTTGATCAAACAACTCGATGAGATAAAGACGGAAATCGGGGGCATGGGGCAGGAATGGTCAACGGCAGTGGCCGAAAAATTCACCAAATTATTGCGGAACTGGCTGATCGACCACGTCATCAAGGAAGATCTGCTGATGAAGCCGGTGCTGCAAAAATATTCCCCGCTGTTCGATCCGAGATAGAGCGGGTTGGGGTAGCGCAGGCTAAGTATCTGCCTGCTGCGGCAGCGAAAGGTGCTTTGCCGTGACGTAGTCGCGAGTATTCACATGGCTGACGAACCATTCGGCCAGTTCGTTTTCCGCATAATCCTGTAACGCTCTGCGGTCTCGTCGCTGTTGCCACTGCGCGACACGCTGAGCCAGCTTGCCAAGCGCGCGGTCGTGGTGTTCCTTGTGTGCGGCGGTGGCGGGGTAGTTGGCCGCTTGCATGGCCTGTTCCTCGGCGGCGAACTGTTGTTGAAGTTGCCGTTGCAGGCGTTGTAGTTGCTCGCCGATCTCGCTTTCCGGGGCCTTGTTGTCGAGCAGGTCGAGCAACGCATTGAGCAGTTCGGCAAAGGCGGTATGGTCGAACAGGCGGGCGGTGTCGATGGTCTGAGTCATGCCTGATCCTTGTTCTGAGCCTTGATGAATCCCGCCGTAACCAGGTCCATGGTGCCGATGTGGGTGACGAACCAGTCGCCCACGGCTTTATCCAGCCAATCCCGTAGAGCGACTATATCCCGTCCATGTTTCCAGCGCTCGATATGGGCGGACATATCGGCCAGTACTTGCTCATGCTCGTTTTTGTGCATGGCATAGGGTGGGAATTGGCTTTCCAGCATCAGCTGTTCTTCCTCCGCGAAGTGGTCGCGGGTATGGGCCAGCAGTTCGTCGAGCAGGGTATCCACGTCGTTTTTCGGGGTTTGGGCTGCGATCAGGCTCATCAGTTGGCCGCGCATGGCGACGAATTCGGCATGGTCGCGGTTCATGAAGTCGAGCGCAACTTGAGGGTAGTTCAGCATCCTTTTTCCTTGTATCCAGTGGGCGTCTGCGGTGCATCTCACGGTATAATCCGCGCCCTATGCAGATTCTACGCGGACTTCATTCTTTAGACACCCATGCTGTGGCGGTCACCATCGGCAATTTCGATGGGGTGCACCTTGGACATCAGGCGATGCTCAACGAGCTGCGCGCGGCGGCGCAGACGCGCGGTTTGCAAACGGCAGTGGTGATTTTCGAACCGCATCCGCGCGAGTATTTTACGCCGCAACAGGCCCCGGCGCGGCTCACCAGCCTGCGCGAAAAGCTGGAGCTGTTCAGGACGATGGGTATTGATCGTGTGCATGTATGCCGCTTCAATGCGCAGTTTGCGCAAAGGACGGCAACGGAATTCATTGAGGCGCTGGATGAAAAGTTGCACGCGAAGTTCGTGCTGATCGGCGACGACTTCCGTTTTGGCAGCGGGCGTGCGGGCGATTTTGCGCTGGTCGAGAAGATTGGCGCCGCACGCGGGTTTTCGGTGCGGTCGATACAGAGTGTGCTGCATGACGGCGTGCGCATTTCCAGCACCGCGATCCGCGAGGCACTGGCGGCAGGCAGGAAACGCTTGGCGCGCGAATATCTGGGGCGTCCCTACAGCATCAGCGGACGCGTGGTGCATGGTGATGCCACGGGGCGCAAGCTGGGTTACCCTACGGCGAACATTCAGATGAAGCACAACCTTCCGCCGCTCAAGGGCGTGTACGTGGTGCTGGTGCATGCCGAAGGGCTGGGTGTGCTGCAGGGCGTGGCGAGTCTGGGTGTCCGTCCGACGCTGAAACACGATGCCAAGGCGGTGCTGGAAGTGCATCTGTTCGAGTTCGCGCAGCAGATCTACGGCAAGCACCTGCGCGTGGAGTTTTTGCAGAAGTTGCGCGACGAACAGAAATTCAATGGGTTGGATGAGCTGACGCGGCAGATCGCGTTGGATGTCGAGAATGCAAAGAAATGGTTTATTGAACATGAGTGAAGACAAAAAGAAGTATCCCCTGAATCTCCCCGACACAACGTTCCCGATGCGCGGCGACCTCGCCAAGCGCGAGCCGCTGATGCTGGCGCAGTGGCAGGCGCAGCAGCGCTACCAGCGCATCCGCGCGGCAGCCAAAGGCCGCAAGCAATTCATCCTGCACGACGGCCCGCCCTATGCCAACGGCGACATTCACCTCGGCCATGCGGTAAACAAGGTGCTGAAGGACATAATCGTCAAATCAAAAACGCTGGCGGGGTTTGATGCACCTTATGTTCCGGGCTGGGATTGCCACGGTTTGCCCATCGAGCTGCAGGTGGAAAAGAAACACGGCAAGGCCATCCCCGCATCGCAGTTCCGCGAGCTGTGCCGCGAATATGCAAAGGCTCAGGTTGAACGCCAGAAAAAAGATTTTATCCGTCTCGGCATCATCGGTGACTGGGATCATCCTTACCTGACCATGGATTTTCAGACCGAGGCGGACATCATCCGCGCGCTTGGCAAGATTCATGAGCGCGGCTATCTGTATCAGGGGCGCAAGCCGGTGAACTGGTGCCTGGATTGCCAATCTGCCTTGGCCGAAGCCGAAGTGGAGTACGAAGACAAAGTCTCGGCGGCCATCGATGTCGCCTTCGAGGTGAAAGACAAAGTGGCGGTTGGCAAAGCGTTCGGCGTGTCGCTGCCGGGCAGCGCCAAGGTCTATGCAGTGATCTGGACCACCACACCGTGGACCCTGCCCGCCAACCAGGGCGTGAGCGTGCATCCGGCACTGGAATACGACCTGATCAAGACCGAGAAGGGTTACCTGATCCTGGCGTTCGACCTGGCTGCCGATTGCCTGAAACGTTACCAACTGGGCGGCAACAACGACCGCGGAGACGGCATCGCGGCCACTTGTTACGGCGCAGCGCTGGAAGGCTTGCCTTTGCAGCATCCGTTCTACGAGCGCATCGTGCCCGTCATCTGCGGTGAGCATGTCACGCTGGAAGCGGGTACCGGCTTGGTGCATACCGCACCGGCACACGGCGTGGACGACTATGTGGTCGGCCAGCGCTACAACCTGCCGAACGAAAATCCGGTGGGCGACGATGGCAAGTTCATTTCCACCACGCCTGCGGCTGGGGGCACGCCCCTGGCCGGTGTGTTTGTGTGGAAGGCCAATGACATCGTGCTGCAAGCGCTGGAAGCGAGTGGGCATTTGCTGCATCAGGAAAAAGTGAAACACAGCTACCCGCACTGCTGGCGCCACAAGACGCCGATCATTTTCCGTTCCACACCCCAGTGGTTCATCGGCATGACTCAGGGGGAACGTGAACCGTTGCGCGATCTGGCGAACAAAGCAGTCGAGCAGACGCAGTTCTTCCCGTCATGGGGCCGTGCGCGCCTCGAAGCGATGGTCAAAAACCGCCCCGACTGGTGTGTGTCGCGCCAGCGCAACTGGGGCGTGCCAATGACGTTCTTCGTGCACAAGGAAACGATGGCGTTGCATCCGCGTACGACAGAGCTGCTGGAACAAGTCGCCAAACTGGTTGAAAAATCCGGCATTGAAGCCTGGTTCAGCCTGAATAGCGCGGACTTGCTGGGCGACGACGCTGCGCATTACCGCAAGCTCTCCGATACGCTGGATGTGTGGTTCGATTCCGGTGTGACGCATTTTGCCGTGCTGCGCAAGCGTGAAGAATTGGCATACCCCGCCGATCTGTACCTGGAAGGTTCCGACCAGCATAGAGGCTGGTTCCAGAGCTCGTTGCTGACAGGGTGCGCAATGGACGGACGCGCACCTTACCGGCAATTGCTCACGCATGGCTTTACGGTGGACGAGAAGGGCCACAAGATGTCGAAGTCCAAAGGCAACGGCATCGAGCCGCAAGATATCTGCAACCGGTTGGGGGCAGACATGCTGCGCTTGTGGATTGCCTCGACCGATTATTCCGGTGAAATCTCGCTGTCCGAAGAGATATTGAAGCGCGTGACCGACAGCTATCGCCGCATTCGCAACACCTTGCGCTTCCTGCTGGCGAACATTGCCGACTTCGATGCCAAGCGCGATGCCATGCCCGTGGACCAATGGCTGGAGATCGACCGTTACGCGCTGGCGCTGGCGCAGAAACTGCAGGGCGACGTATGCGGCGATTACGAGCGCTACGAGTTCCACTTTGCCGTGCAGAAACTGCAAGGCTTTTGCACGGAAGAGTTGGGCGGTTTTTATCTCGACATCCTGAAAGACCGTTTGTATACCGCAGGCGAAAATTCCAGGGCACGCCGTTCCGCACAGAACGCGCTGTACCACATCACCCAGTCGCTGGCGCGCCTGATTTCGCCCATCCTCAGTTTCACCGGCGAAGAAGTCTGGTCAACGCTGACAGGCAGGGACGACCTCAGCGTTTTCGAGCAAGTCTGGTACAAGCTGCCGGATTCCGGACTGCAGGGCGCAGAAGTAAGCGCTTGGGCCGACATCCGTGCCGTGCGCGAACAAGTGAACAAGAAGCTGGAAGAGCAGCGCACCACCAGCGCCATCGGTTCCGCCTTGCAGGCCGAAGTGGATGTCTACGCGCCCAAAGCGACGTTTGAATTGTTGTCGCGTTTGGGTGACGACCTGCGGCTGGTATTCATCACTTCGCGCGCCAATGTGCATCTGCGCGAAGGCGAACTGGAGATCAAGGTTACGCCGAGCTCACATGCCAAATGCGAACGCTGCTGGCACTATCGTGATGACGTGGGCAGCGATACCAATCACCCGACGCTGTGCGGGCGTTGCGTGAGCAACCTGTTCAGAAATGGCGAGGCACGGCGTTATGCTTAGTCGCTGGTTGCTGGTTTCGGTCGTGGTCATCGTGCTCGACCAGTTGAGCAAGGCGGCCATCAACAGCCATTTCGTCTATGGCGAGAGTCTTGCCGTCACGTCGTTCTTCAATCTGGTGCTGGCGCACAACACAGGCGCGGCGTTCAGCTTCCTGAGCGATGCGGGCGGCATGCAACGCTGGCTGTTCAGCGCCATAGCCGTCTTCGCCTCGGTGTGGATCGTCTGGCTGCTTCGCAGGCATCAGAAAGAAATGCTGTTCAGCTTTTCGCTGGCCTTCATTCTGGGCGGCGCGCTGGGCAACCTGATCGACAGGATCGTCTACGGCTACGTGGTGGATTTTCTGGATTTCTACTGGGGCAGCTATCACTTCGCCGCCTTCAACCTGGCCGACTCGGCCATCACCTGCGGTGCGGGCCTGCTGATCTGGGATAGCTTCACAGGCAAAGAACATGGAACTGCTGCTCGCTAATCCGCGCGGGTTCTGCGCCGGTGTGGATCGTGCCATCGCGATTGTCGAGCGCGCTTTGGTATTGCACGGCGCGCCCATTTACGTGCGGCACGAAGTGGTGCACAACAAATTTGTGGTGGACAGTCTGAATGCCAAGGGTGCGGTATTCATCGAGAACTTGTCCGATGTGCCGCCCGGCAGCATCCTCATTTTCAGCGCGCACGGCGTGCCGCAATCGGTACGACGCGAAGCCGAAGCGCGCGGTCTGACCGTGTTCGACGCGACTTGCCCGCTGGTTACCAAGGTGCACATCGAAGTTTCGCGCATGCGCCAGCAGGGCAAAGAGATCATCATGATCGGCCACAAAGGCCACCCCGAGGTGGAAGGCACGATGGGGCAGAGCGACGGCGGCATGTATCTGGTGGAAACGCCTGCCGACGTGCAAACGTTGCAGGTGCAGGACGAGAGCAACCTGGCATATGTGACACAGACCACGCTGTCGATGGACGATGCCAGTGCGATCATCGCTGCGCTCAGGACGCGCTTTCCGTTGATCACCGGGCCACGCAAGGACGATATCTGCTATGCCACGCAGAACCGCCAGGACTCGGTGAAAATGCTGGCCAAACAATGCGACCTCGTCATCGTGGTCGGCTCGCCCAACAGTTCCAACTCCAACCGTCTGCGTGAAGTGGCGAAGAACCTCAACGTCCCGGCCTATCTGATCGATAATGCCAGCCAACTCAAGCCGGAATGGCTGCAAGGAAAACCGCGGGTGGGAATCACCGCCGGGGCTTCTGCCCCGGAGGTGCTGGTGCAGGCTGTGATAGAGCGTTTGAAGGAGCTGGGCGTGGTTACGGTGTGCGAAGCGGAAGGTATTCGGGAGAATGTTGTATTTCCGCTGCCTAAGGCTCTGGTCGGCTAAGGTGGCTGGGCAGGCCCGGAAAACAGGCTTGTGAAATGCTCATGTGTGAAAGGGTGACAAAGTGAGATCGAATCTGGTTATTGGTGCCGGCGCGCTGGGGCTGGCAACGGCGGAGGCGCTGTTGCGGCAAGGTGGCGATGTGACCATTCTGGAGCGGGGTTCGGTCGGGCGCGAATCCTCCTGGGCGGGCGGCGGCATTCTCTCGCCCTTGTGTCCCTGGGACTATCCGGACGAGGTGAATCGCCTGGCCTTGCGCGGCATGGGTATGTTCGGCAGCCTTGCCGAGACTCTGCATCAGTCCACGGGCATCGATCCCGAATACAACCGCTGCGGCATGCTGGTGCTGCCGCCGTTCGATGTGCAGGCCGCGCTGCAATGGTGTGCCGCGCACGGGGTAAGGGCGGAGGAGCGCGAGGGCGGCGTGTTGTTGCCGGATGTCGCGCAGGCGCGCAATCCGCGCTTGCTGCAATCCTTGCGCGCAAGGGTCGAGAAGCTAGGCGGACGCATTGTCGAGCAATGCGAGGTCAAAGAGATCGTCTCCGAGATGGGGCAGGTCAGCCATTTGTCGACGACGCAGGGTAATTTCAGCGCGGACGCTTACATCGTGACCGCAGGTGCGTGGAGCAAGGTGCTGCTGGGTGAACATGCGCTGAAGGTCGACATCAAACCGATACGCGGGCAGATGCTGTTGTTCAAGTATGATGCGCCGCCGGTGCAGCACATCGTGCTGCAAAAAGACATTTACCTGATTCCTCGCCGCGACGGGCATTTGCTGCTGGGCAGCACGCGCGAAGATGTGGGGTTCGACAAAAGCACTACTGACGAAGTACGTGAAATGTTGCTGCAAAGGGGCATTGAGCTGCTGCCGTCCTTGCGCGGAATGCCGGTCGTCAAACACTGGGCCGGGTTGCGCCCGGCCTCACCCGGCAATATCCCGACCATCGGGCGGCATCCGCAGTTGGCCAACCTGTTCATAAACAGCGGCCATTTCCGTTACGGCGTAACCATGTCGCCCGCGGCCGTGGAAGTGCTGCTGAATACCATGAACGGAACACCGCAACCATTCGATGTTTCGCCTTATCTTTGGCGTTAAGCGTTGCCGCATCGCAGCATGTCCGCTTATAATCCGCGCCGGAAGGCCGATGTAGCTCAGTCGGTAGAGCAACGCACTCGTAACGCGTAGGTCACCAGTTCGATTCCGGTCATCGGCACCACCTTCCAGATTCATCTTTCGCAGTGAACAGTCAGGAGTATCAATGACTTTCCCGCAACTCGGCAGCATCCCTTCAAAGTATAAAAAACTCGCCATTATTGGCATTGTCGTCATCGGATTGGTTATTGGAATCAGTTACCTGACTCGCAGCAATCCCATTGCCGTCGTGTTGCAAAAAGTCGAGCGCGGCACGGTTGAGGCCTCGGTCAGCAACACGCGCGCAGGCACCGTGAATGCCTGCCGCCGCGCCAAGATGTCGCCGTCCGCAGGCGGGCAGATATCGAAGCTGCGGGTGAAAAAAGGGCAGCGCGTAAAGAAGGGGGAGGTGCTGCTGGAGCTATGGAATAACGACCTGCACGCGCAGGAAAACCTGGCCCGGGATCAACTCAAGGTCGCGTTGACGCGGGTGGAAGAGGTCTGCACCATGGCCGATGCCGCCCAGCGCGATGCGGTGCGCTCGCAGGAACTGCGCGATAAAGGTTTTATCTCGGCGCAGCAACTCGACCGCGCACTCACCGATGCCTCGGCACGCCAGTCCGCCTGCGCCTCTGCAAAGGGCGACATCGAACAAAGCAAATCGCGCATCGCACTTGCCCGCGCCGGGCTGGACCGCATGGTGCTGCGCGCCCCGTTCGACGGCGTGGTGGCGGACATCAGCGGCGAACTGGGCGAATACGCCACGCCGTCCCCGCCCGGTATCGCGACCATCCCCGCCATCGACCTGATCGACGACAGTTGCCTGTACGTGAGCGCGCCCATCGACGAAGTGGATGCGGCCAAACTCAAGGTTGGGCAGCGCAGCCGCATCACGCTGGACGCCATCAAGGGGCGTACTTTCAGCGGCAAGGTGCGGCGTATCGCGCCCTATGTGCTTGATCTGGAGAAACAGGCGCGCACGGTCGAAGTCGAAGTCGAATTCGACAAACTCGCCGAGAAGGACAACCTGCTGGTGGGTTACAGCGCCGATGTCGAGATCATCCATGAAGTGCGCAGCCAGGTGCCGCGCATCCCGACGCAGACCCTGATGGAAGGCAGCCGTGTGCTGCTGTATGGCAGCAAGGGCGTACTGGAAGAGCGCAAAGTGACGACCGGCCTGTCCAACTGGGAATTTGCCGAGGTGACTTCCGGCCTGGCGGAAGGCGACCAGATCGTTTCTTCGCTGGACAGGGCGGGCGTGAAAGCGGGTGTGCGCGTCGTGCCGGAAGAAGCTGTTTCAGAAAAATGATCCGGATGAACAAACGGCATGTAGGTGCGAATTTATTCGTACGGGTTCTGTGTCTGTGCGAATAAATTCGCACCTACAGGAAGCGTAGCGATGCAAGGTGCATAAATGATCGAACTGAAAAACGTCTGCCGCACCTTCACCGTCGGCGACCAGCAAGTCGCCGCTTTGCGCGACATCGACCTGCGCATCGATGCGGCCGAATACATCTCCATCATGGGGCCGTCCGGTTCCGGCAAATCCACCATGCTCAACATGCTCGGCCTGCTCGACCGGCCGACTTCCGGCACCTATCTGCTGGATGGAGGCAATGTCACCGACCTGAACGACGAGCAGCAGGCGCGCGTGCGCCGCGAGAAGATCGGTTTCGTGTTCCAGTCCTTCCATCTGGTGCCGCGCCTCACTGCCGCACAGAACGTCGAGTTGCCGATGATCCTCGCGGGCATCCCGGTCGAAGAGCGCAGGGGGCGCGTGCAGGTACTGATGCAGAACTACGGCCTGGCGGATCGCGCCGACCACAAGCCGGACCAGCTTTCCGGCGGCCAACGCCAGCGAGTCGCCATCGCCCGCGCCACCGTGATGAATCCCACCGTGCTGCTGGCCGACGAGCCGACCGGCAATCTCGACCGCAACACCGGCTGGGAAGTGCTCAAGCTGCTGGAAGGTCTGCTGGAGCAGGGCATCACGCTGGTGGTGGTGACCCATGATGCCGAGATCGGCGCGCGCGCGCATCGGCAGATACATATGCTGGACGGGCGCATTCTCTCCGACGAATCGAATCAAAATGATTCAAAGTAAAACTCTTTTCCGTCATTCCGGCGCAGGCCGGAATCCAGTGCTGTTATTCAATATGCATTTGTTTTTTGTCCTGCTGCGCAGGTTTTTTCAATTAGCTGGATTCCGGCCTGCGCCGGAATGACGCAGTAAATGAAACTCGCCGACACCATCCAGTTCGCCTCCGGCAGCCTGCGCGGCAGCCCGACGCGCACGCTGCTGATGATGCTGGCGATGTCCATCGGCGTGGCGGCGGTGGTGGTGCTCACCGCACTGGGCGAGGGCGCGCGCCGCTATGTGGTCGATCAGTTCTCCTCGCTGGGCACCAACCTCGTCATCGTGTTGCCGGGTCGCACCGAGACCGCGGGCGTCGGCCCCGGCCTGATGTCCGGACAGACGCCGCGCGATATCACCTTGGATGACGCGCAGGCCTTGCTGCGCAGTCGTGCCATCAAGCGCATCGCGCCGCTGACCATCGGTTCGGCTGCTATCTCGCGCGGCGCGCTCAACCGCGAAGTGGTGGTGGCCGGTTCCTCCGCCGACATGCTCGGGATACGCCACATGAGCATGGGGGTCGGCAGATTTCTGCCGGTGGGCGATCTGCACGACAGCGCCTCGGTGTGCGTGCTGGGCAACGCGATCAGGCGCGAACTGTTCGGCAATGAATCGGCGGTCGGACAGTCGGTGCGGATCGGCGATCGGCGCTTCCGCGTGATCGGCGTGCTGGCGTCGCAGGGTGAATCCATGGGCATGCGCACCGACGACCTGGTGATCATCCCGGTCGCTACCGCTCACCAGTTGTTCAACACCACCAGCCTGTTCCGCGTGCTGATCGAGGCCAAGAGCCGCGACTACATCGAACAGGCCAAGCGCGATGCCGAAGAGATCATGGTGCAGCGCCACAGCGGCGAACGCGACGTCACCGTCATCACCCAGGATGCGATATTGCAGACCTTCGACCGAATCCTCACCGCACTGACTATGGCGGTCGGCGGCATCGCCGCCATCAGCCTGGCGGTGGCGGGCGTGCTGATCATGAACGTGATGCTGATCGCCGTGGCGCAGCGCATCAAGGAGATCGGTCTGCTCAAGGCGCTCGGTGCGCCGGGCAAACAGATCCGTCAACTGTTCTTCGCCGAAGCGGTATTGCTGTCCGGGATCGGTAGCGTGGCCGGACTGGCGCTGGGCTATGCCGGCAGCTTCATCATCGGTCAGGTCTACCCGATGCTGCCGGTGTCGCCGCCCTGGTGGGCGGTACTGGCCGCGACCATTACCGCACTTGGCACCGGAGTGCTGTTCAGCGTGTGGCCTGCGCGGCGGGCGGCGAAACTCGATCCGGTGGCCGCGCTGGCGGGGAAATGATGGATAAATTCAAATCCACAAACCCCGTCATTCCCGCGCAAGCGGGAATCCAGTGCTGTTATGCAACATGCAGTTGGGGTTTGTCACGCTTCGCGTGGCTTGTTCAATTCGCTGGATTCCCGCCTTCGCGGGAATGACGATTATGTACCTGCGCGACCTCATCACGCTGACTTCCTCAAGCTTCCTCACCTACCGGATGCGCAGCTTCCTCACCGGGCTGGGTATCGCCATCGGTATCGCCGCCGTGATTTTGCTCACTTCGATCGGCGAAGGTCTGCACCAGTTCATGCTGGCCGAGTTCTCGCAGTTCGGCACCAACATCATCAGCGTGCAGCCGGGCAAGACGCAGACCCAGGGCGGCAACGTCGGCATCTTCGGTTCGGTCCGCCAAGTGACGCTGGAGGATGCCGACGCCCTGCGCCGCCTGCCCTATGTGCAGTACGTGATTCCCGGTCTGGTCGGCAACGCCGAGGTGCGTTTCGAGGGGAGAACGCGGCGCACCATGGTGCTGGGCGAGGGGCGCGATTTCGACAAGGCGTTCACCATGAAGGTACAGAGCGGCGGTTTCTGGACCGATGCCGACGACGAGCAGGCGCGAGCGCAGGTGGTGATCGGCGCCAAGATACAGGATGAGTTGTACGGCGACAGGAATCCGCTCGGCACTTATCTGCGCATCGGCGGCCAGCGCTATCGCGTGGTCGGCGTGATGGTGTCGAAAGGGCAGATCCTCGGTATGGACATGGACGACACGGTGTTCATTCCGGCAGCGCGCGCGATGGAGCTGTTCAACCGCTCGGGGCTGATGGAGGTCAACGTCAGCTACCGCGCCGATGTCCCCGCAGACACCATGATCCGTCTGATCAAGGAGCGCATGATCGAGCGGCACGGGCGCGAGGACTTCACCATCATCTCGCAGGAGCAGGCGCTGGAAGTGCTGAGCTCGGTGCTCGACATCCTCACCTTCGCCGTCGGCGCGCTGGGCGGCATCTCACTGCTGGTCGGTGCGGTCGGCATCCTCACCATCATGACCATGGCCGTTACTGAGCGCACCGCCGAGATCGGCCTGCTGCGCGCGCTGGGCGCGCGCGAGAACCAGGTGCTGACCCTGTTCCTGAGCGAAGCCATGATTCTCTCCGCGCTGGGCGGCCTGCTCGGCCTGCTCATTGGCGTCGGCATCTCGCAGGGCCTGCATCTGCTGTTCCCCGCGCTGCCGGTGCACACGCCCTGGCTGTATGCCGTGCTGGCGGAGTTGACTGCCGTCACGATAGGTCTTGCGGCGGGTGTGATACCCGCGATGCGTGCGGCGCGGCTCGATCCGGTGGAGGCGTTGCATGCGGAGTGAGTCTTGTGACATCTTCTGCAGCGTTGTCGACAACTACGGCGACATCGGCGTGTGCTGGCGTCTGGCGCGCCAACTGGCGAACGAGCATGGCTTGAGCGTGCGGTTGTGGGTCGACGATCTGCGCAGTTTCGGCAAGTTGTGTCCGGAAGTCGATGTGGCACTGGATGAGCAACGCTGCAGCGGGGTGGAAGTGCGGCGCTGGAGCGCCGATTTTCCGACCATCGAACCTGCCGGGTTGGTGATCGAGGCGTTTGCCTGCCGCTTGCCGCAGCCATATGTTGAGGCAATGGCTGCGCGGGAAGTAAAACCGGTGTGGCTGAACCTTGAGTATCTCTCGGCCGAAGACTGGGTGGAGGGCTGCCACAAACTGCCATCGCCGCATCCGAGCCTGCCGTTGACCAAGTATTTCTTCTTTCCCGGCTTCACGGCAAAGACCGGAGGTCTGTTGCTGGAGCACGACCTGCTGGTACGACGCGATGTATTTCAGTCCGATGCGGAGGTGCAACAGCGCTATTGGCAGAGCATGGGCGTGCCGCAGCGAACGGTGGACGAGTTGCGCATCTCCTTGTTCGGTTACGAAAATGAGGCGATGGAAGGCTTGCTGGGAGCATGGGAGAAGGGCGATAAGTTTGTGACCTGTCTGTTGCCAGAAGGACGATCTTTACCGCAAGTGGCAGCATTCTTCGGGCAAGAATCAGGGAAGGCCGGGGATGTCTGGCAGCGCGGCAGGCTGCGAGTGCATATTCTTCCCTTTGTCGAGCAGGAGTGTTACGACGACCTTTTGTGGGCCTGCGACATCAATTTTGTGCGCGGCGAGGATTCCTGTGTGCGCGCGCAATGGGCGGCCAAGCCATTCATTTGGCACATATATCCGCAGCATGACGGGGTGCATCTGGCGAAGCTGGAGGCCTTGCGGGCGCGCTATACGGCGGGTTTGCCGCCTGAAACCGCACAGTCGGTACGGGATTTATGGCTGGCCTGGAACGGCGGGCCGGACATTGCTGGAGCTTGGACTCACTTTCTGGCACAGCGCGGGGCGCTGACCCGGCATGGCAAGGATTGGGCGGATCGGCTGGCGGGTAATAACCTTGCGTTGAATTTGCTGGATTTTTACCGCCAAGTTGCATAGAATCCGCGCCTTGAATTTTGAGGGCAGTGAACATGAAGACAGCACAAGAACTACGCGCCGGTAACGTGATCAACGTGGGCGGCGAACCTATGGTTATCCTTAAAGCCGAATACAGCCGCTCGGGCCGCAACGGTTCTGTGGTGAAGATGAAGATGAAGAACCTTCTGACCGAGTCCGCCAAGGAATGGGTGTACGCAGCGGACGACAAGTTCGACCAGATCATCCTGGATCGCAAGGAAGTGACCTATTCCTATTTTTCCGATCCGATGTATGTGTTCATGGATGGCGAATACAACCAGTATGAGATCGAAGCCGAATGCATGGGCGACGCGCTCAACTATATCGAGGACGGCATGCCTTGCGAGGTGGTGTTCTACAACGACAAAGCGATCTCGGTAGAATTGCCCAATACCATCGTTCGCGAAGTGATCTACACCGAGCCGGCTGTGCGCGGCGACACTTCCGGCAAGGTGATGAAGCCCGCCAAGCTGAGCACCGGTTTTGAGTTGCCCGTATCTGCGTTCATCGAAATCGGCGACAAGATCGAAATCGACACCCGCACCAACGAGTTCAAGAAACGCGCGAACTGAGTCTGGTTTGGTAATGCAATAAAAAAGAGCCGCTGCGAAGCGGCTCTTTGTTTTTTGGGTTTTAAGTCCCCTCTCCCGCGGGCGGGAGAGGGTTAGGGTGAGGGCTGTTGAGTTGTAACAAAACTATGAGGTACTTACAGCCCCTCATCCCCGGCCCTTCTCCCGCCTGCGGGAGAAGGGAGAAAAGCTCACAGCTTCTCCACGCTATACACCGCCGCCAGCTTGTGCGTTTCGCCCGGTGCCAGCACGACGACGTTATCCCAGGCATTGCCGCTTTCCACGCACACCATGCTGCGATAGCCGTCTTCGCCCAGGTCGCCCATTTCCTTGCCTTTCTCAACCCAGGGGTTCCACACCACGGTGGACATGCTGCCCTGTTTGGCGATGCGGATGGCGCGCTTCAGGCCCTTGTCCTCGATCACGCAATCGGCCGCAGTATTGATGTAGACGCGATCCACTTCGCTTTCGATGACGATGCCGTCTTTTTGTGTGAAGCGCGCAAAATCCTGCACCTTGTCCAGATAGGCGCAGTTATCCAGGCCGCGGATGGTCACCTTCGCCACGTCGCTGATCTGGAAGTAGGTGTGCAGGGCTTCGCCGAGTTCGAGCGATTTTGTTCCGGTATTGGTGGTGATGAGTTCCACGCGCAGCGACTTGCCCACGGTGGCTTCCAGTTGCACGGTGGAAGCGTGCGGCCATTGGGCGCGCGTGGTGTCATTCTCGACGAGGCCGAAGCGCAGGAAAGTCGAACCATCGGCGAGTGCTTTCGTTTCCAGAATTTCCCACGGCACGGTGCGCGCATAGCCGTGACCGGGCAGTTTGCTGTCGCACTTGTGCGCGCCGAACCACGGCCAGCACACCGGCACGCCGCCGCGGATGGACTTGCCCGGCGCGAACTTGGCTTGTGGCGACAGCCAGATCACTGGCTCTTCGCCGCGCGGCTGGAAGGTGGCGATGTGGGCACCCTGCAGCGCGATATTGGCAAGCGCGTGCTGGTTGGCGACTTCGGCAATGATCATGCCGTCGGCGATTTCCTTGAATTGCACGTGGTTTCCGATGGCGTAGTGTTCGTTGAGTTCGGACAATGTCATGGAGATTCCTGTAAACCCAGATCTAGTTTTGTTCGGCGGGAGGCGAGCTTTTCAGCACCTCATCCAGCGTGGTCAGCCCAGCGGCGACCTTGAGCGCCCCGGAGATGCGCAACGGTTTCATGCCTTCCCGGTTGGCTTGTTCGCGCAAGGCGGCGATATTGGTTTCGGGGGTGATGAGTTTGCGCAATTCCGGCGTCATCAGCAGGATTTCGTAGATGCCGATACGGCCGGAGTACCCGGTCATGCGGCATTCCAGGCAACCATGCGGACGTTGCAGCTGGGTCGGGCGCGTCGCCTTCCAGGGGGCGACCAAGCCGTTCCACAACTCGATGTCGTCTTCCCGGATGGGGGTCGGCTTTTTGCAGTGCGGGCACAGCGTGCGCACAAGACGCTGCGCCATGATGCCGAGCAGCGTGGCGTTGATCATGTAGTACGGCACACCCAGATCGAGCAGGCGCGTAATGGCGGAAGGCGCGTCGTTGGTATGCAACGTGGAGAGAACCAAGTGACCAGTGAGGGCGGCCTGGATCGCCATTTCGGCGGTTTCCAGGTCGCGTATTTCGCCCACCATGATGATGTCCGGGTCCTGCCGCATCAATGCACGCACACCTTCGGCGAAGCTCAGATCGAGCCCCTGTTGTATCTGCATCTGGTTGAACGCGGGCTCCACCATTTCGATGGGATCTTCCAATGTGCACACGTTCACTTCCGGTGTAGCCAGACTCTTGAGCGTGGAATACAGCGTGGTGGTCTTGCCGGAGCCGGTGGGGCCGGTGACGAGGATGATGCCGTTGGGCCTGGAGGTCATCTGCTCCCAGCGCGCACGGTCGTCATCGGAAAAGCCCAGTTCGGCAAAGTCGCGCACCAGTACATCCGGATCGAAAACGCGCATGACCAATTTCTCGCCGAAGGCCGTGGGCAGGGTGGAGAGGCGCAGTTCGATTTCCTGTCCGTCCTCCGTGCGCGTCTTGATGCGGCCATCCTGCGGGCGGCGCTTCTCCATCAAGTCCATGCGTCCCAGCAGCTTGATGCGGCTGGTCATCGCGGTAATCACCGACATCGGCAACTGGTGCACCTGATGCAGCACGCCGTCGATACGGAAGCGCACGATGCCCTGGTCGCGGCGCGGTTCGATATGGATATCCGAGGCGCGCTGGTCGAAAGCGTATTGCCACAGCCAATCCACGATATGCACGATGTGCTGGTCGTTGGCATCGAATTGTTTGTCAGTCTTGCCCAGTTCGACCAGCTGTTCGAACGAAGCCAGGTTGCCCGATCCCATCTTTGTCTTGGCTGCGCTCTTTACCGAGCGAGCCAGGTTGTGGAACTCGACCAGATAACGGTTGATGTCGACGGGTGAAGAAATGACGCGGCGGATTTCCTTGCGCGAGGTGTGCTTGACTGTATTCTCCCAGTCGCGCAGGAAAGGTTCGGCGGTTGCCACCACTAACTCATTACCCTCGATGCGAACGGGCATGATGGAAAAACGGTTCGCATAATCGATCGACATCAGGTCGACCAGATTGGAGAAATCGATTTTTAACGGGTCGATGTGCAAATACTCCAGGCCGACCTTGTTGGCCAGCCACTCTGTCAGGATATCCAGTGTCAGGATGCGCTGCGGCGGGACCTGAGATCGCCAGCTCTTTCCGGCGATGATCGTCAGGGGGTGGTCGTCATGCCGACGGAGGTGTCGCTCATTGAAGAGTTCATCGGCATCCGCTTTGCCGATCATGCCGTCAGCGACCAGCATATCCAGCAGTTCCACCAGTTTCAGTTTGTGTTCCGGGACTTCTTTGGAAGCCATGTTTCGCACCTAGCTTGGAATTTGGAGGACTATACCGGTATCGGGCGGGGGGTTCAATAAACTTGCGGATCAGATTGGCTTGCCCGAGAAGCGGCAAACAAAAAAACTCACCTTTCAGATGAGTTATTTGTTTATTGGAGGCGGGGGGAATTGGCCATCCTCGCCAGCCAACGCGCCTGCATGCGCGTCGGCGCTCCGGACTACAAACAGCACGCAGGTGCTGTTTGCGTTACGTCCTCCGCCCCCCGTCCGTTCCGGACAGGGATTCAATTCCCTCTCAATCTCAACGCAACAAATGAAATCGACACCACAAGGGTGCCGTTTT
>JBAQDF010000066.1:0-24616 GCA_049286265.1 Sideroxyarcus sp.
TCCTCACCCAGGCGAACAGCAGGGCCAGCAGACCGCCGACGAAGGCCGCACCCGGCACGCCCCACAATGCGGGGTGGCTGGCGAAGTTGCCCATCCATGCACCGGCGCGGATATCGACTGTCTTGTCCAACGGATCGGGCAGGGCGCCCGTATCGACCACCGAGGTGATGACATAGCCAGGCATATCCGAGGACACCCACACACCGGCTCCCGCGAAGGCGACCAGCATCACGGTGCCGAAGATCAGCGCAGCAATGCGCGCTCGCGCCTGTACGTCACCCTCGGTGCGTATCGCCAGGTAGTTGGCGCCGTGGAAGGTGAGCATGGAAAGACTCACTACCCCCGCCAGCAGCGCGAACGGATTGAGCAAGGCCCAGAAGGTGCCGGTATACACCGGCATCAGGTTATCCTCGAAGTGGAAGGGCACGCCCAGCAGCAGGTTGCCGAAGGCGACGCCGAAGATCAGCGCGGGCACGGCTCCGCCGACGAACAGGCCCCAGTCCCAGGCGCTGCGCCAGCGCGGATCGGCCACCTTGGAACGGTAGTCGAAGCCGACCGGCCGGAAGAACAACGCCCACAACACCGCCAGCATGGCCCAGTAGAAGCCGGAGAAGGCCGTCGCATACACCAGCGGCCAGGCGGCGAAGATGGCGCCGCCCGCGGTGATGAACCAGACCTGGTTGCCGTCCCAGTGCGGGCCGACAGTGTTGATGACCACGCGGCGCTCAACGTCGTTCTTGCCGACGAAGGGCAACAGCGTGCCCACGCCCATGTCGTGTCCGTCCATGACGGCAAAGCCCAGCAGCAGGACACCGACCAGCAGCCACCAGATGATTTTCAGGGTTTCATAATCGAGCATGATTTTTCCTCAATGAGCGGGTTTCAGGGCGGGCGCGGTTTCGCCGTCATAACGTCCGGTGCCCAGGCTGGCGGGTCCTAAGCGCGCGTACTTGAACATCAGGAACATCTCCACCACCAGCAGGCCGGTGTAGAAGAACAGGAAGCCCGCGATGGAGCCGTACAGGCTGTTCGCCGTCAGCGTCGAGGTGGAGAGATGGGTAGGCAAGATGCCGAAGATGGTCCACGGCTGGCGGCCGTACTCGGCCACGAACCAGCCCAACTCGCAGGCGATCCACGGCAGCGGGATAGACCATAGCGCCCATTGCAACAGCCAGCGTTTCTCGTGGAAGGTGTTCTTGGCCGAATACCAGAACGAGAGCGCGAACAGCAGCGCGAAGGAGAAGCCCAACAGCACCATGAGGCGGAAGGTCCAGAACATGGGGGCGACCTTGGGGATGGTGCTGCGCGCTGCTTGCGCGATCATCTCCGGTGTCGCCAGTGATACATCCGCCGTGTATTTCTTCAACAGCAGGCCATAACCCAGATCGGCCTTGTGCGCCTCGAACTCGGCCTTGACCGCATCGTCGGCCGTCCTGGCGCGCAATTGTTCGAGCGCCTTGACTGCGATGATGCCGCTGGCGATGCGCTCGGCAGCTTGCGCCTCAAGTTCTTCTATGCCCGGCAGCACCTTGGTCGTTGTGCGCGTGGCGATCAGGCCCAGCGCGTAGGGGATCTTGATCTCGGCTGTGTTCTCGCGCTTCTCATCGTCCGGGATGGCGAACAGCGTGAACGGCGCCGGAGCTTCCTCGGTCTTCCACATGCCTTCCATGGCGGCGAGTTTGGTCTGCTGGTGTTCGGTCACGGCGTAGCCGGATTCGTCACCCAGCACGATCACCGACAGCGCGGAGGCGAAGCCGAAGGCGGCGGCGATGCGGAACGATCGCTTGGCGAATTCGATATCGCGGCCCTTGAGCAGATACCAGGAGCTGATGCCGAGCACGAACATGGAACCGGTGACGTAACCGGCGGAGACGGTGTGCACGAATTTGGCCTGCGCCGCCGGGTTGAAGACGAGGTCCCAGAACGAGGTCATCTCCATGCGCATGGTCACCCAACTGAATTCGGAGCCGACGGGATTCTGCATCCAGCCGTTGGCGATGAGTATCCACACGGCCGACAGGTTGGAACCGATGGCGGTGAGGTAAGTGATCAGCAGGTGCCGTCGCTTGGACAGCTTGTCCCAGCCGAAGAAGAACAGGCCGATGAAGGTGGATTCCAGGAAGAAAGCCATCAGTCCTTCGATGGCCAGCGGCGCGCCGAACACGTCGCCGACGTAGTGCGAGTAGTAGGCCCAGTTGGTGCCGAACTGGAACTCCATGGTGATGCCGGTGGTGACGCCGAGGGCAAAGTTGATGCCGAACAGTTTGCCCCAGAATTTGGTCATGTCGCGGTAAATTTCCTTGCCGGTCATGACGTAGATCGTCTCCATGATGGCAAGCAAAAATGAAAGCCCCAGCGTCAGGGGCACAAACAGAAAGTGATAGAAGGCCGTGGCGGCAAATTGCAGCCGCGACAGGTCGACGACTTCTTGGGTGATCATCAGATATTCTCCTAATGAGGATTGTTTTTATTTGGGTGCGGTAATCAGTTTGGCAGCAACCCGATCCGGGTTCATGCCTTCGATCATGCTGTGCAGCGCCGGGTGGCTGAAGAAGACATACCAGAGGCCGTAAAGCAGCAGCAGCTTGACTGCCAGGGTCAGGGCGATCTCTCTACCCAGCGTCTTCTTTATGCCGCCGGTGCCGCGCTTTAGCCGTGGCAGTTGCATGTGTCGCCGTGAGCGTGGTTATCGCCGTCCAGATCGCCATGGTCGTGGTTGCAACCATCGCTGGCGGATTTCACTCGTCCGTCCAGAAAAGCTTCCACGGCCAGGCTGGGAATCGTTTCGTTGGTCGCCACCACCAGTACGCCGCGCGCGGCCAGATTGCGCACAAAACCCTCTCCGGCGCCGCCGGTGATCAGCACATTCATTCTGTCGAGGGGGTGGGCGGCGTTATGGCCGTAGCCATGCATGGCCATGTCGGCATCGAGATCGAGCCGTTCGATTTCGCGGGGCGGTGTTTGCCCGTCGGCTTCAAAGACGATGAAGCGGCGTGCCTTTCCGGCGTGGCCGGTGACAGTTCGATAATTCTGGCTGCTGACTGCTATTCGCATGATGATCTCCTGATTGGTAAGAGGTGGAAGCGCCGTGCAACAAAGCTGTTGGCAGGTCCTGTTAGCGTGAGGGGCGCATTCCGACCGTTTCCGGCAGCCACGATGACGCCGCTTCCTTGCACTCTGCAATGCAAGGGGCATGCCATGCATATTGATAAAAACGTAACGGCTTAAGTACGTTACTGTTTAAGTGCGGTGTTGCGGCAAAATGCCGCGGCCTGAGAGAGGGAAAAAGTCGGGTTTGTCTGCCAGAGTGGCAGAGCGTGTGTCATGCTGGCAGTGGATTCTATTTTTCGAGTCTTTTCAATCGACGATAGAGCGTCCGCTCGCTGATGCCCAGTTCGGACGCCAGCATTTTGCGGCTGCCGCGATGGTGCGCGAGCCTGGCCTCAAGAGTCTGGCGTTCCAGCTCTTTCAGGTTTGGCGATTTGTCGGCAGGGCTTGCGCGCAACGCACGAGCGCTGCGGACTTCTTCGGGAAGGTGCGATGGCTGGATTGATTCGCCGTCGCACAACAGGCTGGCGCGCTCGATGATATTGCGCAGTTCGCGCACATTGCCGGGATAGTCGTGGCGGAGCAGCAATTTGAGGGCGTCATCGGAAATGACCAGGTTCCGATCTGCCGCGACACGTTCCAGGAGGGATTCAGCCAGCAGCGGGATGTCGGCAGCGCGTTCCCGCAAGGCAGGCAGTTCGACCGGAAAAGTATTGAGCCGGAAGTAAAGATCCTGCCGGAAGCTGCCTTTTTCCACCATTTCACGCAGATTGCGGTGCGTCGCTGAAACTAGCCGGATATCGGCCTTGTGCGGCTCGGCGGAACCGACGCGCCGGTATGTGCCGGTTTCCAGCAGGCGCAGGAGCTTGACCTGCATGGCCAGCGGGATGTCGCCCACTTCATCGAGAAACAAGGTTCCGCCGCTGGCGGCTTCGATCAGGCCGACACGGCGCGAGGTGGCGCCGGTAAACGCTCCGCGTTCGTGCCCGAAAAGTTCGCTCTCGAAAAGCGTCTCGGTAAGCCCCGAGCAGTCCAGTGCAACAAAAGGTTTTTCAACGCGGCGGCTTGCATCGTGAATTGCCTTGGCCACGAGCTCCTTGCCGGTGCCGGACTCGCCCAGCAGCAGCACGGTGGCCTCCGAGGGTGCCACCCGCGCCACCATTTCCAGCATGTGCTGGAAGGCCGGGGCACGTCCAACCAGTCCCTGGGCATTCGAAAGCCCGCGGGCAACGGCAACAGGTTCCATCTTTTCGACAAAGTAGGCGATGTCGCCTTTGCTGTCGCGGATAGGAGACAGCTCGATATTGACGTAGGCCTCACCCTGCGGGGTTTGATGCAGGTGAAGCACGCGCTCGCGTTGGCCCGACAGGAGGCTTTGCCGGACAGGACAGGTTTCGCCTGCCTGATCGCAGGGGACGCTAAAATGGTGGGAAATGTCGAAACACGTGCGCCCTGCGAAAACCTGGTTTTCACCAAAACTGCGCCGGTAGGCCGTGTTTGCCGCCAGCACCCGGTACTGGCGGTCGCACAAAATATGCGGTTCCGACAGGGTGTCGATGAAGGAAACCAGTTCGGGAAGCAGGGGAGATTTCATGGCGGGCAGTTTAACCGGTGTGACATATACTGCCAAGATGGCAGTGCTGGCGCTGACGGGCAAGCTGTATCCGTCAAGCAAATAATATAAGTCATTGAATTTTGCAAATTTCAGCCGCAGCGTTTGATGGCTCGAATCTTGCCTTTGCTTGCCTGTTTTCTCATGAGGCGAGACCCGAACATGTTGTTTCAGCAAATCAGAAATACTCCAACCGGGGCTTACAGCTACATTCTTGGCGACAGCAATCGCCGTGTCGGCCTGGTCATCGATCCCGTGCCTGAAAGCCTGGATGTCCTGCTCGCGCTGATCGGGGATTTGGGGCTCGAATTGCACTACATCCTGCTTACCCATACTCATCCGGGTTCCGATCAAAGCGCAGTGACCTTGCGCAGTTGCGCCGGGGGCGCGATTGTTGCCAGCGCGGCCTGCAAGTTGCCGGTGGCCGACATGCATGTGAATCACGGCGAGCAACTCGCGTTTGGCGACGAGGTTGTCCACGTCATTGGTACGCCGGGTCACACTCAATGCAGTGTGTGTTATCGCTGGCGGGACAGACTGTTCACCGGCGACACGCTGCTGCTGGGCGGCTGCGGAGATGCAGCACTGCCGGGCGGCGATCCGGGGCGTTTGTTCGATAGCGTGACGAATCGCTTGTTCATGCTGCCGCCCGAGACGCTGGTTTTCCCCGGTCTTGATCCACACGGGCGCACTGTGTCGACCATCGCCGAGGAAAAAGCATGCAATCCGCTTTTTAGCGGCCGCAGCCGGGATGCGTTTGTGGCGCTCATGTCCGTTGCGCCCTTGCCTGCTTTCCCGCAGCCGAAGGTATAAACATGGTTTTGCAGATTCGGGCTGCGGTTGGTGGGTTGTGAATACATGCCGCGTTAGCGTTTGCCGCAAGCATCCTGACGGGATATGCAATGAGGGGTGCCAGAGGATGTATTAAACAATAATATTTTTTAATGAGGCGCTAATCTGCGAGTACGAGTTAGTTTATGTACCTGCCCCATATTTTTTTCGTCCAAGCCGACACGAAGAGTTACAGCTTCACTCGCCTGCAAGTTGATATAAATCAGCTTTGTAAGTATGGTTTTTTCTGACACACACTCGGATTGTGGCTTCCTAACCTGAGGCAAATGCTTGGGTATGCTTGGTTTTTGAACCAACTTTGCCTTTACTTGTCGCCGATGGCTGTGCGAAGATTGCGCCGTTTTTGGAAAGCTGTAAGTAAGCTGTAAGGGAAGGGTGCTTTGAACACGCCGACAGCAACAAGGTGTGTTTGGCGCATTATTGTTAACTTGCTCGAGGAGGAGACTACTGTGGAAGCTACGCAAGCGACACCAGTAAAGTACGATATGGAAGTCGTCCGATGGTTCACCATCGCGGCTGCCATCTATGCAGTCGTCGGTACGCTAGTCGGTGTGATTATTGCATCTGAATTGGCATGGCCGTTTTTGAATTTGGATATTCCTTACATCACCTTTGGACGTCTGCGTCCGCTGCATACCAACGCAGTGATTTTCGCATTCGGCGGTTGTACTCTGTTCGCGACCGGCTTCTACATGGTGCAACGCACCGGAGCTACCAAACTGTGGAGTAACGGTCTGGCCTGGTTCACGTTCGTGGGCTGGAACCTGATCATCGTGTGCGCTGTGCTCGCGTTGCCTCTGGGTTTCTCTTCCGGCAAGGAATACGCAGAACTGCCATGGGTTGTAGACCTGATGATCGCGGTCGTCTGGCTGTCGTTCGGCCTGAACCACATCATGACTGTGGCGAATCGCAAGACCTCGCATATCTACGTCTCCAACTGGTTCACCATGAGCATGATCGTGATGATCACGTATCTGCACGTGGTAAACAGCATGGCTATCCCCGTCAGCCTGACCAACGGCCTGTCCATGTACGCTGGCGTACAGGATGCCATGGTGCAATGGTGGTGGGGTCACAATGCGGTGGGTTTCTACCTGACTGCAGGCTTCCTGGCCATCATGTACTACTTCGTTCCCAAGCAATCGGGTCGTCCGGTGTTCTCCTATCGCCTGTCCGTGTTGCACTTCTGGGCGCTGACTTTCGGCTATGTCTGGCTGGGTTCGCACCACCTGCAATACACTGCATTGCCTGACTGGACCGGCTCCCTCGGTGCTGCCGTCTCTCTGGCGATGATCATCCCGTCCTGGGGCGGTGCGATGAACGGTATGATGACCTTGTCCGGCGCATGGGACAAGCTGCGTACCGACTACGTTCTGCGCTTCCTGGTTGTGGCTCTGGCGTTCTACGCGATGTCCACTTTCGAAGGTCCGGTGATGTCTCTCAAGTCCGTTAACGCCTTGTCTCACTACACCGACTGGACTGTTGGTCACGTGCACTCCGGCGCATTGGGCTGGACGGCAATGGTTGCCTACGGTGCCCTGTACCACATGGTCAAAAAGCTGTGGGGCGTGGACAAGATGTACTCCGAAGGTTTGGTGAACGTCCATTTCTGGATGGCAACCATCGGCACAGTGATTTACATCGTTGCGCTGTGGGTGTCCGGCATTATGCAGGGTCTGATGTGGCGTGATTACGACGAATACGGCACATTGACCTATACCTTTGTTGAATCTGTCTCCGCAATGCATCCGTACTACGTGATGCGTATGGTCGGCGGCCTGATCTTCACACTTGGTACTGCAATCGCCCTCTTCAACATCGTGATGACCGTGAGTCAGGCGAGCGCCAAACGCTCTTCCGGCGCCGTTCCCGCTAAAGCATAAGGAGAGAAGACATGTCTGATCACGACAAAATCTATTCAACCAAATTTCAGGACGCGATTGAACGCAAAACCGTCCTGATGTTTCTGGTTATCGCGCTGGCTGTGGCGGTCGGCGGTATCGTGGAAATCGTTCCCTTGTTCTATGTGCCCAACACCGGCGTA
This sequence comes from Sideroxyarcus sp., assembly GCA_049286265.1. Lineage (GTDB taxonomy): Bacteria > Pseudomonadota > Gammaproteobacteria > Burkholderiales > Gallionellaceae > Sideroxyarcus. The sequence goes on from JBAQDF010000066.1 coordinate 7,557, forward strand.
GTTGGCGGTGACGGTACTTACAACAACACGGTTCACAAGGATACTGCCGGTAACGCCATTTCCATGGACAAGATCGTCTGGAATCCGGCGACTTCGGCACACAAGACGCTTGAAGACTGGGTGCCCGGCGACGGTGTACGTCCGTACAAGCCTCTGGAATTGGCCGGTCGTCTTGTTTACCAGCGTGAAGGCTGCTATCTGTGCCACTCGCAACATATCCGTCCGTTCCGTGACGAGAAAGACCGCTATGGTCACTACTCAATCGCGGAAGAGTCCATGTACGACCACCCGTTCCAGTGGGGTTCCAAGCGTACTGGTCCGGATCTGGCCCGTCTCGGCGGCAAGTACTCGGATGAATGGCAGCGTCGTCACCTGAAATATCCGCGTGACGTGGTGCCGGAATCTGTCATGCCGAATTACTTCTGGCTGGAGAGTAGTCCCGTGAATACGACGGAGACTGTGCAGGCCATGAAAGTGCTGACCATCATGCCGTTTAACCCTGTTCCGAAGACCATCTATACGGATGCCTACATCGACGGCGCTGCTGCGCAGTTGGAAGGCAAGACCGATATGGATGCCTTGATTGCTTTCCTGCAGAGTCTGGGAAACCACGTCAAGTTTGAAGAGGGTGTGAACTACCGTGACTAAGCTAATGGGGTACCTTGGCATGGATGTCGCGGCCATGACGACGAATGATTGGCTGGGCGTGTTTTTCGTCCTGGTCTCGGCGTTCGGCATGATAGCGGTCTATTTCATGGTATTCCGTCCGGCTAACAAGGCCACGTTCGAGTCCCAGAGCCGTATGGCTCTGGATGACGAAGAGCATATAAATGTGGGAGAAAAAAGATGAGTGATAAACACGATGCAGGTGGCGTGACTACAACCGGTCACGTCTGGGATGATGATTTGGCGGACTTCGCCAATCAGCCCCCGAAATGGTGGATGCTGGGTCTGACAGCCAGCGCAATCTGGTGTGTGGTGTACTTCCTGTACTATCCGTCCATGCCGATTTCCAGTGCGCAGGGCTTCTTCAAGGGTGTCGCCGGCTGGACTGCGATCGCCGAGATGGATGCCGACACGTCCATTGTGGATGAAGTACGCGGCAAATATGAAGCCAAGCTGAAGGACATGACGCCTGCTGCAATTCTGGCCGATAGCGAGTTGACAGAGTATGTCACCCGTTCTGGCAAGGTGCTGTTCGGCGACAACTGCGCGGCTTGCCACGGCACGAACGGTGTAGGTGCTGCCGACAAGCAGGGCTTCATTGCCCCGATTCTGCGTGACGACGACTGGCTGTATGGCGGCAATATTGAAGACATCCACACGTCTATCGTGGCTGGCCGTCAAGGCGTGATGGTTGCAAACAGGGACACCGTGTCTGCTGCCGAGATCGACACGCTGGCGAATGCTATTGCAGCCGGCAAACCGACTTCCACTCCGCTGTTTGCGGAAAAGGGATGTACGGCTTGTCACGGTGCGGATGGCAAGGGCATGGCGGCAATGGGTTCTGCTAACCTGACTGACAGCGTCTGGCGTTTTGACGGCTCTCTCGAAGGGATCAAGTACACCATCGCCAACGGCGTGAATAACGGCGATCCGCTGGCACGCGTCGCGGTAATGCCAAACTTCCAGGCTGCTGGCAAGTTGAGCGATGCCGAGATGAAGAAGCTGGCCGTTTACGTGTACAAGTTCGGCAAGTAAGTCTCAGTCTGCACGGCTAACCCCGTGCAGACCTTACCAAAAGGAGTAAATGAGATGAATCACGATATGGTGTTCTGGAGTGTGGTGGTTTGTATTGCCGGTTCGTTCCTGATTCCCGCATGGTTGCTCTTGAAAGCATACCTGAACGCGATCAAGGACAAGGACAAGGAAGGTAAGTAAGTTTTTGGTCTGTGCGAAAGGGAGGAGAGTTATACTCTCCTCCCTTTTTCTTCATATGGGGCAAGGTATTTGCGTATCCGCTCTTGGCCATTACTGGGCGAGCCGATTCGGAAGTATCCTGGTTGCAGTCATTTCGAAAATTGACGAATAAAATTTTAGGAGAGTAACGTGAGTAATGAATCAGAAAACAAGGAGATGGGGACGGTCACGACCATCTATCATGAATTCGAATCGTGGGAAGTCAATCGCGGCGAGAAAACCATTCATGCCAAGCGCATGCCGGGTTTTTTCCGCACCATCAAGAACTATACGCAACTGGCTTTGTGGCTTCCATTCTTTCTGGGCCCGTATCTGCGCTGGAATGACAAACAGGCAATCCTTCTTGACATCCAGAACCGCCAGTTCCACTTCTTCAGCCTGACCGTGTTGCCGCAGGACATCTGGATGCTGTCGCTGGTGCTACTGATGGCGGCGATGACCCTGTTTGGCGTAACTTCCGTGGCCTCGCGCGTGTGGTGCGGCTATTTCTGCTTCCAGACCGCGTGGATCGACTGGTTTACCTGGCTGGAGGACAAGATCGAAGGCAACCCGCAGGCCCGGCGCAAACTGGACGATGCGCCCATCAGCCTGGACAAGATCAAGAAGAAGGGTCTCAAGCATGGCCTCTGGATGCTACTCGCCCTGCTGACCGGTATCAGCTTCTCCATCTGGTTTGTAGACGCGTTTGAATACTGGAACAACCTGGTTCACCTCGATCTGCCCCGTGTCGGCTGGATCGTGCTTGCCTTGTTTTTTGTCGGCACCTATGTGCTCGCCGGTTTCATGCGCGAGCAGGCGTGCATCTGGCTGTGCCCGTATGCGCGTATCCAGGGGGTCATGAGCGATTCGCAAACGATTCTGCCGGCATACGATGTCAAGCGCGGCGAACCGCGCGGCAAGCTGCGCCGCGGCGGCGAAGCAATTGCACAACAAGGCGATTGCATCGACTGCTACCAGTGTGTGCAAGTCTGTCCCACCGGTGTGGATATCCGCCTGGGAAATCAACTGGGCTGTATCACTTGCGGGCTGTGCATTGACGCCTGTGATGTCATCATGGACAAGATTGGCAAGCCGCGCGGCCTGATCCGCTATGCTTCACTGGATGATCTGGCGGGCAAGCCGACCAAGAAGATATACCAGCATCCCCGCACACTGGTTTACCTCGCCATCGTTGTCATAGCACTGTCCGGTATCGTATACGGCCTGACCCACCTGGGTTCAATGACGCTGAGGGTGATACCCGAACGCCAGCCGCTGTTTGTTACCATGAGCGACGGGTCGATCCAGAACAAATACGATTTCAAGGTGCTCAACAAGACGGACAAGGATCTGCATGTGAAGGTTTCAGCCGAGGGCGGTGTGCCGGGGCAAGTGATCACTGGTGCCGAGAATCCCCCGTTGACCCACCATGGCCGTGGTACTTCGTTCACCATTTTCGTCAAGGCACCGGGATCAAGCGTCAAGGAAGAGGTGACACCGATTGAATTCAGGGTGGAGGCAGTTGAAGACCCGAGCGTCTCTGCCGAGTACGATAGCAAATTCAACGGTCCAAAACGTTAACAGGAGAGCCGGAAATGATCTCACAGAGCAATAAATCGGGGCTGCGCAACCCTTGGGTATGGGGGATGCTGGCGCTGATTGTGGTGGTGCTGGCGGTAAATTCCACCTTCATCTGGTTTGCCAGCAAGGACACGCGTTCGGCGCTGGTCGATCGCGACTACAAGACCAAGAGCCGCAAGTCGAACGAGGCGATGCTGAGCGAGCTCAGGCAGCAGCAAGCCTTGTCCTGGCAGACGGAGATCAAGAAACCGGCATCCATCGTGATGGGAACCCCGACTTCCTATGAGATTTTCGTGAAGGATCGCGAAGGCAAGCCAGTGAGCGGGATCATGGAGGTGCAAGCCTACCGTGCCTCCGATTCCAGCAAGGACTTCGTCACACCCTTCAAGGAAGTGGCGCCGGGACGGTATCAGGGGTATATCACCTTCACGCTCAAGGGTTACTGGGAACTGCACATTCACATCGTGCGCGGTGAGGATCGCTTTGGGGTTGATACCAAAAGGTTCATGGTTGCCGAATCGACGTAACCTGACTGGCGTTTTGTATGACCCAGCATAGACCTTCCTCGGACGGCTGCTTCCATTGCGGCCTGCCTATCCCGCCTGAAGCCAATTTCCACGCCCGCCTCGACGAGGCGGAGCGGGATTTCTGCTGTTTTGGTTGCAAGTCGGTCTGCGGGGCCATCTATGAAGCCGGTTTGCAGGGATATTACCAGCGCACGCCGGAAGGTGTGCTGCTGGGTCCGCCGCCTGAGCCTCCCAAAGATATCGAGATCTACGACTTTGACGAAGTGCAGCAGGAGTTCACCACCTGCGCGGGCGAAGTGCGCGACATCCATCTGCTGGTCGAGGGCATCCACTGTCCGGCCTGCGTCTGGCTGATCGAACGCGGTTTGCAGCGCGCCCCCGGTGTACTCTCCGCCGAGGTGAATTTGGCCGGCAAGCGCCTGCACCTGCGCTGGGATAACGGCAAAAGCAAACTGTCCGACCTGATTCGCGCGCTCGCGCGAATCGGCTACTCGGCCGTGCCCTACGATCCGGAAAGTGCGGAAGGGGCGATCAAGAAAAGCAACCGCGCCATGCTGTACCGCCTGTTCTTCGCCGGTTTCGCCATGATGAACATGATGTGGATCGCCATCGCGCTCTACAGCGGTGCGAATCAGGACGAGTTCCGCGGCTTTTTCCACTGGATGGGCCTGCTGCTGGCGACGCCGACGCTGCTGTATTCCGGCTATCCCTTCTTCCGCGGGGCGCTGGGCGGGCTGCGCGCGGGTCATCTCACCATGGACCTGCCGATCGCGCTGGGCCTGAGCGTCACCTATCTCTATTCGCTTTATGTGACGCTGACCAACAACCTGCAGGGTGAAGTCTATTTCGACACCGTCACCAACCTGACTTTCGTGATCCTGATCGGCCGCTATCTGGAAGGCATGTTCCGCCACCAGGCAGTGTCGGCCACCAAGCGCCTGATGGAACTGCAGCCGCGCGTGGCACTGCTGATGCGCGACGGGCAGGAGCAGATGACACCGATACGCGGTGTGAAGCCGGGCGACCAGGTGCTGGTCAAACCCGGATACACCGTGCCGGTGGACGGTGTGGTGCTGGAAGGTCACAGCGCGGTGGACGAGTCCATGCTGAGCGGCGAATCGGTCCCGGTGAGCAAGGCTGTCGGCGCGACCGTCTCGGCGGGAACGCTGAACACCAGCGGCGTCCTGCTGGTCGAGGTGCGCGCGCAATTGCAGGACACTACACTGTCCAAGATCATCCGGCTGGTCGAAGAGGCGCAATCTTCCAAGGCGCCCATCCAGCGGCTGGCCGACACCATCGTGCCGTGGTTCGTGCTGGTCACGCTGATCTGCGCCACGGTCACTTTCTTTATCTGGAACTCGACCGATTTCGAGATCGCGCTGATGGCGGCGACTTCGGTGCTCATTATTACCTGTCCCTGCGCGCTGGGCATGGCGACGCCGATGTCGATCGCCGTGGCTTCCGGGCTGGGGGCAAAGCACGGCATCCTGGTCAAGAACGGGCTGGTGCTGGAGACGCTGTCCAAAGTTACCCATTTCGTATTCGACAAGACCGGCACCCTGACCGAAGGCAAGATGAGCGTGGCACAGGTGCATGTCGCCGCCGGAGCGGATGCACAGGACATCGTGCGGCATGCAGCGGCAGTGGAGCGCTACAGCGAACACAGCGTAGCGCATGCCATCGTTGCTTACGCGGACGAACAGAAGCAAACCTACCGCGATGTCACGGTAAGCGGGTTCCACGCCACGGCAGGCCTGGGAGTGGAAGCGGACAGCGGCGGACAAAGGGTGCTGCTGGGCAGCGCCGAATGGCTGACGCGCCAAGGCATCGCGCTGGATGAAACGTTGCAATCCAGGGTGCATGAGTTGGAGATGCAGGCGACGAGCTGTGTGTATATGGCGCTGAACGGCAAACATGTGAGCGTTATTGCGCTGGCCGACCGCCTGCGCGGCGATGCCAGGCAAATGGTGGATGAACTGCGCGCATCCGGGATTACCATGACCCTGCTCAGCGGCGACCGCAGGCCGGTCGTCGAGGCAATCGCGCGCCAGCTCGGCGGCATGGAAGTGATCGCCGAAGTGATGCCGCAGGACAAGGATCAGGTGATCCAGCGCCTGCAGCAGAGCGGGGCGGTGGTCGCCATGGTCGGCGACGGCGTCAACGATGCGCCCGCCCTGATCCGCGCCAATGTCGGCATCGCGCTCGGTTCGGGCACAGACGTTTCGGTGGGTAGCGCGGATATCGTGCTGATGTACAACGAGTTGGACAAAGTGCGCCAAGCCACGCAGCTTTCCCGCCGCACCCTGCTGACGATCAAGCAGAATATCGGTCTGTCTTTCGTGTATAACGCCATCATGGTTCCGCTGGCAATGATGGCCATGGTGAGCCCGCTGGTGGCGGCGGTCAGCATGCCGATCAGTTCGCTGATCGTGATCGGCAATGCCGCGCGCATCCGCACATTATTCAAGAAGCGGTGAGGTAATACGATGGAAGTGATCTACAGTCTGATACCCGGCATGATGCTCTTTGGGATACTGCTCGTCGTCGTACTGGTGTGGGCGGTGAAGAAGGGTCAGTACGAGGACATGGAAGGCAATGCCAGCCGCATCCTGCTGGACGACGATGACGACATGCTGCGCGACGACAAGCCCAAGGATGCAAGCGACGACAAGAAGTAGGCGCTTGCGTTAAAAATTATTTCAGCACTTCCCCGTTCGCCATTAATGGCCGAACCAGCTTGTCGAAATTCCCGGGGGGAACGAATTGCAGCAAGGGCTTCATGCCTTTGCCCAGGGTGATATCCAGACCGTTTTGCGGATACAGCCAGTGAACGAGGCCGGTTTCTTTTTCCTGGACGCGTTGCGCGGGCTGGCCGAAACGCTTGAGAAATATTGCATCATCCAGACGCAGATTGGGCAGATAAGTCAGGCTGCTGATCGGATAGGTGCGCAACATTGCAATATCGTCCGCCGTCATCGTGATCTTCTTGCCGCTGCCGGTTGAAGCCATGCGCAAGCCTCGCTCATACATGCCTTTCAACTGGGCTTCCGGAACATCAATGGTCAGCACGATCTTGGAGGGCAGGCCGGCCAGAATGACCTGCTCGAAGAAAATCTCGACAACCATTTTACCGTCGGGCGACTTGAACAGGCTGGGTTTGGCTTCCTCCTTGAAGCGAAGCTCGGCCTCATTGGTGGAAGACTCTCCCAGCGTCAGGCCGAAAACACGCACCGAATCCGCTGTCGGATGCTCGATATACCATGGCAGGTCATCATTGCGCTTGGGATCGTCCGGCGAAAAGAACGCGCTGATAATGAGAAAAGCGGACAGGATGCCGACGCTCCAATAGATTTTGCTTTCAGTTGTCATGGTGGGTCATTGCGGGTTTAGGTGGAAATAGCAGGATCCGGGTTCTGTTCAATGAAACGTTTGGGCAATTTGCCGTGGCGTGCCTGATACAGCGAATCGTTGCCCAGTACGATGAGCACCAGCAACGATACCATGAACGGCAACAGTCCGAATCCTCCGAGCAGGGAAATCGTGGTGATCTTCGACCATCCCATCAGACTCGAGAGCAAAAGCCCGCCGCCGATAATAACGCAGGTAATGGTCAACAGCCACAGGAAGTGGAGGTTGCGCCTGGCGGCGATCTTCCAGTGCGATTTGACGAACCAGGTCTCATTGCTTGTGGCGATATGCCTGGCCTTGAGGATGATGTAGCCGGTGATTACGAATGAGGTGATCGGAACGATTAAAACCATCAACGGAAATGTCCTGTAAACGCCGAACGTGGTGGCGAACACCAGAATGTGGTTAAACACGAGATTGATCAGAAATATCTCGTGCGGCCACTTGGCGCGGACGGACTCCTCGGGTGGTACGGTAAAATATTGGTGCATGCTGTTCTCCCTGATATATATAGTTATATTTGAAGGCTGAACAAACCAGCCTTCGTACAGGATAACAGTTTTGCAGGATAGTTAGAATGCGGCAAAACACCGCATCAGGTATTGCCGACGAAGCTGCGCAGACGCAGTAAGTCCATGATTTCCACCTCCCGCACCCTCACGCTGAGCAAGCCATGTTCCTGAAAGTGGGAGAAGGTACGGCTGACCGTTTCCAGTTTCAGTCCGAGATAGCTGCCAATCTCCTGCCGGGTCATGCGCAAAAGGAAGGCATTGGGCGAATAGCCGCGCGCGCTGAAGCGCTGCGACAGATTGAGCAGGAAAGCCGCCAGGCGCTCCTCGGCGCGCATCGAGCCGAGCAGCATCATGATGCCCTGGTCGCGCACGATCTCGCGGCTCATGATCTTGTGCAGATGGCGTTGCAGGACCGGCAGCTCGCGGCTCAATTCTTCCAGCAAATTAAAGGGAATTTCGCAGATTTCGCTGTCATCCAGCGCTACCGCGTCGCAGGTATGGGATTCGGAGCTGATCGCGTCCATGCCGATGATTTCCCCCGGCATCTGGAAGCCGGTCACCTGCTCGCGCCCATCCTCGTGCAGCACCTGCGTCTTGAAGAAACCGGTGCGGATGGCGTACAGCGCGCGAAACTGCTCCCCGCAGCGGTACAGGTACTCGCCGCGCTTGAAAGTACGCTTGAGGCTGGTGAGGGCATCCAGACGCTGCATCTGCGTGCCGTCCAGATCGACAGGAAGACACAGTTCGCGCAGGTTGCAGTTTGAACAGGCGATACGTAAAGAGGGATTGTTGACGGCGTTTTGCACTTGTAATTTATATGGGTATTACTCACGGCGGAAGGGGAATATGACACGGTTTTTGACCTATATCAAACGCATTTTGCGGTATGCTGGCACATTCCGAAACCGAAGAATTGCATAAGTCACATCATGTTAGACAATAAAGAAATAAGCTCCCAGCTGGAAGTCGATCTGGAACTGATACGCCGTCTGGACAAGAACGGCCCGCGTTATACCTCCTATCCCACGGCCGACCGCTTTGTCGAGGCGTTTAATGCCGAAATGTACGCCCAGTGGGTGGGGAAGCGCGAAATCGGCGGCATCAGCCGCCCCCTGTCGTTGTATGTCCACATTCCCTTCTGCAATACCCTGTGCTTCTATTGTGCCTGCAATAAAGTCGTTACCAAGGACTTCAGCAAGGCCGACCAATACGTGCGCTATCTCATCAAAGAGATCGAAATGCAGGCCGCGCTGCTGGGCAAGGACCGCCGCGTCGAACAACTGCATTTCGGCGGCGGCACCCCCACCTTCCTGAGTGACGAGGAATTGCGCAAGGTCATGGGCGCCATCCGCAAAAATTTCGAGTTGGTAAAAGACGGCGAGTATTCCATCGAGATCGACCCGCGCAAGGTGAGCGATGCCACTGTTGCGTTGCTGGGCGAACTGGGATTCAACCGCATCAGTATCGGTGTGCAGGACTTCGACGAGGCCGTACAAAAAGCGGTAAACCGCATTCAGAGCGAGGAAGAAACCCTGCAGGTCATCAAGGCGGCGCGCGCCAACGGCTTCAAGTCGGTGAGCATCGACCTGATTTACGGCCTGCCGAAACAGACCATAGAGGGCTTCAAAACGACGCTGGACAAGGTCATCGCGGTGAACCCGGATCGCCTCTCCATCTATAACTATGCGCACATGCCCAAGCTGTTCATGCCGCAGCGCCGCATCCATGAGGAAGACCTTCCCGCGCCGCAAACCAAGCTCGATATCCTCAAGCTGGCGGTGAATACGCTGACCGATGCGGGTTATGTGTATATCGGCATGGACCACTTCGCCAAGCCGGACGACGAACTGGCTGTGGCGCAGCGTCAGGGCAGGCTGCACCGCAATTTCCAGGGCTATTCCACGCACTCGGATTGCGACCTGATCGCGGTGGGCGTCAGCTCCATCGGCAAGATCGGCCCGACCTACAGCCAGAATTTCCGCGAACTGGAGCCGTATTACGATGCGCTGGACAACAACGTCCTGCCCATCATGCGCGGCATGGAGTTGAACGCGGACGACCTGGTGCGACGCGCCATCATCCAGGCGCTGATGTGCCACTTCGAAATATCCAAGGAGTCGTTCAACATCGCCTATCTCATTGAGTTCGACAAGTACTTTGCGACCGAGCTTGAGGAACTTGCCGAATATGAAAAAGAAGGGCTGCTCAAGCTCTCGCCGCAATGGATCAGCGTCACCCCCAAGGGGCGCATGCTGATTCGCAACATCTGCATGGTCTTTGACAAATATCTGCGTGCCAAACAGGAGCACGCGCGGTATTCCAAGGTCATATAGGAAATATAGAAACAATCAGGAATGCGCCGCCGCAGGTACTTTTGCGGGGGGCGCTTGATTCTTTGGGGTAAAATGCCCCTCGTTAGGAGCGAGAGACAATAATGAAGCGTGTGGACGATTTTCGCCTGAAGTTTGGCAAACAAGAGCTGGTACCGATCATGATCGGCGGCATGGGCGTGGACATTTCCACGGCAAAGCTGGCTCTGGAAGCCGCGCGTCTGGGCGGTGTAGGGCACATCTCGGATGCCATGCTGCCCACCGTTTCGGATCGTCATTACGACACCGATTTCGTCAAGACCAAGCTGCAGCAATACAAGTACAACATCGACAACTCCGATAAATCGGACATCAAGTTCGATCTCGGCCATATTGCCGAATCGACCCGCCTGCACGTGAGCAAGACCATGGAAGCCAAACGCGGCCACGGCATGATCTTCATCAACTGCATGGAAAAGCTCACCATGAGCGCCCCCAAGGAAACGCTCAAGGTGCGGCTGTGGGAAGCGCTCTCGGCAGGCATCGACGGCATTACGCTCGCGGCAGGCTTGCATCTTGGCTCGTTCGCCATGATCGAAGACCATCCGCGCTTCCGCGATGCCAAGCTGGGCATCATCGTCTCCAGCCTGCGCGCGCTGCAGTTGTTCCTGCGCAAGAACGCGCGCACCAACCGTCTGCCCGATTTCATCGTGGTGGAAGGACCGCTCGCTGGCGGCCACCTCGGCTTCGGGCTGGACGACTGGATGAAGTACGACCTGCGCACCATCACCAATGAGATCCACCAGTTTCTGCACGCCGAAAAACTGGATATCCCGGTAATTCCCGCAGGCGGCATTTTCACCGGCAGCGATGCGGCTTCCTTCCTGGAAGAAGGCGCTGCCGCAGTGCAAGTCGCGACACGCTTCACCGTGGCCAAGGAATGTGGCCTGCCTCCCGATGTGCAACAGGAATATTTCAAGGCCAGTGAGGACGACATCGAGGTGAATGGCACGTCGCCCACCGGCTATCCGATGCGCATGCTGAAAAACAGCCCGTCCACCGGCTCCGGCATCCGCCCTGGCTGCGAATCCTACGGCTACCTGCTGGATGCCGCCGGTCATTGCGATTACATCGACTCCTACAACCGCGAAGTGGCGCTGCATCCGGATGAGAAAAAGGTCGCGGTGTTCGACAAGACCTGTTTGTGCACGCACATGCGCAACTACAAATGCTGGACCTGCGGCCAGCTCACTTACCGCCTCAAGGACACCACACGCAAGTCTGCGGACGGGAAATACCTGCAACTCACCGCCGAACACATCTTCAAGGACTACCAGTTCAGCACCGACAACAAGATATTGTTGCCGGACGTTTGATCTTCCTTCGCCCAATCCGGGCAAACACCGAGAGGTAGAAAATGATCGCACGAATCCTGTTGGCGTTTCCCATCCTGGCGGCAAGCGCTTCTGTTCAAGCCGCCTGGGATGTCGGCGGGGGGCTGGAAGATTATCGGTGGGTTGAATATCCGGAAAATTTCAACGGCACTCCCAGGGAAACCGGCATGCGCTCCGCGCTGTTCGTCAATTGGACGCAAGAAAGAGATCAGGGTCTGCTGTTTGCATGGCGTGCCAAGCTGTATGGTGGAACCGTCGATTACGATACTTTTTATATCAGTACCGGCGAGCCGGTCTCCACTCAAACAGAATATAGCGGGGCTGCCAGTGAAGGGCAGATACTTTTTCGCAATAATCTGGGCGACTACAAGCTGGATTACCTCGGCGGTCTCGGTCTGGATATCTGGCGCCGAAGTATAGGCAATAACGGCAGCAAGCAGATTGAAGACTACTCCATCCTGTTCGCGCGCGCGGGACTCAGGCTGGGCAAAACAAGACGCGAAGCAGGGTTCCACGGCGAGTTGGGGATCAAATATCCGGTCTCGACTGCGGAGGATGCGCATCTGAATGATAGTTATTCGCCAAATGGATATGCATATACCTCGAACCCCTCGCTTTCGCCCAAGAGTGCGGTCAGCGGCTATGCAGAGTTCGGCTATCGCTTCAACGCCAGATTCGATGTGCTCGGCTATTACGACAGTTGGCGCTTCGGGCAATCCGCAGATGTCATAGTGACAGACACCATGGGTACTCGTTGGAGAGTATTTCAGCCCAAATCCAACATGGATGCCCTGGGGATAAAGCTGCTCGTATCGTTCTAATGCTGTCACCATCTTTGATGGTGGCCCTCTTGCTTGTATATAATGTGCGCAACATTTTCCGGCGAGTGACGATATGAACAAATATCTAAAATACAGTCTGTGGACAATCGGCGGAGTAATGGGGTTGTTCGCGGGCGTCATCGCATATATCGCGCTAACCTTCGATCCGAACGACTACAAGCCGCAGATCATCCAGGCTGTGAAAGACAGCAAGCAGCGCACCCTCAAGCTGGATGGCGATATCAAATTGTACTTTTTCCCCAGCATCGGCGTCAGCCTGAGCAAGGTCTCGCTATCCGAGTTTCAAAGCGAACGGGAATTTGTTTCCGTCGACAGCGCCAGCGTTTCCTTGAAACTGTTGCCGCTGCTCACCAAACAGCTTGTGGTGGATGCGGTGGCGGTGAGCGGCGTCAAGGCGCAACTGGTCAAATTCAAGAACGGCAAAACCAGCATTGACGACCTGGTGGGCAAAGAGGAAGCACCGGCAGAGCCGGCTTCTGTTGCCGAATCGGGCGCGCCAATGAAGTTCGACATCGCTTCCGTGCGGCTGGACAAGACCGACCTGAGCTACAGCGACGAGGCAACCGGGGCGCGTTACAGCGTGAAGGGCCTGATGCTGCAGACCGGGCGTATCGCCAGCGGAATACAGACGCGGATAGATTTCGCCGCACGCATCCAGTCCGGTAAGCCCAAACTGGATATCTCCGCACAAATCAAGACCACGCTTACTTTCGATCTGGAAAAGAACCAGTACCAGGTGCAGGGACTGGATCTGCAAGCCAATGGTGCTGCGCTCGATATTACAAACCTGGTCGTGAAGGCTAGTGGCGACGCCAGCGCGCGCCCGGCGACGCAGGAATTCTCGATGAATAAATTTGCGCTCACCGCAAGCGGCGTGAAAGGGAAAGACAAGTTTGATGCCAGGCTGGATGCGCCCGATCTGAACCTGACCAAGGACAAATTCACCGGGGAAAATATTTCGCTGAATGCCAAACTGGACGGCGCGCTCGGCAATGTAGCCGCGAAACTTGCTTTGCCTGCCATCGAAGGTAATGCGCAAGTGTTCAAGGTCAGCTCGCTGCAGCTGGATGTCGATCTCAAACAGCCGGAGCAATCCTTCAAGGTAAAGCTTACGACTCCCGTCACCGGCAGCATCGAGGCGCAACAGTTCAACATGTCGGATATCAAACTGGCGCTCAATGCCACAGGGGAGAAGTTGCCCGGCAAGAGCATCAACAGCGAATTGAAAGGCAAAGCCCAAGCCGATCTCAGCCGCCAAAATATCGAGATCAACCTGGCTGGCGGGTTGCTGCAAAGCCAGATCAAGGCCGCAGTCGCGGTCAAGAATTTCACCGTGCCGGCGATACGTTACGATCTTGAGATCGACCAATTCGACGCCGATCCCTATATGCCAAAACAGGCTGCTGCCCAGGAAACAAACAAGAAAGCCGAGCCCGAGCAGCCATTCGATCTGTCCGCACTGAAGAAGCTGAACCTGGAAGGCAGTTTGCGCGTCGGCTCGCTCAAAGCGGCCAACGTCAAGGTTGCCCAGCTGCGCGTGGATGTGAAAGCGAAGAACGGCACGGTCAACATATCGCCGTTTTCAGCCAAGCTGTACCAGGGCAGCATGGACAGCAAGATAACGGTGAATGCCGTCAAGGCGCAGCCGGAATTCGCGGTCCAGACCGCGCTTGCCGGTGTCGAAGTCGGCCAGTTGCTGACCGATGCGATGAAGATGGATTTTCTCGATGGCAAGGGCAACGTCGCGCTCAATGTCACCACGCAAGGCAATCTGGTCAGCCTGCTGAAAAAGAACCTGAACGGAAAGATGTCGGTAGCGTTGGCAGACGGCGCGGTGAAGGGGATCAACTTGGCAAAGACCGTGCGTGAATTCGGCAAAGGCGGCGGAGACAAGACACAGGCCGCAAACAAGGAAGAAAAAACCGACTTCAGCGAATTGAACGCCAGCTTCAAGATCACCAACGGCGTTGCGCACAACGATGACCTCAGCCTGAAATCGCCATTTATTCGCGTCGGCGGCAAGGGCGACATCAACCTCGGCAAGGACAGCCTGGATTATCTGGTGAAGGCCACGATTGCAGGCACGATGGAAGGGCAGGGCGGCAAAGACAATGTCGGCGGCGTGACAGTGCCCGTGCGTCTGAGCGGTCCCTTCACCGCACTGAAATACAAACTCGAATTCGGCTCGATGGTCTCGGAAAAGGCAAAACAGAAGGCGCAAGCCGTCACCCAGAAAGCAAAAGAAGATGCCAAGGCCAAGGCACGCGACGAATTGAAAAAGGGTTTGAAAGGCTTGTTCAAGTGAGCGCATTGCGGCGCAACTGATGCCGTTCATGCAATCTTTCGCACAACGCCTCATTGTTTGGCAACGCATGCACGGCCGCCACGACCTGCCCTGGCAGGGTGGGGATGCATATCGCGTGTGGCTGTCCGAGATCATGCTGCAGCAGACGCAGGTTGGCACTGTCATCCCCTATTACCTGCGCTTCGTCGCAACCTTCCCCGATATCGCGTCACTCGCCGCTGCGAGCGAAGACCAGGTGCTCGCGCACTGGAGCGGACTCGGCTACTACGCCAGAGGCCGCAACCTGCATAAGGCTGCGCAGATCGTCATGGAAAGATTCAACGGCGAATTTCCGCGCAAGCTGGAAGACATCCTCGAACTGCCAGGCATCGGCCGCTCCACCGCCGCCGCCGTCTGCGCGCTGGCCTTCCACGAGCGCCGCGCGATACTCGACGGTAACGTCAAGCGCGTGCTGGCGCGTTATTGCGGTATCGCTGGCTGGGCGGGGGATAAGAAAGTGGAAGAGGAATTGTGGCAGCGCGCAGTGGCGTTGCTGCCGCAACAAGATGTCGCTACTTACACCCAATCGTTGATGGACATGGGCGCCACCGTCTGCACACGCAGCAAACCCAAGTGCGTACTCTGCCCCGTGCAAGCGGATTGCGTTGCATTGCAAACCGAGCGCATCGCCGAGCTGCCCACGCCACGCCCGAAGAAGAGCGCACCGGAACGGCATGCCGTTTTCCTGCTGCTCATGCAAGGTAACGACATCCTGCTGGAGAAACGCCCCGGTAGCGGCATCTGGGGCGGGCTGTGGTGCCCGCCGCAGTTCGAGGATGAGAATGCGGCGAGAGATTGGTTTGTGCGTAGTGGAATGGAAGCGAGCGGAGGGGAGAGGCTGGAGACTTTCACGCATATCTTCACGCACTTCAAATTGCAGATCACGCCGTTGAAGGTTGAGCTTGCGCGCAAGCCATTGCGTGCTGCGCAGCCGGGTAGTGTTTGGCTGGAGGTGGGGGAGGCGTTGGGGGGGGCGATACCGACGCCGGTGCGAACGTTGCTCAAGCAGCTTGAGCGTAGGTTGGGTTAGCGCGCAGCGCGTAACCCAACATTAAAACCAACACCGTCGGGGGTAGCCCGACAGCTAGTCACTTTTCTCGTCTTGCCGAGAAAAGTAACCAAAAGAGGGCGCCCCCAGCGCGCCGCCCCTGCGGGGTTCCCTCGATATTTCACAAACAAGCGGGGCTGCGCAACTCGCCCTAGCGGGGCACACAAAACGTGCCCCACCGCGGAGCTCGAACAGTGCTCGCCTAAACCTCCGCTTGTTTGCGAAATATCGAGGCGGCGCACAGGGGAAGGAAAGTCAAAACCGAAAACCACTGGGTGGGCACTTTGTGCCCGCCCAGCTTGCTTTTCTAAAACGGATTTTGGTCAGCAATTCCTCCAGCTAGCAGCAGAGAATATGCGTTGGGAAATGCGAGAATTTCTGGAGCTGACGAACTATCCAAGCTATGTCTTGGTACTTTATGAGTGATTTTAGAAACGTTACGGCGTAAAGCCTTCCACCAACGTTCCGTTTCAGTTGTTGCCGCCTTTCCAATTATTTTGTAATGATTTCCTATCCACTCGAATGAGGAAAGCCCGCAGCAGCTATTATTACTTTTCCCCTGCAGTTGGAGGTTTAGCCAAATCACCCCCGGGTGGCCCGCACCAAAGTATGGCGTTGTTGGATTTGCCCCCGTTCGCCTTTCTTCCCATCCGAGCCATGGGTTAACTATTTCCGAATCAGGCTCTCCATGCCGTTCAGCAAGGAGAGGTAAGGAGCCGCTTGGAATATGCCATAGTCCAATGCGCGAGATATTTGTAGTATCGAGTCGATCAACGGCTCGCCATCGTTTTTTCCCGTCTGTAACAAGGAAGGCGATCTCAGAATCATCGGACAGTAAATCGATTAGTGTTGGAGCATCAATTCCTGTGAGATACATTGGCAGCCACGGCATAGAAATAAATCCTTGTAGTTGAATTACACAGGGTGGGCACGGAGTGCCCACCCTGTGACTTGAAATTTTAGCCTTTCCTTCCCCTGTGCGCCGCCGAGTAGCGCAGGCTGGTCAGGAGTAGTCCGACGAATATGTTTGAGCACGTGACCGCGTAGCGGGTCGTGCGAGTTTATGAGGAGGCCTGACCAGTCGAGCAACGCAGGGGACCCCGAAGGGGCGGCGCGCTGGGGTCGCCTTCTTTTTGGTTACTTTTTCTTTGGCGAAGCAAGAAAAAGTGACTAGCTGTCGGGCTACCCCCGACGGT
>JBAQDF010000067.1:0-28748 GCA_049286265.1 Sideroxyarcus sp.
GGTTAGCGACAGCGTAACCCGACGTTACCGCTGCGCCTATCTCATCATGTCGGGTTACGCTGCGCTAACCCGACCTACAAGGTAGCTTTGAGTGTAGGCATAAGTCCCGGACAGCGTGCAACACTACACTAGCGCACCTGTTAACCCTCGTCGCCGGACAACTCCAGCGTCCGCTCCACCAGCAACGAATACAGCCTGCGACTATCCGCACGCAGCACGGTGAATTGCCATTCGCCGATCTGGAAACGCTCGTTGCGCTTGGGAAGCTGGCCAGCAGCCTTGAGCACCAGGCCGCCGATGGTGTCGTAGTCTTCGTCGCTGAAATCCGTTCCCAGTGTTTCGTTGAAGTCGGCGATCTCGGTATCGGCCTTGACGCGCCAGTGGGCGTCATCCTGGCGGATGATATTGTCCTCATCCTCGTCGAAATCGTATTCATCGGCGATGTCGCCTACGATCTGTTCCAGCACATCTTCGATGGTGACCATGCCGCACACGCCGCCATATTCATCCACCACCAGCGCGATATGGTTGCGATTGCTGCGGAAGTCGCGCAGCAGCACATTGAGGCGTTTCGATTCCGGCACGAACACCGCCGGGCGCAGCATGTCGCGCACATCGAATTCTTCGCCCGCGTAGTAGCGCAGCAAATCCTTCGCCAGCAGGATGCCGATGATGTTGTCCTTGTCGCCGTCGGTGACAGGGAAGCGCGAGTGCGCGGTGTTGATGACGTAGGGAATGAATTGTTCCGGCGGGTGGCTGATGTCGATGACATCCATCTGCGCACGCGGAATCATGATCTCGCGCACCTGGCGCTCGGAGACCTGGATGACGCCTTCCATCATGGAGAGGGCGTCGGCATCCAGCAGGTTGCGCTCGTAGGCGCTGTGCAGCAACGCGACCAGTTGCTCGCGATCTTCCGGCTCCCGCAGCAACATCGAGGAGAGCCGTTCCAAAAATCCGGGTTTGTTACTGTTTTCTGAACCGTCCATTACTAAACATCACGAATGAGATAGGGCGCAGGATACCTCAATTTAAGCAGCAGCGCAGTCTCGCGCGCCTCCATCTTTTCCGCTTCTCGTTTCTTTTCATGATCATAGCCTTGCAGATGTAGCGCGGCGTGGATGGTGAGATGCGCATAGTGCGCGAGCCAGTCCTTGCCCTGCTCTTTCGCCTCGCGCGTCACTACCGGCGCGCAAATCACCACATCACCATACAACGGCTCGGTGTCGTCATAGACGAAGGTGAGCACGTTGGTGGCGTAGTCCTTGCCGCGATAACTCTGGTTCAGTGCGCGCCCTTCGATCTCGTCCACGATGCGCAAGGCCATTTGCACATCCTGCTCCAGCGCGACCTTGACCCAGCGGCGGAATTGCTGGCGCGTCGGCAGTTTTTTGGCGTTGGTGGCGTATTGCACCGACAGGGAAAGTTTATGGGGTTCGCTCATGGTTTTGGTTGTTCGAATTTTTCGTATGCGGAAACAATTTTTTGCACCAGCGGATGGCGCACCACATCCTCGGCCAGGAATTGCTGGAAGGCGATGCCGCGCACATCCTTGAGCACGACGCGCGCATCGTTGAGGCCGCTTTTCTGCCCGCGCGCGAGATCGATCTGGGTGACGTCGCCGGTAATGACGGCCTTGCTGCCGAAGCCTATGCGGGTGAGGAACATCTTCATCTGCTCAGGCGTGGTGTTCTGCGCCTCGTCGAGGATGATGAAGGAGTGGTTCAGGGTGCGGCCGCGCATGTAGGCCAGCGGCGCAACTTCGATCATGCCGCGCTCGAATGCCTTGGCGACCTTGTCCAGCCCCATCAGGTCGTACAGCGCGTCATACAGAGGGCGCAGATAGGGATCGACTTTCTGCGCCAGGTCGCCGGGCAGGAATCCCAGGCGTTCGCCCGCTTCCACCGCCGGACGCACCAGCACCAGCCGCTTCACCGTTTCGCGCTGCAGTGCATCCACGGCGGATGCAACGGCGAGATAGGTCTTGCCGGTCCCGGCCGGGCCGACGCCGAAAGTAATGTCGTGCTCCTGTATGGCCTGCAAATATTCATTCTGGCGCACCGTACGCCCGCGCACTTCGGCCTTGCGCGTCATTAGTAACGGCACCGATTCGCTCTGCGCATCGGGCAGGTCGCTTTTCATGCACTCTATCAAGCCGAGCTGCAGGCGCTCCAGCGTGATGTCGTGTTTGGCTTCAAGATAGAAGCGCTCCAGCACGTTGCGCGCCAAGGCCGCCTGCGCCCCGCTGATGGTGAAGCGTTCGCCGCGCCGTGCGATGTTCACTTCCAGCGCGGTCTCGATCTGGCGCAAGTTCTCGTCGAAAGCGCCGCACAGGTTGGACAGACGCACATTGTCCACCGGCTCAAAAGAGAGATTCACGGCATCGCTCATGGTTCGATCACCAGTTCCCCGCGCAAGGTGTGCATCGTCCCCGACAAAATCCGCACATCCACATAACGACCCAGCATGCCGGGCGATCCGGGGAAATTCACCACACGGTTGTTCTCGGTACGTCCTGCCAGTTCATTTGCATCTTTGCGCGAAATATTTTCCACCAGCACGCGTTGCACGCTGCCGCCCATCGCATTGCTGACCTGCCGTTCCAGTTCGGCGATGCGGGTTTGCACACGGTGCAGCCGCTCCATCTTGGTTGCATACGGCGTGTCGTCCGCCATCTCGGCAGCCGGTGTGCCTGGGCGCGCGCTGAAGATGAAACTGAAACTGGCGTCGAAGCCGACATCGTCGATAAGCTTCATGGTCGCTTCAAAGTCGGCATCGGTCTCGCCGGGAAAACCGATGATGAAATCGGCGGTGATGGAGATATCGGGCCGCGCCGCGCGCAGTTTGCGCACGACGGATTTGTATTCCAGTGCGGTATAGCCGCGCTTCATCGCCGCGAGAATGCGATCCGAACCGGACTGCACCGGCAAATGCAAATGCCCGGCCAGTTTGGGCGTGGTGGCATACAAGTCGATCAGGCGTTGCGACATCTCGCGCGGATGCGAGGTGGTGTAGCGCAGGCGCTGCACGCCCGGCATGGCGGCAACCGCCTGAACGAGAAAAGCGAAATCGACGGTGTCGCCTTCCTCCGTTACTCCCTGATAGGCATTCACGTTCTGGCCCAGCAGCGTAATTTCTCCCACGCCCTGCGCCGTCAGGCTTTCCACTTCGCGCAGCACGTCGGCGAACGGTCGCGACATTTCTTCGCCGCGCGTGTAAGGCACGACGCAATAGGTGCAGTATTTGCTGCACCCTTCCATGATGGAAACAAAGGCCGAGCCGTGTGTAGTCTGCGCTGCAGGCACATGGTCGAACTTTTCGATTTCAGGAAAACTGATATCCACTTGCGGTTTGCCGCTGGCGCGGCGCGCGGCAATAAGTTGCGGCAGGCGATGCAGCGTCTGCGGACCGAACACCACATCGACATAGGGCGCACGCCTGATGATGGTGTCGCCTTCCTGGCTGGCAACGCAGCCGCCCACTCCGATCAGCAAACCGGGATTGTTTTGCTTCAAAACGCGCGCACGCCCCAGATCGGAAAACACCTTTTCCTCCGCCTTCTCGCGAATGGAACAAGTGTTGAACAAAATGATATCCGCCTCTTCCGCCTTGTCGGTCAGCACCACGCCCTCACCTGCACGCAACACGTCGGCCATCTTGTCCGAGTCGTACTCGTTCATCTGGCAGCCATAGGTCTTTATATAGAGTTTTATTTGCACGCTGGATACCTGGTTACTTGCCGCCGAATGTCAAAATTGCGATAAGACCTTAATAATCATAAGCCTTATTAAAAATGTGGGAATACAATACGAAAATACTAATATAATTTGGGAAGCTTTAGTCAACTAATGTCATTAGAACGTTAACCGACTATTGCCATTATAAGTCTCATCCAAAACTAATTCCTCAGGGAGAAGAGTATGTCCATCATTGCTGACGTAGCATCCATTGGTACCGCGTTGTTCTCAGTTGGTTTCGCTGTATGGATCACCATGCAGTTGTTTAAAAAAGCTGACTAAATCAGGACCGGTGGGGAGTTTGAAGCTCTAGCTTCCCGCCGCTCTCTCTGTACCCCCTCTTTGCCTACGGGATTACCCGTCGGGCTTTTTGCGCTTGTATAAAATACTTGTCAGAAAAATTATCTGTGCTAGGATTCGAGTACCAATTTCGTTGGTGTGTTTAATCTTAGGTCTCTTGGGAGGAGGTTCAAAATGTCATTAGTCGCCGATCTCGTCGTAGCCGTTTCCACCGTTGGTTTGGTTATTTATTCTTTGTGGATGCTGAAACAGCTGTTCGCAAGCAACTAAGTCGAAGAATCAAAGACAAATAAAAACTCCAGCCCAGGCTGGAGTTTTTATTTGTCCTGCGTTTGGTGGTGATAGGTGGACTTGAACCACCGACCCCAGCATTATGAGTGCTGTGCTCTAACCAACTGAGCTATATCACCGAAATCTTGCGCTTGAATCAGCCGCAACCGGCCTGCGCTTTTTGAGGAAGGGCGGCATTTTGCTGATTTCACCCCCTCATGTCAATTGTTGCATGCCGATACTTTGAGTTCGCTGTCGGCAAAGCCCTTTTGCAGGGTATTGAGCTTGTCCACCGTCCCCGCGTCCAGCCCCTTCATGACGAACACGGTGAACTTGAGTTTGCTCTTGCGTACGCCCAATTTGAACGGCCCCAGGGCCTTGGCATCCAGGGTAGCCAGGAACTTCTGGGCGGCTTCGTTGCTTTTGAATACGCCCAGAGAAATGGCATTCAGCCAGCGCCCCTTTTCCTGCACCACAAAGTAGTCTTTTACTCCGTGTTCCTTCAGTTGCTTGATCTTTTCCTCAACCTGCGAGCGATTCTTCATCGGCGGGATGTATACCCAGTAGCCGTGATCCTGTTCCACGATGCGCTGCGTCAAGTTGTCGCCCAGTTTCAGGACGTCCAATGCCTGTTGCGCCCGCACCAGATCGTCGCCGGAAAACTCGCCCCATTCCGCGCAATTCACTTCTTTCGGCGCTACGGGCGGCGTTGCCGCAACAGGAGTCGAGGCGGCCGGAACCGAGGATGCCGCTACCGGTGCAGAAGCGGCTGCAACCGATAGCGTCAACGGCACCCCTGACGCGGCTGGCGTCGGCGCCGATGCAGCTTGCAACGCCAGCAATTTGATCTTGTCCGCATTCAACTCTACTTGCGCCGTAACCGCATCGACATCCTCGGTCAACAAACCGCCCCAGCGCATCCAGCCGAACAGCGCAAGGTTGGCCAGCAACAGCAATCCCACGATCCACTTCATCATGCTTTCGACTCTCCAATGATCTGCAACCCTTTTAGCACCAGGTTATCCACTCTTTCCAGCTGCAAGTCCAGATGCGGCTGGACAACACCCGCCGCACCGCCGCCCAGCAGGCAGCGCACCGTCCCGCAACGCGCCTGCAATAAACCGAACTGGTGCCGGACCGCGCCCAGTGTGGCGCGCAGCATTCCACTGTGGATGGCATCGGCGGTGTTGCGCGGAAAATCCTGCAACGTGCCCTGCTCCGCTTTCAGTTGCGCCGCATTCGTCGCCAAGCTGTGCTGCATCAGGCTCACGCCGGGCAAAATCAGTCCGCCCAGAAATTCGCCCTGCGTCGAAAGCGCATCCACTGTCGTCGCGGTTCCGCAGTTCACCACCAGCGTAGCGCCCTGCACCTGATTCCAGGCCGCGATCAATGCCGCCCAGCGGTCGCTGCCCAGGCGTTCCGGCTGCTCGTAGCCGTTGCGCACCCCGCATTGCATGGCAGTCGCCGTCACGAATTCCAACGGGCATTTCCATACGGCACAGACCGCCTGCAAGCGCTGCGCCATCGCCTCGCCTGCCACATTGGAGACCAGAATTCGCGACGGTGCGGGCAACCCGGCAAAGGCATGCTGCATGGCGATCCATTCGGTGTTGCCCGCCACGCCCTGACGGGTCCAGGCCCCGTTTTGCACCAGAGCCCACTTGCAGCGGCTGTTCCCCACGTCCAGTAGCAACACTTAAGCGCTCCTCAGGCTGACTTCGCCCGCGTTGAATGCCTGTTCGCCCTGCGCTGTCGCCAGCCGCAACGCGCCGTCATCCGTCACCCCCAGCACCATGCCGGAGATATGCGAGCCGTCCGGCAGCAACAGTTTCACCGGGCGTTGCTGAAATACATGACGGCCTTCCCACTCCCCGCGCAGAGGCGCGAAACCGTGCCCGGCAAACTCGCGCAGCACTGCAGCCAGATGTTTCAATATTACTGCAAGTATCTGGTTGCGTTCCGGCAGCGGCATTTCCAGCGCGGCTAGGTCGCTCACCGGCTGGTCGATGCGCTCGCGCATCGCTTCCGGCACTGACAGGTTGAGTCCGATACCGATCACCACCGCGCTGGGGCCCAGCATGTCGCCCTGCGCTTCCAGCAGTATCCCGGCAAGTTTGCCTCTCTTCAACAACACGTCGTTCGGCCACTTCAGCCCGGCGCCCGGCACGCCGAGTTCGTCCAGTGCGCGCATCAAGGCAATGCCCACCGCCAGGCTCAAGCCGGATAAGGCCGCCAGCCCGCTGTCGAAGCGCCACAGCACGGAAAACGTCAGTGCGTCGCCCAGGCCGGAATGCCATGTCTTGCCCAGACGTCCGCGCCCGGCGTTTTGCCATTCCACCGCCAGCACCGTGCCGCTGGACGCGCCCTGCGTGGCGCGCTGTAACAACAGCGCATTGCTGGAAGCGGCATGCTCGAGTATTTCGATGTGCATATCTGTGCGCGCCGATCCCAGTCCGGCAAGGATCAGGTCGGCATCCAGCCACTGCAACGGGCGCGCCAGTCGGTAACCGCGGCCGCGCACGCTGTACAGGGTCAGCCCGAAAGAATCGACATCCTGCAATGCGTTATTCACCGTGGCGCGCGTGACGCCGAATTGCTTCGCCAGAACTTCTCCGGAATGGAACTCGCCATCGGCCAATCGTCGCAGCAACGCAAAGGTCAGCGGCTTGTGTGCCTCCGCTGCACTCATTGCGGCAAGTCGCTTTCGGGGCTTGGCGTCACGTAGCCGAGGAAGGCAAGAATCTCGTCCCGGCGCTTCAGGGCATCCTGATAACCCAGATCGATCAACGCCCGGCTGTAGTGTTTGTCGAACAGCAGATAACTCACCAGATTCGCGCCGCTGCGGCGCATCACACCGGCCACGCGCAGCAACAGGCGGATAGTCCAGGGCAGGCGCTCGATATGCCGCTCGGCAACTTTCTCCAATGGCTGGCTGGGCGTGATGACCAATATGTCGATATGGCGCATATCGGTCGACGCACGTAGCGATTCGGGAATCAGGCTGACAGTCTTGTTGATGCGCTCCAGGCGTTCCAGGTCGACTTCCAGTCCGTCGAGAAAAATACTGTCCAGCGCATGGCCGGCGATCTGCGCCAGTGTGGGATAAGCATCCATCCGGTTGCGCCGCACTTCCTCGTCTTCGACATGCCAGGCGCCCATCAGCATTACCTTGTCTGCACCCAGATGCAGCGCGGAACTGATCGGGGCGATCTGGCGCATGGAACCGTCGCCGAAATACTCGCGGTGGATATGTACGGCGGGAAACAGGAAAGGAATGGCTGCAGAGGCCATCAGGTGTTCGATACCGATCTTGCTCTCCATGCCCACGCGGCGCGTGCGCTTCCACGGCTTGATGTCCGGCACCCCCTGATAAAACGTGACCGAATGCCCGGAACCGTAACCCGAAGCGGTGACGCTCAAAGCGTGCAGTGCGCCTGCATCGATGCTCTCCTGTATCTTTTCGCAGGGCAGCGCCTGTTCCAGGAAAATGGCCAAGGGCGAGTTATCCAGCAGGGAAATGCGGTTCATACGGTTGATGCCGATCACGCTTAGCACCAGCCCGGATACCCAGCGCACGCTATTGACGAAAACGCCCAGCACATCAGAACGATAGATGTCGCTCACATGCGAGTTGGTCCAGATACTGAGCAGGTATTTCACGCCCTTGCGAAAATGTTGCGCATTCACCGCCAGCGTTGCCGCGTTCAGCGCACCGGCCGACGTGCCGCAGATAACCTGGAACGGGGAATGCACGCGGCGCGGCAGGAATTCGGCCACGGCTTTTAGCACGCCGACCTGATAGGCGGCGCGCGCCCCGCCGCCGGTGAGGATGAGTCCGATCTTTGGAGGAGTCTGGCTCATGATTCTTCCCGGTCTTTATGCTTCATCCGGCTCCGCGTGAACCGACTCCAGCGCGTCTCTCAGCGTTTCCTCGGACAGCTCGTTCAGCGTCTCGGACAACATCTCCGCCGCTTCCACTGCGTTGGGCTGCAGCCTGGACGCATCCGCATTCGCCACCAGCACGGCCGCCGCACCCACCACCTTGAGCAGGCGCGCGCGTTCGTTCATCAACATCTCGATTTCCTGGCTGAGTAATTCAATTTCACGCTTGTTCAATGCCGTCTCCTGATTGTCTTCATGAATCGCCCGTATTGCCTTGAATAAGGACTGCTCCGATTATAACTTAGCGTCCGCGTCACCCTGCAGATATACCGCGCAGTTCCGGGCTTGCCCGAATGAAAGCTGGTTTTGCGTTTTTCAAATATCCAGCCGCAATGTGGTCAGGTTGCGCCGCCTGACCTCTTTCAACAGCGCTGCATTCTCATCCAGCGACACGCCGTAGGAAGGAACCATCTCCTTCATCTTGTGCTTCCACTCGGCAGTCTTCATGCGCTGCCGGAAGCAGCGCTCGATCACCTGGACCATCGCTTTCACCGATGTGGAGGCGCCGGGCGAAGCGCCGAGCAGCGAGGCCAGTGTGCCATCCTTGCTGGCAACGATCTCGGTGCCGAACTCCAGCCTGCCGCAGTAGGAACCGCAGCTCTTGATGATCTGCACGCGCTGCCCGGCCGAAGCCAGCTCCCAATCCTCCTCGCGCGCCTCGGGATAATAGGCGCGCAAGGCCTTCACCCGGTCGCCGTGCGACTTGACCGCCTCGCCCAGCAGATAGCGCATCAGATCGAAGTTTTCCACCGCCACCGCCAGCATGGGCTTGAGGTTGTCGGTCTTGAGCGAAGCGAACAGATCGAACACCGACCCCTGTTTGAGAAAGCGCGTGGTGACGCTGGCGAACGGCCCGAACAGCAAGGCGCGCTCGCCGTCGATCATGCGCACATCGAGGTGGGGAACGGACATGGGCGGCGCGCCCACTTCGGCCTTGCCATACACCTTGGTAGCGTGTTGGCGCACAATCTCCGGCTTGCGGCAGATCAGCCAATGTCCACTGACCGGAAAGCCGCCGTAACCTTCGGCTTCGGGCGTGCCGGACTTCTGCAGCAGCGGCAGTGCGCCGCCGCCCGCGCCGATGAACACGAAGCCCGCGTTGACCGTATGCAGCTTGCCGCTCGCGTTCTCCATCATGCGCACATGCCAGCGTCCGTCCTCGCGTTTTCTCAGGCTTTCGATGGTGTGGCTCGTTTTCAATTCGAAATTGGGCGACTTCTGCAACACACGCACCAGCCTGCGCGTAAGGTTGCCGAAATCGACGTCGCTACCGTGCTTCACCCGCGTCGCGGCAACTATCTGTTTCGGGTCGCGCCCCTGCATCACCAGCGGCATCCACTTGCGCAACACCGCCGGGTCCTCGCTGTATTCCATTTCCTCGAACAGGGGATGCCGGTGCAACGTCTGGAAGCGCTCGCGCAGGAAGGCCACATTCTCCTTGCCCCACACAAAGCTCTGGTGAAACACCGGATTGATGAATTTGGCGGGATCGGGGATGCAGCCCTGCTCCACCAGGTACGACCAGAACTGCAGCGACATTTCAAAATCCGCGTTGATTTCCAGCGCACGGCTGACGTTGACCGAACCGTCCGGCTGCTGCGGCGTGTAGTTGAGCTCGCAATACCCGGCATGTCCGGTGCCCGCATTGTTCAGCACATGCGAACTTTCCCCGGCCACGCGCGCGAGGCGTTCCACCATCATCACCTTCAGATCGGGGGCGAGTTCGGACAGAAGCTTGCCCAGCGTCGCGCTCATTACACCCGCTCCCACCAACAACACATCCACTTTTTTCTGACTCATCGCAATACCTCAACTCAGTCCGGCCAGAATTTTTTCCAGCCGTTTCACAGACACAATCACCGGCGTTTTCAGTTCCTGTGCGTACAAGGATACGCGCAGTTCCTGCAACATCCAGCCAAAATCCTCCAGCCGCGCATCCGGCTCGCCCTGCTGCGCCGATAACTTGCGCTGCCATTGCTGCAACAGCGGCGCCAACTGCGCCATATTTTGCGCATCGCGCGCCGGATTGGCGCGCAGTTTTTCCAGCCGCACGTTGATCGCTTTCAGGTAGCGCGGCATGTGCTGCATGCGCTCGAACGGCGTACGCACCACCCACTCCTTGTTCAGCAGCGATTCGCACTGGGTACGGATATCCTGTAGCACCTGCCCCTGCGCCTTGAAGGCGGGCAAGGACTTTTGCAACACATGGTATTCCGCCAACACCGCACCAACCAGCCGCGCGATTTCCTGCGCCACCAGGTTCAGGCGCGCCTTGGCGTCCTTACAGCGTGCGGCAAATTCCTTCTCTGTTTCCGGCCAGGGATCGTTCAGGCTGCAGCGGTCGAAAGTCACGGCAAGAATCTGCCGCTGCAAGTCCTGCTGCGAACCGAACGGGAGAAATTGCATGGACATCGCCTGCAGGCCGGGCAGGTTCTTTTCCAGGTATTTCACCTGCTCCTTCAGGGCCAGCATGAACATGCGCCTCAGCCCCAGACGATGTGCCACCTTGGCGGCATCCTGCGTATCGAAACTTTGCAGCGTCACCGCATCGCCCTCGTCCACCAGCGCATTGAACACGGTGATGGTCTGCCCGGCGCGCTGCTCGGTGCTGGTCGGCTTGAACTCGCCGAACCTCCATTCGGTGTAGCGTTCGCCGCCGCTCTTCTGCTGCGGCGCGGCACTCTTCGCCGCAGGAGCGGCAACAACCGCAGTCTGCTTCGGCGCCCACTCGCCGCGCAGCTGTACAAAGTTGCGCGACATGCCCAACTGCCGCCCATGCTCGTCCACCACGCGAAAATTCATCAGCAGATGCGCGGGCAGTTGCTCAAGCCTGAATGCATCCAGCGGCACGTCGAGCTGTTTCTGTTCGCGGATGTAGCGCGCCAGCGCCTGCAGCAACGGTGCATCGGAAGGCTTCACCGCAAGACAGAACGCCGCCGCGAATTCCGGCACCGGCACGCAATGGCGGCGCAGTTTCTGTGGCAGCGATTTCACCAGTTGCGCGATCTTCTCGGCCAGAATCCCCGGCACCAGATATTCGCAGCGCGCCGCCGACACCTGGTTGAGCAGGGCCTGCGGCACAGTCAGCGTCACGCCGTCGTCGTTCTTGCCCGGCGCGAAGTTGTACGCCAGCGCATAGCTCACGTTATTCATCAGCAGTTGCGGCGGAAACTGCTCCGTCGTAATCCCCGCCGCCTCATGCCGCATCAGGTCGTCTTTTTTCAGGTACAGCAATTTCGGCTGTTCGCGCTCGGCTTCCTTGCGCCAATGCTCGAACGCCGCCCCGTTGTGTATCCCCTCGGGGATGCGCTCGTCGTAAAAGGCGAAAATCAGTTCATCGTCCACCAGCACATCGGGACGGCGCGCCTTGTGTTCCAGCGCCTCGATGTCGGCGATGAGTTTCTGGTTGTGCGCGAAGAACAGCGCCTGCGTGTTGAACTCTCCCGTCACCAGCGCCTCGCGGATGAATATCTCGCGCGACTCCGCCACGTTCATCGGCCCGTAATGCACGCGCTTCTTCGGGTTGATGACCAGCCCGTGCAGGGTGCTGCGCTCCCACGCCGCCACCTGCGCCGCCTTCTTCTCCCAGTGCGCGTCGAAATAGCTGCGCTTGATCAGGTGTGCGCCGACCTCTTCCAGCCATTCCGGTTCGATGCGCGCCACGCAGCGCGCGAACAGTTTGGTCGTCTCCACAATCTCGGCCGCCACCACCCACTTGCTGCCTTTCTTCGCCAGCACCGAATTCGATGCGATGAAAAACTTGATCTCGCGCGGTCCGAGGTAATACGGCTCGCGGTCCACGCCCTTGCAACCGATGTTGCCGAGCAGCCCCGTCAGCAGCGCCTTGTGGATTTGTTCGTAAGTGGCGGGCTGCTCGTTGAAGCGCATCCCCATCTCACTCACTTGCGCGTGCAACTGCTGGTGCAATTCATGCCATTCGCGCAAGCGCAGCGGCGACAGGAATTTTTCGCGGCATTCGTTCGCCCACAGTTTGTTGGTCTTCTTGTGTTTGATCGCTTCCTGAAACCACGCCCACAACTTGATGTACGCCAGGAAATCCGAGCGCTCGTCGTTAAAGCGCTGGTGCGCCGCATCCGCCGCCTCGCGCCGCTCGCTTGGTCGGTCGCGCGGGTCCTGCAGTGCCAGTGCGCTGGCGATGATGAGTATCTCGTTCAGGCAGTGAAATTGCCGCCCCGCCAGCAGCAGGCGCGCCACCTTGGGATCGAGCGGCAGCTTGGCCAGCTCGTGGCCCAGCGGCGTAAGCTGGCGTTTCTCGTCGATGGCGTTCAGTTCCTGCAGCAACTGATAGCCGTCGGCGATTGCGCGCGAACCAGGCGGCTCGATGAAAGGGAATTCTTCAACCTCGCCCAATCCCAGCGCACTCATGCGCAGAATGACCGTAGCCAGCGACACGCGGAATATTTCGGCATCGGTGAATTCCGACCGCTGCAGAAAATCCGCTTCTTCGTACAGCCGGATGCAGATGCCGCTCATCACACGGCCGCAGCGGCCTGCGCGCTGATTGGCCGCGGCGCGCGCGATGTTTTCGATGCGCAATTGCTCCACCTTCTGCCGCACGCTGTAGCGGTTGATGCGCGCCAGGCCGCTGTCGATCACGTAGCCGATATTGGGCACGGTCAACGAAGTCTCCGCCACGTTGGTCGCCAGCACCACGCGCCGCACACCGGAAGCGGGTTTGAACACGCGATCCTGCTCAGAGATGGACAGACGCGAGAACAGTGGAAGAATTTCCAATCCCTTGTGCTGGTGCTTGCGCAAGGCCTCGGCGGTATCGCGTATCTCGCGCTCGCCGGGCAGGAACACCAGCACGTCGCCTTTCAGCCCGCCAATGGATAGCTCGTCCAGCGCGCTGCAGATCGCTTGCGGAACGTCCTGAGTGTCGCCTTCCTCGTTCTGCTGCGGCGGACGGTAGCGCACCTCGACCGGATAAGTTCGTCCGGTGACTTGCAGCACTGGCGCATCGGAGAAATGCTTCGCAAACCGCTCCGCATCCAGCGTCGCCGAAGTGATGATGAGTTTCAGGTCGGGGCGGCGCGGCAGCAGGCGCTTGAGATAGCCCAGCAAAAAGTCGATGTTGAGCGAGCGCTCGTGCGCCTCGTCGATGATGATGGTGTCGTAATTCCTGAGATTCGGGTCGTGGTGGATTTCGGCCAGCAGGATACCGTCGGTCATCAGCTTGATGCAGGTGTCGGGCGACACCTTGTCGTTGAATCGCACCTTGTAGCCAACCAGACCGCCCAGTTCGGATTTCAGTTCATGCGCGATGCGCGCGCCCACCGAACGCGCCGCCACGCGACGCGGCTGGGTGTGGCCGATCACGCCCGGCACGCCGCGGCCCAGGCTCAGGCATATCTTGGGCAGTTGCGTGGTCTTGCCCGAGCCAGTCTCGCCGC
The DNA here is from genome assembly GCA_049286265.1 of Sideroxyarcus sp. GTDB lineage: Bacteria > Pseudomonadota > Gammaproteobacteria > Burkholderiales > Gallionellaceae > Sideroxyarcus. The sequence continues at coordinate 13,664 of JBAQDF010000067.1, forward strand.
ACACGATGATGACCTGGTGTTTTTCGATGGCCTGCGCCAATTCCTCGCGCCGCGCCACGACGGGCAGGTCGGCGGGGTATTCGATGGTAGAGAGTTGCTGGACGCGCGCCAGACGGCGCTGGGCGAGGGGTGATAAGGCTGCATTCATGGCTGCGCGATTTTACCTGCTGCGCAATTTGCCCGCACAAAAAGAACGAGGCGGGCAGCCAACAGGCTATTCCACTTTATGAATCCGGAAAGTCACTCTCCCCGGCCTGTTTTCGCTCAACTCCAGGCGATAGCCGGATTGTGCCGCCCAGCGGGCGACCTGAAACAGCCCGATACCCATGCCGTCTTCGGAGGGGATGATCGTATTCAGCAATTGCTGGGCGACCGCGACCGGGATGGCGCTGCCGTTATCGCTGATACTCAGGCTGAAGGGTTCGCTGGACAATGTGGCAGAGACAGTGATGCTGGGCTCGCGCATACGTTTTTTACTGGCATTGTCGATCAGGTTGTCGGCAACGCAATCGAACAGGGCGACCGGGATGGACAGTTGGCCGATATTCGCGGGGCTGCGCCATTCGACATTGCGGTGCTGGTAACGCTGGCGCAAGCTTTCCCACCATGTGCCCAACGGCAGTTCGACAGCGTCTTCCTGCGTTTGCGGAGACTTGAGCTTGGACAGAATAAGTTCGATGCGCTGCGTGAGCACCGGCAATTGGCGCTGCAAAACAGGCTGCGCCCGTTCCGGCTGTTCGCGCGCAACGGAAGTGAGTGCAATCAGGGATTGCAACATATTCTTGAGGTCATGCGTCAAACGCGCGCCCGTTTCATAAATCGTCTGCAGGCGCGTGATCTCGCGCAGGTTCTGTTCGCGCCGCTTGGCCTGATAGAAGTGTCCCAGCAACCTGGTCAGCAACCGGACATGCAGCAACACGGTAGGCGATACCGCCCGGTGGCTGAACAGGGTGAGGCTCAGGTCCTGATCGGACACTTCGATGCGATGCGAAGTGGAAACCCCCAATTCTCCATGGCCGCGCCCCGACACCCACGACAGTCCCGATATCCAGGGCATCTCGGTAAGATATTCCGTGGCACGCGCCAGAAAGGTTTCCGGATCCTGTTCCTGTTGCGCGGCCTCGGCAAGCCGCTTGAGCCATATCTCAAACGGCGTGCCTATGGTCAGCAGGTAACGCGAGAACAGTCCCTGAAAACCGGAAAATCCGAGGCGCGGGTTCCACAGCGCCCCCAGTGCCAGCAACATGATGGCGATGATGAACAAACTGCGCGTCAGGGCATCAAGATAGCTGATCTGCGCCAACGTCATGAAGGCAAGACTGCCCAGCAACAACAAGGTCAACAAGGCAAACAGCAGCAGTATGTAGATGAAATCCACCGCCTGTTCGCTTTCCGCCTGATCGGGTTCGACCGGAACAAACGCCATCACCAGCAGCAACAGCGGCAATCCATAAGACATCAGGATATCGATCACCTCGCCCAGCGTGGGCAAACCAAACAGGTGCGGCGCAACTTCAAGCAGGAGGATGGCCAGCAAATACGCCATCATCAACAGGTAATAGCGGCGCTGCCAGCGGGCATGGAAGGAAAACACACGCCCGCCCACCAGCGCGAACAAACCGCTCACCCAGAATGCCAGTAGCCACCAATTGAGCCAGAACAAAGCGATCAGGCTCAACGTAATAATGAGCGCGGCACTTCCGAAACGCAGCTTGCTTTCGCCGCGCCACAGCGGTTGCCACAGTAAAAACATGCCCAAGTGCATCAGCAACAATGGGCGCATCAAACTGCTTTGCGATCCCAACAGCAACGCCAAATGCAAAGACACCAGCATGGCAAATGAAAGCCAGCGGCCGGACAATTTCAATCTTCCCAGGGTGAGTGTCGCCATTTCGTCATTCCTGTCAGAACTTCGTCAATTCAATTGCGAATTTTAACCCAGTTCGCTTGTCATTTTTGAATAAAACCAGTAACTTTGCTGGTATTGTTTACCCGATTCTTACTCGGCACTAGGCAAATGCACCAATTTTGGTTATGGTGGGCAACAATCAGGCCAGACAAGGATTTCTGCCGGTTTGTGTCAACAGGTAATGAGTTGAAGAAACTGAGACTGGAACAGGCGGCGAAAATATTTCCACCCGGATTCCAGACTATGCAAGAATATCAACATGATTTCCGGGTTCTGTTCCACATGGCACGGGTATTGCTGTAGTCTGATACTCAGGCAATATTTAGCAAACAACAAATTATAAGAACCATACTTGGAGAACCAACCAATGAAACGCAACCAATCCGGCTTTACCTTAATTGAAATCGCCATCGTTCTGGTGATCATCGGACTGCTGCTCGGCGGCGTCATGAAGGGTCAGGAGCTCATCAACAGCGCCAAGGTGAAAAATCTGGCGACTGACTTCAGAAACGTGCCCGTCTATGTTTATGGCTATCAGGACAAGTACCATGCCATCCCCGGCGACGATGCCAATATTGCAACCCACCTCTCCGCATCCGCAACACAAGCAGCCTCCGCCACTGCAGGCAACGGTGTAATTGATGGACAATGGAATGCAACAGGTAATGCTGAATCGCATATATTCTGGGAGCATGTACGCTTGGCTGGATTGGCTGCCGGTCCCACAACGGGCACGCCCCTGCAACCGGTCAACGCCATAGGCGGGCTAATCGGTATCACGAACTCCGGCACAGATGGCCCGATTCTAGGCTTGCCCGGTTCGTTCATCGTCTGCTCGAACAACATTCCCGGCAAATTCGCGCAGCAACTCGACATCTCCCTGGATGATGGCAATTCGCAAACAGGGGCTTTGCGCGTTGCTCCAGCTGGAACAGCAGCATCAGGTGTTGCCGAAACGAATGCCACTCTGCAAGCAAATCCCGACAAGCCTTATCTGGTCTGCCAAGGTTATTAACCAAACTCCGGCGTGACATCTAAAAAGCCCGCTGCAAACAGCGGGCTTTTTTCATGCCATCATTTTGTAATTAACCGCCGGGAATGAAACTGCTGAACAAGCACGACACCCGTTGCGGGTGCGCTCAACCAACCTTTGCCAGCCACGGATGAACAACAGATACAACGGTGCGTTTCATAGGGTTTGCAGCTCACCTGATTGATGTGTGCGCCATCGCTGGAAGGCGGCTGTATCCGTGTTCCATCTGTGTTCATCCGTGGCTCAATAACGTTTCAGGTTTCAAACCACCGCCTAATCCTTGCGCAACCGCTTCTCCGCCGCCTCCAGCGTCACCGCTTGCCCGAGCAACACCAGCACGTCGCCCGCGCGCAGCACCATGTCGCCCGAAGGCTGGCTGCCTTCGACATTGTGGCGGCGCACGGCATTCACTTCGACGTTGAGTTCGCCCAGTTTCAGCGCTTTCAGGCGTTTGCCGACCGCAGCATCGCCCACGTTAAGCATCACGGTCTGGAAACGCGGCTGCAGGCTTTCGGTGGCGTCACCCACCGCATCTGCCGGTGGCGCATTGCGCAAGAAGCCGCTGAACATGCTGTAGCGCTTGGCGCGCGATTCCTGCACGTGGCGGACAACCCGGCTCAGCGGCACGCCGGAGAGCAGCAGCGCCTGCGAGGCGAGCATGACGCTGCCTTCGGTGACTTCTGCCACCACCTCGGCGGCACCCGCCTGCTTGAGTACGGCAATGTGCGTGTCGTCGGCGGTACGCACCACGACGGGCAGATCGGGACGCGATGCCTGCACGTGATGCAATATCTTGAGCGCGGAATGCTTGTCGTCGTAAGTGATGGCCAGGGCCTTGGCACGCATCAGGCCGGCCGCTTTCAATACCTCGTTTTTTCCCGCGTCGCCGTAAACCACCCTCTCCCCTGCCGCCGCCGCTTCATGCACGCGGCGCGAATCAAGATCGAGCGCGATAAAACTGATGCCTTCCTCGGTCAGGAATTTTGCCAGCGCCTGCCCGCTGCGCCCGTAGCCGCAAATGATGATGTGCTGCTTGCTCGTCATGCTGCTCACGGCGATCTGGTGCATTTGCATGGCGCGGTTCATCCATTCTTCCGGCGACAGGCGGCGCACGATGGCCTCGGTGTGATGTATCAGGAACGGCGCGATGAGCATGGAGATGAGCATGGCCGCCAGCACGTTCTGCATCACATCGTCCGCCAGCAGATGCACTTCGCCCGACAATGTCAGCAGCACGAAGCCGAATTCACCGGCCTGCGCCAGACCCAGTCCGGTGCGCAACGCCGCCCCCCACTCGCCCGCAAAGGCGCGCACCAGCAGGGCAACCACGGCAGCCTTGAACGGGATCAGGATGAGCAACAGCAACAGTATCCATCCCCACCCGTCGATCACCGCACGCATATCGAGCATCATGCCGATGGTGACGAAGAACAGGCCCAGCAGCACGTCGCGGAAAGGTTTGATGTCTTCTTCCACCTGATAGCGGTATTCGGTCTCGGAGATCAGCATGCCCGCGACGAATGCACCCAGCGCGAGCGACAAGCCGGAGAGCTCGGTGAGCCAGGCCATGCCGAGCGTGAACAGCAGCACGTTGAGCATGAACAGTTCCGAGGATTTTTGTCCGGCAACCAGATGAAACCACGGACGCAACAAACGCTGCCCGAACGTCAATAGCGCTGCCAACAGGATGGCCGCCTTGAGCATGGCCAGCATGATCGTGCCGGTAAGGTGGCCTTCGGGCGATGCCAGCGCGGGAATGACGATAATCAACGGCACCACGGCCAGATCCTGGAACAGCAGTACGCCCATGATCTTCTGCCCGTGCGGCGTGTTCAACTCGGCGCGCTCGACCAGCATTTTGCTGACGATGGCGGTAGAAGACATGGCCAGGATCCCGCCCAGCACCAGGCCAGCGCGCCAGTCGATCTCGAAAACCAGGGAAGAAAGCATTACCAGCAGCATGGTTGCTGCGACCTGCGCCGTACCCAGGCCGAACACCAGGCGCTGCATGGCGCGCAACCGCGCCAGGCTGAATTCGAGGCCGATACTGAACATCAGGAACACCACGCCGAATTCGGCGAGATGGCGCGTTTCCGGGGCATCGGGAATCCAGCCCATCGCATGCGGACCGATGGTAATTCCGACCAGCAGATAACCCAGCATCGCGGGCAGCTTGAAAATCCGGCACACCACCACCACGCCAACAGCGACGGCCAGCAAAATGAGGATCAATTGGAGCGAACTGTTCATGCCCCGATGATGCCACAATTTCAAAAAAACTCCGCCCCCAAACGACACTGTTATAATCCTCGGCATGAATAAACCACTGCCCTCCGCACCGCATGCGCTCGAGCTTGCACGCCAGGTTCTGAACATCGAGGCCGATGCCATTCGGGCCCTCACGCAACGCATCGACGGCAATTTCTTGCAGGCCTTGAACCTCATCCTTGCGTGCAAGGGACGGGTCATTGTCAGTGGCATGGGCAAGTCCGGGCACATCGCGCGCAAGATCGCGGCAACCATGTCCAGCACCGGCACCCCCGCTTATTTTGTGCATCCAGGCGAGGCCAGCCATGGCGATCTCGGCATGGTCACGTCTCAGGACGTGGTCATTGCGCTTTCGTATTCCGGCGAGAGCGAAGAATTGCTCACTATCGTGCCTGCCATCAAACGCCAGGGCGCGCATCTCATCAGTCTGACCGGCAACCCGCAATCCAGCCTGGCGCTGGCGGCGGATGTGCATCTCGACGGCTCGGTGGCGCAGGAAGCCTGCCCGATGGGCCTTGCCCCCACGGCCAGCACCACCGCCGCCCTCGCGTTGGGCGATGCGCTGGCCGTTGCCCTGCTCGATGCCAAGGGCTTCGGCGAGGAAGATTTTGCGCGCTCGCACCCGGGCGGCAGCCTGGGGCGACGCCTGCTTACCCGTGTGCGCGACATCATGCATGCCAACGCCAGCATTCCCTCGGTACGCGAAGATGCAACGCTGGCCGATGCCGTGCTGGAAATCTCGCGCAAAGGACTGGGCATGACCGCCATTGTGGACGACAGCAAACACCTGCTGGGCATCTATACCGACGGCGACCTGCGCCGCACGCTGGAGAAAAAACTGGATTTCAGCACCACGCCTGTCAGCGAGGTCATGTCGAAGAACCCGCGCAACATCGGCCCCGATGCACTGGCGGTCGACGCCGTGCAATTGATGGAAAAGTACAACATCAGCCAGTTGCCCGTGGTGGATGCCGACAGAAAACTGGTCGGCGCGCTGAACATGCATGATCTGCTCAAGGCCAAGGTGATCTGATGCTGCTCGCGGAACGAATCAAACCACTGCGCCTGGTCGCCTTCGACGTGGATGGCGTGCTGACCGACGGCGGCTTGTATCTTTCCGATTCCGGCGAAGAGTTCAAGCGTTTCAACTCGCTCGACGGACACGGCCTGAAGATGCTCAAGGCATCGGGGCTGGAGCTCGCCATCATCACCGGACGCACCTCGAAATGCGTCGAGTTGCGCGCCCGCAATCTCGGCATCGCGCGTTTGTATCAGGGCGTGGAAGACAAACTGGCGGCGATGCAGGCGCTGCTGGCGGAATTGAAGCTGGCGCCGGAAGCCGCCGCCTTCATGGGCGACGACGTGGTCGACCTGCCGGTGATGCGCCGCGTCGGACTGGCCCTCAGCGTTCCCGCCGCACCGCAAGTGGTACGCGACCATGCGCATTACGTCAGCCAGCGCGAAGCTGGAAACGGCGCGGTACGCGAAGTTTGCGAACTTATCATGGGCACCCAAGGCACGCTGGACGCACAGCTTGCGCCCTACCTGAAGTGATGAGAAGCGTTCGAATTATCGATAGAGCGCGCCCCTGGCTACCGCTCATGCCGTTGCTGCTGTTGCTGGCAGCGACCTGGTGGCTCAATCAGCAGGTTCAGCCGTTGCCGCAAGTCCAGAGCCAGCAACGGCATGATATCGATTACTACATCGACAATTTTTCTGCGGTCACGCTCAATACGCAAGGGCAGCCGCGCTATACACTCTCCGCCGAAAAACTCTGGCATTACCCGGATGACGACACCACGCACTTGCAGATGCCGCAACTGACCAGTCTGTTTGCAGATCGTCCGCCCACCCTCACCTCGGCGCAGACCGGCAAGCTTTCCAGCAAAGGCGAAGACGTGTTCCTCTACGACGAGGTGCGCATAGTGCGCCCCGCCTTCGGAAACACCGGCGAACAGCGCTTCGCGACCGATTATTTGCATGTCGTTCCCGACCGCGACTGGGCGGAAAGCGACCAGTCGGTGGTGATGACCAATCAATTCAACGTCATCCGCGCCGTCGGCATGGAACTCGATAACAAAGCGCGCACCGCCAAACTGCTGTCGCGCGTCAGGGCAACGCATGAACCTGCACCTCAATAATGCCGTATTGTGCGGCGTGCTGCTTCTGGCCTGGAGCGGCGCGGTGCATGCCGAAAACGCAGATCGCGAGAAACCCATTCATCTGGAATCCGACCGGGTCATCGTCGACGACATGGCGCAAACGAGCGTATTTGAAGGCAAGGTGGAACTCACCCAGGGCACACTGCAGATCCATGCGGAAAAAATCGTGCTGACGCAGGACAAGCTGGGATACAAGCACTGTACCGCCACCGGAAAACTGGCCAGCTTTCGCCAGAAACACGAAGGGTCGGACGAGTACATGGAAGGCTATGGCGAACGCATTGAGTACGACACGCGCACCGAAACCGTGGACTTCTACGTTCAGGCTCGGGTCAAGCGCGCCCAGGACGACGTGCAGGGCGACCACATCACCTACAGCACCCGCACCGAGATATTCCAGGTGAGCGGCGATCCGAACAATATCAACGATCCGAACAAGGGCCGTGTGCATGCAGTGATCCAGCCCAAAAGCAAAGAAACACCAGCCAGCCCCGCGCAGAAAAATGCGCCGCTCACCATTCAATCCAGCCCGACACTTTCCAAACAGAAGCCATGAGTGAACTACGCACCATTTCCCTGAAAAAACGCTATGGCACCCGCACCGTGGTGCATGATGTCTCGTTGTCCGTGAAAAGCGGCGAAGTGGTCGGACTGCTGGGGCCGAACGGCGCGGGCAAGACCACCAGCTTCTATATGATCGTCGGCCTGGTCGCGGCAGACGGCGGCGAGATATTCATTGACGACCAGGATATTACCCACCTGCCCATCCATCGCCGCGCCCGCCTCGGGCTGGCCTACCTGCCGCAGGAAGCCTCCATTTTCCGGCGCCTGACCGTGGCCGAAAATATCCTGGCCGTGCTGGAATTGCAGGGCTACGCGCCTGCCGAGATGAACACCCGGCTGGAAGCATTGTTAAATGATCTGCACATCACCCATATCCGCGACAATCCGGCCATCAGCCTGTCGGGCGGAGAACGGCGGCGCGTGGAAATCGCACGCGCCCTGGCGACCGACCCGCGTTTCATCCTGCTGGACGAACCCTTTGCCGGGGTAGACCCTATTGCCGTGCTGGACATCCAGAAGATCATCCGTTTCCTCAAGGAACGCAGCATCGGCGTGCTCATCACCGACCACAACGTGCGGGAAACACTGGGGATCTGCGACCGCGCCTACATCATCAATGCCGGCTCGGTGATGGCGGAAGGCAAGCCCGAGGAAATCATCTATAATGAGGGCGTGAGGAAGGTGTATTTGGGCGAGCACTTCAAGTTATAAGATAGCGCAGCCTCCCACCAAAACCAGCAATGAAACACTCTCTCCAACTCAGGCAATCCCAACAGCTGATGCTAACGCCGCAGTTGCAGCAGGCTATCAAGCTGCTGCAGCTCTCCACGTTAGAGATCAATCAGGAAACTGCGCGCCTGCTGGACGAAAATCCCTTCCTCGAACGCGAGGACGACAGCACCAACCAGACCTACAGTGGCAACAGCAGCACCGACACACCCGCGCCGGCCAGCAGCGCCGAAAACAGCAGCGCACCCGCCGAAACCGAATCGCGCAACAACGATAGCAGCGAATGGCCTGAGCCTTCGTTTTCTTCGAGCTCATCTTCATCCAATCCGGACGACGAGGACGACGGCTATTCCGAAGTTGCCGCCGAAAAACCCAGCATGCGCGAGCACTTGCTGTGGGAATTGAACATGAGCCAGATGGACGGGCGCGACAAAAAGATCATCGGCCTGCTCATCGACGCGCTGGACGAGAACGCCTACCTGTCACAGCCGCTGGAAGAAATCTTCGAACTGCTGCCGCCGGAACTGGACATTTCGCTGGACGACCTGGAAACGGCACTGGTGCAGTTGCAGCATCTGGACGCGCCCGGCATAGGCGCGCGCAACCTGAGCGAATGCCTGGCCCTGCAGCTGGAGGCCATGCCGGAGGATATACCCGGTCGCGAACTGGCGCTGGCCATCGTGACGCACCATCTCGACCAACTGGCCGCGCGCGACTTCAGCAAACTGAAAAAAGCCCTGCGCTGCGACGACGATGCCCTGCGCTGCGCGCAAAACCTGATCGTGCATTTGCAACCCAAGCCCGGCTCGGCCTTCGAGCACCGCGCCGCCGACTATGTGGTGCCGGATGTGCTGGTGGAGCGCCATGGCGGCATCTGGCGCGCACGCCTGAATCCGGAAGCCATGCCGCGCCTGCGCATCAATCAGGTGTATGCCAACATCCTGCAGCAGCGCAACGAGAAGAACGCGCAGGAAATGGCCGGACAATTGCAGGAAGCACGCTGGTTCATCAAGAACCTGCAACAGCGCTTCGAGACCATCCTGCGCGTGTCGCAGGCCATCGTCGAGCGCCAGCGCCAGTTTTTCGAGCACGGCGACATCGCCATGCGCCCGCTGGTGCTGCGCGAAATCGCCGACCAGCTCGAACTGCACGAATCCACCATTTCGCGGGTCACCACGCAGAAGTTCATGCTCACCCCGCGCGGCATCTACGAATTCAAGTATTTCTTCGGCAGCGGGCTGGCCACGGAAGCAGGCGGCGCCTGTTCTTCCACCGCCATCCGCGCCCTTATCAAGCAACTGGTCAGCGAGGAGGATGCAAAGCATCCGCTCACCGACAGTCGCATGTCAGAAATCCTGGCACAGCAGGGCATTTTGGTCGCCCGCCGTACCGTGGCAAAATACCGCGAGGGGATGAACATCCTTCCGGTAAATCTTCGTAAATCACTTTAACCAAAAGGAGCAGGCCATGAACCTCAACCTCACAGGACGTCACCTCGAAATCACCCCGGCCATCCGCGAACACGTGCTCAGCAAACTCGACAAGGTCAAACGCCATTTCGACAACGTGATCGACATTAACGTGATCCTGTCAGTGGACAAACTGGTGCAGAAGGCCGAAGCCAACGTCCATGTTTCCGGCAAGAATATTTTTGCCGAGACCGCCGATGACAATTTGTATGTCGCCATTGACGCGCTGGTCGACTCCCTGGACCGCCAGGTGTTGAAGCACAAGGAAAAAGGCACTGCCCGCCGCCATGACGAATCCGGCAAGCACAGCTCGGCAGAATGAAGCAATATACGGGGTGGCCGGAAGCGGTTGCCCCGTTTTTTTGTCATGGTGAAATAACATGAGCCTGATCAGCAAGATTTTGACACCGGAGTGCGTGCTGCTGGATAACGAATCCGCCAGCAAGAAGCGCGTGTTCGAACGTGTCGGGTTATTGTTTGAAAACACGCAGCACATTGCGCGCAGCCAGGTATTTGACAGCCTGTTCGCGCGCGAGAAGCTGGGCTCCACCGGATTGGGCCAGGGCGTGGCCATTCCGCACGGGCGCGTGAAGGGCCTGCGCGACGCGGTAGCCGCCTTCGTCAAGATGCAGAACCCCATCCCCTTCGATGCACCGGACGGACTGCCGGTGAATTTCATTTTCGTGCTGCTGGTCCCCGAACGCGCGACCGACATGCACCTGCAACTGCTGGGCGAACTGGCCCAGATGTTCAGCGATAAAGCCTTCCGCGACCAACTGCAAAATACCGACGACCCCGCCGCCATCCACAAGATGTTTGCCGACTGGCAGGGTTAGATAAATCATACAGATGCCTCTAAAAATTCAAATTTCTAAGCCAGGCAAGGCGCATGCGACAAATCGCAGCGCAGCATATGTAACTATATGTAAGCAAGATTTTTCGCACGCAACGCAGCATGGCGACGAAACTTTGGATTTTGAGAGGTATCTGTAATGGCTCAGGTCAACATCCGGCAATTATTCGCAGACAAGCAAGAGCGCCTGGGGCTGACCTGGGTAGGCGGATCGGAGGGCGGCGACCGCGTGCTGGAAAGCGAGGTCGTCAACGCCTCCAATCGCGGCTGGATCGGCCACATGAACCTGATCCACCCGAACTGGGTGCAGGTGTTGAGCAGCACCGAACTGGATTACCTGCATGCACTCACCCCTGCCGAGCTGTCCACTGCGCTGAAGCAACTGGAAGAAGGCAATCCCTTGTGCCTGATCGTAGCGGGAGAAACCGAGATCCCCAAGGGGCTGCTGGATTTCGCCAACCGCACCCATACCCCGTTGTTCCGTTCGCCGCTGGGCAGCGTGCAACTGATGTGGATGATCCGTCATTACATCGTCAAGGGACTGGCCGACTCCACCACACGCCACGGCGTATTCCTCGATGTGCTCGGTGTGGGCGTCATGATCACGGGCGACAGCGGCGTGGGCAAGAGCGAGCTGGCGCTGGAACTCATTACGCGCGGCAGCGGACTGGTGGCCGATGACATCACCGAACTGTACCGCATTTCGCCGGACACGCTTGAAGGCCGCTGCCCTGAATTGCTGCGCGATTTCCTCGAAGTGCGCGGCTTGGGCATGCTCAATATCCGCACCATGTTCGGCGAGACCGCCGTGCGCCGCAAAAAAAGTCTCAAGCTGATCGTGCATCTGTATCGCCCGCCTTTCGACGATTTAACCAAGCTGGATCGCCTGCCCTCTATGGGTTTTGAGGAAATACTGGGAGTCAAGATCAAAAAGGTGGAGATTCCCGTGATGGCGGGTCGCAACCTGGCCGTGCTGGTCGAGGCTGCCGCGCGCAATTTCGTGCTGCAGCACCGCGGCATCGACACGATGCAGCAATTCATCAACCGTCACGATCAATACCTGCTGGAAGAGTGAGCATGCAGCTCTTCCTGATCAGCGGTCTCTCTGGTTCCGGCAAAAGCGTCGCACTCAACGTACTGGAAGACAGCGGCTACTACTGCGTGGACAACCTCCCCGCCGAGTTGCTGCATGTGCTGACCAACAACCTGAAATTGGCCGGCGTAAAAAAGGTTGCCGTCAGCGTCGATGTGCGCAGCGGCAGCAACGTCGTGCTGCTGCCGCAATACATCGAGAAACTCAGGCAACAACACATCGACGTGCATGTGCTGTTCCTGGACGCAAAGAGCGAGACGCTGGTCAAGCGTTTCTCCGAAACGCGCCGCCTGCACCCCCTGAACGACGGCATAAAGACGCTGCCGGAATGCGTCACCCTGGAACGCGAACTGCTCGCCGAGATCGCCAACATCGGTCACCACATCGACACCAGCGACCTCAACGCCAACGCGCTGCGCGCCTGGATCAAGCAATTCATCACGCTCGACCGCGCAAGACTCACCCTGCTGTTCGAATCGTTCGGTTTCAAGAACGGCCTGCCGCTGGATGCCGACCTGGTGTTCGACGTGCGCAGCCTGCCCAATCCGCATTACGACCCCGTGTTGCGCCCGCTCACCGGACGCGACCAGCCGGTGATCGACTTCCTCGACAACACCGAGCAAGCGCAGAAAATGTACACGGACATCCGCAACTTCGTCGAAAACTGGCTGCCCAGCTTCGTCGCCGACAACCGCAGCTACCTCACCGTCGCCATCGGCTGCACCGGCGGGCAGCACCGCTCGGTCTATTTCGCCGAAAAGCTGGCACAACATTTCAAGTCGCAGCAGCAGGTCCTGTTGCGCCACCGCGAACTCGCAGGTTGAAAGCATTCATGCCCGACAGGTCGTTCGGAAAAAACATGTAGGGGGCACGTTTTTTGGTGCCCACCCTACCAATTCCGTTTTACAGGTTCATATTGTGACTGCACTTTCACACATCAGACCCGGCGACTACCTCACCCTGCTTGCAGGACTTCTCTGCACCGTCTGGGTCAGCATTGCGGTCTGGTCTGGCGGCATCGCCGACACCGCGCTCATCCGCAGCGGCGGCAAAGTGTTCAGGGAAGTGCCACTGTCGCGCGACCAGCAGATCGAAGTGCCCGGTCCACTCGGTACCAGCATCATCACCATCGAGAAACGCAAAGCGCGCATCAGTTCCGACCCCAGCCCCAGGCAATATTGCGTGCGCCAGGGCTGGCTGCAGCAGGCGGGCGAAATTGCCATCTGCCTGCCGAATGAAGTCAGTGTCGAGTTGACGGGTGGTGCGAAAAAATATGACAGCCTCAACTACTAGGATTTTGGATCTGGGAATTTGGATGTCGGAAAAACCAACCCCCTCTACCCCCCTTTTGTCAGGGGAAAAACAAAGCGACTCCTCCCCTGACAAGGGGAGGCTGGGAGGGGTTGGTTTTTCCTCAATCCCAAATCCCAAATCCTCAATCCTGCTTCACACCACCCCCGAAGACCACCACATCGCCAAAATGGCAGCCGTGGCGCTCGGCCTCACCGTGCTGGAAAACGCCATTCCTTCGCCTCTGCCCGGCGTCAAACCGGGGCTGGCCAACATCGTCACGCTGATCGTATTGGCCCGTTATGGCTGGCGTGCGGCGGCGTGGGTATCATTGCTGCGCGTGCTGGCGGGCAGCCTGCTGTTCGGCAACTTCTTGGCGCCGGGATTCTTCCTGAGCCTGTCCGGCGCCGTGTGCAGCCTTGTCGTGCTCGCCCTGAGCCTGCACTTGCCGCAACGCTGGTTCGGCCCGGTCACGGACAGCGTCCTCGCCGCCTTCGCCCACATCGCCGGACAGATGGCCGTGGTCTACCTGTGGCTGATTCCGCACAGCGGCATCGCCTACCTCATCCCCATCTTCGCCACCGCCGCGTTGGTGTTCGGCACGGTCAACGGCTTGATTGCGGCAAGATTCATGGATAATGGCGACAAACCCGAACCGGAACCGCAACCATGAAGACGATAACGCTAGCCCTCACCGGCGCCTCCGGCCTGCCCTACGGCGTGCGCCTGCTCGAATGCCTGCTGCAAAGCGGCCAGCGCGTACATCTGGTCTATTCGCAAGCCGCGCAGATCGTCGCCAAGCAGGAACTCGACTTCACCCTGCCCAGCCGCCCGCAGGACGCGGAGCAATTATTCAGGGAACGTTTCGGCCAATTCAGCGGCGAACTCAAGGTATTCGGCATCCAGGACTGGTACGCCCCCATGGCCTCCGGCTCCAATCCCGGCGACGCGATGGTGGTGTGCCCATGCACCATGGGCACGCTGGGCAAGATCGCGGGTGGTATCAGTGATGATCTTATTTGCCGCGCGGCGGATGTGATGCTCAAGGAGAAACGTGCTTTGATATTGGTGCCCAGAGAGATGCCGTTCTCGGCGATTCATCTGGAGAACATGCTGAAGCTATCGCATGCGGGCGCGGTGATCATGCCGCCGAATCCGGGGTTTTATCATCATCCGCAGAGTGTGGGGGATATTGTGGATTTTGTTGTTGCTCGGATATTGGATCACCTTGGGGTGGAGCAGAGTTTGATGAAGAAGTGGGGAGCTGAATGATGGATAGCGCCACGCTCAACCTCAACAACTTACTCTATATCGGGCTTTGGATAGGATTGGCTATCGAGATAGTGGCGCGCAGCGCCGCCTATTTTAAGCTGTCGCTATTGGGAAGATTTCGTGATGTGGGAATCGTATTGGCAATATCAGCAGTCCTGGGATTGGTAATCAATTCCCTCCTTGGTGATCTATTGCCCACGAGTACTCGCCAAGTTCTTTCGATAAGCGCTCCCTCCATGGTTATCGCCATCTGGATATACGGCATGCTCCGCAAGAAAACCTCCGAGCAGCAGGAATAGCTTCAATCAAAACTAAAACCGTCGGGGGTAGCCCGACAGCTAGTCACTTTTTCTTGCTTCGCCAAAGAAAAAGTAACCAAAAAGAAGGCGACCCCAGCGCGCCGCCCCTTCGGGGTCCCCTGCGTTGCTCGACTGGTCAGGCCT
>JBAQDF010000068.1:0-69796 GCA_049286265.1 Sideroxyarcus sp.
ACGCTACGCTAACCCGACCTACAATGAAGCATGTAGTTGCTGCTAGACGATGCGCAACATGCCTGCGGCGGTTTCCGCTTCTATCGACTGCGGGTACTTGCTGATCAATGCCTGCGCGGTCGCTTCGAATTTGTCCTTGCGCTGTTCGCGATAATGCCCGCGTGCCAGTGCCAGCATCACACCGGGCAGCGCGGCATGTTGCGGCGCCATGCGTTGCAGCAAGCCCGCCAGTTTCTCCGCATCATCGCAATGGTTGCTGCCGGCAAAGCGCTTCGCCAGTTTTGCGATGAGGTCTTGCCCCAATCGGGGGGAAGGCTTGGCGCTACCCAGATATTCCTGAAACACGGCATGCGTGCTGTTTGAAGCGGCGGCGTCCATTTCGGTCGACATCAGCAGTTTCAGTGCGGCGCGATGGAAGTCTTCACTGGAGGGATTGGCTTTTGCCGCACGAAATACGAGACGGGTGAGATTGGTGTCGTTCGGATGATGTTCTTCCAGCGCCTTGAAAACTTCGAGCGCTTTCTGGAATTCCATCTCGCCCAGAAAATCCATGCCGCGCTGGAATGCCTTGCCGTCCATCTCCTTGTTTTCGGCTTCCTGATGATGACTTTGGATTTGCGCCGAACGCTGCCAGCGATACAGCGCGCCCATGATCGCCCCGCTCAGCAAGCCACCGAAGTGCGCCATGTAGGCAATGTGCGCGCCTTTTTGGGTGAAGTATTGGAACAACTCGTTGCCCAGCCATAACGGCAACAGCACAATCGCTGGCGCCTTGACGTAGTCGAAATAGAATCCCAGCGAATAGAAGAAGTCGATCTTCCTGAATCCGAAGATGACCGTGTACAAACCCATCACGCCCGCAATTGCCCCGGAAGCGCCAAGACAACTGCCGCCGTCTGCGGTCACGCTGTACATGAAGACTGCCGCATAAATTGCGACGAAGTAGGCGAGCGAGTACAGCGCTTTGCCGATCACCGATTCAACCAGGAATCCGACCAGGAACAACACCAGCATATTGCCGAACAAATGGCTGAAACTGCCGTGCATGAATGCGGAAAGGAATGCCTTGAACATGTTGCGTTCATCCACCTGGTACACATAATGGTAGGTAAAGGAACGCATTGCTTCGAACTCGGCCCGCTGCGCGGTCCAAGTGGCATATTCCGGGTCTTGTGGAGTGATGATATTGCCAGCATGCAGCTCGCGCATGAATTTGTCGTTGTATTCCATGAACATCAACGCCGAGGCGTCTTTCTCGCCAAGCAATTCGTTAAACAGCTGCGACTTTTTCGTATCGCCGCTATTCTCCAGGTACTTGGCGTAGCGCGGCAGTTCCCAATTCGGCAACTCTGACGAGAAATAATACTGAGCCGCTTTCTGCTCGTTTTTGTCATCTCCGCCCTGAATGAAGAAGAACACAAAGCAATTAATCAGGACGAGCAACAACGTGATAACCGGCGGACGTTTCCAATTTACCCTGTCGCCGACTGGAATGATGAACATGGTTCAGTACCAAAAAAATACTAAAGGTTGAAGTTCTTTATGGATCGGCGTCACCCTATCTATCTGCAACGGCTTCGTCAATACAGGAAATGTACGGAATTGAAAATTGAATTGCAGTATGCAATCTTGCATGTGGCTGATAGCATGGGCTAAAGGCCAATGTGCTTCACGCCTTACGCATCAGGCAAATTGTTGCAGGAAATCAATAATGGCCATCAATACGACGTCTGCCCCGAAAACACTGCACCTGGTCATCCATGGCCGTGTGCAGGGCGTGTTCTTTCGAAATTCGATGCAGGAAGAGGCTGAGTTGCTTGAAGTCTCGGGCTGGGTGCGCAATCGTCCCGACCGCACGGTGGAGGCGATGGTGCAGGGCGAAGCCAATGCGGTGGATGCCATCGTGCGCTGGGCGCAACGCGGACCGACGATGGCCAGCGTGGAGCGGGTGGATATCTCGCCGGGCACGGGGCGTTACGAAGGGTTCGAGATCAAATGAAGATCACCCTCATCACCGGCGCAACCGACGGCATCGGTCTGGCAACTGCAACCGAGCTGGCCAGGCTTGGACATGAGGTCGTGGTGCACGGGCGCAATGAGGACAAGGCGCTGCACGCCTGCGATGCGATACGTGCCGCCGTGCCTGATGCGGTGCTGCATACTGCCCATGCCGATCTGGCCGATTTATCCGCCGTGGCGCGCATGGCACATGACCTTTCCGCGCGGCTGCCGAGGCTTGATGTGCTGGTCAACAACGCGGGCGTTTACAAGACGGAGTGGGAGACTTCGGACGACGGTTTCGAGATGACGCTGGCGGTGAACCATCTTGCCCACTTTCTGCTCACCAATCTGCTGCTGCCGCTATTGAAGAAATCCGCCGCCCCGCGGGTGGTCACGCTGAGCTCGATGGTGCATGCAAGCGGGCGCATCGTGTTCGACGATATGAACGGTGATCGCGGCTATAACGGTTATCACGCCTATGCCAATTCCAAACTGGCCAATGCGCTGTTTGCGAACGAGCTTGCACGGCGCGAACCGTGGCTGACCTCGAACAGCCTGCATCCGGGGATAGTCGGCACCAAGCTGTTGCATGCGGCATTCAGCATGCCGGGCGATGCGACAACATCCGGTGCGCGCACGTCGGTGTATCTGGCTACCTCGCCCGAGGTGGACAGGATGACAGGGAAATATTTCGACAACTGCACGGAAGTCGCAGCGGCAACGCAGGCGCTGGACCAGCAACTGGCACGGCAATTGTGGGCGTGGTCGGAAGATGCGGTACAGGATTGTCTGTAACCAAATTTGACCCGGATATTCCATAGTGAAGACTAACCTTTGGGTTATGTCGTAACCAAAATCAGGATTTTTTGGAGGTTGCCTTAACCCGTTCGTCTAGTGCCTGTCGAGGGTGCGAACGGCGCTCAGAACCAGGCAATCGAGCCCATATTGTGTAACTGCTTGATTGTGCTGTTCTCCATTCATGGTTCGACAAAAGGCCGCAACGTTCGGAGGGCTTTACTCGCTGTTCGAGGCGTGTGTCAGTCTATTGAAGTCATCTAAGCATTGATTTGCGATTGCCGATACACTATCCACAGGGCGCGCAAAAAGATGACCCGAGACCAGGAGGTGTGAAATGACTATCGTGATGAATATGAGCGGATACGAAATTGAGCACGAGGAAGTTGTGGCTCAGGAGTATGGCGGTGATGCGAGATATGCGGAATTGATTCCGCAATTGCAATCGGTGAGCGATAGTCGGGCTCCGGAAGCAGGTACACGCACGGGGCTGCCTGCGGAGTTGGCGAACGTGGATGTCGATGCCTTCCTCAAGGAAATGGACAAGTATCAACGCTGAAGATACACGTTTAAAGGCGGCCCCGAAGCCGGGGCCGCCCTCTCCGAAGCCTTATGCAACGCCTTGTCCGGGGTGGCCGCGTGACGCTCCCATTGCGCTCTGTGCTATCCTTCTCACAGTCGATCCCGAGTCCCTCCCATGAGATTTTTATTGCTTCTGCTGCTGGCGCAGCCTGTGTGTGCGCTGGCCGACATAGAAAGTGATTTTCTTGCCGCGCGCGAAGCATTGCGCGCCGGCAATATGTCGCGTCTGGACAATATTGCGGAGCGGCTCAAAGACACTCCGCTCGAGCCCTATCTCACCAATTACCAGTTGCGCATGCGCTTCAGCACGAAGGCTACCGTGCAGGCCAAGGCGTTTCTGGAGCGCACCAACGAATCGCCGATAGTCGACCAGTTTCGCGGCGAATGGCTCAAATTTCTGGGCGAACACGAGAGCTGGGAAGAGTTTGCGGAGGAGTATTCGCGCCTGCTGAATACAGACGACGAATTGATCTGCTATGCGCAGCAACTGCGCCTGAAAAGCGATGAAGGCGGTGCGCTGACCGAGGCGCGCAAGATGTGGCTGCGCGGCGAAGAAATGCCGGATAGCTGCACACCGCTGTTTGAAGAGGCCATGAGGCAAAACATCATCGGTGAAGCCGATATCTGGCAGCGCATGCGCGTGGCCCTGGAAGTCAACAACACCACATTGGCAAAGGAAATCATCAAGAAGCTGCCGAAGTCGCAGGCCTTTTCGGCGGCGGAGCTGAGCGTTGCAATACGCAACCCCAGGCGTTACCTGGAAATGAGCAAATTTGAAAACTCGCACAAGGGTCGGCATACGGTGGCCTTGTTCGCCTTGCAGCGTTTGTCCAAACAATCCCCGCAGATTGCCTACACGCAGTGGGAGTCCATCGGCAAATATTTCAGCGAAGAGGAACAGCGCTATTTCTTCGGTTGGCTGGGTCTCGCCGGAGCGCAATCGCATGACGAACGCGCGCTGACATGGTTCTCTGCGGCGGGTGACGCAGCGCTGAATGCCAAACAGCTCGCCTGGCGCACGCGCGCCGCGTTGCGCGCGCAGAACTGGCACGAGGTGTGGGCAAGCATCGATGCGATGTCGCCGCAACAGCAGGGCGAAGGCGTGTGGCGCTACTGGAAAGCCCGCGCGCTCAAGGTGCTGGGGCGCTCTGCGGAAGCGGAGGCGTTGTTTGCCGAGCTCAGCCGCGAGTACAACTTCTACGGTCAACTTGCCTCCGAAGAATTGGGTGCAGCGCCGGGTGCAGGCATGGGTTTGGTGGGGTTCCAGCCGAGCGATGCCGAGATCGAGGCGATCCAGGCCATGCCGGGAGTGCAGCGCACACTTTTGCTGAACAGCATGGACATGCGCTTGGAAGCGTCCAGGGAATGGGCATGGGCGCTGCGCAACCTGAACGACAGGCAACTGCTGGCCGCAGCCGAGGTGGCGCGCCGCAACGAATTGTATGATCGCTCCATCGCCGCAGCGGATCGCACCCTGCAATTGCACGACTTCAACCTGCGTTATCCCGCCCCGTATCGCGAGGCAATGCAGGAGAATCTGCAAAAACACGGGCTGGAAGAGGCTTGGGTATACGGCTTGATGCGGCAGGAAAGCCGCTTCGCCACCAAGGTAAAATCCGATGCTGGCGCAGCCGGGCTGATGCAGATCATGCCCGATACGGCTCGCTGGGTGGCCAGGCAGATCGGCATGAAAGGCTATCGCAAGGGGCTGATCCATCAACTGGATGTGAACATCAAGCTGGGCACGTATTACATGAAAACCGTATCGCA
The DNA here is from genome assembly GCA_049286265.1 of Sideroxyarcus sp. Lineage (GTDB taxonomy): Bacteria > Pseudomonadota > Gammaproteobacteria > Burkholderiales > Gallionellaceae > Sideroxyarcus. Next base: position 5,149 of record JBAQDF010000068.1, read on the forward strand.
CCAATTCGAAAACAACCCGGTGCTGGCCTCGGCCGCCTACAACGCGGGCCCGAACAGGGCGCAGCAATGGCGCAGCACCCGACCGCTGGAAGGCGCGATATACATAGAGACCATTCCGTTCGATGAAACGCGCGATTACGTGAAAAAAGTGCTGAGCAACACCATCTACTATTCCAAAGTATTCGGCCAAACCACGCAATCGCTCAAACAGCGGCTCGGCGTGATCCAGCCCGTGAACGACAAGAACAGGAAGGCGTATTTTGATGAACGCTGAATTAAACCCATTAGCCGATACATCCCCTCCCCCTTGCAGGGGGAGGGCTAGGGAGGGGGTAGAAAAGTTGGATTTCAGCAGTGCTACCCCCTCACGAGCGGGAAGAGGGAATGCTCCATGAGTAACTCACCCCTCACCGTCTACTGCGTCGGCGGCGCCGTCCGTGACAAACTTCTTAACCTGCCCGTGCAAGATCACGACTGGGTCGTGGTAGGCAGCACGCCCGAAGAAATGGTCGCGCGCGGCTACAAGCCGGTCGGCAGCGACTTCCCGGTGTTCCTGCATCCCGACACCCACGAGGAATATGCGCTGGCGCGCACCGAGCGCAAAGTGTCGCAGGGCTACAAAGGCTTCACCGTCTACACCTCGCCCGACGTCACGCTGGAACAGGACCTGCTGCGCCGCGACTTCACCATCAACGCCATCGCGCAGGATGCCGACGGCAAGCTCATCGACCCCTACGGCGGACAGGCTGACCTGAAGGCGGGCATCCTGCGCCATGTGAGCGATGCCTTCGCCGAAGACCCGGTGCGCATCCTGCGCGGCGCGCGCTTTGCGGCGCGTTTCGGTTTCGCCTTTGCACCGGAAACCATGGCGCTGATGCGCACCATCGTAGCCAACGGCGAAGTGGGTGCGCTGGTCGCCGAACGCGTGTGGCAGGAACTGGCGCGCGGACTGATGGAAAAACACCCCTCGCGATTCTTCACCACGTTGCGCGAATGCGGTGCACTGAAAAAGATCCTGCCGGAAGTGGAAGCCCTGTTCGGCGTGCCGCAGCCCGCGCACTACCACCCCGAAATCGACTGCGGCATACATGTGCTCATGGTGGTGGATGATGCGGCCAAAAACGACCGTTCACTGGAAGTGCGCTTCGCTGCACTCGGGCACGACCTCGGCAAGGCCACCACACCCGAAGACACCCTGCCGCGCCACATTGGCCACGAGCAGCGCAGCGTCGGCCTGCTCAGGGGATTGTGCGAAAGATTGCGCGTGCCCGGCGACTGCCGCGACCTGGCGCTGCTGGTGGCGCAATATCACAGCCACGTGCACCGTGCCCGCGAACTGCGCCCCGACACCATCGTGAAACTGTTCGATAGCATCGACCTGTGGCGCAAACCGGAACGCTTTGTGCAAATATTGCAGGCCTGCGAATCAGATGCACACGGACGTACCGGGCATGAGAACGATGCCTATCCGCAATCCGGCTATTTGCTGAATTGCGCGAAGGCGGCGCAGGCGGTGAACGCGGGAGAAATTGCGCGCGCCTGTGCCAACAAGAACCTGATCGCCGACAAGGTGCGCGAGGCGCGCATTGTGGCGGTGGAAAAAGTCATCAAGGGTTGATAGCGCCCATGAGAATTTCACTTTCTCGAAATAGGATTACAATGCCTACCATGAACAATATTTCCATCGCCGATATTCTTGAACTTCCGGTGCAGGAGCGCATCCGTCTGGTCGAGCTTATCTGGGACAGCGTTGCAGCGGTTCCGGAAGCGGTATCCATTTCACCTGAGTTAAAAGCTGAACTCGAAACGCGTCTGGCGGAGTTCGAAGCAAACCCGGAAGCAGGCTACTCATGGGATCAGGTGAAATCTCGTCTCAATGATGGCTCATGGCGTTCCGCCTGAAATTCTCCGCGCGAGCGCTTCGTGAAGTTGGTGAAGCTCGCGAATGGTACGAATTGCAGAGTCCCGGTTTAGGCGAGGAATTCATCGCCGCGATGGAATTACAGTTGAAAAGACTGGAACAGGCGCCGCTGTTATATGCTGAAATAATTCCCGAAGTTCGCCGCGCACTCCTTCCCCGATTCCCGTTTGGTTTGTTTTATACGGTGCGGGAAAACCTCGTACACGTATTGGCTGTGTTGCATGATGCGCGCAATCCAGGGCGCTGGCCAAAGGCACGCTAGCCTGCGCTTAAGAAAACAACGGAAAATGGGGGCAGTAATATTTACCGGTGCCAAGAATGAACAACACATCAGCCCCCTTTGTTTCTGGTTAGGTGATTTATTTAGAATGTGAGTATTCAATGAAAATATCCGAAGCAGCCGAAAAAGTATTATCGCTTCAACACCAAAACCATTCGAAAATAATCTTCGATTTGGGAGTCTCTTACCAATACCATCACGCCCCAAAGGGTGTCGCCTATAGCGCCGATTATCCTAACCTTGGCCTTCGAATGTGGAAGTCGATAAGTTATGAACTTTACAAACGCCTTTGTAAAAACGGTCGGCCCCAAGAATGGCTTTCTGGAATAGCAGAGGGTGATACTCGTGAGCTTGCGGTGGCACTATTGACAATTCTTGTTGCAGATATCGAAGTGACGCTTTCCGTTGCAGTGCCAGCCGCAGCCCTTATTATCAAGGATCGGCTTCATAAGTTCTGTGCGGCTACTCCGCCCAAGAGGTCAATCAAAGCCAAGACTATGCTTGCCAAACTGGCATCATCAAGAATAAAACGTACTAAAAGCAAGAAAAAATAAAGTAATGCTAACTATCTATACAAAACTCATTCGGTGGTGAGCCAGAGTAGCAAAAATATTGCCAGCCTCACTTTCTTTGGTTGCTAGCTGGGTGGGCATGAATTTGTGCCCACGCTGATCTACTTGAATTGCCCGCGTGGGAACAAAAACGTGCCCACCCTTCTACGTGCTGAGAAGTTAATTAGAAAGAACCGAGAAAGGTATCCATAAAATGACAGCGCGCGAAATCGTTAGCCTTGGGTTCTTAATCGTGGGTCTAGCTATAGTGCCGCTAGGCTGGATTGTGAGTCACAACATATTGCTTCTTGCAGGGCTGCTTCTTGGGGTGGGCGCTTGGCTCTTCTATACTGAGCGCATGCTAAAGAAGGAAGAACAATTGGCTAAGGAAGGCACAGGTAGCGGTAACTATGGACATCCGGTACCTGGCGACATTAATAACTCAACCGGATGGCGCACTGGCGGAAGAACAGAGTCGCTGGAATCCATTTTTGAAGGTGGCGGCGATGGGGATTAAATGCCCTCCTACGTGCTTATAAGTGAGCGTTGATAACACAGCAGGAGGCGAGCCCACATGACGTTAAACAACCTTCTCATATTCCTCGCCCTCACCGGCATCTATGAACCCTCCGCTGTCCAGCAACTTCCGGACGGACGTTTCCTCGTTGTTGAGGATGAAAAGAAGCATCCGTTCAGTCTGGTCATGCTCAATCCAGATGGAAGCGTGCGTAGCACCCCGCTGGGTCCGGGGTTGTTCCAAGGGCTGCTTCAAGGCGGTGACGATTTCTGGAAGCTGGATGATCTGGAAGGTCTTGCCATTGACCGCGCTGGTTATCTCTACGCGTTGACATCGCATTCGCGCGACGGTGACGGCGACGAGAAAAAATCCCGCGACAAACTGGTGCGCTTCCGCATCGACGGCGAGCGCGTTGTGGATACGACGGTGGTCAAAGGGCTCAAGCCCGCGCTGACGGCTGCGCATCCCGTGCTGGCCCATGCCGCCGAAATTCGCGACGTGAAGAATAGCGGGGGACTCAACATCGAAGCGCTGGAGATCACACCCGACCAGCAACACCTGCTGATCGGCTTGCGCAGCCCGCTGCTGGACAAGCGGGCGATCATTGCCCGCGTCGAGAATCCCGCAGCGGTCTTCGAGGCAGGCGCAAACCCCCGCATATCCCCCACGCTGCAAACGCTGGACCTCGGCGGCAACGGCATACGCGGCATGTCATACATCCCCGCCCTCGGCGGCTATCTGGTGATCAGCGGCCCGGTCGCGCGCGAACAGGTCCACTTCCAGCTCTGGTTCTGGAACGGCCAGCCGGATGCACCGGCCCGGCGCGTCACCGCCCCCGGCGTGCAAGGCTTCGAGCATGCCGAAGGTGTTAGCCCCGCCGTGATCGACGGCAAACAGCGCATCATGATTGTTAGCGACGACGGCAGCAGGGAAGAAGACCGCTTCGCGCGCTATCTGTTGCTTGACCCCGCGCAACTGCAGATTGCGCCTTGATCCTGCGCGGCGCTTTCAATCAAAAAGTATGTTGGTGCTCTTTGTAAAAAGGGGGTGAGGGGTATCAGCTAATCGATTGGATTTGTTCTCGTGAGCACTGAACGCGCCCCCTGCGCTTGCTTGCTCAATCACGCATCAAGAGCTGAACCCATCGCTTCTCTCCACACTTTCAATTTCTCTGCGTAGCGCATCCCCGCATGCGCCGGGCTGGTCGAAGGCAGCCGCACGAATTCCAGCGGCGGCAATTTCTGTTTCCCCAATACGAACTTGTTGAAGCACTGCTCGGCCTTGGCACCGTTAAAGAATACGTGCGTGATGCGCGGTTGCTGTGCGAAGAAGGCGGCGAAGTTGTTCGCCTTCTCGTTGCGGATATGCGTATCCAGGCTGCTCTCGCGTTCGCAGGAAGCGAGCACGTCCCATAGCGCGATGTGAGCTGAGGTCAGTTTGTGCAAGCGTGCTTCGTAGGGAAGGTGCGGATCGAAGCCGACGAGTTCGCCCATGATTTGCCAGAAGGCGTTTTGCGGGTGGGCGTAGTACTGGTTTTGCTTGAGCGATTCTTTGCCGGGCATGCTGCCGAGGATCAGCAGTGTCGCATTGGTATTGGCAACGGGAGGGAAGCTGCGGAGGCGGGTCATATAGGGAAGTCCCGGATAGTCCGAAATGTGGTGTGTAGGAGCCAGCTTGCTGGCGAAAGTGCTTTGATTTTGCTTCGCCAGCGAGCTGGCTCCTACAATTGGTTTTCGACCTAGGTCAAAGCAGCCGTGACAAGTCGCCGCGCAAGAACCCCGCCAGCGGCTGGTCCAGCTCCATGCCGAGCGCGATCACCTTGAACAGTTCGCCCATTTCCGCCGGGCTGGTGAGTTTTTGCAGTTGGGCGGATAGCGGGGCATAGGCCTTCGCGTCATCCGGCGAGACTTCGCCGAGAAAATCCGTCATGCCGTTGTTGAACAGGAAATTCGCCTGCGAGGTGTAGCCGAGAAAGTGAGCGCCGTTGTCGATGGCGGCTTCCGCCACGGCGCTGAAATCCACATGCGCGGTAATGTCCTGCAGGCCCGGCAGATAGAAGGGGTCGTCATGCGCGTGGTGGCGGTAGTGGCACATCAGCGTGCCGCGCGAACGTTGCGGGTGGTAATACTCGTGCGCACCAAAGCCGTAATCGACGAACAGCAGCGCGCCTTTGTCCATGCGTTCGCACAGGCTGGCGACGAGGCCGCGCGCGGCAAGCGAAACTTCGCTCAGGTAATCGTTTGGCACCTGGATATTCTTGACTGCTTCGAGCAGCGCCGGGGTTTCCAGCGGCTTGTCCTGCCAGATGAAACGGTGATCCTTGTTCGTCACGCCAACTTCCTGAATTCTGCCCTTGCTCCAATGCAGCAAATGCACGGGGAGTGCATCCAGCACTTCGTTGCCGATGACTGCACCGGAAATATTGTCCGGCAGCGCGTCTAACCACAATACGCGGCTGATCAAGTGGGGTAGTTCGCTGCTGATCAGGGCCTGCTGGCGTGCACGCAGGTCGGCGCTCACTTCGAGGATGGAATAGCTCTCCGGCAGGGCGTCCAGTCTTTCCAGTTCGGTCAGAATGTCCAGCGCCAGCTTGCCGCTACCTGCGCCGAGCTCAAGGATATGCGGCGTGCTGGCCTGCATGACTTCGATCAGTTGCCGCGCCATGGTGCGGCCGAACAGGGAAGAAAGCTCCGGTGCCGTGATGAAGTCACCGCCTTTGCCGAATTTGTGCGAGCCGGCCGTGTAGTAGCCCAGACCGGGCGCGTACAGGGCTAATTCCATGAAGCGCGAAAAGGGTATCCAGCCGCCCTGTGCGGCAATGTCGCCGCGGATGAGCTCGCACAGCTTGGCGCTGTGGACGAGGGCATCCGGACTGGGGGCAGGCAAGTTGAGGGGCATGGTCAGGTATAATCCAACAGATAGGCGTTTAGTTTAGTGGGGAATTCGATGCAAGGCAAAACGGTATTGGTGACAGGCGGTGCAAAGCGCGTTGGCGCAGCCATTGTGCGCCATTTGCATGCCTCCGGTGCCAATGTGGCGATTCATTGCCGCGGTTCGCTGTATGACGCGATGGCCTTGCGCGCCGAGCTGAACGAGAAGCGCGAGAATTCGGCATATGTCGTTCAGGCCGACCTGCTGGAAATTGGCACCTTGCCGCGCGTGGTCGAAGAGACCGTGCAGCATTTCGGCCATCTGGATGCCGTCGTGAACAATGCATCAAGTTTCTATCCCACGCCACTGGATAAAGTGACCGAGCACCAATGGAACGACCTGCTGGGCACCAACATGAAAGCGCCGCTGTTCCTGGCGCAGGCGGCCGCGCCGGAGTTGCGCCGCAGGCACGGCTGCATCGTCAATATCGTCGATATCCATGCCGATTTTCCGATGCACGGACATCTGCTCTACAACGTCGCCAAGTCCGGCCTCGCCGCACTGACGAGGGCATTGGCGCAGGAGCTGGCACCGCAGATACGCGTAAACGGTGTCTCTCCCGGCGCCAACCTGTGGCCGGAAAGCGAAGCCTGGAAGGACCCGGAACAACGTCGCAAGATCATCGCGCACACGCTGCTCAAACGCGAAGGCGAACCGGACGACATCGCCAAAACCGTGAAATTCCTGATCGCCGATGCGCCTTACATTACCGGGCAGGTGATTGCGGTGGATGGCGGGCGGAGCATCAACCTTTGAGAATCAAATGAACGACATCACCCAACCCATCCATTTCGAACACCACTCCACCAACTTCAACCGCCTCAAGGGCAGGCTGGAGAGCTCGGTCGGCAAGGCTATCGGCGACTTCAACATGATCGAAGAGGGCGACACCGTGATGGTGTGCCTGAGCGGCGGCAAGGACTCCTACACGTTGCTGGATATTCTGCTCACGCTGCGCAAACGCGCGCCCATCGATTTCAGGATCGTGGCGATGAACCTGGACCAGAAACAACCGGGTTTCCCCGCCGATGTGTTGCCGAATTATCTGAAGCAGCTTGGCGTGGATTATCACATCGAGACGCAGGATACCTACTCCATCGTCAAGGCCAAAATTCCAGAAGGCAAGACCACCTGCTCGCTGTGTTCACGCCTGCGTCGCGGCATCATCTACAAGGTGGCGGGCGATCTGGGCGCGAACAAGATCGCGCTGGGACATCATCGCGATGACATGGTGGAGACGCTGTTCCTGAACATGTTCTTCGGTGGCAAGCTCAAGGCCATGCCACCCAAACTGGTGACCGACAAGGGCGACCACATCGTCATCCGTCCGCTGGCTTATTGTGCCGAAAAAGACATCGCCCGCTACGCGCGTGGCATGCAATTTCCCATCATCCCGTGCAACCTGTGCGGCTCGCAGGAGAATCTGCAACGCCAGAACATCAAGGAAATGCTCACCCAATGGGAGAAGGAATATCCTGGCCGCAGCCAGACCATTTTCACCGCCATGCAAAACGTCAAACCCTCGCATCTGCTGGATGGAAACCTGTTCGACTTCAGGAATATGCAGTTGGGTGCGGCGGTGGAAGAAGGAGATGTTGCGTTTGATTGAGATGGCAGACCGATTGGCAGAATCGGAATTAATACCGGCCGATGCAATTATCGGTCGAGTTTTATCAAATATTGTTTGGGAGTAAGCAGATGAATTCGTGGAAACTACATATTTCCAATATCTTGATAGCCCTGTTTCTGGCGGGCTGTGTGACGCCGGTAAGCACCAACATCAAGCCGTCTTCGGCAAATGTCGCCAAATACAACGGCCTTTCTGCCGTGGAGGTGGTGGCCACTCTGGAAAAGAATGTGAATGAGGCCGGGAAGGCCGGTATGTCATTCCTGGCGCCGAATTATTTTCGCGAGGCTTCGCAGGTACTGAGCGAATGCCAAAGCGCGTTGGCAGGCATGTCCAGGGAAGTGGTGGTAAACAATGCGGCCAAGGGCGATGCCATTCTGGAAAAGGGGCGTTCCGTCATGGAGATCGTCAAATATCGCTTTTCCAAAGAGCTGGAGCTTAAAGATCAGTTGGAAGAAAAGAATTCACCCAAACTGTTGCCCGAAGAGTATGCGGCAGTGATTGGAGAGCTGACCAGGCTGATCACCAAGGTGGAACGCGAACAGCCGGACAACATCGATAAGGACAAGGACAACTTGCTCAAGTCGATGTCGGCACTGGTGATCAAGACAGTTCAAGTTGATGTTTTGCAGGAAAGCGAATCCATCAACGAGGAAAGCCAGAAGAACAACGCCGAAAAACAGGCGCCGCTGACTTACACCGAGGCACTGCGCGTTTACCAGGATTCCAGGAACGAAATTGCCGCCGCATATCGCGACCGGGCGCTGGTTAAACGCCTGGGTGCGGCCGCATTATTTGCCGCGCGCCACGCAAAGTATGTCAATGAGCGGGTCGCATTCCTGCAGTCCCAGCTGAAAATAAGCGCTTCTTTCAGTGTTCCGGGCAATAGCGGTACCCAGGCAGGTGATAAATCCCGGGACACAGGGAAAGTCACTGTAGAAAAGATCGTCTTGCAGGAAGAAAATCGGCTGCTGGCTATTTCAACCGCACTGAGACTCCGGGATCTGCGAGATCAGCCACTGGAAAAGCAGGTTGAAGTGATCAAACGCGCTGCCGCTGAAGCCGCCCTTCAGACCAATGGTGCAATCTCTGCCCAGGATATAGAAACGCGTCTTGAAGATGCCAGCAAAGGACTCCAGCAAGGACTGGGTGATTTGGCGCAGAAAGACAAATTGTTGGCCGAGAAGGACAGGCAACTGGCTGAAAAAGACAGACAAATCGCCGAGAAGGACAAACAACTGACGGAAAAAGATAAACAGATGTCAGAAAAAGACCAACAAGTGGCCGCGAAGGACAAACAACTGGCTGGCAAGAATGCGCAGATCAAGACCCTGAAGGACAAGCTGCACGCGATGAAGTTGATGTGAGCTCCGCGCAATGGCAGAACTGAAGGAGTTTTACGGACCGGTTAAGGCTGTGGTTTCACAGCAATCTTGAAAATCACCTTGCGGATATCCCCGCTGCCCACCAGCGGTGCATGCGCATCCTCCGGGAAGAAAATGCAGAAATGATCGGGCGGCACGGCGATCCACGAGGCAGGCGCATCGTGGAAAAAACGGATGTCCTTTTCCATGCTGTGTTCGCTGATCGGGTTGAGACAATCCGCCAGCGGCTTCCACCCCATCGTCTCATCGCCTTCCAGCACCAGCTGGATATCGATGTACTTGCGATGCGCTTCCAGCTTCGCCATGTCTTTCTTTTTCGCAGGCACATGCTCCACGATGGCAATCAGGTCGTCGCCGACGATGTTGTAGCGTCCGGGCGCGACGGCGAACAGGTCGGTGTCGCGGATGTAGTCGAAGGCGTGCTGGAACAGCGGATGCAGGGCGGCGTAGCGGTCGGTTTGGGAGAGGACGGAGAAGATCATGTTGGTAGGCTCGAATTGGTTAATCGTTTGCGGTGCGAATGGTCATAGTTCCCTTATACAGACGCACATCCATTCTGCCCAGAAAGGACATGCCCAGCAACACGTCTCCTTCAAGATTGGGCGTGATAATCGCCGCGACATTGGTGGCCTCTATCCCGCCCAGCTTCACGCTGGCCAGCCGCGTCATGTAGGAGACGGTATCGCCATTCGCGGTCTGCGTGCGGATGGCGTTGGTGCTGTGAATGCCGAGCTTGTCGGCCAAGCGTTGCGAGATCGCCACATCGGTCGCGCCGGTATCGACCAGAACCGGGGTTTTGACGCCGTTGATGAAGGCGTCGGCACGGTAATGTCCGGTCAAGTCGCGGGCAAGAACAACCTCCGAAGCAGAGCCCAATTTTTCGGCGGTATTCGGATGGTATTGCGCATTGAAGAAAAAGAACAAGCTACCGGCCAGCAATAGCCAGATGAAAGATATAGCGATGGTTTTGAAATTCATGCTGTTCTGAAAATCCAGGTTAAACAAACCTTGCTACCATTTTGGTCCGATCTCCGCGATGGTAACGCATCTCTAGCCTGTTTTTTCAGTTGCTGTTGTTTTCGTCTATGGCACGCATCAATCCTGATTTCGCAATCTCCATCCGGACAGTCCTGCTTACCCCCGCTCCGGAAGCATGAGAGTCAGTGTGTTATCACGCTTGATATAGTGATGATACAAGGCGGCCACGGCATGCAGGCCGATCAGGAAATAACCCATGGTGCCCATGACCTCGTGAACTTCCTTGATTTGCGAAGCAAGGTCCTTGTTTTCCGCAATCAGCGCCGGAAGTTGCAGTCCAAAGAACGGAATCGGTTTTCCGGCGGCGCTGAGCAGCAGCCAGCCTGTCAACGGCATGCCTATCATCAGCACATAGAGCGCCAGGTGCAGCAGCTTGGCGGATATCTCCTGCAAACGCGGAATCGCGGGCTTGATAAGCGGGGTGGGGCCGGAGAAGCGGCCAGCCAGGCGCAGCCAGACAAATACGAAAGTCAGCATGCCGAGCATGAAGTGCCAGGTCTTTAACGCTTCGCGCGGATCGCTGCCCTTGGGGTACAACTCACGCAGGTTGATGGTGGCATATACCGCGATAAACAACAGCAGCATGAGCCAGTGGAGGCTGATGGAAAGCGAACCGTAACGGATCGCGGAGTTCCTGAAGTTCATTGCAAATCTCCTTTAATGTAAATCTGTAAGCGCCACAAATTTGGTGTTGCGTTTGCATGCAAGGCAGTAAGGCTGCGGGTTGGAAGAAAGTGGGGCGAAGCATAGTAGGCATTTCTTAAGTAGGGCTTAATACGCGCTGGTTTGCCAATTTGCCAACGAGGGTGGTAAATGCAACTACTAGATTAAATAAGAAGAACTTGTAGGTGGGGCTACAAAAACCTTGCCAGCATTCCCTTGGCAAACTCGCCCTGCAACGGGATCTGCACGCGATGTCCGCTGCCCGGCGCAACGCTGAGTACTTCACCCTCAAGATTCTTCATCTCTTTCAGTTCTACGATGCTGTTGCCGGAGGGGTGGATGATTTCAAGTTTGTCGCCGACGCTGAAGCGGTTCTTCACGTCAATTTCGGCTATGCCGTTTGCACAAGTCACGATGTCGCCGACATATTGCTGCCGGAAACTTTCGGAGTGGCCGCGCATGTAGTTCTGCTGCTCGTGGGTATGGTGGCGCTCGTAGAAACCGTCGGTGTAGCCGCGGTTGGCCAGCGCATCCAGCGCGCCCAGCAGTTCCAGATTGAACGGACGGCCTTTCACCGCATCGTCAATGGCCTGGCGATACACCTGTGCGGTGCGCGCCACGTAGTAGATGGATTTGGTGCGGCCCTCGACCTTGAGCGAATCGACGCCGATCTTTACCAGCCGTTCGACGTGCTCGACTGCGCGCAGGTCTTTTGAGTTCATGATGTAGGTGCCATGCTCGTCTTCCAGCACCGGCATGAGTTCGCCCGGATGATCCTTGCGCGAAATGACATAGACTTTGTCCGCCAGCGGGTGACGCGGCTGGTTGCCGCATTCGGACAATTCGGATTCGCTGAGTGCTTTGTCGAAATCGAAATCAATTCTCTGGATCTCGCCGGTCTCGTTCTCGTCGGCACTGTCCACCTTGTAATCCCAGCGGCAGGAGTTGGTGCAGGTGCCCTGGTTCGCGTCGCGGTGGTTGAAATAGCCGGAGAGCAGGCAGCGGCCGGAATAGGCGATGCACAGCGCGCCGTGGATAAATACTTCGAGCTCAATGTCCGGGCATTGCTGGCGTATCTCATCGATCTCGTCCAGCGACAGTTCGCGCGACAGGATCACGCGCGACAGGCCGAGCGCTTTCCAGAATTTCACGGTGGCGTAGTTGACGGTGTTGGCCTGCACCGAGAGGTGAATCTGCATTTCCGGCCAGCGTTCGCGCACCATCGCGATGAGGCCGGGGTCGGCCATGATCAGCGCGTCCGGCTGCATTTCGATGACCGGCTGCATGTCCGCCATGTAGGTCTTCACCTTGGCGTTGTGCGGCATGAGGTTGCTGGCGACGAACAGCTTCTTGCCCAGCGTATGCGCTTCCTGGATGCCGGTGCTCAGCTCTTCGAGCTTGAATTCGTTGTTGCGCGCGCGCAGCGAGTAACGCGGCTGGCCTGCGTACACCGCGTCTGCGCCGTAGGCGTAGGCGGTGCGCATTTTGTCGAGGGTGCCGGCGGGGAGGAGGAGTTCGGGAGATTTCACAAAAATCGGTGTCCGCAGAATTTGTAGGTTGGGTTAGCGAAGCGTAACCCAACGTTTTGCATATGTGTAAATCCGCAAATGTCGGGTTACGCGGCAAGCCGCTAACCCGACCTACATGGTTTTATCGATAACCCAGCCGTTTCAGGATTTCCAGCGAAGCGGTCGCCTGGTTCAGCGTGTAGAAATGCATTGCCGGTGCGCCGCCCGCGATGAGTTTTTCGCACAGACGCGTCACAACATCAAGGCCGAAGCTCTGTATGGATTCTGCATCGTCGCCATAGCCTTCCATCGTCTTGCGCATCCAGCGCGGAATTTCAGCGCCGCAGTTGTCAGAGAAGCGCGCGAGCTGCGAAAAACGCACGATGGGCATGATGCCCGGCACGATGGGCGCGGTGACGCCGAGCTTGCGCGTTTCCTCGACGAAGCGGAAGTAGGCATCCGCGTTGAAGAAATATTGCGTGATGGCCGAGTTGGCACCCGCGTTCATTTTTCGCTTGAAATTGAGCATGTCTTCGCGCGCCGAATTTGCCTGCGGATGGAACTCGGGATAGGCCGCGACTTCAATGTGGAAATGGTCGCCGGTCTGCGCGCGGATGAACGACACCAGTTCGTTGGCGTACTGGAACTCGCCGATGCTGTGCATGCCGGACGGCAGATCGCCGCGCAAGGCGACGAGGTGCTTGATGCCCATGTCCTTGTAGGTGAACAGCAGGGAACGGACATTGTCGCGGGTGGAGCCGACGCAGGACAGATGCGGTGTGGCAGTGTGGCCCTCGGCGTGAATCTGCCTGATCGTCTCCAGCGTGCGGTCTTGCGTGGAGCCGCCCGCGCCGAAGGTGACGGAAAAGTATTCCGGCTTGAATGCGGCGAGTCGCTGACGCACAGCGGCCAGCCGTTCCGCGCCTTCCGGCGTTTGCGGCGGATAGAACTCAAAACTGATCGGGGTTTTTAGGATTCCCATGTTTTCTCACGAGTAGTTGTGTGGCTGCTGAACTCAGCGCCCAGGAAAAAATGCTGTACAGGACTGCGCCCAATACGCCGTGCCAGAATGTGTCGACCGTAAATCCGCGCAGGATGGAACCGGCGAACCAGAACATCAGCCCGTTGATGACGAAGATGAACAGCCCCAGCGTCAGCACAGTGACCGGCAGGGTCAGTACCAGGAAGATCGGGCGGACAAGCGTGTTGACGAGACCAAGGACAAAGGCAGCGATGAACGCCGCCATGAATCCCTCCACATGAATGCCGGGAACGAAGTTCGCCACGGCAATCAACGCCAGCGAGTTCAGTGTCCAGATGAGCAGCAGTCGTAGCAGCATCGTTTTGTTTGAGGACTTAAAATACTGTCATTCCCGCGCAGGCGGGAATCCAGCGAAAAAACACCTTGCGCAGCAAAGCTGATCATAGGCATGTTAATACAAACACTGGATTCCCGCCTGCGCGGGAATGACGCGCCCATTAGTAGCGGTAGTGCTCGGACTTGTACGGACCATTCTTGGGCACGCCGATGTAGGCTGCTTGCTGGTCGGTCAGTTCGCTCAGTTGCGCGTTCAGCGTGGTCAGTTGCAAACGCGCGACCTTCTCATCCAGATGCTTGGGCAGGGTGTACACGTTGATCGGGTAGTCCTTGGTGCGCGTGAACAGCTCGATCTGCGCGAGGGTCTGGTTGGCGAACGACGACGACATCACGTAGGACGGATGGCCGGTTGCGCAACCCAGGTTCACCAGGCGTCCCTTGGCCAGCAGGATGATGCGGCGGCCAGTGGGGAAAATGACGTGGTCGACTTGCGGCTTGATCTCTTCCCACTGGTATTTCTCCAGCGAAGCGACATCGATCTCGTTGTCGAAGTGGCCGATGTTGCACACGATGGCCTGGTTCTTCATCTTCACCATATGGTCGTGGGTGATGACGTGGAAGTTGCCGGTGGTCGTAACGAAAATGTCGCCCTTGTCGGCGGCGTATTCCATGGTGACGACGCGGTAGCCTTCCATTGCGGCTTGCAGTGCGCAGATCGGGTCGATTTCGGTGACCCACACTTGCGCAGACAATGCGCTCATGGCTTGTGCACAGCCCTTGCCCACATCGCCGTAACCCACGATCACGGCCACCTTGCCCGCGATCATCACATCGGTGGCACGCTTGATGCCGTCCACCAGCGATTCGCGGCAGCCGTACAGGTTGTCGAACTTGGACTTGGTGACGGAGTCGTTGACGTTGATCGCCGGGAATTTCAGTTCGCCGCGTTCATGCATCTGGTACAGGCGGTGCACGCCGGTGGTGGTCTCTTCGGTCACGCCCTTGATTGCGGCGAGACGTTTGGAGTACCAGGTTGGGTCCTTGGCCAGCTTGGCCTTGATCGAGGCGAACAGGCAGGTCTCTTCTTCCGAGCCCGGCTTGCTGATGAGCGATGCATCTTTTTCAGCGCGTGCGCCCAGATGCAGCAACAATGTGGCGTCGCCGCCGTCGTCCAGGATCATGTTGGACAGGCCACCGTCCGCCCATTCGAAAATGCGGTGGGTGTAATCCCAGTAATCGGTCAGCGATTCGCCTTTGACCGCGAACACCGGAACGCCGTCGGCGGCAATGGCGGCCGCTGCGTGATCCTGCGTCGAGAAAATGTTGCATGAGGCCCAGCGCACTTCCGCACCGAGCGCAGTGAGCGTCTCGATCAGTACGGCAGTCTGGATGGTCATGTGCAGGCTGCCGGTGATGCGCGCGCCTTTCAGCGGTTGCGTCTTGGCGAATTCTGCGCGGATAGCCATCAGGCCGGGCATTTCGGTTTCGGCGATGGCGATTTCTTTGCGGCCCCACGAGGCCAGGTTGATGTCGGCGATGACGTAGTCTTTGGTAGACATATAACACTCCATTCACAAGAAAAATGAATGGGCGCCGTTGCAACATTGTTGAGCCATCCCCTCCGAGCCTGACAGGTTCACCTTGCGGTGACTGCTGCAGCGCCCCTCGGCGGGATGGGTGATACGTTTTTGTAGGGTGGGCACGTTTTGGTGCCCACGCTGTGATTGGTAAAATTTCCGCGTGGGCACGAAAAACGTGCCCACCCTACGTCATTTCTTACAAGCCAGCATCGGCACGAAGTGCCGCAGCTTTATCCGTGGCTTCCCACTTGAACTCCGGCTCTTCACGACCGAAATGGCCGTAAGCCGCCGTCTTCTGGTAGATCGGACGCAGCAGGTCGAGCATATGCACGATGCCTTTCGGGCGCAGGTCGAAATGCTTCTTCACCAACGCGGTGATCTTCTCGTCGGAAACCTTGCCTGTGCCGTAGGTGGTGACCATGATGCTGGTGGGTTGCGCCACGCCGATGGCGTAGCTGATTTGCACCAGGCACTTGTCGGCCAGGCCTGCGGCAACGATGTTTTTCGCCACATAACGTCCGGCGTAAGCGGCCGAGCGGTCAACCTTGGAAGGATCCTTGCCGGAGAATGCGCCGCCGCCGTGCGGGGCTGCGCCGCCGTAGGTGTCGACGATGATCTTGCGGCCGGTCAAACCGGCATCGCCGTGCGGGCCGCCGATGACGAAACGTCCGGTCGGGTTCACCAGATACTTGATGTCGCCCTTGATGAGTTCCTTGGGCAGCACAGGCTTGATGACCTCTTCGATAACGGCTTCGCGGATCTTGTCCAGCGTGATGTCGGGAGAGTGCTGTGTGGAAAGCACCACAGTGTCGATGCTGTAAGGCTTGTCATCGACATACTTGATGGTGACTTGCGACTTCGCATCCGGACGCAGCCAATTCAGGCGGCCATCGCGGCGCAGTTGCGCCTGGCGTTCAACCAGACGGTGCGACAGATAAATGGGAAGCGGCATCAGCACATCGGTTTCGCGGCAGGCATAACCGAACATCAGGCCCTGGTCACCGGCGCCCTGATCGAGGGTGTCGTCGTAGGCTTTGTCCACGCCTTGCGCGATGTCGGGGCTTTGCGTGCCGTAGCACACATGCACCGAGCAACCGTCGGCGTCGAAGCGCAGATTGGGGTCGTCGTAGCCGATCTTGCGGACGGTTTCGCGCGCAACCTTGGCGAAATTTACCTGGGCGTTGGTGGTGATTTCACCGGCCAGAACGACCAAGCCAGTGGTGACCAGCGTCTCGGCAGCAATGCGTGAATGCTTGTCCTGCGCTAGAATCGCGTCCACGATGGCATCGGAAATTTGGTCTGCTACCTTGTCCGGATGGCCCTCGGACACGGATTCGGATGTAAAAAAGTATTCGCTCATGGCTCTCCGATTGCTTCTTCAATAGTTAAGTGGGCGCGCAGTATATCAAATCCTTGCATTATTGATTTAACGGGTTTCTTGAATGGTTATTCTGTTTGATGTGTTATCTCGCCTGCCGCTGTCAGTATTGCACCGACTCGGCGCGCTATTCGGCTGGATAACCTATCTGTCTTCTGGTCGATACGCTTCCCGCTTGCGCGAAAACCTGCAAAAAGCCGGACTGGCTCGGTCGGAATCTGAATTGAAAAGCTTGTTGCACACCAATATCTGCGAGATGGGCAAGGGCGTGATGGAATTGCCCTGGGTGTGGCGCCGACCGTTTGAGAAAGTCGTTGCGAGCGTCCGGCACTGTCACGGCTGGGAACACTTCGAAGCTGCGCATGCTCTGGGCAAGGGCGTGATTGTGCTGACGCCGCACATCGGCTGTTTCGAAGTTATCGGCTTATACATTGCCGCACGTCTGCCGATGACCTGCATGTACCGTGTGCCGCGCTGGAAATTTCTGGATACGCTGATGCACGCTGGACGCGAGCGCGGGCAGATGAAGTTGGCGCCGGCCGATCTGGGCGGTGTGCGCCAACTGCTCAAGGCGCTGAAGAAGGGGCAGGTCATCGGGGTGTTGCCGGACCAGGCGCCGGGCAACGGCGAAGGTGAGTGGGCACCGTTCTTCGGGCGACCCGCCTACACCATCACGTTGATCGGCAAGCTGGCGGAAGCCAGCGGGGCGGCTGCGGTGATGTGCGTAAGCGAGCGATTGCCCGGCGGCGCGGGTTACGACCTGCATTTCACTCCCCTTGATTCCGGGGCAGTCCGTTCTCCCGCTCAGATGAACGTTGCGCTGGAAACAGTGATACGCGATCATCCGGAGCAGTACCTGTGGAGCTATAACCGTTACAAAGTCCCGCGCGGTGCGCTGCCGCCGGACGCAGTCAAGGAGCATTGATGTTGGCCCGCCTCGGCGTTTTTATTTTCTGGTTGATTCATTTTTTGCCGTTTCGTGTCATCGTTGCCATTGGCAATGGTCTCGGTATGCTGGCTTATCCGTTTGCCGCCGAGCGCCGCAGGGTGGGCGATATCAACCTCAAGCTGTGTTTTCCCAACATGACCGAGGCGGCGCGCAAAAAATTGCTGCGTGCCCATTTCAGGATGTTTATGCGCGGCCTTATTGAGCGCAGCATCCTGTGGTGGTCGAGCGCAGAGCGCATCAACAGTCTGATACGCGTCGAAGGCGTCGAACATTTCGAGGCGATCAAGGACAAGCCGTCTATTCTGCTCACGCCGCATTTTGTCGGCATGGATGCGGGCGGGCAGTGGATTACGCAACAAACCGATACCGTGTGCATGTACGCGAACCAGAAGAACGTGTACCTGACCGAGCTGCTGCTGCACAAGCGTGCCCGCTTCCGCAACCAGCACCTCTATTCGCGACAGGAGGGACTGCGTCCCATACTCAAAGGTATGCGCAAAGGCATGCCCTTCGTCTATCCGCCGGATCAGGACCAGGGCGTCAGGGATGGCGCGTTCATCCCTTTCTTCGGCGTGCCGGCCGCGACCATGACCTCGCTCCCGCGCATCGCACAGATGACCGGCGCCAAAGTCGTGCCCAGCATCACCCGCGTGCTGCCGGGCGGCCAAGGTTATGTGCTGACGTTCTATCCGGCATGGGAAAATTACCCGAGCGGGGACGACGTTGCCGATGCGCGCAAGATGAACGCCTTCATCGAAGACCGCATACGCGAAATGCCGGAGCAGTATTTCTGGTTGCACAAGCGGTTCAAGACGCGGCCGGAGGGCGAAGCAAAACTTTATTAAGGCACATCCCCTCTCCCGCTGGCGGGAGAGGGGAAGGGGAGAGGGTTCTGTGATTGAGAACGAAATCTTGGACAACGCCAAGGCCTTACGCTCAAACCAAACTGAAGCCGAACTGCGACTGTGGTATCACCTGCGGGCACACCGTTTCATGGATTTGAAATTCAAGCGGCAAAAACCAATCGGCAGCTATATCGTCGATTTTGTATGCGTGGAGCGGATGTTGATTGTTGAGATTGACGGTGGACAGCATTCCGAACAGATTGAATATGACCAACGGCGCGATGCTTGGCTGAGAAGCCAAGGCTACACCGTGTTACGTTTTTGGAACAACGATGTCATGCAACAGTTGGAGAGCGTGTTAGAGCAAATTCGATTGGTTGTTGTTGGCGAGCCCTCTCCCCCTGCCCCCCTCCCGCAAGCGGGAGAGGGGAGATAAACGTCTGATGGGATGCTGAAATGAAATATAAAGACCTGCGCGACTTCATCTCCCAACTGGAGAAAATCGGCGAACTCAAGCGTGTGACCGCGCCTGTTTCAACGCATCTGGAAATGACCGAGATCTGCGACCGCGTATTGCGTGCGCAGGGTCCGGCGGTGCTGTTCGAGAATGTTGTCGGGCACAAGATGTCGGTGCTGGCCAACCTGTTTGGCACGCCGCGACGCGTGGCGCTGGGCATGGGCGAGGAAAGCGTCAGTGCGTTGCGCGATGTCGGCAAGCTGTTGGCCTACCTGAAAGAGCCTGAACCGCCTAAAGGCTTGAAAGACGCATGGGAGAAATGGCCGATCCTGAAGCAGGTACTCACCATGTCGCCCAAGGTGCTGTCTTCTGCGCCTTGTCAGGAGATCGTGTGGGAAGGCAATGACGTCGATCTCTCCAGGTTGCCGGTTCAGCACTGCTGGCCGGGCGATGTCGCGCCGCTCATTACCTGGGGGCTGGTGGTCACGCGCGGACCGAACAAGCCGCGCCAGAATCTGGGTATCTATCGCCAGCAGGTTATTGCCCCGAACAAGGTCATCATGCGCTGGCTGGCGCATCGCGGCGGGGCGCTGGACTTCCGCGATCATTGCGAAAAGAATCCGGGGCAACCTTTCCCGGTTGCGGTGGTGATCGGCGCCGATCCGGCGACCATCCTCGGCGCGGTCACTCCCGTGCCGGATTCGCTATCCGAATACCAGTTTGCAGGTTTGTTGCGTGGCAGCAAGACCGAGTTGGTGAAGTGCATCGGCAGCGACCTGCAAGTGCCCGCTTCCGCCGAGATCGTGCTGGAAGGCGTGATCAATCCGGGAGAGACCGCACTGGAAGGTCCATATGGCGACCACACCGGTTACTACAACGAGCAGGACAAGTTCCCCGTGTTTACCATCCAGCGCATCACCATGCGTCGCGATCCCATCTATCACTCCACCTACACCGGCAAACCGCCCGATGAGCCCGCGATGCTGGGCGTGGCGCTGAACGAGGTGTTCGTGCCGCTGCTGCAGAAGCAGTTTCCCGAGATCGTCGATTTCTACCTGCCACCGGAAGGTTGCAGCTATCGCATGGCGGTGGTGAGCATCAAGAAGCAATACGCAGGTCACGCCAAACGTGTGATGTTCGGCATCTGGAGTTTCCTGCGCCAGTTCATGTACACCAAGTTCATCATCGTGGTGGACGACGACATCGACGTGCGCGATTGGAAGGAAGTCATGTGGGCGATCACTACGCGCATGGACCCGGTGCGCGACACCTTGCTGGTGGAGAACACGCCCATCGACTATCTCGACTTCGCCAGCCCGGTATCGGGACTCGGCGGCAAGATGGGACTGGATGCCACCAATAAATGGCCGGGCGAGACGCAGCGCGAATGGGGTACACCCATCGTGATGGATGCAGCGGTGAAGGCGAAGATTGATGCGATGTGGGGCGAGTTGGGGTTGTAGCGTTTTAAGAATTATGTGCAGAAAAAAGCCGGGCGAACCCGGCTTTTAGCATCAGGCAAATTTCAAATCAGAAGCTGTATAACATGCCGACTGTGAAGGCTGTCATGCTGATGTCCTGAGCAGACACTACGTCGAGTTTGACCTTGCCAAAATCCTGGTATTGAAAGCGAATCCCGAAGTGCGGGGTAATGTTGTACAGGCCACCGAGGGCAAGCATCAGATTGGTTTTGCTGACACTTGCGGAGGTTACGAAACCAGGGTCAAAGCTGTAACCATTATTGATGGATGCGCTGTAATCAAGTTTAACGTTTGCCGCACCTAACTTGGCAACTGCGTCAAATTTGCTGCTGATCGGAAAGGACCCAACCAAGGCAAGCTGAAGAGCAGATGCTTTCAGATCCTCGGTAATGGTATGCGTACCAAAATCGTGCTTGATGGTTGAATCTCCGGCATACAGGTAACCTGCTTCGATACCAACAATCTGGTTGAAGCGATAACCGCCGCCGAAAGTGATTGATGGATTCTCGAGGAAGGTGGTTGTCGATATCGAAAGTTGGCTCCGGGCTTTGTCGAGGCCGACTATTCCCGATTCTATCGAGACATAACCTCCTTGGCTGGCTGCAAAAACAGGCGCAGAAATGGTTGCGGAAAGCAGCAGGGCGGCAGCAATTTTCTTCATGATATTCCTCTTTCAGTTAATCAATGCCATATGCTGGCGGCAAATGGCTCGCGCATTCTCATTACTTTCCTTAATGGCGTAAAGGGAAAATTGTATTAGATGCTTTTCGGAGTTGCGTTTGTGTGAATCCGATAGGCAAATTACTTGCGAACGACCCACTCAATGAAAATGAAAAAGCCGGGCGAAGCCCGGCTTTTTTTGCAATGACATTCAATCTCAGAAATTGAAAACGGCACCTGCAGAAACGACGGTTGCTCCGAAGTCGCAGTTGCCAGTGCAATTAGGGAAAGTTGCTTTGCCGAAATCCTGGTACTGCACACGAATGCCAAAGCGTTGGTTAATATTGAATTGCCCGCCAACGCCATACATCAGGTTGGTCTTGCTTGCGCTTGTAGTTGTGCTGTTCGAAGTGCCAAGAGAGGAATATGAATATGTGTATTCAAACTTATCATTTGCTAACCCTAGCTTGCCAAAGAGTTCGAATTTATCATTGATAGGATAAGTTCCAACAGCAGTCACCTGGAAAATCCGGGTCTTCATGGTTTCTTTCGAGGAACTGCCGATGTCAATTGTTTCAACCGTTGAGTCCCCAACTATCGAGTAGCCTGCCTCTACACCTACATACTGATTGAAGTGATAGCCGCCACCAAGAGTGATAGCGTTGGGTTTGGGAAAGTAAGATGAGTTATCGCCCGTGAAACTGATTTGTCCTGTGTCTACAGTAGCAAAAAAGCCCTGCTCAGCGGCAAAGACGGGAGCGGCGAATGCTGCAGACAGCAAAATCGCAATGGTGGTGTTCTTCATGATTTTCCCTTTAATAATAAACAAATGCCATTTGTGCAAAGCAAATGGTCGCACGCATTCTCGCTGTTTCCCTTGTTTGCGTAAAGGATAAAAAAGTACTAGATACTTTACAATATCGTTTTGCGTTGTTGCATCTGTCCAGATAGTCAATTACTTGCGCGCCACCCACTCGATCAACGCATCCTGCGCACTTGTTCCGCGCTTGGCATAGGGATGGTTGATGAAGAACACGACGATCCATTCGCGGCCGCTCTTTGACTTCACGTAACCCGCGATGGTTTTTACGCCTTCCAGTGTGCCGGTTTTGAGGTGGGCGTGGCTGGCGGCCGGACTGTCCCTGAGGCGTTTTCTCACCGAACCGTCCACGCCGAGGATGGGCAATGAGGCTTGCATCTCCGCGTTCAGCGGATGAGCGGCGGCGTGTTGCAGCAGTTGTGCCATGTGCGCGGCGCTGATGCGTTCCTTGCGCGAGAGCCCCGCGCCGTTTTCAATGACGACTTCGGAAAAATTCAAACGGCTCCGTTCCAGCCATGCCTGCAGGGCCAGCATGCTGCGCTCGACGCTCATGCGGCCTGTGCGTTCCGATTGGGCTGGGAATGCCGGTTGGGCAGACACTGAGCTTTGTGGCTGCATATCTTCCGGCAGGAAGTCGCCGTCCGAAGCGGTCGGCAAGGATTCGCCCAGCGTCAGGAACAATTGCCGTGCCATGACGTTGTTGCTGAATTTGTTGATGTCGCGAATGACCGCGCTTAACGGTTCCGAGCGATGCGTGGAGAAAAGGGTGGCATTGTTGCCGGGCGTGCCGTCGAGCTCTTTGCCCTGCAGCGTGCCGCCCAGTTCTTTCCATACCGCGCGGAATACCGCTCCCACATAACGCGTATGCGGCATGACGCTGAGATTCTGTTCGCGCTCGCCGCAGCCGACGGGGTAGTCGCCCTGCAGCACCACGCTGTCGCCGTTGGGCTGTACGGAAAACAGGTCGTCCCAGTTGTCACAGTCCGTTATTGCCCCATTCGGCGTCAGCCGGTTGTCCAGCGTGACGCCTTCCAGCGGAGGCTCGGTCACGATCTTGAGTCCAGGACCGTCCGGCATGTAACGCAAGCGCAGGGTGTTGAAGTTGATCAGCAATGCGTCGGGCCCGACGTTGTAGGCGCGCGCCGGGTCTTCATCGAATTCGGCTGGGTCGTGTTCGGGCAGGTCGTAGTAGCTGCGATCCAGCACCAGGTCGCCGCGTATCTCGCGCAGACCGCGTGCGCGCAGTTCGCTTAGCCACAGCCAGAATTGCTCGATGGTGAATTTCGGATCGCCGTAACCTTTGAGGACCAAGTTGCCGTTCAGCACGCCGTCTTTCAGCTCGCCGTCTATCCAGGCTTCGGTTTTCCAGGTGTAGGCCGGGCCGAGCAGGTCCAGCGCGGCGTAGGTGGTGAGCAGCTTCATGGTCGAGGCCGGATTCATCGCACGGTGAGCATTGATGCCGATGAGAGGCGTGCGCTTGCCAACCTCGATGACCTCGACCGCGATGCCGGATTGCGGAATGCCGACATTTTTCAGCTCATGTCGCACCGATGCAGGCAGCGGGGCTGCTTGCGCATGGGCAATGCAGCAGAGAGCGAGCAACGAGGTAAGAATGAGTCTCATGTTAGTGCGTCGATGATGTCCAGCGTGCGGGTGACGAGCAGCCGCATTTCGTCATCGCCAATAACATAGGGCGGCATGAAATATACGGTGTTGCCCATGGGGCGCAACAACAACTCCTGCAGTAATCCGAGGCTGAAGCAGCGCTGGGCGAAATCGGCATGCGGCGTGTCGACTTCAAACGCCCAGATCATGCCGGTGTTGCGGAAGTTTTTTACTTTGGGATGATCGCGCAACGGTTGGGCAATGCGGTTGAAAAACGCCGCTTTGTCGCGGTTGGTATTCAGCACATCGTCCTGAGCAAAGATATCCAGCGTGGCAAGCGCTGCGCGGCAGGCCAGCGGGTTGCCGGTATAGGAATGCGAATGCAGGAAGCCGCGCGCGGTCTCGTCGGCGTAGAAGGCCTGGTAGATGTCGTCCGTGGTCATCACGATGGAAAGAGGCAGGTAACCGCCGGTGATGCCTTTGGAAAGCAGCAGGAAGTCGGGGGTGATGCCAAATATCGCACCCTCTCCCGCGCTGCCGCGCACCCCTCTCCCGCTGGCGGGAGAGGGGCTGGGGGAGAGGGTGGCTTGTTCACACGCGAACATCGTCCCGGTTCTGCCCATGCCGACGGCAATCTCATCGGCGATCAAATGCACGTTGTATTGCGAACACAACTCGCGCGCCTTCTTCAAATAAATGGGGTGGTACATCGCCATGCCGGCCGCGCCCTGCACCAACGGCTCGACGATGAAGGCGGCGATGTCTGCGTGATGCTGTTGCAGATGGGTTTCAAGAGCATCCGCGCAACGCAAGGCGAAATCTTCCGCGCTTTCGCCTGCTGCCGCCACGCGACTATCAGGACTGGGCACGGTGGCGTTCTGCTTGATCAGCGCGCCGTATGCATCGCGAAACAGCGCTACATCGGTCACCGACAGTGCGCCCAGCGTTTCGCCGTGGTAGCTGTTCTGCAGGCTGATGAATTGCGTCTTCCCGGGTTTGCCGCTGTTGCGCCAATAGTGTGCGCTCATTTTCAGGGCGATCTCGGTGGCCGATGCGCCGTCCGAGCCGTAGAAGCAATGCCCCAGTCCGGCGGGTGCGAGTTCGCGCAATCTTTCCGACAACTGCACTACCGGTTCATGAGTGAAACCCGCCAACATCACATGCTCCAGCTTGCCGAGCTGGTCGGTGATGGCCGCGTTGATGCGCGGGTTGCAATGCCCGAACAGATTTACCCACCAGGAGCTCACGGTATCCAGATAACGCTTGCCGTCGAAATCGTACAGCCATGCGCCCTCGCCGCGTGCGATGGGAACCAGCGGCAAACTTTCGTGTCGCTTCATCTGGGTACACGGGTGCCACACAGCGGACAGGCTGCGCGCGAGGAGGTCTGAATTGGCGTGGGTTGACATACGCGGAATCATAGCGGAGTTTGCGTGTGGCGTAATATCGTGGCTTCGAAATCGTTTGGGGAGAGGGCCATGCATTTCTTGATCACAGGCGGGACAGGATTGATCGGCAGGCGGCTGTGCAAGACCCTGCTGGCGCAGGGGTATGAGGTGACGGTGTTCAGCCGCAAGCCCGCATCGGTTGCGGCGAAGTGCGGTGCGGCGGTACATGCCATGGCGGCGCTGGCGGAATGGAAGCCGGACAAGGTGTTCGATGCGGTGATCAACCTGGCGGGCGAACCCATCGTGGATGAGCGCTGGACGGAACGGCGCAAGCAGGTGCTGCGCGATAGCCGCATTGCGCTGACAGAGGAGCTGGTGCGCCGTATTGCGGCAGCCGAACAAAAACCAACTGTATTGCTGAGCGGTTCGGCAATAGGCTATTACGGCGGCCGCGGCGACGAAGAATTGGGCGAAACATCGGGAGCGGGTGCGGATTTCCCCGCGCAAATGTGTGTGGACTGGGAAGCGGCAGCTATGGCCGCAGAAATGTATAGCGTGCGCGTGAGCATGCTGCGTTCCGGCCTGGTTTTGGGCAAGGATGGCGGTCTGCTCGCCCGCATGGTGCCGCCCTTCAGGATGGGAATGGGAACGCGGCTTAGCGACGGACGGCAGTGGATGAGCTGGATACACATCGAAGACTATGTCGCCATGGTGTTGCGTTTGCTGACCGATGAGCAGATGCGGGGCGCCTATAACATGACGGCGCCCGCGCCCGTCACCAACAAGGAATTCACGGCGACACTCGCCGCCGTGTTGCACCGCCCGGCGCCGTTCGTGGCTCCGGCATCGCTGCTGAAGTTGAGCATGGGCGAATCTGCCAGCCTGCTGCTGGAAGGACAGCGCGTACTCCCGAAAAGGATGCTGGCTGCGGGCCAGTCATTCCGTTTCGGCAAGCTGGAGGACGCGCTGAAAGACCTTTTGGGCTGACGCCTCACCGGCAAGAATAATCAGATGGCCCTTGAAATAGGGTGATGCAACCCCTATTATTAGCAGTCGCCGGCTGGGAGTGCTAACGCTCCTGCCTCCGCAAATAGTTAACTCACTGAATTTAGGAGATAAAGCATGAAGATTCGTCCCTTGAGCGACCGTGTCATCGTCAAGCGTTTGGAAGCAGAAACCAAAACAGCCTCCGGAATCATCATTCCCGATGCCGCTACCGAGAAGCCTGACCAGGGCGAAATCGTTGCCATCGGCAACGGCAAAGTCGGTGACGACGGCAAGCTGCTACCTATGAACGTGAAGGTCGGTGACCGCGTTCTGTTCGGCAAGTATTCCGGTCAAGCCTTCAAGATCGACGGTCAGGAGCTGTTGACCATGCGTGAAGACGACATCATTGGCGTAGTCGAGAAGTAATTTTTCGCCAGGCGAAAAATTACTTTCAGCCTCAAATAAATTTCAGGAGATATAAACATGGCAGCTAAAGACGTGAAATTCCATGATGCAGCACGTGCCAAGATGGTCGTGGGTGTCAACATTCTGGCCGATGCGGTCAAAGTTACTCTGGGCCCGAAAGGCCGTAACGTGGTGCTGGACCGTTCCTACGGTTCTCCCACCATCACCAAGGACGGCGTGTCCGTCGCCAAGGAAATCGAACTGAAAGACAAGTTCGAAAACATGGGCGCACAAATGGTCAAGGAAGTTGCTTCCAAGACTTCCGATGTGGCCGGTGACGGTACAACAACCGCAACCGTGCTGGCTCAATCCATTGTGCAGGAAGGCATGAAGTTCGTTGCCGCCGGCATGAACCCGATGGACCTGAAGCGCGGTATCGACCAGGCTGTGATCGCTGCTGTGGCAGAACTGAAGAAGATCTCCAAGCCCTGCACCACCACCAAGGAAATCGCGCAAGTGGGCAGCATCTCCGCCAACTCCGACACCGTGATCGGCGAGAAGATCGCTGCTGCGATGGAGAAGGTAGGCAAGGAAGGCGTCATCACTATTGAAGACGGCCAAGGCCTGGAAGATGAACTGGATATCGTGGAAGGTATGCAATTCGACCGCGGTTACCTGTCTCCCTACTTCATCAACAATGCCGACAAGCAAATTGCAGCGATGGAGAATCCCTTCATCCTGTTGCACGACAAGAAGATCTCCAACATCCGCGACCTGCTGCCGCTGCTGGAACAAGTCGCCAAGGCCGGCCGTCCGCTGCTGATCGTCGCCGAAGATGTGGACGGTGAAGCGCTGGCTACTCTGGTGGTGAACAACATCCGCGGCATCCTGAAGACTGTTGCCGTCAAGGCTCCCGGCTTCGGTGATCGTCGCAAGGCGATGCTGGAAGACATCGCCATCCTGACCGGCGGCACTGTGATCGCCGAAGAAGTCGGTCTGACTCTGGAAAAAGCCACACTGGCTGAAATGGGCCAAGCCAAGCGCATCGAAGTGGGCAAGGAAAACACCACGATCATTGATGGCGCTGGCAAGCATGAAGCGATCCTGGGTCGCGTGAGCGAAATCAAGAAGCTGGCCGAAGACTCTACCAGCGACTACGACAAGGAAAAACTGCAAGAGCGTCTGGCCAAGCTGTCCGGCGGTGTGGCAGTGATCAAGGTCGGCGCTGCAACCGAAGTCGAAATGAAGGAAAAGAAGGCGCGCGTGGAAGATGCATTGCACGCAACCCGTGCGGCCGTTGAAGAAGGCATCGTTCCTGGAGGCGGCGTTGCATTGCTGCGTGCCAAGTCGGCGGTTGCCGGTCTCAAGGGTATCAACCACGACCAGGACGCCGGTATCACCATCGTGCTGCGCGCCATGGAATCGCCAATCCGCGCCATCGTTCTGAACGCAGGCGACGAGCCCAGCGTGGTGGTGAACAAGGTACTGGAAGGCAAGGGCAGTTTCGGTTACAACGCAGCCTCCGGCGAGTATGGCGACATGCTGGTCATGGGCGTGGTCGATCCGACCAAGGTAACGCGCGTTGCACTGCAGAATGCGGCTTCCATTGCCGGTCTGATGCTGACGACCGCTTGCATGGTTGCCGAATTGCCTGAAGACAAGCCAGCCGGCGGTATGGGTGGCATGGGCGGCATGATGTAATTTGCCCCCAAGGCATCAAGTAGCACCTGACAAACCCCGCCTTGCGCGGGGTTTGTTTTTTCTGCTCGGCATTTATTGTTTGGGGATTAACTTGGTAAACGAGGTTGAGGAGCTTGTAGGTGCGAATTCATTCGCACGTTCATCGAGTTATGTGCGAACACCCTGAAGTCGGGCCGCGCTTCTGAATGCTTCTCCGCTTCTCATGGGTATCTGGGTAACAACCAAGTGTGACCCCAGTGTCCTGTGTTAAACACTTAAACCGTCCTCGCGCTAATGATCGAGCTTGCAGCAAAACGGTGGCAGGTCCTCAAACCGCCAATCCGTCTTGCTGCAAGAATCCATCTCTTACGCCTTTACGCACTGTACCGAACTCCCCTCACCGGCAGGGGTTCGGTTCAGGACCGTCTTCCGGTTTTTTGACTATGTCCTTCGGATCAGCGACTGCTGCCGAAATGCGAACTTCACGCAGGAACCGGGGACTTTTCCTGGTTTCGTCTTGCTTGTGTGCTTCTTCTCCAGATTGCCACCCGTCGATCTGGGCCTTGATGTGGAAACCGTAGGCCCCCTTTTGTGCAGTCCTCTTGAAAACACCGGTGAATATGCCGTCACCCGCCAGATCATCCCCGCGCCCTTTGGCATCCCGACCGTTGTCAGACAAGACGACCGTGTCCTTGGAGCCGTCCGGCAAAGTCACCACGGCGGTCAGTTTTTCGCCTCTTCGGGTGACGGTCCCGCCCTCGCTTCTCGCGATGGCGAAAATATACATTTCCTCATTCGGCTTGACGCTGGGCTTGCGCAAGGAAGCGGAAAGACCATTGATTCGATTGCGCGCATACACGCGCGCAACGAACGGGCTGCTGACCCCGCCCCTGGGGGTGATTGTCATCTGCCAGACCCCCGGCGTGGGTTTGGGAACGCGCAGATACTGGCCCAGTGGAATCTGCCGAGCCTTGTAACTGTTGCCTTTCGGATCCTTCAGGATCATCGTGGCACCGGCTTTCGCGCCATCCCACAACAGGCTGAAGCTGACCGATTCCGATCCTTTGTCCACGAAGAAGTCATTCTTGGTGGCCCCTTCGATTTTTCCGAGGTTGCCGTAAATCGAATCAATCCCCTGATGGCCGGTAATTCGTTCATGGAAATCGACGAAATTTTCTGGCAGCTTGGCCGCGCTTGCCGAATCGGAATAGAAGCCGTTCGTGCCACTGCCGATTTCGGCGCATTGCGATTGAAGGCCCAAGTCGCCCCCGGTACACGTTACATACACGGGTATGCCGGAAGCAAGCAAATCGGCGATTTTTGCCTGCAAATCCGCGTCGGCAATCGCCTGAGGCGACGGTCTGTTGTTGAGCCCGTCCGTCATCAGCACAACATAGGTGTTGGCCGTAACACCTCCCGCAGTTACGATCATGTCCTTGGCCTTTTGCAGACCGTCGCCGATGTTGGTCCAGCCGTTGGGATTCAATCCGTTGACGGCGTTATTCCAGTTGGCCCGATTGTTCCCCAGCGGTGCGATCGCGACGCTTGCGTGTCCGCTGCCGACGCTGGCGTCCGTCGAATATGAGACGATCCCCAGTTCTGTATCGTTTTCCGCGGTCGCTACGAAATCGCCAGCGGCGACTTTGAGACGCTGCATGCGCGACGGGGACTCCAAACTCATGCTTCCGGATTCATCAAGTACGAGCACGACCCGCACATCGTCCTTGGTTGTGATGAAGTGCGTCGCGTTGACTGCCGCCCCGTTTGCCGCGTTATCCGGCGCGCCCGTCGGCTTCAGGATCGTCTTCGGCCAGGACCACACCACCTGATCCCAGACAGAACGGTTGTCCCGGCAGGAGGACTGCTCCGTTGCATTGAATGGGTCATGATTACCGCCGGAGATATCCACCAAATTCGCCGAATTGGCCTGGCCCCAACAGAATTCCGTGCCGTTCTTGTCCATGAGGCTGGATTCCTGCAGGGCATTGGGATGCGGACAATCCCCGATGTTGGCGCAGGATGATCCGGGACAATCCGCGTTCGTCACGCAGTTGTTTCCGGCGTTCGCCCCGCCCGCGCAATGCTTTATCACATTGCCGCAGTTTGCCTGCCGGTTTTCGTACTCGTCCCTTGCATCAAAAACGAGGTGTGTGAATTCGTGGGCCAAAATGTAACCCTGGTTGGCCGGAGGATTGGTGATGTTGTTGATGGACACCTCCATGTATCCCCCGGTCCGAAATTGACCGGTGTTTGCCTGCCACCAAACGGGATTAGTGCTCGGGCGGATGACCAAGTCCGCCTGATTCGCACTGAAGGCGTTGTTGTGGATCGTGGCGATGCCGATTTCCGCTTGCCCGTCCGTAACGTCAAACAGCGCGGCAGACGCCGCAGAAATCAGGTTTCTGATGGTTGTGATGTCCGCCGCCGGTGCGTCGTACATGACCGCGACGGTAATGTTATACACGTTCCTGCTCGCGCAGGCCGAACCCGGGCATTCCGAGTCCTGCTTGCACAACTTGTCGACACTGGTCCCCGACAAACATACTCGACGAAACACCGGCGCCGCACGGCTTTCTATTTCACCGTTTGCCGTCGCGGCGTGAGCCGTCCAAGTGCTATTAGCTCCAAAAAAGCAAAAAAGAGCCAGGAAAAATCTCCCAAAAAGATGCAATACTGCATGACCGTCCTTGTTGAAGTTACACATCAGCTTTTCTCCTTTTTTCAAGTTAGTTTCGGAGTTTCTTGATTACGCACGTCGTTAAAAATCCAATGGCGACCCCAATCACTATTCGCCGCTCTACGGTTGTCCAGAAAACACGGATAGCCGGCTGCGCGAACAAGCTGGGCGCCAGTTGTTGCGCGCTGCACGATGAGCGGCGCTCGTTCTGGAGCAAGAATCCTTGTCAACCGTGACATGGTCATTTCCCTTGCTGGTCAGCAACTGTCATAGCGAGATCACGTGCCACGAGAGCAGTTTCCCAGCGCGAATCTGCATTTAGAGTTTCCTCAGCCGACTTGGAGTACGTCATACTTGGCATTGCGCCCCCCCCCCCCAATATCAATCAACACCATGCACTTGACGCCTACAAGCAATGCGTAGGGCGAACCAGCCCGCAATCGGCATTAATGCGCAATTCTAATATCGACTCCACACAGCAACCCCGTCGTCCCAAACTGAGAAAGTGCCGGAATAAGGGCGGCCCCACCAAGCTCACTTCATAAGCAAGAACTCAAGTATCGCTTCATAGTCAAAGCTGCCGCATTTGTCAATACCATGAGTATGGGTAATGAGCTCCTATAGCCGAGTGGCGCCCCCTGTGAATCGGATAGGCGTAGTCGATTCAACCAAGGTGACGCGCGTTGCGCTAGAGAACGCTGCCTCCATCGCGGGCCTGATGTTGACCACTGCCTGCATGGTTGCTGATCTGTCGGAAGACAAGTCAGCCGGTAGTATGGGTGGCATGATGTAATTTGCCCCCCCAAGGTATCAAGTAGTAGCTGATAAGCCCTCGCCTCGTGTGGGGGCTTGTCTTTGTTCTCGACATTGACCCTGCCAACCGCAGTTGAATTCATTCGCCCGTTCAAGTTATAAGCGCATTCTTAACCTCCGCTTGACGCTCGCCTTACAGGAAGTCGGTTAAAATATATAGCTCTTAAACCATGTGATTACTAACGATGCCACAGCTTCACTACGCACAACTCCGCTATCTGTCGATCATCTTGTTCGCCTGGATTGCGGTTTTCTTTCTGACTCGCAGCGTGTTGCTGGCGAGTCACTGGACGGATGCCGACGTAAGCCTGGGCGGGATACTGGGCCTCTACGGCGTCGGTCTGATCTATGATTTCGGCTTTCTGCTGTATGCCTGCCTGCCATTGGCCATCTACCTGCTGCTCTGCCCCCAAAGCATCTGGAGGCAGAAATGGCACAAATACATTCTGCATGCGCTGCTGAGCTGCAGCCTGTTTGTAATGCTGTTTGTCGCGGTGGCGGAATGGCTCTTCTGGGATGAATTCGGTGTACGGTTCAACTTCATCGCCGTGGACTATTTGGTCTACTCGCAGGAAGTCATTAACAACATCCTGGAGTCGTACCCGATCTATCCTTTGCTGGCAATGCTGGCCGCGGCGTCCATCGGATTGGGTTTTGCGCTCAGGAAGCCGGTTGCCGCAGCGCTAGAAGCGCCGTCGTTGAGCAGATCGCGTGCCTGGATGGGCCTTGCATCACTGTTGGCGGCAGTGGTGGTAAGCGCCTTCGCGGTCGGTCAGAACTTTCCACGCGGGCTGGACGGCAATGCATATCAGCGCGAACTGGCCAGCAATGGCCCGTTTCAGTTCTTTGCGGCATTTCGCAATAACGAGTTGGACTACGCCCAGTTCTATGCCACTTTGCCGGAGCAGAACGTGGCCCAGTTGATACGCGATGAGGTTAAGGAGCCTAATGCGCGTTTCGTCGGCAAAGATCCGCAGGATATACGCCGGATCATCGACAATCCGGGCAACCCCAAGCGGCGGAATATCGTGCTCGTCACAGTGGAAAGCCTGAGCGCCGAATTCCTCGGCAGTTTCGGCGACAAGCGCGGCCTGAGCCCGAACCTTGATGCATTGCGCAAGCAAAGCCTTTCGTTCAACAACTTCTACGCTACCGGCACGCGTACGGACCGCGGACTTGAGGCCATCACCCTGTCCATTCCGCCCACTCCCGGTCGTTCCATCGTCAAACGAGTCGGGCGGGAATCCGGTTACAGCAGCCTGGGCCAACAGCTCAAGGCGCAGGGTTACGACAGTGTGTTCATATACGGCGGACGCGGCTATTTCGACAATATGAACGCCTTTTTTGGCGGCAACGGTTACCGAATTGTTGACCAGAGCAGCGTGGCAGAAGAGGAAATACGGTTCAGCAATGCGTGGGGAATGTGCGATGAGGATCTCTATGCGCAGGCCCTGAAGGTTGCTGATGCCGATCACGACGCAAGCAAGCCTTTCTTCCTGCATCTGATGACCACGTCGAACCACCGCCCCTACACTTACCCGGCAGAGCGCATCGATATTCCATCAGGTACGGGACGCGACGGTGCGGTGAAGTACACCGATTATGCAATTGGCCAGTTTCTCGCGCAGGCCAGGCAAAAATCCTGGTTCAATCAGACAATATTTATCTTTGTTGCAGATCACACTGCGGGCAGTGCCGGCAAGCAAGATCTGCCCGTGAACAACTACCATATTCCCCTGTTCATTTACGCCCCGGGCTTTATCCAGCCGCGAGAAATCGCTGCGGTGACCAGCCAGATCGACCTCGCGCCAACCCTGCTTGGACTTCTCGATTTCGATTACACCTCGACGTTTTTCGGACGCAACGTGCTGCGCGCGGATGCCGCCCCCGGACGCGCGCTGATCGGAAATTATCTGCACCTGGGGTTGTTCGATGGCGCCAATCTGGCCATCCTGAGTCCGCGCCGCGCCATGCGGGAACATGAAGACGCGCTGGGTACAAGCCGTGAAGTTTCGGCAGATGCCAACAATCCGTTGCTGCGCCGCGATATCGCCTATTTCCAGGGGGCGAGCCACGCCTTTCAGAACGGCCTGATTGCCTGGAGAGACGGGCTCCTGCCCGGCACGCGCACTCTGCAAGTCAACTGACCGACGGCGTCAGCCAGGGTGCATGGTCGTCGCCCAGTTGCGGCGCGGGATGCCAGGGTCGTTTTTTATATTGCCCAGTATGCGGCTAGCCGCTACAATGCGCGCCTTCGTTTTACCCGACCCGTCTGGGAAGGGCGCAAAAACGGCCTGGTAGCTCAGTCGGTAGAGCAGAGGATTGAAAATCCTTGTGTCGGTGGTTCGATTCCGCCCCGGGCCACCAGATTTCGCGTGCGGTAGCACGCAAAATCAACCAGGTGTTCGGTTGATTGAATTTCGCGTGCGGTAGCACGCAAAATCAACCAGGTGTATCGGTTGATTGAAAAGTTACATTGAAGCCCAATCCTGACCGGTTGGGCTTCTTTCATTTTCAGCGCCCATACTTATATGTGTCCGGCTATGGCATCATGGCAGGGCTGGGCTATCAGGGGTGGCCTCAGTTCGTAGTCAGGGAGATATCGAGCATGGTCACTATGCCATTTTTCAAGAAAATGCTGGCACGCGGAAACACCTCCGCTCTTTCTGTATTGCTGGCAGTTTTTTCCATCTCCAGCGTGCTGTTTCTCTACTACACGCAGAATTCTTTCCTTGAGGCCTTTGAAGCCAAGACCTACGATCTTCGCTTCAAGGATTTGCGCGGGCCGGTCCGGCCCAATCCCGATATTGCCATCATCGCCATTGACGACAAGAGCATCGCCGAACTGGGGCGCTATCCGTGGAGCCGCGACCGTTACGCGCAACTGATCGACAGGCTCTCGGCGGCCAAAGCCAGGGTGGTTCTGTTCGATGCATTTTTTCCCGAACATGAAAGTGCGAAAAACGACCAACTGTTTGCAGCGTCGGTCAAACGGGCGGGGAATGTGGTGCTGGCGGCGGCCTTGCACTTCGATAAAGACGCGCGCGTGACTTCAATCACGCGCAGCCTGCCTGAGATCGAGCGCGGCTTGGCGGGTGTCGGGCTGATCAACATGATTCCGGATGACGATGGCGTGGTGCGCCGCATCCCCCTGTTGCTGGAAAAGGACGGGAAACAGTTGCCTTCACTCGGCTTGGTGGGTGCAATGCTGGCGCTGGGAGAAGCAAAACTGGACCCCAGGGATTTCGATATTGTATTGGGCGAGCGCCGCATCCCGGTGGATGGCGAGTACAAGATGTGGATCAATTATGTCGGCGGGCCGGGGGTATATCCGCGCTACTCGTTTGCAGATGTGATGAAGGGGCGCATTCCCGCCGAAAAACTGAAGGGCAAGATATTGTTCGTCGGTGCAACGGCGCTGGGCATCTACGACTTGCGGGTCACACCGTTTGACAAGAATGTGCCCGGGGTTGAACTGCACGCGACAGTCGCAGACAACATCATCAGCGAACGGCATATTCGCCAGAGTGGCATAGAAGCATTGATAGACATGGCGTTTATTATTGTAATGGGGGCCCTCGCCTTTATCCTGACCATACGCTTGCACCAGTCGCGTGCGATTCCGGCCACTGTTGTGTTGTTGGCCGGCTACCTCTGGTTTACAACTTATATGTTCAATGTCGGGCACTGGATCAACATGATCTATCCGTCCATGTCGGTTGTTGTCGCGGTACTGGTCGGCGGGGGCTTCCGTTATCTGGTGCTGGAACGCAGGGCGCGCGAGATGCGCTCGATGTTTTCCAGTTATCTGTCGCCAAAACTGGTGGCGCGCCTGGAAAAGGACCCGGAGGCAGCCAGGATCGGCGGCGACACCAAAGAAGTGACCGTGATGTTCACCGACATCAAGGGATTTACCACGTTCAGCGAGGCGCACCCGCCGCAGGAGGTGGTGTCGCGGCTTAATCAGTATCTGGGGGTCATGGTGCAAGTGATCGAGCAGCATGACGGTACCATCGACAAATTCATCGGCGACGGCATTATGGCTTACTGGGGTGCGCCGCTGGCGCAACCCGATCATGCCAAACTGGCCATCGATTGCATCAAAGCCATTAATGAAAGGATGAGAGAACTGCGTGCCCATTGGCAGTCGCAGGGTTTGGAGGCCTTTTCTATCAGGGTCGGCATCCAGTCCGGCGAGGTGGTGGCAGGAAATGTCGGTCTTGCGGGCAAAAAGATGGAATATACCGTTATTGGCGACACGGTGAACCAGGCGGCACGTCTTGAAGGGACAGCGAAATACTATGGCGTGACCTATCTGGCAGGAGAAGAAACTTACAAAAGAACGCGTGGAATTTGCCGATATAGAGAGTTGGACAAGATACGCGTAGTGGGCAAACAATTTCCCGTTACAATTTATGAACCCTTGGAGGGCTTGTCTGTGCTGGACGCGGAGACGGCGGCCCGTTTCGGAGAGGCATTGACCCTGTATCGGGCAAGGGATTGGGAAGGGGCGCGGGCCGCTTTCAAGGCGGTGCTGGAAGCCGCAGCCGATGATAAACCAAGTAAAATATATATCGAACGATGCGAGTATTTTGCGCAGAATCCGCCGGCCAAAGATTGGGATGGCGTGTTTAATCGCGCTGAAAAATGAAAACACCGGAATAATCGGCCAGGGAACACCTGGAGCCGGAAATTTAGTCGGCATTTTGAATGGGTCAGGGACATGAGAAATAAATTAATTGCAATTTCATTGTTGATTTTCTCCACAGGCGTTTGGGCTGCAGACGGCCCGGCAGCTGCCACCAATGGCTTTTCCAAAGCTGACTTCCGCAATGAAGTGGCAACGCCCAATTTGCGCAAACTGCTCGGTGTGAGCGGGGGCAATCTGTATGTCGCCCTGCAGGATGGTTCGGTGGAGGTGGTAAACAAGGAAGGCAAGACTGTAATGGCGCTGGCGGCGAAGAGCGGCGACATCGAATTGCTCCGGAAGCCGGAGGCCGCCACGGTTGCCAACGAAACAATCTACGTGGTGGACAGCAAAACGGATCAGGTTGTCATGTACGACTTGTCCACGGGTAAATACCTGGGACGTTTCGGCAGCAAGGCAGGCGGCAGTCTGTCGGGCGCTTTCGCGCTTGATGAGCCGCAGGGTGTCGCTGTGTACGAAGGGGTCGTGTATGTCGCGGATACCAGCAACGAACGCATACAAATGTTCGGCATCAATGGCGTATTCCTGTCTACTCTGAAACTGAGCCCCCCCGCTTCAAACGGCGCGCTGAAAGAAAAGGTTTACAAGCTGGGCGAGCCTACGGATATCGCCCTTGATGCGCAGGGGCGCATCTATGTTCGCGATGCGGACGACAAGGCTGTCAAGGTGTATGGGCCAAGCGGCGAATATCTGCGCACCCTGTCAAATACCGGGAAGCCGGTCGCGTTGAGCGTGGCCGAGGACGGCATCTATGTGGCGGACGAGGCCAGTTTCAGCATCCTGAAATATGATTTCGACGCCAATTTTGTCTATGGCTTCGGTTCCGGCGGGGAAGGCAAGGCCCAGTTCAAGAGTTTGAACGGACTGGCAGTGGACCGGGCGCAGCAAGTGTTTATCGGGGATGCCAAAAAATCGCTGATCAACGCCTTTGTTGTCGAGGCAGGCAAATCGCTGGATCCTTTGCCCAAAACGTCGGGGCGCGCGTCGGTGAAGTGGTTACAGAGCATTCCGGAAGAAGTGGGCGCGCTTGTCTGGGATGGCAATGAGACGATTTATGCAGCGAGCCAGGACAGGAAGTCTCTGCTGGTGATACGCAAAGGATTGGTCGCGACCGAGATCAAACCGGGCGACATGCAGATAGTCGCCGTGACCGTGGACCAGACCGGGGCAATCTGGGTGCTGGACAAAAAGAAGTACCGTGTGGCGAAACTGGACGAGAGCGGGAAAGTGCTGCTGAGCTTTGGTAGCGAAGGGAGCGGGGCGGGACAGTTCAACAATCCAACCGCGATCGCAATATCGGCTGCGGGAACGATATTTGTGGCGGACCGCTCGAACCGTAACGTGCAGATATTTCGCGGTGACGGTGTGTATCTGAATGCTCTGAACGGGGAAAACTCAATCAAGCTCAGCGCACCGATCGCCATGGTATTCGACCCGCATGAGAATCTGTACATTCTTGATGCATCGCGCGAAAGTGTGCTGAGATATTCTCCGGCAGGGAAATCTCTGGGCGAAATCGGCAGAACCAAAGAAAGCAGCTTATTGACCAAACCGGTCGCGTTGATTGCTGCCAATGACGAAGTTATGGTGTTGGATGGCAACCAGATCAAGGTGTTTTCGCCCAAGGGGCTGCTGCTGCGGGCTTTTGGCGCAACAGGGGCCGGGGTTGGGGCATTCGAAGAACCGACAGCCATCGCCTACGGCGGCGGGCCCAATTTCATCGTTTCGGATAGCGGCAACAAGCGCGTGCAGGTGTTGGCGACCTTGTATAAACCGGAAGCGCCGCAACAACTCGCGGCACAGGGCAAAGTTCATTCCATCGATTTGGGCTGGGCGCAAACGAACGCATCCTATATCAAGCAATACCGCATCTACCGCGCCACCGGCGAAAACGGCGACTTCAAGCAGGTTGGAACAAGTCCGAACAACCAGTTTACTGATCAGGATCTGGATGCCGAAGCGCGTTACTACTATCGCGTCGGCGGCGAGACCCATTTCGGTTTCGAAGGTGCAACCAGCGTGGCGGTGAACGCCCAGCCGATGAAGTTTGTACCGCCCGCAGTTGCAACCGTGCAGGTGGAAACGACGCCGTGGCAGGTCAAGATGACCTGGGCGGCAGCCGACGCAAAATATTTCAGCGCATACCGCATTTACCAGAAAGACGGCGAGGCATTCACGAAGATCGGCGAAGTTATCCAGCCGGAGTTCATCAAGGATGCGCTGGTTCCGGAGACAAAATATACCTACTACGTCACGACATTCAGCAGCGACGGTACGGAATCGGAAAAAGTTGCGGTCGAGGCAACCACGCAGATATTCAACCGTCCGCCGCTGGATATCGAGGTGGTTCAGTTGCGCGATGTGTTCTCCAACTCTTATAAAATGTATGAGCGCGACGGGATCGGTCGGGTCAAGCTGACCAACAACACCAACAAGACCATGGAGCGGCTCAAGGTCACGTTCCAGCTGAAGGATTTCATGGACTTTCCGACAGAGGCGAAGCTGGACAAGCTGTTGCCGGGACAGAGCGGGGAAGTTGCTCTCAAGGCGGTGTTCAACAACAGCATCCTCACGCTCACCGAAGACAGCGCAGTGCAGGCAATGATCGAGGCGAGTTATTTCGAGAACGGCAAGCGTGTCACGTATAACAAGAACCCGACGGTGAACGTCTACGACAAGCACCGCCTGACATGGGATGAACGCGGCCGATATGCCACCTTCATTACCCCCAAGGATCAGCCGGTGATGAATTTTGTGCGCTCGGTGGTGACCCAGTTCAAGGAAACCAAGGACGAGGCACAATTGTCCGCCGCTGTGTTCGACCTTCTGGGCGTGTACGGCATGACCTACATCCAGGATCCGAGCAATCCCTATCAGGTTACTTCGGGCAAGGCGAATACGGTCGACTACGTCCAGTTTCCGCGCGAAACGCTGGAGCGCAAGTCCGGCGATTGCGATGACCTGGTGGCGTTCTATTCCTCCGCGCTGGAGAGTATGGGAATCGAAACTCGGGTGGTGGAAGTGCCGGGCCATATGTTCATGATGTTTGCTACCGGCATCGCAGCGGACGAAGACGGCTACACCATGAATAACATGTACGTGATCCATGAGGATCAGTTATGGATTCCGGTGGAGACCACGCTGGTCGGCAACGCCTTCATCAAGGCATGGGAGAAAGGCGCTGCAGCCTATTACAAGTGGAAGGACAAGGGGCTGACCATACTGGATGTGCATACCGCCTGGGAGACCTACAAACCGGCGAGCCTGCCGGCATCGACCTTGAAGCAGAGCGACATCTCCCGTGCCGAGATCGAGAAAAAATTTCCGTCAGATCATATGTCCGTGCTGAAGATCAGTTCGCAGACCAAGACTCGGAGTTATCTCAATACGATCAAGAAGAATCCGTCCGATGCCGATGCTCACTTGCAAATGGGCATCATTCTGGCCAAGGCCGGAGATCGCAAGGAGGCGATGAAGTATTTCGACAAAGTGCTTGCCCTGCAACCCAAGAATTCAGCGGCACTGAACAATCGCGGCAATATCTTCATGATCGAAGACAAACAACAGGAAGCGCAGAAAGCATATCTGGCGGCGACACAGATCACACCCAAAGATGCCGATGTGTGGGTGAACCTGGCGCGCGCATACAAAGCCACCAATGACATCAAGAAAGCCAAGGCTGCTTTTGTCAAAGCACAGTCACTGAATCCCGCAGTCAAGGACGAATACCGCGCGCTGGCTTTGGAACTAT
This sequence comes from Sideroxyarcus sp., assembly GCA_049286265.1. Lineage (GTDB taxonomy): Bacteria > Pseudomonadota > Gammaproteobacteria > Burkholderiales > Gallionellaceae > Sideroxyarcus. Next base: position 45,072 of record JBAQDF010000068.1, read on the forward strand.
TGAATGCACTTTGAGTCGGATGTATCGTTACACCGTGTAGCAACCTTAAACAAGGAGATTCACATGAAGAAACTGATCGCGTTATTTGTCTTGTTGGGCGTGGTGCTGGCTGCTCCGGCATACAGTGCCGATGTGCAGCAGGATGGTTCGCTGTGGGAACGTCTGCGCAAGAAAATCGAATTGCTCACTCCCAAGAAGAAAATCAGCACCACTACCGCAGTGGGTGGTGTGCGCGGTTCCCAGGCGGATGCGGACGATGTTTACTGGAAGGGCGAATCCAAGGTTCAACCCGTCAATGCCGATGAACTCTCGGCGTTCAAAAAAGCCATGTCTCAGGTCGATGCGGGCGATTTGGCCGGCGCCCAGGTTTCATTTGCGGACTTCGTGAAGAAACATCCCGACAGCCGCCTGCGTGAAGACGCGGAACAGGCTTTGGCGTTGTTGCAGCCCAAGAAATAATCCACGCAGTTGGTAGGGCCGGGCTGACTGGTGTTCAGCCCGCCCAGCCCCTATAATCCGTTCCCTTGCGAACCGGACAGTTGTTTTCCCATGCAGTTATTCACCTTTGGCATCAACCATCAGACCGCGCCGCTTGCTGTGCGCGAGCAGATCGCGTTCAATGCCGATACGCTGGATTCCGCCCTGCGCGACCTGGTTGGCAATGGTGCGGCCAAAGAAGCAACCATCCTTTCCACTTGCAATCGCACCGAGATCTATTGCAGCACGAATACCCCTGTTAATGCTGTGGACTGGCTGGCTTCCTATCATCACCTTCCTGCCGCCGAAATCGAGCCTTACATCTACCGCCTGCCGCAGGAACAGGCGGTAAAGCACGCGTTCCGTGTGGCCAGCGGGCTGGATTCGATGGTGCTGGGCGAACCGCAAATATTGGGACAAATGAAGCAGGCTGTGCGCCAGGCGGAACAGGCCGGTACGCTGGGCTTTCTGCTGCACAAGCTGTTCCAGCGCACTTTCTCCGTGGCCAAGGACGTGCGCACGCAGACCGAGATCGGAGCGAATCTGGTGTCCATGGCCGCCGCCGCGGTCAAACTCGCCGAGCGCATTTTCCCCAGCATTGCCGAGCAACGCATCCTGTTCATCGGCGCGGGCGAAATGATCGAACTGAATGCGGTGCACTTTGCCGCCCGCAACCCGAAACACATCACCGTTGCCAACCGCACGCTGGAACGCGCGCAAGTCCTGGCGCGCCGCATCAACGGCCATGCCATTACCCTGAACGAATTGCCGGAACAACTGGCGCAGCACGATATCATCGTCTCCTGCACCGCCAGCCAATTGCCAATCCTGGGCAAGGGCATGGTCGAGCGCGCGCTGAAGCTGCGAAAACACCGTCCGCTGTTCATTGTCGATTTAGCCGTGCCGCGCGATGTCGAAAAAGAAGTCGCGGAATTGAACGATGTGTTTCTCTACAGCGTGGACGACTTGTCCGAAGTGGTGCGCGACGGGCTGGATGCGCGCCAGGGGGCGGTCAAGGAAGCCGAAGTCATTATCGATTCCGGCGTCAATGAATTCATCCACTGGCTGGAATCGCGCGAAGTCGTGCCTGTTATCCGCAGCTTGCGTGATCACGCCGAGCGCCAGCGCCGCCACGAAATGGAAAAGGCCCTGCGCTTGCTGGCCAAGGGCGAAGCGCCGGAAAAGGTGCTGGAATCCCTGAGCATGGGACTGACCAATAAATTTTTGCATGCCCCGACACAGGCGCTGAATCAGGCGCAAACCGGCGACCGGGATGCCTTCCTTGAGGCGGTGCATCGTATCTACCGCCTGCACGACACCGAATGAAACCGAGTATCTCTAACAAGCTCGCCCAACTGAGTGAACGGTTGGACGAGGTCAATAGCCTATTGAGCAGCGAGGAAGCCACGCGCAACATGGACGCGTTTCGCAAGCTCAACCGCGAACGCGCCGAAATTGAGCCGGTGGTCGAGTTGTATCACGCCTACCAATCGTGTGAAGCCGACATCGCCACCGCGCAGGAAATGGCGAACGATCCGGATATGCGCGAATTTGCGGATACGGAGATCAAAACCGGGCGCGAGAAGCTGGAGCAACTCGAAGTCGAACTGCAAAAACAGTTGCTGCCGAAAGACCCCAATGACGAACGCAACGTGTTCCTCGAAGTGCGTGCCGGAACCGGCGGCGACGAGGCGGCGATCTTCGCGGGCGACATCTTCCGCATGTACATGCGCTTTGCCGAGCGCCGCCGCTGGCAGGTCGAAATCATTTCCGAGAGTACGGGCGAGATGGGCGGTTACAAGGAAGTCATCGCGCGCATCATCGGCCAGGGCGCTTACTCCGTATTGAAGTTCGAATCCGGCGCACATCGCGTGCAACGCGTACCCGCTACCGAGACACAAGGGCGCATCCACACCTCCGCCTGCACCGTGGCTATCCTGCCTGAAGCGGACGAAGTGGGCGAAGTCGAACTCAATCCCGCCGACCTGCGCATCGACACCTTCCGCGCGTCCGGCGCGGGCGGCCAGCACATCAACAAGACCGACTCCGCCGTGCGCATCACCCACCTGCCCACCGGCACCGTGGTCGAATGTCAGGACGGACGCTCGCAACACCAGAACAAGGCACAAGCTCTGCGTGTGCTGGCGGCACGCATCAAGGACAAACAGGAACAGGCCGCCCACAGCAAAGTTGCCGCCGAGCGCAAATCGTTAGTTGGCAGCGGCGACCGTTCCGAACGCATCCGCACCTACAACTTCCCGCAAGGCCGTGTTACCGACCACCGCATCAACCTTACCCTGTACAAGATGGACCAGATCATGGACGGCGACATCAGCGAATTGACCAACGCGCTAATGGCGGAGCATCAGGCCGAACTGCTGGCGGCGCTGTCGCAAGAAGGCTGATGCCTTGAGCAGCATCCGGGAAATCCTGCAGCGGGACATTCCACGCATCGGTGCCAGGCATGAGATCGATGCGGCAACGGCGCGCATCGAGGTGCAAACCCTTCTGCAGCATGTTCTGCAGGTTCCGCGCGCCTATTTGCTGGCACATCCCGAGCAAGTTCCGGATTCAAAACAGCTGGCTGCCTACGACGCAATATTGCAACGCCGCCTGCAGGGCGAACCCATCGCCTACCTTCTGGGCGAACGCGAATTTTTCGGACTGAACTTTCATGTAACTCCTGCCACGCTTATTCCGCGTTCCGATACCGAACTTCTGGTCGAACTTGCCTTGCAGCGGCTACCGCAAGGCAAAGCATGTCGTGTGCTGGATATGGGTACGGGCAGCGGCGCGATAGCGCTGGCTGTTGCCCATTCCCGGCCGGACGCAGCAGTGACAGCCATCGATGCCTCGGAGGCGGCCCTGGAAGTTGCGCGCGAAAACGTGCACCGGCTGGGAGTGAGCAACGTCAATTTCCTGCACAGCAACTGGTTCTCCGCACTGGACGGGCAACGCTTCGATCTCATTGTCTCCAATCCTCCCTATGTCAGGGCGGGCGATGTCCATCTCACCCAAGGCGATGTGCGTTTCGAGCCAATATCGGCGCTGGCTTCGGGCGCGGATGGTTTGGACGATATCCGCAGCATTATTAGCAGCGCGGGGGCTTATCTTGAGCAGGGAGCTTGGCTATTGCTGGAGCATGGCTACGATCAGGCACAGTCAGTACAAGAATTATTGCAGCAGAAAAACTACGTACGTATTTTTTCTGCAAAAGATATAGCCGGGATAGACCGGGTCAGCGGTGGGGTGAAGTAGCGCAAAGCCTGTAAAAACAAGGGAAGTGACTAGAACTTATGAAGGATATAGGGCGAAAGGTATAGGCCGATATATAGGCCGTTTGGCATATATGCAACACTAAGACTCGCACCTACAATCGCTCCTGAGTTGTTAGAGCCTTGAGTTGTAACCAACTCAATCTTTCATACTCTCCTCCTATTCTGGGCCATCGCAAGGTGGCCCGTTTTTTTGCTTGCGATTCCTGCGCAGGCTAGGCGGATAGCAGCTTGCGGGCCCTTGCGATAGCCGCTTCCACTTGTTGCGGCGCGGTGCCACCGGTGTGGTTGCGTGCGGCGAGCGAACCTTCCAGCGTGAGTACGCCGTAGATATCGTCCGCGATGAGGTCGGAGAACTGCTGCAGTTCGTCCAGCTTGAGTTCGGCCAGGTCGCAGCATTTCTGTTCGGCGTAGCGCACGGCCAAAGCCACAGCCTCGTGCGCGTCGCGGAACGGCAAACCCTTCTTCACCAGATAATCGGCCAGATCGGTCGCCGTCGCGTAGCCCTGCAAGGCAGCGCGGCGCATGGCTTCCGGCTTGACGGTGATGCCGCTCATCATGTCGGCGTAGATGCGCAACGTTTGCGTCAGCGTATCCACCGTGTCGAACAGCGGTTCCTTGTCTTCCTGATTGTCCTTGTTGTAGGCAAGCGGCTGCCCCTTCATCAGCGTGAGCAATGCGACCAGATGACCGTTCACGCGGCCGGTCTTGCCGCGCACCAGTTCCGGCACGTCGGGGTTCTTTTTCTGCGGCATGATGGAAGATCCGGTGCAGAAGCGGTCGGCGATGTCGATGAAGCCGAAACGCGGGTTCATCCACAGGATCAATTCTTCCGACAGGCGCGACAGATGCGTCATGACCAGCGCGGCGGCGGCGGTAAATTCGATGGCGAAGTCGCGGTCGGAGACGGCATCCAGCGAGTTCTGGCATACCGCCTCGAAACCTAGCAGTTCGGCCACCATTTCGCGTTTGATCGGATAACTGGTACCGGCCAGGGCTGCCGCCCCCAGCGGCAGGCGGTTCACGCGATGGCGCGCATCGCGGAAACGCTCCACATCGCGCTGGCACATCTCGAAATACGCCATCAAGTGATGCGCAAAGCTTACCGGCTGCGCCACTTGCAGATGGGTAAAGCCGGGCATGATGGTGTGGGTGTGGTGTTGCGCCAGATTGAGCAGCGCAGTCTGCAACCCTTTGAGCAGTTCGCTGATGTCGTCAATGGCGCTGCGCAGATAGAGCCTGATGTCGGTCGCCACCTGGTCATTGCGCGAACGCCCGGTATGCAGGCGTTTGCCCGCATCGCCGACCAAAGTGGTCAGGCGCTTCTCGATGTTCAGGTGTACGTCCTCAAGATCGAGCTGCCATTCGAAATCGCCGCTGACGATCTCGTTTTCGACCTGTGCCAGGCCGCGCTGGATGTCATTCAGGTCCTGCGCACTGATGATCTTGCAGTTGGCAAGCATCTGCGCATGCGCCAGGGAGCCCCGGATATCGAACAGCGCCAGGCGCTTGTCAAAATCCACCGAAGCGGTATAACGCTTCACCAGTTCTGCCACGGGCTCGTTAAAGCGTCCCGACCACGTCTGATTGTCTTGCATCGTTGCCATGTCTTGTCCAGAATGAGCGGCCAAACCTTCAATCCTTTCCTCACCCGCCAGTGGGGGAGGACGTTAGAACCTTCTCCCTTTGGGGAAGGTCAGGAAAGGGGGAGTGAACCTTAAGTTTGCATACTTTATGAGCGAGACGCGCAGTATAAATCAAAACAATACGCCCAAGCTGTTGCCGGATTTCCGCAATCTGGGCACGGTGTTGCGCATCGTGCTGCTGGTCAACGGCATTGCGCTGCTCGGGGCGGCGTCGCAAGCCACTTCCTGGGCGGGCCTGCAGAACGGTTTGCTGCAAAGCTCGGTGCTGCTTCAACCCGTGCTGCTAACCAGCCTGCTGCTTTTATATGCGCTGAACCCAGTGCTGTTGAATGCGCCATATTGGCTGGGTGCGCTGGCTGTAACTGGCGTGGTGACAACGACCACATTGGTCCTCGACGGACTTGGCGGTGAGCTGTTCTCTGCGATGGTTGAAGTCGGCATGTTTCGCTACACCCGGCATGGATTGCTGGCTATCGCCATCTCGTTGATTTTGCTTGTGTACTTCAGGCTCCGTATTTTGTCGCTTTCCCCGGCGAAACAGGAAGCGCGGCTACAGGCGCTGCAAGCACGCATCCGTCCGCATTTCCTGTTCAACACCATCAATGCCGTGCTGAGCATTGTGCGCGCCGATCCCAAGCGCGCCGAGGCTGCTCTGGAGGATATGGCGGATTTGTTTCGTGTGGCGATGTCCGAGCCGAAAGAAATGGTTGAATTGACCAAAGAGGTGGCACTTGCGCGACAATATCTGGGGCTCGAGGGTTTGCGTTTGGGCGACCGGCTGGAAGTTCACTGGGATACGCAGAACATGCCGCCGGATGCGCTCATCCCGCCGCTGATGTTGCAGCCGCTGCTGGAGAATGCGGTCTATCACGGCATTGAGCCCTTGCCGCAGGGTGGAAAGATCGAGGTACAGCTGTACCTCGATGGCGACGAATTGCACCTGAAGGTGAACAATCCGGCACACCCTCATGTCGACACGCACGTCAACGGCAATAAAATGGCGCTATCCAATATCCGCGAAAGGCTGGCCCTGCAATTCGATGTCGAAGCGCAGTATCAGGTAGAGAGCGATGCAAATCATTATCAGGTCCACATCATCATTCCCTACATAAAAGGGCAGTTAACATGAGTGACACCATTACCTTGCCGCTGACAGTCTTTGTCGTGGACGACGAAGCGCCCGCGCGCAATCGTCTCAAGGATTTGCTGAACGATTGCTCCGTGCAGTTTCCGCTGCAGCTGGTGGGCGAGGCTGGAAACGGACGCGAGGCGCTGGACAAGCTTGCCGAGACCCCTGCCGAAGTTGTGCTGATGGATATTCGCATGCCGCAAATGGACGGCATAGAACTCGCGCGGCATTTGAACAAGCTCGAGCGTCCCCCGGTCATCATCTTTACCACAGCCTACGATGCCTATGCCATTCAGGCATTCGAGCAGCACGCCATCGATTATCTGCTCAAGCCGATCCGGTTGGGGCGCCTGTTTGACGCGCTGTCGCGCGCGCGCGATGCCGTGCCGATACGCACCGAAGTATTGCGGGAGCTGACTCCGGACCCGCGCAGCAACCTTTCCATACACGAGCGCGGCAGGGTGCTGCTGATTCCCATCGAAGAAGTGCTCTACCTGCGGGCGGAATTGAAATACGTCACCGTGCGCACCGTCGAACGCGAGTACCTCATCGAAGAATCGCTTACCGCACTGGAAAAAGAATATGCTGCACGTTTTGTGCGCATCCACCGCAACTGCCTTGTGGCAAGAAACGCGATCGCGGGATTTGAAAAAGGCGGGGAAGAAGGCGAAAGCGGCTGGCTGATGAAGTTGAAAGGGCTGGACGAAAAATTGCCGATCAGCCGCAGGCAATTAACTGTCGTTAAGGAATACGGGAAATAAACCATGCGCGTACTGATCATTGAAGACAATCGGGATCTTGCTTCCAACATGTTCGATTTTCTGGAAGCCAAGGGACATGTGGTGGATGCGGCAGGGGATGGCATTACCGGCATGCACCTGGCGCTGGTTAACCAATATGACGCGATTGTTCTCGATCTGACGTTGCCGGGCATGGACGGCATCACGCTCTGCCGCAAGTTGCGCGAAGAGGGCGGCAAGGACACGCCGATCCTGATGATTACGGCGCGCGACTCGCTGGACGACAAAATTGCCGGGCTGGAAGCGGGTGCGGACGATTATCTGGTCAAGCCTGCCGAACTGCGCGAGCTGGAGTTGCGTTTGCGCGTGCTGCTCCGCCGCGGCGGCGAGCACACGCAAAAACAAAAGAAAATGGTGGTGGAGGACCTCAGCCTCGATCCCTCCACCTGCTCGGTGCGTCGCGGCGACAAGGCGATTGAATTGCCGCCTATCCCCTACAAGATACTCGAGACATTGATGCTGCGTTCGCCGCAGGTGGTCAACCGCGACGATATCGAACATGTCGTGTGGGGTGAAATGCGTCCGGATAGCGACTCGCTGCGGGCGCACGTGCATTTGCTAAGAGATCTCATCGACAAACCATTCAAGCGCAAGCTGTTGCGCACAATGCGGGGTTTTGGCTATCAGCTGGTCAGTCCGGATGTTCCAGACCAATAGCCTGCGCTTTCGCGTCGCCTTCTATTACGCATTGTTCGGGGCGGGGCTCAGCATTTTTCTTTCCTCGGTCGTCTACCTGACCACACAGGCAATCGGGCACCGGCTCATGGATCAAGTGTTGCTGGGGGAGTTGTTTGAGCATGCCAGCGAACCGGTATTCATGCCGCCGAATACCGCCTCTATCAAGGGCTATATCCAGTCAGCCGAGCAAACCAGCAAGGATATTCCTGTCGAGATCAAAAAACTTTCCCCGGGAAGCTACAACGTCACAATCGGCACAAGCGAATACCGTATCCTGATTTCCGACGTGGGGGACGCGCGCTATTTCATGTTGTTCAATACGGCAAGCCAGCACATTCAGGAAAAAGAGCTGTTCAACTACATGGTATTTTTTGCCTTGTTCATGATTGTCAGTTCATCCGTGGGCGGGGTCTTGCTGGCGAGTCGCGTCACCGCATCGGTTACCCGTCTTGCCAAGCAGGTCGGGCAGGCCCGGCCGGGCGATACCGAGCTGTCCCTGATCGAACTGACCAGCAACGACGAAGTGGGGGAGCTGGCGCGGGCTTTTGACCGCTATCTGAGCCGTTTGCGGAAATTCACCGAACGGGAGAACTACTTCACGGCGGATGTGAGCCATGAATTGCGCACGCCGCTTGCCATCATGCTGGGGACGGTCGAAGTGCTGGAGCAGGACGAGACGCTTTCGGCAAAACAAAGGGAACGGCTTGCTCGTATCCGGCGCGCCTCACAAGACATGATCGACCTGACGGGTGCCCTGCTATTGATGGCGCGCGAACACCAGCTCGCTGCGGACGAACAACCCAGCCACATTGCCGAGGTGACGCTCGCCTGTGTCGAAAAACACAGGCACCTGATCGGCGACCGCCCGATCCGCATGGAAGTGGAGTTGAATGCCGACCCGAGTTTAATTGTCGAACGGCCGCTGCTGGAGATCGTGATTGGCAACCTGGTTCGCAACGCGCTGTTCAATACCAAATCCGGCAGCGTCCTGGTCCGGCTCGAAGCGGAAAGACTGATCGTGCAGGATACAGGGGTCGGAATGCGCCCGGAGGAATTGGCACGCGCGCTCGAACGTTATTACAAGGGCGCTTCGAGCGCCGGAGCGGGCGTTGGCCTGTCGCTGGTGAAGCGCATTTGCGACCGCTACGGCTGGCGCATCTCGCTGGATAGTCAGGAAGGTCAGGGCACGACGGCAGAAATCGACTTCTCCGAACGCCGCCGCGTCAACCGGTCCGGTGCAACGGAAACGGAACAGTGACGTTTGGTGCAACTCTTTCGAGTTGGTAACGTGCCCACCCTGCGGTTCCTTGTGACATACGGTCCTGCCCGGCTATTCATTTCCCGCTCAAAAAACTCCTGCTGAAGCATTTCCCCGAGCCGCACATCTTTTTTCACCTCTTTGTAGCAAAAAACACAAATTCACATTTCCTTGACGTTCCGTTGACGAGCGCTTTACAGAGCTGTTGCTAGCATCATCCCCATCTTGTGCAAGTAGTTGTTTCACCCCATCAGCGCAAGGGGACATACAAGGGGTTTGTCTGGCTGGGGATATATATCTAATTTAACTGGAGGAGAAACGCAATGAAGAAAATCGCACTGTCACTCGCAAGCGTGTTGGTAGCAACCGCATTTGCACCCGAGGCATCCGCCATTCCGGCTTTCGCAAGACAGCAGGGCAAGGCATGCTCCACTTGTCACTTCCAGCACTATCCGGCGCTGAACGACTACGGCCGCAGCTTCAAGGCTTCCGGTTTCACCGAAATGGGCAAGCAGGGCACTATCAAGGGTGAAAACCTTTCGTTGCCCGAAGTGCTGAATTCCAGCATGTTTTTCAAGTTCCGCTATCAGGATTCCAACGGTAGCGATGTGACGGGTACGCCGACGACGGCCAGCGGTCAATGGCAAATTCCCGACGAGTTCGCGCTGTTGATGGGCGGTCGTGTGAGCAACAATATCGGCTTCATGTTCGAAGGCCAATTGAAAGACGCAGTTGCAGTGCTAGCCGGTTTCAAGATGCCTTTCATGTTCCCGGTTGGAGAAGGCGAAATGAAGGTCGGCGCAGTACCGTTCTCTACGGACAGTCTTGGTGCATCCTACGGTTTCGAATTGTTGAACACCGGCGCCGTGCGTAACGTGCGCATTTCCGAGCATCGCGCCGAGACTTCCGCCCAGCAATATATCGCCGGGGCCACAGGGCTTGGCGGAGCGCAAGGTGTGGCCTTCGTGGTTGCCGATCCATTGTTCTTTGTGAACCTGACCCGTTATGCACCTGACAGCGCAACAGACCAGAAGATGAGCCTGAACTATCTGCGTGCGGCCTATACACCGACCGTGGGCGAGTGGGATGTCGGCGTCGGCTTCCAATATTGGTCCGGCACTCAATCTGATTCGACCGGCGTTAAGGGCTCGGATTACAAAGGGCGCGCCATCGATGCGCAGGCGCAAGGTGCAGTCGGCGGCATGCCGCTGGGTGTCTACTTTACGACCATGACCGCACCGGCATCGGGTGCAACAGTCAATGCCTTCAACGGCAGCACCAACGCCTCCAAGAAAGCCACCACCATCCTGGCTGAACTCGGCGTGATGCCTGGCGTTGTTACGGTGCAGGCCGGCTACCGCAAGGCTGATACGGGCGCGGCGACCAACTCCAAGGACGATTCCGTCACACTGGGTGCGACTTACCATTTAACCCAGAACGTCCAGTTGCAGTTGGTGCACTCCACCCGCAGCAAGAATGGAGCAGTCGGCCGCTATGATGGCTCCCAGGAAAAGGGCACTGCTCTGACCACGTTCATGCTGTCGGCAGGTCTGTAATGCTAGCGTGACAATAAATGGAAGGCCGCAAGGCCTTCCATTTTTGTCTTCGCGCGACGCACTCTATGCGTCACAGAAAAAAAGGGAGGATCGCACATGAAATATAAAAATAATCGCATCGGCAGGTGTCTGCTCGCATGTGGTGCGCTGACCGGCATGTTGTTGATGTCGTCGGCAATTCGCGCCGAAGCGCTTCCCGCGGATACGGCGGCAGCCAGTGGCGCCGCGGCTGCTTCGGAAGTTTCGGCAACACCCGAAGCCACGTCGGCAGTCCCGGAAGCCACGCCGGCAGTCCCGGAAGTCGCGACAGCACCGGGCGCTATTCCGCCGCTGGAAGAGCGGCTGCTGCTCTGCGGCGGTTGCCACAATCCGGACGGCAACAGCATCATTCCTGAGAACCCGAAACTGTCGGGCCTGAATGCCAAATACCTGGCTCGCCAATTGAAGGATTTCAAGAGCGGCGACCGGGCCAGCCCGATCATGAGCACCATCATTCCGATGGTCGACGAGTCTGAATTCAAGTCGCTGGCAGCGTATTTCAGCGAGCAGAAGCGTACCCCCGGCGTGACGGAAAAGCCCGAGCTGGCGGCGCAGGGCAAGCAGATATACGACGAAGGTATCATCGGCAGCGCCGTACCGGCCTGTTCGGGCTGTCATAACGAAGACGGCAGCGGCACCGACAAGTATCCGCGCCTCACCGGACAGAACACGGCCTATGTCGTCAGTCAGTTGACGAATTTCAAAAGCGGCGAACGCAAGAATGATCCGAAAGCCGTGATGCAAACTGTGGCCAAGCGTATGACCGAGCAGGAGATACAGGCTGTGGCCGAGTATATCGTTACCTTGAAGGAAGCCGAATAATGAAAAAATTACTCTCTATCGTTATTTTCTTGCTGCTCCCTCTGCAGGTGGCAGTAGTTGAGGCAGCCACCGCCCAGACTCCCAAGGTATACGGCAAAAAGGGCTATTTCTGGGACGAGATGACGCCCGAACGTGCCGAGGTCTTGCGCCGAGGTGGCGATCCGGTGAAGGGGAAAGAATCCTTTCGCGGTTGCCAGGGTTGCCACAAGGCCGATGCAGCCGGCGTGCGGGAAGGCGTCTATCCCCGCCTGACCGGACAGCATGCCAGCGTGCTCATCAAGCAGATCACCGAGATCCGTGCGGGGATACGCAGCAACCCGAAAATGCTGCCGTTTGTGGAAGATCCGGCCATCGCCATGGAAGAGATCGGCGATATCGCGGCTTATCTGTCCACGCTGACCTCGGTGCGCGAGAACGGCAAGGGCGCGGAAGACATGTCTGCGCGCGGCAAGAAACTGTTTACGGACAACAAGTGCTTCGTCTGTCACGGCAAGAATGGCGAAGGCGATGCGGCCAAGTCCTATCCGGTTGTTGCCAGCCAGCACTACGGTTATTTGCTGCGTGAGATGAAGTGGATCAAGCAGGGGGTGCGCGGCAACTCCAACCCCGACATGGTCAAGGCAATCGCCAAGTTCTCGCAAAGCGATCTGGAAGCGGTGGCCGACTACCTGTCGCGACTGCCCGATTACCGGACCCTCGCGACACCGGCAGCTGCAACTACAGTTGCAGTTCCGGCAGCAGCCAAGTAAGGCGCATTGCATCGCACAAAAGAAATACAGGTGACTGGCAACGGCTTGCGCCGTTGCCAGTCACCGATGATGACAATATCAAGGGGGACAATATGAGAAAAGCACAAACCGGATATGTCCTGCTGGCAGGTGCTGCATTACTGGGTTTGTCGCTCGCAACAGCGGCCTCCGCTGCCGATGCAGGCAAGCTGGTCGAAACCTGTTTTGCCTGCCATGGCAAAAACGGGGTGAGCACCGATGCAAAAGTGCCCAGCATTGCCAGTTATTCCGTGGAATATCTCGCCGGCAGCATGAAGAAGTACCAGAAAAAAGAACGCCCCTGCGTCGAGGCGGAATATCTCTCCGGCAGCAAGAAGGGCAGCAAGTCGGATATGTGCAAAATCGCTTCCGGGCTGAGCGAGGACGATGTCAGCCAAATTGGCGAATTTTTTGCCGCGCAGACATTTGTCCGGACGCCGCAGGCATTCGATGCGGAATTGGCCAAACAGGGCAAGTCGATACACAACACCAAATGCTATACCTGCCACAGCGACGATGGCACCTTGCCCAGTGACAATGCGGGCATTCTGGCGGGGCAAAAGATGGCCTATCTGAGGCAGCAGACCAAATTCTTCAGGGAAGGCAAGCGACCCATGTCCAAGAAGATGAAACCGAAGCTCGAATCGCTTGACGATGCACAAATAGAAGCCGTTGTTCACTACTACGGAAGTATCCAGTAAAACGGCCGGTATGACTGAAGCAAATTGACGGGAAGCCTGGCTTCCCGTGTTTGTTTCTGCATTCGGAAATGGCGCATGACGATGCCAGATGCCCAGGGAGAGAGTTTCAAAATGAAAGTACAACAAACATTGAAAAAATGGTGGCATGTACTGCGCAGTCCGGCCGCCAACTATTCGCTGATCACCCTGCTGACGCTCGGTTTTGTTACGGGCATCATTTTCTGGGGCGGTTTCAATACCGCAATGGAAGCGACCAACCAGCTCGAGTTTTGCATCTCCTGTCATGAAATGCGGGATACGGTCTACGAGGAATATAAAAAATCCGTGCATTACTCCAACCGCACCGGCGTGCGCGCGATCTGCTCCGATTGCCATGTCCCCAAAGACTGGATCCACAAAATGAAGCGCAAGATCCAGGCGAGCGGCGAATTGTGGGGCAAGTTGACAGGCACGATAGCCACCAAGGAAAAGTTCGAGGCGAAACGGCTGGAATTGGCGAAACACGAATGGGCGCGCATGAAAGCTTCCGATTCGCGCGAATGCCGCAACTGCCACAGCTATGAGGGAATGAATGCCGAGATCCAGGACGAGAGTGCAAAGATAAAACACACTCAGGCGGCGAAGCCGAATTCAGGCAAAACCTGCATCGATTGCCACAGGGGAATTACACATGAATTGCCGATGGATGCGGGGGAATAGCAAGCCGGCTACGGCTTGTCGGGTTGGCTGAGCACGGTCCGGGACGAAAACGGGCGCGCAAAATAATTTTGGTTTTTACGTATTTTTGACATGGCAATGACGTTCTCTTGACATGGACATTGCTAGCATACAAACCACTTCATGCAGATACACATAGGCCGGAGCGTGAAGGGTGAAAAAGAAAAAGGACGGGGGAACGGCAAAAAAAGCCGCCTGACCGGCTCTGCCGGAAAAGAGCGTGCGATATATAAACACTACCATGCTGCGAGGGTGGGTTGCTGAAGGTTCTCGGTCAACTGTAGTGCAGGGACTGCAGAGGGACGCACAAGAAAGAACCAGGGCGAAGACTCATTTATCACAACAACAAAGGCGAGTAGTGGCGGTAAAGTTGGGGAGGTTCCGGTACGGAATTTGATTTGCAGCCAATCTGCATATCGAATTGCGTGCCGCAGCCTCCCCCTTCATTTGCGCAAAGAAATAACCCCAAAATGCAGTTGCCCGCAGATTACGCAGATTAACACCGATTAAAAAAAGTAATTGAGCCACGGATGAACAGCATCTTATCCAGTCTCAAGTAGGGTGCGCAAGCGCACCCTACAACTGCTCCACGGATAAGCGCATGAAAATCTGCGTTAATCTGTGTAATCAGCGGGCTGAACTGAGGTTTTAAGGATGACGGCACCAATCCGGCTGCACTAGCCGCTATTCCGTAATCCGGTCGCGATGCCGTTGATGGACAGGTGAATCGCGCGTTTCACTTTTTCGTCGTCGTCGCCCGCACGGTGCCGTTGCAACAGGGCAACCTGCAAGTGGTTGAGCGGGTTGATATACGGCGTTCTGGACAGAATGTTGCGCGCGAAAGCCGGGTTGTCCTGCAACAAGGAAGTGTTTTTGCTTACCGCAAACAACATCTCGATGGTGGTTTCCCATTCGCTGCCGATGGCGCTGAAGATACGCTCGCGCAACCCGGTGTCCGGCACCAGTTCGGCATAGCGCGATGCGATACCCATGTCGGTCTTGGACAGCACCATGTCCATATTTGACATCAGTCCGCGGAAGAAGGCCCAGTTCCTGTACATCGCCTGCAACTGCCTGAGGCCGTCATCGCCTTCGCGCGCGATGAATTGCTTCACGGCATAGCCAAAGCCGTACCAGCCGGGCAGCATCACGCGGTTCAAACTCCAGCTGAACACCCAGGGAATCGCGCGCAGGTCTTCGATCTTGTCCGAAGGCTTGCGCGACGAGGGGCGGCTGCCGATGTTGAGCTCGGCGATCTCGCGGATCGGTGTGGCGGTAAAGAAATAATCGGTGAAGCCGGGAGTTTCATACACCAGCTTGCGATATGCAGCGAACGCATCGCGGCTCAACGCCTCCATGATGCGGTGATACTCCGGCATGGTGCTGTCCGCGCCGTGGTGGTGCAACAGCGTGGCTTCCATGGTTGCGGCCAGCAGCGTCTCCAGATTGCGGCGACCGATTTCCGGGTTGGAATACTTGCTGGCAATCACTTCGCCCTGCTCGGTGATGCGTATCTGTCCGTTCACGCTGCCCGGCGGTTGCGCCAGGATGGCGTCGTAACTGGGGCCGCCGCCGCGACCGACCGTGCCGCCGCGCCCGTGAAACAGGCGCAGTTCGATGCCGTGCTTCGCGAACACTTTCACCAGCTCGACCTCGGCCTTGTACAACTCCCAGTTGGCGGTGAGATAGCCGCCGTCCTTGTTGCTGTCGGAATAGCCCAGCATCACTTCCTGCGTATTGCCCCGGCTCTGCAGCAACTGGCGATACCACGGGATGGAAAACAGCTCGTCCATGATGACGGCGCAGCCGCGCAAGTCGTCTATGGTTTCGAACAGCGGGATGATGTTGACGTGCAGCTGGTCGCTGCCTTGCAGCAGTCCGACCTGCTGCAGCACAAGCGCGAGCTCCAGCATGTCGCTCACCGCATCAGTCTTGGAGATGATGTGGTTGGGCAGCGCGCCGTGACCGAAGCGCTGGTGTACCTCGGCGGCAGTCAGCATGATGCGCAATTCGCTTTGCGGGACGGCGGAGTAACGTTCGATGCTGGTCAATAGAATCTTGCCGGCTTGCAGAGTTTCCAGAAGCGATTTGCGTCTGGAGGCTTCGTCGAGGTTCGCGTAACCGGACTTTCCCGAGCTTAGCGAATACAACTCAGTTACAGTCTGTTCAATGACGGCGCTGTGCTGGCGCATGTCCAGCGGTGCAAGGTGAAAGCCGAATACTTCAACGGCGCGGCGCAAATTGGCGAGCCGTCCTTTGGCCAGCGGCACCGCTCCGTGCTTCAGCAAAGAATCGATCAGTATGTCGAGATCGGCGATGAATTCCTGCGGCGTGCGGTAGGGTTGCGCATCCTTGCCCAGCGGCGGCTGATGCACAATTGCGTGACCGAACAGTTTCGAGGCGGCCGACAGGCGCGAGTAAATCAGGTTCAACGCGCGGCGGTATGGTTCGTCCGCGCGCGCCGGATCCTTGTCCGGCGAAGCATCGGAAAGCCTGCGCAGTTCGTCGCTGACATCGGCCAGTCTATCCGTCAGGCTCAGGCTCCGGCTCAGTACATGGATGTCGGCCAGATAGTGTTCGAAAGCCAGTGCGGATTGTTGTTGAACCGCAGCCAGCATCACGTCGTGGGTGACGAACGGGTTGCCGTCGCGGTCGCCGCCTATCCAACTGCCGATGCGCAGCAGCGGCGGAACCGTGATGTCCTTGTCGAAGCGGATTGCGAACTGTTTTTCCAGATTGGCGTAGATCTTCGGAATTTCGACCAGGAAGGTGTAACGGTAATACTCCAGGCCGTTGTTGATCTCGTCGCGTACCGTCAATTTGGCGGGACGCAGCATGCGCGTCTGCCACAAAGTCAGGATGGAGCGGCGCAATGCTTCCTCGTTTTCCGCGAGGTCGTCCGGCGTCATGTCGACACGGTCGCGATCAGAGAGAACGCTGGCCATGTAAAGTTGGCAGTCGAGGATGCTCTTGCGCTGCACCTCGGTCGGGTGCGCGGTCAGCACCGGCGATACCAGGGCGCTGTTCAGAAACGATTGCAACCGGTCTTTGTCCGGCTTTGTCGATTCGAGTCTGTCCAAGGCCAGTTTCAGCGAGCCGTCGGTTGCCGGAAAACCGGCCTTGAGTTCGGCGCGATGACGCCGGTTCTGGTGCAAGTCTTCGGCGATGTTTGACAACTGCGAAAAATAACTGAAAGCGCGCACGACGGCCAGCGACTCGGTGGGCGAGAGCGCATCCAGCATTTGCTCAAGAGTCTCGCGATCGCGCTCGTCCTGCGTTTTGCGGAACCGTACCGCGGCTTTGCGTACGCTCTCGACCAGCTGGAAATACTCC
This sequence comes from Sideroxyarcus sp., assembly GCA_049286265.1. Lineage (GTDB taxonomy): Bacteria > Pseudomonadota > Gammaproteobacteria > Burkholderiales > Gallionellaceae > Sideroxyarcus. The sequence goes on from JBAQDF010000068.1 coordinate 62,270, forward strand.
TCGCCTTCCTGCTCGCGCAAAGTGTCGCCAAAAATGCGGCCCAACAGCCGCACGTCCTCGCGTAGCGGCTGATCCTTGCTGGAAATGTCGTCAGGTACCGAGATCAGATTCATTCCGGTTCTTAAGTAGCTCGTGGGCGCAAAAGCGCGGCGCACCTGTTAGAATGCACCGCGCATCAACCGCAAAATATTTATCGTTAGGAAACCCCGATGAATCAGGCTTTACATACCCCGCCAGCCCGTCTGGTAATCGCTTCGCGCGAGAGTGCTTTGGCTATGTGGCAGGCAGAACACATTCGAGACCGGTTGCGCGCATTATACCCGCAAACTTCCGTCAGCATTCTCGGCATGACCACGCAGGGAGACCAAATCCTTGACGTGACCCTGTCCAAAATCGGCGGCAAGGGCCTGTTCGTGAAAGAGCTGGAAACCGCGCTGGAAAACGGCAGTGCCGACATTGCCGTGCATTCGCTGAAAGACGTGCCGATGAATTTGCCGGAAGGATTTGTGCTGGCCTGCATCGGCGAACGCGAAGACCCTCGCGACGCTTTCGTCTCCAACAAATTCGACAATCTGGCCGCATTACCCCCGGGTAGCGTTGTGGGTACTTCCAGCCTGCGCCGCGAAAGCCAGTTGCGCGCCCGCTTTCCGCATTTGAAGATTGAACCGCTGCGCGGCAATGTGCAGACCCGTTTGCGCAAGCTGGACGAGGGCCAATACGCCGCCATCATCCTGGCCGCGGCCGGATTGAAACGTCTGGGTCTCGGCGAGCGTATCCGCAATGTTATTTCCAGCGAAGACAGCCTGCCCGCTGTGGGGCAAGGTGCACTGGGCATCGAGACGCGCGCCGACCGCACCGATTTGCTGGCTGTGCTGGCCCCGCTGCATCATGCCGGCACCGCCGCCTGCGTGCTGGCGGAACGCGCCATGAGCCGTGCGCTGGCAGGCAGTTGCCAGGTGCCGCTGGGCGGCTTTGCCGAAGTGCAGAACGGCAAATTGCGCATGCGCGGTTTCGTGGCCACGCCGGACGGTTCGCGCCTGCTGCGTGCCGAGCATGTCGGTGCAATCGCGCAGCCGGAAGCGCTGGGCGATCTGGTTGCGCAGGATTTGCTCGCGCAAGGCGCAGGCGAAATTCTCGCGGCGCTGTCTTTGTAACACTCGGCCACGGATGAACACGGATGTACACAGATACCCCGATTTCATCCGTGTTCATCGGTGTCAATCTGTGGCTGATTTTTATGGATGATTTTTTTCTTTCGGAATGACATCCTTCCTTCCACTCGCCGGATTGAACATCGTCATCACGCGGCCGCGCGAGCAAGCCGCCGACTTGGTGCAGCGCATCGAACAGCTTGGTGGCAAACCGCTGCTGTTCCCTTTGCTGGAAATCTCGGCGGTGCGCGATGACCGCGCCTTGCGCGAACAGTTATCCCGCCTCAAACAAACCGACCTCGCCATCTTCATCAGCCCGAATGCAGTGCGCTACGGCATGGCGGCAATACGCGCATCCGGCGATTTGCCTGCTTCGCTGAAAATCGCCAGCGTCGGACAGGGCAGCGCGAAGGCGCTGCACGAGCTTGGCATCAAGGACGTTATCGTGCCGACCGAACGCTTCGACAGCGAAAGCCTGCTGGCGCTGACGGAATTGCTGGATGTGGCCGGAAAACGGGTGATGATCTTTCGCGGCGATGGTGGACGCGAATTGCTGGGCGATACGCTCAAGGTACGCGGTGCGCAAGTGGAATACATCACCTGCTACCTGCGCAGCAAACCTGATGTGGATGTGAGCGCACTGCTGAACGCGCTGCCGCATGCGATCATCGTGACCAGCAGCGAGGCCTTGAGCTACTTGCGGGAAATGCTCGATGAGACGCAACGCCGGGTTGTTTGCGCAATGATACTGTTCGTTCCGCATCAACGCATTGCCGAAGCGGCAAGGCAACAGGGCTGGCAGCAGGTGATCGTCACCGCATCCGGGGATGACGGAATGATGTCGGGTTTGATAGCATGGGCCAACACCAAACGGAAATAACGCTATGAGCGATCCAATAGAAAAATCTTCTGCCGCCGATAATACCTCTACGGAGGTTGCGCTTCCGGCAGCCGCGCAAGCGCCGCGCAGCCGCATCGGCGAATTGCTCGCACGCTTGACGCTGACGCACCTGACTTTGCTCGTTCTGGCGGTGGTTTTTGTCTGGCAATGGCTGGATGCGCATTCCCAGCTTAACCAGACGCAAGAGCAAGTGGCGCGGCGCTTGTCCGAAGTGGAGGCGGCAAACAAGGCCAACCAGTTGTTGCTGGCGCAGAATCAGGAACAGGTGCGCGAACTCGGCGGCAAACTGAGCGTGCTGGAAACGCGTTATGCGGAAACGCAAAATCAGCGCGCCGCGCTGGAAACCTTGTACCAGGAAATGTCGAGCAGCCGCGACCAGACAGCCTTGGCCGAAGTAGAGCAGATGCTGCTGATCGCCGGACAACAGTTGCAGCTTTCCGGCAATGTGAAGGCGGCGATGATTGCCATGCAGCAGGCGGAGAGCCGCTTGCAGCGGCCCGCATTCGCCAGTTTGCGCCAACGCATCGATCAGGACATTGACAAGCTGCGCGCCTTGCCCAGCATCGACGTGCCTGCAATCAACCTGCGGCTGGACGGGGTGATCGTCGCGGTGGACAAGCTGGCGCTGGCTCAGGACACGCGCATTCAGCCGCAGACCGGTGTTGCTGTAGCCGATCCTGGCGAGGGCGCATTGAAACGTTTCTGGCGCGAGCTGTGGCAGGAAACGAAACATTTGGTACTCATCGAGAACACAGAGCGCCAGGAAATGCCGCTGCTGTCGCCGACACAAGCGTACTTCCTGCGCGAGAACCTGAAGTTGCGCCTGCTTTCCGCGCGCATGGCCTTGCTCACGCGCGACGAGGTGAGTTTCCGCCGCGACCTGAAAACATCCCAGGAATGGCTCAAGCACTATTTCGATATCAAATCGCCAGAGTCCGCGCAGGCGCTGGGAACGTTGCAGAAACTTGCCGCTTCCAACATCGTCATCGAAATGCCGGATATCAGCGGCAGTCTGGAAGCGGTGCGCAATTACCGCGTCTCGCGCGAACGGAGAACCCGATGAAGTGGCTGCTCTGGATTCTCGGCCTGTTCGCGGCTGCGGTCGCGGTGATGGTTGCCGCGCGCAATCCCGGTTACGTGCAATTTGTCTATCCCCCGTACAGAATGGAGCTGTCGTTGACGCTGTTCGTGTTCCTGCTGTTCGCATTTTTTGTGCTGGGGTATGTGTTGCTGCGCCTGGTTTTTGTCACGTTGCAGTTGCCGGAACATGTGCGCGCTTTCCGCGAAGAGCAGGCGGCCAGCAAAGGCCGTACGGCAATGATGGAATCTCTCAAGGCCTATTTCGAAGGGCGTTACGCCGCGGCGGAGAAAGCGGCAGTGCGCGCCATGAAGCTGGGCGAGAAATCGGGGTTGAATCCCATCGTGGCGGCGCGCGCCGCGCATGAATTGCGCGAATTCGAGCGGCGCGATTCTTACCTTGCCGATGCCGAACAAAAGACCGTGGGCGAATCCACCATGCGCCTGATGGCCAGGACGGAATTCCTGCTCGACCAGAAGCAGCCGCAATCCGCACTCAGTTCCCTGAAAGAGTTAAGCGAGACGGGCATGCATAAACATATCGGCGCGCTCAGTCTGGAGTTGAAAGCGCAACAGCAGGCGCGCAACTGGGAGGCGGTGCTGGAGGTGACTTCGCAGCTGGAGAAGCGCAACGCCATCGACAAGACCGTTGCCGCGCAGCTGCGCCAGCAAGCCTGGCTGGAGAAATTGCGCAGTCCAACGATGGACATTGGCGCCTTGCGCGCGTTGTGGAAATCCATCCCGAACGAACTGAAGCGCCGCACCAAGATTGCCGCCGCCGCCGCACAGGCATTCAACAAACTGGGCGATTGCCAGAGCGCGCATCAATTGCTGGCCGAAAGCCTCAACGCGCAATGGGACAGCGAACTGGTTGCACTGTACGGCGAGTGCCAGAACGAAAACAACATTGCACAGATCGAGCAGGCCGAGCGTTGGCTGAAACAACACACCGACGATCCCGGATTGTTGCTTGCTCTGGGTAAACTTTGTGTCCATCAGCGATTGTGGGGCAAGGCGCAAAGCTACCTGGATGCCAGCATCAGTCTGGAACCCAGACGCGATGCTTACAACTGGCTGGGCCAACTGGCCGAGAACATGGGCAAGCATGAGCAGGCGCTCGCTTATTTCCAGCAGGCGCTACAATTCGCAAAGCCAGAGTAAAAACCTCCATCTTTAATTTCTCTTGTTCAGGTCAAAAGGTATAGGCGCAGGTCTATATCTTTTGGCATATATCCGCCCCCGAACAGTGCTGATAGAGTTCGGCAGAAGGTCGGTTCCATATGTGCAGTTGCTTGCTACAGCCAGATTGCACGCATAACCAAATGATTAATAGGGGAAATAAATGGAGCGTGGAGTGCGTTTTGTCGTGCTGAATTTGTTTGTCGCCGCGTTGGCTTTGGTTTCGGCGTGCGTTCAAACCTCCCAAACCCTTGCCAGGACAGAGACAAAGTCGGCATTCACCACACCCGACGAAAAACCGCGCGTGCCGGACGAATACATCATCACTTTGTCCCCCGACGCAGACAAGAACATTATCGCCGAGCATTACGGGCGCTACGGGATCAAGGATATATATGCACTGGGCGGCGAGACCTATTTGCTGGTCTTGCTAAATGACCCCGGTCCGCGGAAGATGGAAGCCGTGATTTATGACGATACGCGCGTCATGGTGGTTCAGCCCAATCTTGTCTACTGGGATAACCGATCGGGAAGCATAAAATAATAAGCAGAAAAAGGCCGTTTCCGGATGCAACGAACGGTCGTCAAAGGAGGAAGGGAAATGAAACACACGTTACCGCGACTGCTGGTTGCGATCCTCCTCTCGACGAGTGCCTGCGCGTGGGCGGGTACGATCTTCAAGTGCAAGAATTCAGCCGGTGTCATGCTCTATCAGGAAAAGCCGTGCGAGAAGGAAGTGCAGTCGGTCTCATCCTGGGCATCCACTTCCACGACAGCGGTGGAAGTTGAGGGAGATTCTGCCGACTCGAAGAATGCGGTTCTGGTCATCGGCCAGGGTGACGGCGGGCATTTCTACATAGATGGTGCGGTGAACGACGCCTACATGAATTTCATGATCGATACCGGCGCCACAACTGTTGCGCTGCCTCTCGCAATGGCGGCAAATGCCGGAATGGAATGCAAAGAGAGGGCGATGATGAGTACGGGAAACGGCGTGACCCAAGGCTGCATAGTGACGATTCAAAAGCTCAAATTCGGAAATTTCACGCTGCGTTACGTGGATGCAGTGGTCTTGCCCAACCTCACCCAGCCCCTGCTCGGCATGAACGTGCTGAAGCAGTTTCGCGTCGAACAGGACAACGGGCAGATGCGGTTGTCGCGGAAGTACTAAGTAATATGCGCTAGGTCTTCGGCACGAAAGTAAACACGTCCGAATGGAACGATTCGTTCTGCAATCCGCGCTGGGCGGTGAACTCGCGATGAGCGGCTTCCACTACTACCGGCGCGCCGCAGGCATACACCTCATAACCTGACAAGTCCTTGAAGTCGTCCAGCACTGCCTGATGCACGAAACCCACGCGGCCGTTCCAGGGTTCGTCCGAAACAACCGGGGTGAATTTGATGCCCTGCGCTTCCCATTCCTTCACCTTGTCCAGCATGTAGAAGTCGGATTGCAGGCGCACGCCCCAGTAGAAATGCATTTCGCGCTTGAAGCCGATGTGCTGCGCGTGCTCAATGATGGCCTTGATCGGGGCGAAGCCGGTGCCGCTGGCGACGAAGATGACGGGTTTGGGCGAATCTTCGTGCAGGAAGAAGTTTCCCAGCGGGCCTTTGATGCGCAGTATGTCGCGCTCTTTCATTCCGTTGAAGACATGGCTGGTGAATGTGCCGCCTGCGATATTGCGCACATGCAGTTCCAGCAGCGCGTCGTCGTGCGGGGCATTGGCAAGGGAAAAACTGCGCGGCTTGCCTTCTTTCTGCAGGATGTCGATGTATTGTCCGGCAAGGAATTGCAGGCGTTCGTTGGCAGGCAGCTTGAGATACAGCGCCATCACATCGTTCGTCAGCCTTGTCATTTTTTCTACGCGGCAGGGCAGCGTTTTAACGATGATCTCCCGCGCGGAAGTGACTTCATGGCTCTCGACAACCAGATCGGACAGCGGCCTGGCACAACAGAACAGGGCCTTGCCGGCGGCCTTTTCCTCTTCGCTCAGCGCGAATGGCTGAGCCTTGCCGTGATCCACCGAACCCTGCAGCACTTTGCCTTTGCACACGCCGCAAGCGCCGTCGCGGCAGCTGTAGGGCAGCGTAATGCCATGCGCCAGAGCGGCTTCCAGTATGGTTTCGCCGGTATCGACGGGGAAAGTGTGATTGCTGGGGTGAATGGTGGTCTTGAAGCTCATGGAAAATTTTCGGTTGGATGAGGGGCGCGATTTTAACGCATAATCCCGGTATGAAACGACTGCTCATCATTGGAAGCGGCTACATGGCACGCCGTATTATCCCGCTACTCGCCAGACATTACCGCATCTATGCTTTAGTACGGAACGACACGCAAAAAGCGGGGCTGCGCGCGCTTGGCGTCACGGTCGTTTCCGGCGATCTGGATGATCGCGCGAAGCTTTCCAGGATCGCGGGGTTGGCAGATATCGTGCTGCATTTCGCGCCTCCGCCAGGCGAGGGCGGACGCGACTCGCGCACCACCCATCTGTTGGCGGCGCTTGCGCAAAGCGGGGCGCCGAAACGATTCGTCTATATCAGCACCAGCGGTGTGTATGGCGATTGCAACGGCGCCAGGGTGAGCGAAACGCATGTGCTGAATCCGCAATCCGGACGCGCGCAACGCCGCGTGGATGCCGAGTTGCAGATACGCGAATGGGCACGGCGCAACGGCGTGAAGGCCAGCATCCTGCGCGTGCCCGGCATCTATGCGGAAGACCGCATGCCGCTGGATCGTTTGCGTATCAGCATGCCGTCCATCGTGGCCGAGGAGGATAGTTTCAGCAACCACATTCACGCCGGTGACCTGGTGCGCATCGTCATTGCCGCATTGCGCAGGGGCAAACCGAATCGCGTGTACCACGCCAGCGACGACAGCAATATGAAGATGGGCGACTACCTGGATGCGGTGGCGGATGCATATCGCCTGCGGCGTCCGCCCCGCGTCACGCGCGCCAAGGCGCAACGCATGCTGCCGGATACGTTGCTGTCGTTCCTGAACGAATCGAGGCAACTCAATAACGAGCGAATGAAGAAAGAGCTGAAGGTGAAACTGGGATTTCCGACAGTGGCTGATACGCTGGCTGGAGTTAAAGGCGCGTAACGCTCTTTACTGTCATCAGCCTCAGCCCAGACCCTCAGATTCCGTAGGTCGGGTTAGCGACAGCGTAACCCGACGTTGTCGCTGCTCCTATCTCACGATGTCGGGTTACGCTGTGC
>JBAQDF010000069.1:0-15622 GCA_049286265.1 Sideroxyarcus sp.
GAATCCCCTCTCCGCCAGCGAACCCTGGAACCTCGTCGCCGATGGCTACGCCGAGACCACCATGCTCGTGTTCGAGCAATTCGCCGACGAAGCCATCGCCGCCAGCAAACTCAAACCCAACTCCACCGTACTCGATGTCGCCTGCGGCCCCGGCACGCTCGCGCTCAGGCTCGCGCAGCATGCCGAACAAATACACGGCATCGACTTCTCCGAAGCCATGCTCGCCGTGTTCCGCAACAAGATCGAACAAGCCGGACACCGCAACATCGCCCTGCACTGCGGCGACGCGCAGACCCTGCCCTATGCCGACGCCACCTTCGACGCCGCCTTCTCGCTGTTCGGCCTCATGTTCTTCCCCGACAGGCAACGCGGCTTCGCCGAAATCCACCGCACGCTCAAACCCGGCGGCAGCATCGCCATCACCAGCTGGGCGCCCGTGGACCAATCGCCCGCGATGATGACCATGTTCGGCGCACTGCGCGCCATCAAGCCCGACCTGCCGCAACCGCAACGCTCCGTCACCACACTGGAAAACCCCGAACGCTTCAAACAAGAAATGGAAGAAGCCGGATTCCGCAACGTCGAGATACGCAGCGTCACCAAAGCCTTCCCCGTCGGCAGCACCGCCGAATTCTGGGACAACATGGTCAAGGGCAGCGCCCCGATACAGATGATGAAGAAGGGATTGGGCGAAGAGTTGTGGCGCGAGAAGGAAAAGCTTGCGCTGGCATGGCTGGAAAAGACACTGCCAACGCTGAAGGGGCCGCTGACTTCGGATGCGTGGTTGGGGGTGGGGGTGAAGTGATGTCGGAAAATAATCGCGGTCTACCCCTGATTGTTTTTTATCTCAAATATTCTAGTTATTCATTGCAATTTTACTCTTCTAACAATCCAACAAAATAATGGAATCGTTGCTATGGCTAAGATAACCACAAAACCGAATACACCTAATAAAATATCTGATAGCAAATCACTCACTCAACTAATAGATTCTGCTCGGCGAAATGAGCTTGTTGTTGTCATTGGCTCAGGCGTTAGCATGGCACTTACCAATGGGAAGGTTCCTGCGCTCTCATGGAAGGGGCTTGTTGCAGATGGTTTTGCGCATGGTGTATTGAAAGGGGTAATCACAAACAAGCAGAGCAATTCTTGGAAAAACCAACGTAACTCTGATGATCTCGATGATCTTCTTGGTGCTGCCGAATTTATGGCTCGCAAGTTAAACACTCCAAGCGGGGATATATATTCACGCTGGCTTGAAGGCGTTTTCAAACCAGCCAAGCCCGCAGCAAGCAATAAGATGGTAGACGCTATCAAAGCCATACATAAAGCGGGCATTCCTCTTTGCACACTTAACTACGACACGCTTCTTGAACACATTACCGGGTTGCCCGAAATAAATCTTAATGAATCATCAAAGGTTAATTCATGGATGCGACGTGAAAGCGCTGGGGTGCTTCATCTCCACGGATCATGGACCTTGCCTGATACCTGTGTTTTAGGTATCCGTGATTATGAGAGCACCCTTGACGACGACGTGCGTGATTTGATTCAACGAAGCCTAGGCTCATTCAAACGTTTGCTTTTCATCGGTTGTGGAGACACGTTTGCCGATCCCAATTTCAGCGCGCTTATTCAGTGGTTGAGGGTGAAAATGAAGGCCGCAACACCCCAGCATTTCGCACTCGTTAGCGATGGGGATTTTGCTGCTCGTCACGCAGACCCCACATGGCATGGCTTTGTTGACCCAATCAGCTACGGCTCGAAGCATGATGAACTTCCCGTGTTTTTGCTTCATCATTTATCGTCAGCTTTAGCAATGCCAGTCAAAAAGAATTCAAGTTTGGCAAAATCCTCAGACATAGCTGCTAAGGCCTCTAAAGTGCTTGAGGACTACCGTACTTTTTTGCTGAAAGACTGCGGACAAATGACTATAGAAGGCGTGCGCGCTGATATGGATACAGCTCAGCGTCGATTTGATCTTGAGCGTCTTTTCGTCCCGCTAAAAGCATTAGCATGCCCGCCAGAGATACCTCAACATGACCCAGAGCGTGAACAAAAACTTCAGAAGTGGCACGAAGAAAACAAAGAGCCTCTATCTTTCGGTAAGGTGTTCGCCAAACATAAACGCATAGCCTTATTGGCATTGCCAGGGGGAGGGAAAACGTTACTTCTGAAGCGTCTTGCGGTGGCCTATGCTGATCCAACGCGCCGCACATCCAGCAATGATAGCCTGCCTAACATAAACCTGATGCCGGTTATCATTCGTTGCCGTGAGTGGCGCGAATTTATTCAACGACCAATTGCTACTCTTTTAAAAAATATCGCTGACATTACTGGCCAAGCCAACTTAACAAACCTCTCAGACGCGCTAATTCCCCTGTTAAAAAAAGGAAAAGTTCTGCTTCTTATTGATGGGCTAGACGAAATCCACAACGATGCTGATCGAACCACTTTTGTTGATCACCTTGAAGTATTCCTTGAAGAATATGATCAAATACGACTCGTAGTAACTAGTCGGGAGGCTGGATTTAGTCTAGTAGCCCCATCTCTTGCACGCTTTTGTGAGCGTTGGCGTGTTGCCCCATTAGGCGAGGATGCCATTACTGCACTTTGTGATCATTGGCATCTTCTCATGTCTGGGGATGCCCTTGAGGTGCGGACCGAAGGACATGAGCTTGCTCAACACCTCTTGCGGAATTCGTCACTGCGTCGTCTAGCAGAAAACCCTCTACTGCTTACCATGCTTTTGGTCGTAAAACATGGTGCAGGACGATTGCCTCCAGATCGAGTAAGCCTCTATGAGCGAGCTGTGGAGGTGCTTCTTGATACTTGGAATATCAAAGGGCATGAGGCGCTTAACCCCAAGGAAGCTGTACCACAACTGTCCTACGTTGCATTTCAACTCATGCTGGAGAAAAAACAAACCGCAACAGAAAAGGAGCTGCTTGCTCTACTTGAGGAAGCTCGCGAAAAGGTTCCTCATATCCGCCGTTATGCAAAAGATACTCCCCATGAATTCCTTAAGCGTGTCGAGTTACGTTCCAGCCTGCTTGTCGAGGTCGGCCACCAATTAGAGAATGGCCGCACAGTACCCTTCTACCAATTCCGCCACCTCACTTTTCAGGAATATCTTGCTGCCAGTGCCTCCGTAGATGGTTTTTATCTGGAGTACAAGCAAGGTGATACGCCACTAACACCACTCAAACCATTTCTAGCCGCTGAAGAATGGAAAGAAATTATCCCCATGGCAGCTGTACTCGCAAAGAAACATGCAGAACCATTGATTTCAGCATTGGTAGCTAAAGGCAAGGAGTACCGCCGTAAGGTGGAGTCAGGCAGCAATGCTGCCATGCAAGGCAATAGGGAGCGACATAGCCTACCGCCTGCAGTTTCGCGACTAATCCAATGCTTGGTGGAAGAAGCGGAAGTATCATCAGCAACGCTAGCTGAAGCGCTTCAAATAATTGTCTATTTTGGTGGTGGATGCATTTCAGAAGATAACTGGGATGTCCTCAGCCGTGGACCATATGGAGAAGAATTACTACACCATGCATGGAAAATGTATGCGCCGATGGATTGGCCACAGGAGTCTTGGCTCAGGAATACCTACGCAGTCTTGGCCGCCCGTCGAAAACCCGATACCTATTGGGTAAGCGTAGCGGGTCTGGAGGAAATCAAGAACTTGATAAGTAGCGATGTGCCCGAAGATGTTGCCCGCGGCCTCCTAATATGTGCGGGTTTAATATGGGGTAAACAAAAAGAATTTAAGTTGATTGGCGCTTTGCCTTTAGCGGAAGTAGAGCGAAACCTCTTTCAGGAAGAGCCCGCATTGTGGGTTGCAGCGTCGTGGGCATATGGCCTAATTAGAACTCACCAAAAATCTTTACCGCATCCATCAATTGAGGTAATGGACCGCCTGTTGTCTTTAATGCTAACTGGTGACCTGACTCATATTCGACTGACACCTGGATTTGCTCTTATAAAGTCAATTAGCAGCTTTAAGCGCGAGGAGTGGGCACCAGTGTTATCGAAAAAACAATTGCATCAACTTCGTAAAATTGTTGATGAAAACATTGTGACTGATACTTCGATACTTCACCGCGAAGTATCTGTTCTAGCACGGTGTGCATGCCTTGCGGTTGCAATGTTTGCAGGGAATGTGTATTCAGACGACGAGCTTGCAAATAGGCTCGCCGACATCGAAGATTCATCTTACAAAGATGATCGCGATGCAATGCTGAAGATACTGGGCAAGGCTGGTGCAAAACGCTTAAGAAAACGTGAAACTAGTAATAAGTAGGAATAATCGGGGCTCAGACCACGGTTTCCCGAATTCAAAAGGGTCAGCATCGGTATTGTTTTCAATAGACCCTCTTGAAACATAATGCGATGCAGACCCGTTGAACCCTCCTACTTACCAAACCTGTTTTTCGATAGCTTCAGCCCATGCTGATTTCCCCATTTCTCTAGCTCGGCCAGTATGGGCTGGAGCGTTTTGCCGAACTTGGTCAAGCTGTATTCGACGCGGGGAGGAACTTCGGCATAGACAGTGCGCTGCACAATCCCGTCCTTTTCCAGTTCACGCAATTGCTTGGTCAGCACTCGTTGCGTAATGGCCGGCATCAACCTGTGCAACTCGTTAAAGCGCTTGGTCGATTCAAGGTGATAGAGAATCACCCCTTTCCATTTTCCGCCAATGGCTTCGATTGCCGCCTCGACAACGCAACCGAAGCTGCAACGCTGGTCAGTTTGCTTCATTGAAAGCCTCCATTAGTATCCTTTTGGTCAGTATGGCACAGAACTGTACGTACTTGTCAGATTGAAATATACAGCCATAATCGCTCCCCTCATCAACACGAAAACGGAGCAACCATGACACACCCCATCATCCAGGATTTGCAATGGCGCTACACGACGAAGAAATATGACAAGACCAAAAAAGTGCCGCAGGCAGACCTCGATGTACTCTTCGAGGCGATGCGTCTCTCAGCCTCGTCGATCAACTCGCAGCCGTGGCGGTTCGTCGTCCTCGAATCAGATGCGGCCAAGGAACGCATGAACCGCACCTTTGCCAACAATTACCAGTTCAACCAGTCGTATGTTTTCGACAGCTCGCACATCATCCTGTTTGCGCACAACCCGCACTACACGCGGCAGAACTATGCCGAAGTCATCGACCGTGCCATCGCGGATGGGCGCACAAAACCCGAGGCGCGCGAGAGCACTTTCGGCGCATTCGTGTTTGCCGAAATGAATACAGATGAAAATGGGGATACGAGCGAATGGACAAAAGCCCAGACCTATCTGGCGCTGGGCAACACACTGCACACACTGGCGCGCCTCAAAATCGACTCTACGACGATGGAAGGAATCGATGCCGAGCTGGTCAACAAAGAATTCGAGAAAGAGCTGGACGGCTACCAGTGCCAAGTCGCACTGGCGATCGGTTACCACCAGCCGGAAGAAGACTTCAACGCCAAGCTGCCGAAGTCGCGGCGCAAACTGGAGAGCATCCTGATGCGTGTGTGAGATGCAATTTCGCTATCGACACGGGGCTGACATATAGCCCCTGGTCGGCAGGTGCGAAAGGGGCCAAACTCAGATTGGTTTTGCAATATTCGTAGGATGGGTGGAGCGCAGCGATACCCATCGCTCGTATTGAAAAATGATGGGTATCGCTTCGCTCGACCCATCCTACATGCTTCGACTACCGGTTACCCGCCTTAGCCGGCCCGCATCCATTACACTCTCACCCTCAAGTCCGTCTCAGACGCACGCTAACTCTGCAAAGGTTCACCATGTACCCCGTTTACGATGACGATGCCGCCCTGCTGTTGTCCCTCACCGTTGCAGCCAAGCGTCGCCCGGCCGCGCTGGACGAGATCATCACTGCGCTGGCCATGGCGCAGCACGGCGAGATTCCGGCCAAGTCCAAACTGGTGGACGCGTTTGCGCGCATGGGCGTTTGTGGCCTGATCACCGAGGCAGAGGGTGGCTATACCCTCTCTGCTGCGGCGCAGGCAATGATGACGGGCCAGCGCGCCAAGGACGACAGCGCCACCCGACTGGCCCACATCAAGCAACAGCTCGCCGACTTTGATCCCAAGGGCAAGCACCCACGCATTCAGGTCACCCAGGAGCAGTTGCTGGCGGCGATTCAGAGCTACAAGGCGGCTGAACACAGCCACCAGGGCCAGAACATACAGACCGACAGGCCCAAATCTAAGAGCAGCTGGATTCCGACCAAGGATCTGGCGCAGGGCAAACAGCACCTGTCCTCCAAACGCCGCAAACCGTAAGTCTGTCCCCGATTATTCATTCTGAATGATCATACCAGGAGCCCGTTATCAACAGGAACCAGGTGATCGAGACAACGATAATCTGCTTTGGATTTTATACAGGGAAATTGAAATGCAAAAACATAGTTCAGCCCCCTTTGATTCTCGTCAGTTGATTATGAATTTGTACCGCGTGATCGCCATTGGACTAATTGGGCTGCTATCAGGCTGTGCATCGCTTGGTACGACCTTTAGTGACTCATCTATTAAATTGTCTGACTCCGGGCAGTTCAGCGAAACTTGCACTACTTACAACGGCGAATTCTATGCGGGTGTTAAGGACGATATTGAGTCGGTAAAAGATTGCATCGACGGGAGAGGCTATCTTCCGGAAGTTGCTTGCTGGTTTGTTTTTGTCCCGATAATAGATATGCCCCTTAGTTTTGTTGCGGACACCCTATTCTTGCCTTATATAGCCATACGCAATGAAATGAATCGCGATGTCTATCGCAACGACCGCGGCGAAATTTGTACGCATAAAGCAACGGAGTGATATGGAAGTGATATGGGGTCAAGTGATATGGGGTTAGCTCAGGCTCGAATTGATTTTTGAAAACCAAAGTACATAATGCAAATCACGATGCGATTGAAAAGTAAATCGGAACTAGATGGGGACGGAGCCCCTTTAGTCCAGACGCACCTTGCGCTCTTGTTTACACAGAGACTCTCTACCCCAGCATTGCAGACACTGCAATCGTGGTTTGGAAACGAATCGGACCATGATTTTGCACCGTTAGGCGTTGATGGAATGAACATAGGCTAAGTAGACGTTTGAGCAACAGTCGAGTATTGTTTTGTACGCGCAAGAACTGAATCATTTGACCAACAGGAGGATATATGTTTTCTCCGGAATCAAACCAGTTTTACTTGTACGCCAGGGAGAATGACGGTGCGGCTTCCATTTCACCGCCGCCACCGTTCCGTCGGTTGCGCGGCTATGCCTTCGATCCCAGTCTCTCCCTGCGCCTCGATACAGCCTCGGTCAACCAGACGGTTTTTGAGACGCCATGGGAACACAATCTCCAGCCAGGGCCGGTGGGGGAGTATGTGGAGGTGCTCGATTACGATCCGGCAAGCGGGTGCTGGTACGAACCCATTGACCTGAACGAGCGCGAACTCCTCGCGCAAGACGGCCTTGCTCCTTCCGAAGGCAATCCGCAGTTCCATCAGCAAATGGTTTATGCGGCGGCGATGAACACCATCGGGAATTTTGAACGCGCGCTGGGTCGGCAAATATTCTGGTCACCGGTGTACGACGACAGTCGTCCCGCCGGTCAGAAAGAAGTGTATGTTCAGCGACTTCGAATTTACCCTCATGCGCTACGCGCTGCCAATGCTTATTACAGCCCCAACAAGCGCGCCCTCCTTTTCGGATATTTCCCCGGCCCGTCAGGCATGGTGTTTTCCTGTCTGTCCCATGACATCGTCGCGCACGAAACAACCCATGCGCTGCTTGACGGCATGCATCGCCGTTATATCGAAGATAACCACGAGGATTCGCTGGCTTTCCATGAGGCGTTTGCCGACCTGGTTGCGCTCTTTGAGCACTTCACTTTTCCAGCCGTTTTGCGCCACCAGATCGCGCGAACTCGCGGAGACTTGGCAAGCCAGTCGCTGCTCGGCGAGCTTGCTCAACAGTTCGGGGAAGCGACTGGTCGTTATGGTGCATTGAGGAATGCGATTGGCGAACATGCTGCGAACGGTCAGTGGCAGCCCATTAAGCCCGACCCGGAAAGGCTGAAAAACGAGCATGAACCGCATGCTCGTGGTGCGATTCTTGTGGCTGCCGTGTTCGGCTCATTTCTGGCCGCCAACAAATCCAGGATCGAAGATTTGATCCGGCTCGCCTCGGGCGGCTCGGGTATTTTGCCGGATGGTGCGATGCACCCCGATCTGGTGAACCGACTGGCCGAGCAAACCAGTGCTACAGCAAAAAGTTTCTTGAATATCTGTATCCGCGCGCTGGACTATTGTCCTCCGGTAGACATCACCTTCGGCGACTACTTGCGTGCGCTGGTAACCGCAGATTTCGACATGGTGCCCGATGATCGCCATGGCTATCGCGTTGCGTTGATCGAGTCTTTCCGCCGCTGGGGAATACTGCCAACGGGGTTGCGCACACTCTCCGAAGAGCAACTGCGCTGGCAATTTGCATTTACGAGGGATTTTCAGGGGTGGAGCGCGTTAACCGACGTAGCCGAGAAAATCCGCTCGCAAATTACCGACACGCTTTACATCCGTGACAGAAAAGTACTCTTTGACAAACTGCGTGAGGCGAGACGGTTTACCCACGATTATCTAAAAGAGGTGATGTCGAACTCTTCAGATGCACCACATCGTCCCGAGTTTGATCGTGTTACCGGACTAAACTTGTGGCCTGCTGATGACCCGGATGATAACGAGCCTCGAAGCTTCGAGGTTCATGCTTTGCGTCCTGCATTACGTGTAAGCCCAACAGGCACGATCATGAAACAACTCATTTTGACGCTTACACAGCGCCGTCGCGTTGCCGTTGATCCCGACAACCGCGACCGTGGCACTTTTGAGTTTCGAGGTGGAGCTACGCTCATCTTCGATCTTGAAGGCAATACACCCAGCCTGCGCTACGCCATTACGCGCCCCATCGACAGTAAAGAACGGCTCGCTGAGATCAGGGCTTATCGCAAGAGCAAAGATGAGCGCCTCTCGTTGCGTGACACTTACTTTGGCGAAAGCGGCAGCGACACCAGGCATCTGGACGATGAGCCGCTTTGTATGCTGCATAACGAAGGTTGACTGAGAACGGACTCACGGGAGGATGACATGGCAATGAATTCTTCAAAATCAAAGAGCAGGAAACAAGCGCATGTGCGGATGTATCGCCAAGGTCTCGGCGACTGCTTCCTGGTCCGCTTGCCGAAAAGCGGTGGGGAAGACACGTTCAACATGCTTATCGACTGCGGCATCATCAGCGTTGCTCCAGGCGCCAAGGCCACGATGCAGAAAGTAGTCGCGGACATTGCAGAAACATGTGGCAATCACCTCGACCTGGTTGTTGTCACCCACGAGCATTGGGATCATGTTTCCGGCTTCTCGACGCAGCAGGCGCAGGACGATTTTGACAATATCGATATTGACGAAGTCTGGTACGCGTGGACAGAAGACCCTGCCAACAAACTCGGAAAGAAACTGCGCGCGGAACGCGCTGCCAAGGTAAACGCGCTTCAGGCTGCTGCCGTTGCGCTGCGCGGGACAGGTTCAGAGATGGGAATGGAGCGTGCCGAACGGGTGGAGTCTATCCTTCAATTCTTCGGTGTAGAGTCAACCGACAACCTCAACGCACTCGCCGCTACGGGCAAGGACGCAGCATCCGGAAAGACACGCAACGCCTTTGATTATTTGAACAAACGCCGGGGTGTGAAAGTGCGCTTTTGCCACCCCGACAATCCCCCCACCACATTGTCTGGCGTGGAAGGTGTGCGCGCTTACGTGCTGGGGCCACCCGAGGATGAGCGCCTTCTCAAACGTAGCGCCCCCACCAAAAAGGGCAAAGAAGTCTACGAATTTGCCTCGGATATTGCGATGGATGCCAACTTGGCAGCGGCGTTCGAGCGGCTTGGCGGTACGAATGAGTCTGATGATGGCTTGGATTGCCCGTTCGAGTGGAGCATGAGCGTTTACCCAAATAATGAATCGCCCAAGCTCCAGAAGCTTAAGGCCGATACATGGAATCGTGCGGATTCCGCTTGGCGCAAGATCGAACTCGACTGGACTGCCTCGGCAGAAACGCTCGCCCTCAATCTTGACTCGCACACCAATAACACCTGCCTGGTTGTTGCGCTCGAACTCGTGGACAGCGGGCAAGTGCTTCTGTTCGCTGGGGATGCACAGGTCGGCAATTGGCTGTCGTGGCAAGATACCAAGTGGAGCTTAAAAGATGGCAACGACACCCAGACTGTGACCGGCCCTGACCTGCTTCAGCGCACTGCTTTCTATAAGGTCGGTCACCACGGCAGCCATAACGCGACTCTCAGAGCACTGGGGTTGGAGCAAATGACCAGCGATAATCTCGTCGCATTTATCCCCGTATCCAAGGCGCAAGCCATGAAAAATCGCTGGCGAGAAATGCCGTTTGAACCGCTGGTTAAGCGGCTCAGGGAGAAGACCGGAGGAAGGTTGGTTATTTCCGATCCGGATCAGAAGGCACCAACCAAGGAAAGCCTTGATGGCCTGACCAAGGGGCAAAAGGCTGCCTTTATGTCCGGACTGACTACTGATCCCTTGTTCTATGAATACTCGTTTTCGCTTTAGCCGAATGGCTACTAATTTATTACCGCTCTGAATTGCATGCAAACAACTTTCACGCCGCCTTGAGCATGAAGTCCACATGGATGGCGTCGTAGGGAAAGACGATCATCCCATCGTCGGTCTTCGGCAATATTCCCGCATTGATTAGCGCAGTCATGTCGCCGTGTACGGCCTTGACGTCGCGCTCTACACGCCTTGCTGCTTCGCGAATGGACATGGGACCTGTTCCGGTCATAGCGTTCAGCAGTTCCCAGCGTTTGCCGGACAGTGTCGCAGGCTTTCATGTTGGAGACAATGACAACAAGCAGGAGTGTTGCCAATCAGTCCAACAGAGAGATTAAACCTCTTGTCATGAGCATACCGGCCATTTGGGAAGCACGGTTTCCGTTGCCAATTCCGCCCCCCGATTGTTGATTTTGGTGTTCAATTAAGCCTTCGGTCAATGCATGGAAAGGCATAGCAAAATGTACGAACTCTTCATCGCCAACAAAAACTATTCCTCGTGGTCTTTGCGCCCCTGGGTGCTGATGCGCGAGCTTTCCATTCCGTTTACCGAGACGCTTATTCCTTTTGGCAATTTGCCGGATGGGAGGTCCATTGCCGATGTATCGCCGTCGGGCAGGGTTCCGTGCCTGAGAGACGGGCAATTGCGCGTGTGGGATTCGCTCGCCATCGTTGAATACCTGGCCGAACGGCACGCGCATGTCTGGCCTGCGGATGCGGCGGCGCGCGCGTTTGCGCGCAGCGCTGCGGCGGAGATGCACTCCGGTTTCTTTGAGTTGAGGCAACGCTGCGGCATGAATTGCGGCATCCGCGCCCGGCTGGGCGAGATTGCCGCACCGCTTGCGTTGGAGCTGGAGCGGCTGAATGCGCTGTGGCTGAAAGGGTTGGAAAAATTCGGCGGGCCATTTTTGGCCGGGCCGCAATTCACTGCGGTTGATGCCTTTTATGCGCCGGTCGCCACGCGGGTGCAGACCTATGGCCTGCAATTAAAACCGCCAGCCATGCAATATGTAGCGCGCCTGCTGGAACTTGAGTCGATGCGGGATTGGTATGCGGCGGCGTTGCAAGAGCCTTGGCGCCATGAGGAGTATGAGGCTGCGGTGCGTGACATCGTGATTGAGGATCGCAGGGTGCCGCAGTCGGCTTGAGGTACCGGCAGCAATTCGTATTCAGACAGATGTAATCCAGGTCAGCCTATCCCTGATTACTTACTGCTCAAGTAGCGGTTTTGTTACTACCCGGAAACACTTTGTTGTTTGGCAAGAAAAGAGGAGACGCCATTGAAAAAGGTGTTCTGCTCTTTTTTTACTGTTACCTGATGCTCCGGGGCGCAGCTGACTATTTCACAGAAGCGGTACATCTGCTTCAGTTTGCGTTCGGCTTCATCTTGATCCTTGCCTAGAAACATCAGGCGCGAGATTGGCAGACCGTCGCGGGTCCTTATGGAAAAACAAAATTTTTGCATGAACTCCCCTCCTCAGGGTTTTTCACTAAAGCGGCGATCTTGTTTTTTTGTGTTTTGACCTTCTGGTACTACCTGCGATCAGCCGGATATTGACCGTAGCATATTTATGGTTTTGTGTCTGCTCCCTGAATCGAGTAGTTGACGGTTGTCTTGCGGGTATTACCCCATCCCCCACCTATTGATCCGGCCACCGGGAGAAGGGCTTTCCCTCCCCCTTTACGCTATGCACTGTGCGAAACGACTGGCGCTTAAATGCCTTTGGCTATTCGATACTCGATTTCGACGCGTTCACGGTTGAGAAAAAACCCATTCGGGCCTTCGATCTTCCAAACGATGGTTCCGTTATTGATGAGTTTGAATGCCTTGTTCAGGGCCTCATCCCTGGTCACGAAATTTAGCGGGATCACATAAGCTAAGTCAGGGGTGGCACCTGTCAGCAACGGCTTATCGGTATAGAAAACGCTGTAAATTGACATGGCTTCCTCCACGGGCTTGTTGCGACAATCAAGACCTCACTGGAGTAGCAGAATTGCTTGCACTGCCCATTACGGCCGATTGTGGCAATTGGCCTATTGGTAAGGCAAGAGAGGGGCGAAACAGTTCCCGGTGTTGCCATGCACCGAGAGGCGAACGCAAATGCTGCAATGGCCGGATAGTTATTGATTGAAGTTCACTTCATCGGCTGAAAATGCACGGGCGGCGTGAAGTGGAAATGCCTGCGAGGTCGTTTCTGGTTCAGGATGGCAAGGTTGATATGCTGGCATACGCACAAGGTGGCGAAGTCTGAAAAGCAGGAATACGACACCGGCTCATATCTTCTCAGTGCCTGGATAAGCCCTTCGTTGCCTTGGCGCACCAGTTCGGGAAGCCCCAGCCCCCGATTGATATAACGCCGGGCAATGTTGATCACTTGCTGCAGGTTGTGGGCGATCATCCTTTCCTTCGTGGCGGGATCGTCCTCCCGGATCAGCCTGGAAAGAACCCGATACTGCACAAGGCCCAAATACGGTTCCCCGACTTCGGATAAATGGTTGGTGCGCTGCAACAACTCCGCAGAAGGAACCCCGTGCCCGCCCCCGACGAATTCGGGTTCAACATCATGGTAGTCCGGGAAAAATATGTCATTAACGATGCCCTTCATCAAGGCCCCCCGTATTGGTCGTTCAAGGTTGAGTGCAGGACTCCATTCTGTAGAACACTGCCCCACCAAACTATTAGGGAGCCGCCTGAAAATGCATGGGGGAAACTATGTAGAAGCATATGCGGGTTATTCCAACACCGTGAATACGGAATAAGGAAAGCGGAGGGGGCGACCCGATGCCGTGCCGCGAACACCGGCTCATTCCCCGCCAATTCGGGCTGCATGCCCATGTGTGCGCAAGTCCACTAACTGCGCAGCTTGCCCCGCAGCATCTGCAGTTGAAATATCTCCTGCCATGCCCTGTCAGGAAAACCACTGCGATCAAACCTTCCGCCGCTGCGTGTGGGGTGCAACAAGTCGGCGATATAAAAGTCCACCTCGGCTGTATTCCACAGCCTCACCACCTTTTCCAGCACATGGGGGAATCGCTCATCAAGCATCTGCGGGTACTGGTTTGGGCTGCATTTGAGCGTATGCAGAACGACTTCTCTAATCATCATGGCACTCTCCGTTGTCATCAAATCAGACGGGCAGCGACTGAATTGCACGTAACAATCAAGCTGTGCAAAGCGTAGGCCGGGCGGATGCCAGGGGCAATACAGAGTATTGCTACTTGTGACTGGAGATGGAGTAGCGATGCGAAGATGGATACGGCAGCTCAGCGCGAGAAAAGCGCTTTGAGATCGTCCGCAAACATGCGAACTATTGCGACGCAAAAACTTCTAACTGCTGATGTGAGTTCGTTGCCACACATTCAGCCGACCTCAAAATCATCAGCAATTGAGCTCCGCAGGAAAGTTCTGTTGGAGTTGTGAAGAAACATACGTTACCGGGATTGGTATGAATACGATCTATCTTAGAACTGCAAAGTCGGAACGCGAAGGTTCCAGGCTTTCATCGGAGTTCAAACGCGTGTTATCTCTGCTGGACGGTCGATCCGGATCCGACGACTTGGCCAAACGGGCGGCGCCCAGCCTGCGAAATAGATGGGGCGAGATCATTAGCGAATTGGTGAAGAAGGGTTACATTGTTTCCAACCCGGAAGCCAATCTGGAACCGAAAGCCAGGTCTATGCCCAAGCCGGGAGTCTCCGCATCGGCGAACAGTCAGGCCGAGCAAAAATTGCGCGCGGCCGAGGCGGTGATAGCCGCGCTGGAAACTGCCGCCGCAGCGCACAAAGCAAAATCGGGCATCGAAACTGAACGGGTGATAGCCGCATTGGAAGCCGCGGCGGCAGCGGACAAGGCAAAATCCGATCTCGAGGCAAAGGCCAAAGCTGATACTCAAAAAAAGGCGGACAGAGCCGCACGTACCGCTGAACTGCAGACTTACTTTGCGTCCGCCAGGGAAAAGGCCGCAGTTGAGATCAAGCAGTCAGAACAGAAAGCAGCGCGTGCTCGAGCCGAAATGCAGGCTGCGGCTACCGCGAAGGAAAAGTCGGATGCAGTAGCAATAATTACCGCTGCAGCCAAACAAAGAGAACGGAAAAATGCGCGGATCATTGCTGAATTAGAGGCAGCCATCCACGCGTCCAAAACCCTGCCGGACATCGTCGAGAAATCCAGAACCGAACTGAAATCGATAAACGAAATGCACATGAACGACATACATCGTTTGCGCGATTTGGAAATCGAAAACGAAGCCCTGAAGAAACTGCTGGTGGAAGCGTATGTTGAAATTGCGGCGCTTAAGGCCTCTTCAGGGAAGTTGCCATAGTGCAACAGAAAATGGATTTAATGGGTCAGCATCGAAATACTCTGACTGAGGTCGGAAAATGAGAACTGATCCGCCACTGAGCCAACCCTTATAATCCAGCTTTATAACTTAACGCTCGGAAAACGACATGGGATTCAGTATCACGCTCCAGCCGGACAACCTCACTTTTATCGCCGAAGACGGCGAAACCATCCTCGAAACCGCGAGAAGGCTTGGCCACAAATTGCCGCATGGTTGCTGCGATGGATGTTGCGGTTTGTGCAAAGGTATTGTGTTGCAGGGTTCGGTAGATCACGGCAAGTCGTCTGAGATTGCGTTGTATGCGGAGGAAAGGGATGCAGGCAAGCTCTTGTTCTGCTGCGCCACCCCTACTTCCGATGTGATCATTGAGCGCCTCGAAACAGGCAGCAGTTGGGATATGCTCGATTATGAATGACCGGCGAGTCGAGGCTTCCTGATAGCCTTTGCTTGAACCGGAATTACATATGGGCACCTCTAATAAATAAAGCACCCCGCAGCAAGCTGCGGGGTATTGCTTGTGTAGGATGGGTTGAGTGCAGCGATACCCATCGTTTGTTGGCCGCCCGGAATTTGATGGGTATCGCTGCGCTCAACCCATCCTACAAAATCTGACGCTGCAAGCAGCGGGGAATTTGACCCGAAGAGATT
>JBAQDF010000070.1:0-9569 GCA_049286265.1 Sideroxyarcus sp.
TGGATGTTCTGTCAATGACAAGCCGCTACTTCCCCCACCGCCGTCACCGGAATCCCAACCGACGGCGCCCGCCCTATCGGCTTGCCCAGCATCTCCGCAATCTCGCGCGTGTATTCGTCCCAGTTGCGCATGCCTTCTATTGCGCCGACATACCCCCCGTCGCGCACGAACACCAGCGACGGCCAGCGCGTGATGCCGAAGCGCGCTTTTTCCTTGCGCGCCAATTCGGGCGTGATGATCGCGGCGCGCAGCCGGTCGCCGGTCAGCTTGAGCACCTCGGGCAGGATCACCGCCACATCCCAGGTCTCGGGTTGCTGGTCAGGTTCCTGCGTGAACAGCACCATGCCGTCGCCACCCTCCATCACGAAAGATTCGAGGCCTTCCGCGTCCAGCAATACGATCTTGCTTTGCGCGCGCAAGCGTTCCAGCAGTTTGTTGAAACTCTCTTTCATTTCTGCCGCGCGTATCGATGCAAATTCGACTGTCTCGCTCATGCCGCATCCTTTCTCAAAAATTCCGGCAACGTAGGCTCCCGGTTCACCAGATCGGCAAAGAAAATATCCAGATCCACCTCGCCACCTTCAGACACTGCCTGCAAACCGTCCAGCGCCGCATTCACCAGCTCTGCGCGTTCCGCATCGATCACCTCGCGCCCCGCATCCAGAAAAGTCAGCAACCACTGCCCGACTTCCACTTTTTCCAGCAGCATGGTGTTGATCAACATTTGCCCATTGCGGCCTTCGCACAGCGCGGTGGTTTCATGTACTTCCAGCACCTGCATTGGAATCCCAAGACACATTTCAGACCTGCCCGCTCATGAAGCGCTCATCACCATGACGGCAAGCCTGCTCGGCAGAAGGACGGCCTGCTTCGTACTCATCCATCTGCAACACATGCTGATGTTGATCCACCTCGAACGAACGGCGCGGCGTGTAGACAACGCCCCATTGCCGAATCTGCAACAGCGCAATTTCCAACGCGCGCGGAATCTGCGCCTTGACGATATCGCGCAGGCTGCCGCCGAAGTCTTCCAGTTGCTCCGGCTGTACGCCGATCAGCATCATGGATTCCGGCAACTTCTCGCCCAGCGCGGCGCAGGCGATGACTTCCTGGAAACCGGTCTGGTGCAGGCTCATCTTTTTCGCGCCCATGAAACGCGGTACTTCAGCGTCTTTCGCGATGACCATCTCGCCGGGAGGTTTGCCGTAGTCCACGGCATCGAACACGATCAGGTAGCGGGCTTCTTCCAGGAACGGCAGCAGGTACAGTCCCTGCGTACCACCATCCAGCACGACCACGTCGTCGCCGAACTGGTAATTGGCATTCATCGCTTCCACACAACGTACGCCGAAACCTTCGTCTGCCCACAGAATGTTGCCGATACCGAGTATCAGCAGTTTGTTTTTCTTCATATCACTCCTCCCTTGTTACCACCCGTGTAACAGCAGGACTCGTGCCAGTCGCCAAAAATATGATTTTTCATATAAATTAATTAGTTACTTGCAGGTGCACTAATCCGAGTATTTTATTGTGGACATTACCCGACCAGCGCATGGCAACTACGAAACGATCTTAACCTTTTCGTAGTAAAGTTTCTTGGCTTGATGCAGTTCCCAGGCGAACTGCAACTCCAGCCAGAACGCCACATCCGTGCCGAAATGCAGGGCCAGACGCACGGCGGTGTCGGGGGTGATAACGCGCTTTCCACAGACCAGTTCGTTGACGCGGCGGCGGGAAATGCCGAGCGCCAAGGCCAAGGCCTCTTGCGAGATCTTGCCGGGCTGCAGATAGCGGGTTTCGAGGAAATGACCGGGATGCACCGGCGTGCGCGGTGCGGCCCAAAAGAAACGCGGGCGATTGCCCGCGTTTGCTTTCAACTCTTGCGACATTCCGTTGTTAACCTTAAGGGAAGGCTGTCGCAAGGGAAGACCGAACCGTTTACTCACGGAAGGTGCGCTTGCCGTCGATGATCGCGCTGATCATGGTTTGCCGCGACATGATGTCTTCGCGGATCGCCGTGTACACGTGGATGATCACGAAGCACACCACACCCCAGGCCACCAGGTGATGCCAGGTATGCACCGTCTGGCTTTGCCCGAACAACGGGATCACCCAGCTGGTGAACAGCGTGTGCGACCAGTGTCCCTCCTGTGCGCCTTCGCCGTACAGCGCGAAGCCGGTGACGATCAGGAAGGTGCCGCTCAGCGTGATGGCGAAGTACATGAACAAATGTCCGAGCGGGTTATGGCCCACATATTTCTTCGGATACTTTTCGAGGAACGCGTACCAGCGGATCTCCTGCATCAGACCGGCCCACCAGTTCTTGTCGGTGACCGGCAGCAGGAATAACTGCCGCGCATGGTGGTTGCCCACGAACGCCCAGTACAGACGCACCAGCAGGCCGATGGCAAACACATAGCCCGCTGCGAAATGCGTGAAGCGGATATAGCCCATGAGGAAATTTTCGCTCGCTTCGCCGCTCACACTCGGTAGCGGACTGGCAATGAACCAGCCCGTGATCGCCAGCACCACGATGCTCAGTGCATTGATCCAGTGCCACGCGCGTACCGGCGCTTCGTAGACGTACACCGTATTGCCCGCAGCGGTGATCGCCGATTCGTCGACTTCAGTTTTGACAGACATGACAGTCTCCTTTCGTGCGCGTTAGCGAACCGTGACGCGGCTCATCTCTTGCCCGTCCGGCGACATCACATGCGTGGAGCATGCCAGACAGGGGTCGAAGCTGTGCAGCGTGCGCAGGATCTCCAGCGGTTGATCGGCTTTGGCCATGGGCGTATTCATGAGAGAAGCCTCGAATGCGCCGATCTGGCCCTTGGCATCGCGTGGACTGCCGTTCCAGGTGGTTGGCACCACGCACTGGTAGTTGTCGATCCTGGTGTCCTTGATCTTGATCCAGTGACCCAGCGCGCCGCGCGGCGCTTCGGTGAAGCCCACGCCCTTGGCTTCCTTGGGCCAGGTGGAGGGCTCCCATTTCTCGACATTGGCAGTGGAGGTGTCACCCGCTTTCAGATTTGCCATCAGCTTGTCGAACTGCTGCACTTGCAGGTCGGCGCAGTACAAGGCCTCGATACCGCGCGCGGCGGTGCGGCCCAGTGTGGAGAACAGCGCCGTCACTGGCAGGTCCAGTTTCTTCAGCACGCCGTCGATGGTGTCCTTGATGATCGGATATTGCTTGGGCTGCAAATAGCCCAACACCATACGCGACAGCGGACCGACTTCCATGGCATTGCCCTTCCAGCGCGGCG
Source organism: Sideroxyarcus sp. (assembly GCA_049286265.1). Classification (GTDB taxonomy): domain Bacteria; phylum Pseudomonadota; class Gammaproteobacteria; order Burkholderiales; family Gallionellaceae; genus Sideroxyarcus. The sequence goes on from JBAQDF010000070.1 coordinate 3,267, forward strand.
CCTTGATCCAGGAATACTTGGCGCTCTCGTCGAGTGCCTCGATCTTCGTGCGCGTGCCCTTGAAGTTCGGGCCTTCGGGATGGTAGTTGGCCTCGGTGACGCCGTCCCAGGGATGCAGGCCCTTGCTCTCGTCCGCATACTTGTACCAGGAGTGCGACACGAATTCCTGGATCTCCTCCGGATTGCGCAGGTCGATCTCGTGGATCTTGCTGAGATCGCCGTTGATCACAGCACCGCGCGGCAACAGCAGGTTGGGCGCGGTGTAATCGTTGGCACGCTGCGGGATATCGCCATAGGACATGAAGTTCTTGGACGACAGACCGCCGCCGTAGCCCCAGCCCTTGTAGAACGAAGCAATCGCCAGCAGGTCGGGGATATACACCTGCTCCACGAATTCCTTGCTGCGGTCGATGATGCTCTTGATCAGGTTCAAGCGCTCCATGTTGATCGCGCCGACTGCACCGGTGTCATGCACATTGATCGCGCACGGCACGCCGCCCACCAGCCAGTTCGGGTGCGGATTCTTGCCGCCGAAGATGGTGTGGACCTTGACGATCTCTTTCTGGAAATCCAGCGCTTCGAGATAGTGCGTCACCGCCATCAGGTTGGCTTCCGGCGGCAGCTTGTATGCCGGACTGCCCCAGTAGCCGTTGCTGAACGGACCGAGCTGGCCGGATTCGACGAACTTCTTCAAACGATTTTGCACGTCGCGGAAATAGCCGGGTGAAGACAGCGGCCAACTGGAAATGCTTTGCGCCAGCTCGGAAGTCTTTTTCGGGTCGGCCTTGAGCGCGGATACCACATCCACCCAGTCCAACGCATGCAGGTGGTAGAAGTGCACCAGGTGATCGTGCACATACAGGTTCAGCTGCATCAGGTTGCGGATGGTGTTGGCGTTCTCGGGAATCTGGATCGCCAGCGCATCTTCCACCGCGCGCACCGAGGTGAGCGCGTGCGTGCCGGTGCACACACCGCAGATACGTTCGGTGAAGGCCCAGGCATCGCGCGGGTCGCGGCCTTTCAAAATCACTTCCAGACCGCGCCACATGGTGCCGGTGGACACCGCGTTGCGGATGACGTTGTTGCTATCCAGATTCACTTCGACGCGCAGGTGTCCCTCGATACGGCACACCGGATCGACCACCACACGCTTGCCGCTGTTGTCGAGCTTGAAGCCCTGGGTTTCATAAGCTGACATGATTATTTACCTCCCTTGTTCTGTTCTTCTTTGCCGCTGCGTGCCTTGCTCAGCGCGCTGACTGCCGCGTGTGCAACCACTGCTGCGCCTGCGACTGCAGCCACCGTGCCACCGACCTTGTCCGCGTTCGACTCGACGCCGAACTGCTTGATGTCGGTGACACGGTCGTAGAAACCGCCCTTGTCCCAGAAGCCTTCTTCCGAGCAACCGATACAACCGTGACCGGACTGGATGGGGAAGGACACGCCGCCGTTCCAGCGCACGGTGGAGCAGGCGTTGTAAGTAGTGGGGCCTTTGCAGCCCATCTTGTACAGGCAATATCCTTTGCGCGCGGCTTCGTCATCCCACTGCTCGACGAACTGGCCCGCATCGAAGTGCGGACGGCGATAGCACTTGTCGTGAATGCGCTGGCCGTAAAACATTTTCGGGCGACCTTGGCGGTCCAGCTCGGGGATACGGTCGAAGGTGAGCATGTAAGTCACCACGGCAGTCATCACCTCGGCGATGGGCGGGCAGCCCGGCACCTTGATGATGGGTTTGTCGGTGATGACTTTGTGAACGGGTGTGGCGCGCGTGGGGTTCGGCTTCGCCGCCTGCACGCAACCCCAGGAAGCACATGCACCCCAGGAGATGATGGCTTTCGCGTCTGCTGCAGTTTCTTTCAGCACTTCCACGAACGGACGTCCGCCGTGGATACAGAACATGCCGTCTTCATTCAACGGCGGATTGCCTTCCACCGCGAGGATGTAATTGCCTTTATATTTTTTCTTGATCTGCTCGATGATGTCTTCGGCCTGGTGTCCGGCGGCAGCCATCAGCGTGTCGTCGTAGTCCAGCGAGAGCATGGACAGCACAACATCTTTTGCCAGCGGGTGCGCGGAACGGATGAACGATTCGGAACAGCAGGTACATTCCAGACCGTGCAGCCAGATCACCGGCGTGCGCGGTTTATTCTCCATCGCCTCGGCGATCTTCGGCGCCATGGTCGGCGCGAGACCCAGCGATGCCGCAGTCAAACTGCAAAATTTCAGAAAACTGCGGCGCGAAATTCCCTGCCTCCGCATCACTTCATAAAATGTTTCTGTGGACATTTTTGTCTCCCTTGTCTGTCAGCCCAGGCTATCTCTGCACGATCAACCGTTCGCCCCAACGATTGATCATCACCACAGCTGTTGCATATCAAGTTCCGTGCCACGCAAACCAAAGCGCGTGAAAGCCATATGGAAAGGGAGTTGCAGAGCAACACAAAAACAATAACCACTTTTATTTTGAGAGACGAAATCACTCGGATACTTGCAATGAATGGAAAGTGCGTTTCCACAAAGTGATTAAGGACACGCGAAATGCACGTGCAAGTGCTTGTGCTTGAATGTAAAAATTGCGTGAAGAAAATTCGGGGCGGCGAGATTTAATTGGTCTGAGTGTTACGCAGAGAGTTACAAAAAATGGCTACCCCCTCTCCCCCTTGGGGAGAGGGCTGGGGAGAGGGTTGGGTTTCGTCGAGCTCACCCTCTCCCTAACCCTCTCCCGCAAGCGGGCGAGGGGACTTATTCGGCGGATCTTTGCAAGCTCGCGTTGCTTCGTTGAATCGTAGGTTGGTAGGGTGGGCACGTTTTGTGTGCCCACGCTGTAGCTACATTTGTTTCCGCATGGGCAGAACGAAATGGGTAACGGCGCAGCTGTGGGAAACCCATCGGCCTCCCCCTTGATCACCTCACCCGCTTCAACCTGAACACCCCATTCGCCTCGCTGTCGCTGCTGAAATACAGCGCCCCGTCCGGCCCGAACGCCACGCCTGCCGGACGCGCCCAGCGTTTGCCATCCGGCAACTGGAAGCCAGTGACCAGGTCGTCCACACGCTTTGCCTGCCCATCCAGAAAACGCACAGCCACCAGTTTCGGCACGCGGCGCGTGGCTGAGCTGCCGATGAATCCGCCATCCGGCCTGGTGCCCCATGAGCCGTGCAGCGCAACCACCGCGTCGAATTCCAGTTGCGCATCCATCGCCCCCTTGGGCACGAACGCCATCCCTAGCGGCGCATTGCGCGATGGAAAAGTTGCGGCCGGGATCGTCACTTCATTGATGGAGCGCGGCGGATTGCCGGACACGCAATCGTCGCGCTGTATTTGTTTGCCGTCGAACTGGAACCACGGCATGCCGTGAAAAGAGCCTGCAGTGAGTTTGCTGAAATATTCCGGCGGCTGCGCATAGCCCAAGTGATCCGGGCCGTTGTTGCTGGCGTACATCACGCCGGTCTGCGGCTGCCAACCGAACCCCACCGGATTGCGCAGCCCCGAGGCATAGGGTTCCCAGCTTGCCTTGCCATCACCCTCCCGCAGGACCAACACCCCGCCGCGCTGGTCATCGAAGGAATAGCCCGCCCCCAGATACTGGTCGCTGCAATTGCCCTGCAAGCCCAGACTTGCATACACTCGCCCATCCGGCCCCACCGCCACCGTGCGGCTGTTGTGTCCGCTGCCGCCGGGCAACGCCGCGAGCAAGGTCAGCGCGGCCCTTGCGATCCCGGACTGCCCCTCACGATACGGCGCGCGATACACCCCATCCGTTTTCGCGATCAGAATCTCGCCCTTACGAAACGCCACACTGTGCGGATAATCGCCCGTCTCCACCAGCACCTCCGTTTTGGTATACGGCGGCGGCAGGCGATACACCTTGCCCGAACGAGAACCTGCGAACAGATCGCCATTCGCCGCAAAGGTCAGCATGCGCGGCGCATCCATCGCGGCGAGCCACTCCAGCCGGTAGCCGCTGGGCACGCGCACCGACATGCTCTTGCCTTCGACCGACAGCGTCTGCAGTTCATAGCTCAGCGACTGTGTGCCAGCCTGCGCGGGCGCACCGGCAATGCACAACAACAACCCGAAGCTGCCGCGACACAGCGCGCGTGCGGTCGGCCAGAACAGTCTGATATTCATCCGGATATCCCCCATCGTGTTATGGGCGCCTCTAATAATCCAAATTTCGTCGCAATACTGCGTTGCTCACAAAAAATTATTCCTTACATATCACACATATGCCGCGTCGCAATTTTCTGCTCGCGCCTTGTCTTGCTTAGAACTTTGAATTATTAGAGGCGCCCTTATTCGCATTCTCGATATTGCGGATATACGCCCTCCGCCACCCCGCGTAAAGTAACTCGCCTGCCAGTGATGTCATTTCAGCGGAGGGCTCGGCGCTATACCATGCAACTTTGATTTATCGATGCAGCCTAAAGCATTACCAAGACATCAATACAAGGAGGCATATCATGACTCAACTCCATACACCTCACATGCCCCATTCTGAAGTTTGGGACACATTGATGCGCAGCCATCTTTCCGTATTGAAGATGTGCCTGTTCTACGCCGTGCCGCTGTCCGTGATCCCGCCGGTAATGATCTACTACGCCGGCGTCGCCTATGGCGGAAACATGTTGCCCGCGATGGAGCCGGTACAGTTGCAAACGATAGTCGGCATATTCTTCCTTGTCGAGATCGCGATGACCTTCCTGGTCGCATACATCATCCGGCGTCTGGGCCAAGTGATAGACATGAAGCCCGCCTATGAGGACTGCTACAAGCTGGCGATCGTGGTGCCGACGCCGTTATGGATCGCACCCGTGTTCCTGTTCATCCCCAGCTTCATGCTCAACCTCGCGATGGGCGCAGCGGCCTTGATACTCTCCGGCATGATGATCTTCTACTCCACACCGGCGATCCTCAAGGTCGAGGAAGAAGGCCATGCCATGCTGCTGTCCGGTTCCATCCTGGCAGCGGGACTGGTGGCGTGGGCCGCGATAATGATCCTCACGCTGATCACCTGGAGCTTCGTCTCATCCAGCCTGTTACTCATGATCTAACTGAAAGGAAGATCCGGCTTATACAGGCTGGAGAGCGGGGAAGGGAAAAACCTTCCCCGCTTCCGTTTGCCCGGAATATTCCATGCCGCCAAGCTGTAGAATGTCGCACTCAAAAACCGATTGAAGATTTGAAGGAAAATGCTGAACAAACTGAACAACTTCCTATCCACCATCATCGCCCCCGCCAGTGCAGCCAGTCGCCCGGAACACACCCTGCAACTGGCAACCGCCGTGTTGCTGATCGAAGTCATGAAATCGGATGCCGATATGGCAGACCAGGAGCAGGCCGCAATACTTGAAATCCTCAAGGAAAAGTTCGACCTGTCGGATGCTGAGGTGACGCAACTGACCGGACTGGGTCACCAGACTTCCAGTGCCGCCAACGATTTTCATCAGTTTACGTCCCTCATCAACCGGGAACTGGAACAGCCCGAAAAGATACGCATCATCGAATACATGTGGCAGGTTGCCTATGCCGACGGGAAGATCAGCGCCCATGAAGAGCACCTGATGCGCAAGATCGCCGGCCTGCTCTACATTTCGCACGGCGACTACATCGCCGCCAAAATACGCGCCAGGCCCGCCGACCTGAAATGACAAACCCGAAGGATCACCCCATGAACGAAGACCGCCTGATCACCATCGAAACGAAGATATCCTTCCAGGAAGACCAGATCGACGAACTGAACAAAACGGTCTATCAGCAGCAACTCAAACTGGAACATCTGGAAGAGGTTTGCAAAGCGCTGGCCAGACAAGTGCAAGGGCTGGCCGAGGCGGGGAATGACGGCATGCCTGCGAATGAGAGGCCGCCGCATTATTAATATGCGCCCCGGTCATTGCACACCGAAAGCCCCCCCTCCCTGCAGAGGAGATAACCAGCCCATCAGGGCCAAGGAAAGGGAAGACCCGTTGAACTGTCCACCTACATAACGCCAAGCGCCATAATCGCCGGCAGCACAATCAAGAAGGCAAACACACCGGCTATCGTCCAACGCACGCTCCATAAAATAGCTCTATTAGTCTTGCTCATTTGGTCACCTCATTTATTAAAGGATCAACCTGAAAAGTGAAGACGCGCTCTGCGCAACACTACCTAAGCATCAAATGAGACCAACAACCTTGCCAAATGGTTGCACGATTGTCGTTAGTTCCCCCTGCAGTTGCGCCAGCGCTTATCTAAGGGCATGAATCAAAAGCCGTGTGGGAGCGCCGACGTCCCGTCGGCTTTCTTTAACATTAATGC
>JBAQDF010000071.1:0-11790 GCA_049286265.1 Sideroxyarcus sp.
GCCAGCGCCTCATCAAAGAACCGGCTGACGATGTCCATATAGCTTGTGCCAAATCGCGGCGTAAAGGCTTCAATGTGCGAACCGCCGTTTACGGTGATGAGTTGCTTCGGCTCATGCGCTTTTTCAATCAACCTGAGCGCATGGCGATACGGAATGACAGGATCGGCGGTGCCGTGGATGAGCAAAAACGGTGTGGGTGAAAGCTTGTCGACGAAGCGCTCCGGGCTGTAGACGTCGTCCATCAAACTGCCCGCGCTGGAAACCTTGTCATTGGCGATGGACGAAAATGAAAAGAACGTCGATTCCACCACAATCGCCTTGACCCCCTGGCGATTGCCCGAGCCCAACACATCGATTGCACTGGCTCCACCCAGACTTTGTCCCAGCAGCAACAGTCTGTCCGGGTTAACGTCCTGACGAGCGCGCACGTAATTCACTGCGCTGTTGGAGTCTTCAAACACACCTTCTGGATCGGGCTTGCCTTCCGAAGCGCCATAGCCCCGGTAATCGAATACGAATACGTTGTAGCCGCGCTCGGGAAGCCATTGCACGAACGACCAGTGTGCAGTCATGTTTTGCGCGTTGCCGTGAAAATGAATCACGGTTCCTTTCGCCTTTTTGGGATCGGCATAACCTACAGCGGGAATAAACCAGCCGGATAAACGTGTGCCATCCTTGCTTTTGAACGATACCGGCTCATAGGCCAACCCGGCATCTTTGGGTGTTGAGTAAAGGACGTTATCCGGATGATAGAAAGCGTCTTGCAGACAACCACACAAAACCAGCGGTAAAAGTAGCGAAGTTGCGGCGCGAAACAATTGTTCGATACACATTTTCAGTTCTCACATAAATCCGGTTTCGTAGGGTGGGCACGTATTGTGTCCCCGCAAGGGGGAGGCCGACAGGACCCCAACGGCTGTGCCGTTACCCGTTCGCACTGCCCACGCTGTAAGGCGTCTAGCGCGTGGGCACAGTACTTTGATTCTTCAGCCTCACGACGACATCCCGGACCCGAGCACCAATGCCAAAGCGATGGCCCCTGGAAGCGCCTGAACAAACAGGATCTTTCTGCTCGACGTGGCCGCACCGAACACACCTGCCACAACGACACAACCCAGGAAGAAAATCTTGACCGATAGCCCCGCAGGCCCCAGCCACACGCCCCAGATCAGACCCGCAGCCAGGAAGCCGTTGTATAGACCTTGATTAGCAGCGAGAACTTTCGACGCGGCGGCAAACTCTTGAGTGAGGCCAAAGGTTTCCCAACCCTTGGGAGTGTTCCACAGAAACATCTCCAGATACATGATGTAGATGTGCAGCAAAGCTACAAGACCTGTCGCAATGGTCGCCATGTTGTGCATAAACACCACTCCCCTCTTTGGAATTGATTTCGCAAAAGATGTTATCACAGCCTGTGTGCAGGACTCAGATCGGCGCCGAGTTTACGCCATGCAGAGCCAGCTTCTACTCTATTGTGAGCCTCTAAAAATTCAGAGTTCTAAGCAAGACAAGGCGCGAGCGAAGAATTGCCGGAAAACTGTCGCACAGGGGGGTAGGTCAAAATTCCGTTCGCCCTAAGCTTAATGGAGCTACTAGCCATTCGACAAAGCCCGGGTAACATGTTACGAGTTTGCATTGACTCTACGAGCAACCCATCCCCCCAACAGCCCAAACAACGCTTGGGGTATGGCAGTAAATAGCGTGACGACAAAAAAGCTAGCAATAGTGGGAAGAGACTCTCCTGGTTGAGACGACATATATATCTGTAAGCTATCGACAGGAAAAGTGACAAGAGAGATAGAAATGGCTGCTAACGCACAATGGCGAAGTCGAATTGTATTGCTTGCACGCGCAACGACAAGGCCCGCCAGGAATGGCAGTGACGAAAGCACGATAACTAATTGAAAGAAAGTGGCCGCACTGGTGCTAATTACATCATCCAGAGACCAAAGAACAATCCCGAGAGAAATCGCCGCAATGTAAATAGGTATTAATGAACGAATGAAAGTGGTCATAGAAGGAGTCCCTATATAGGTTTATCGTTCATATTCGACATGATGGCAAGCTGCCTTTACTTGATTACCGAACAGGTCGAGAAAACAAACCCCATAAGCCAAGAAGCCCGACAGGGAGGAACAGAATCCACTGCGGCATCTTGAAAAGAAGACCTTCCCCCGGTTGAGTGAAAGCGACAACAAGAAAAACCGCGCCAAAACTTAACCAGAGTACGGAAATAAACAAAGCCAGATAACGCGCTGCCACTGCGTGATCAGGCAATGCGCTGACGAAAAGCGCGGCGGCAGACAACACCAGAGTTACAGTAACCAGATGCCAGATCGCATACAGCGTGAGTCGCGGTTCATCCGCCAGACTGGAAGCAAGGAGCGGTGCAGCAACGTCAGCTCCGCCTGCAAATAGATGAACTGCTGCGATGAATGCGGTCAAGAGTGCGGCGGTGAGTAATGGTTTGTTCATGGAAATATCCTGGAAATATATGGAGCAAAATTAATCCCATGCAGATTGTTACCTCTTTGTTTTGTAACAATCAAGTCGACTCACCCGATAGATGGCGCCCAAGTTGTCGGATTTTACTTGCGGTATTACAATGTCTGATCAAGTAATACCAAAGAGAGTTCGCCATGACCACTACACTCACCAGCAAAGGCCAAGTCACCATTCCCAAGCAGATTCGGGATGCGCTCAACATGGAGCCGGGCTGCTCGGTCCAGTTCGGCGTCAATCAGGAAGGTGATGTCGTCATCCACAAAGTCGGCGCACGCGCCAGCCGCAAACCGGATCGCTTCGATGCCGCGCGCGGCAAGGCCGATGTCAAATGGCGCACCGATGACCTGATGGCGCTGCTTCGCGCCGAATAAGAAATGTTGCTCGTCGATACCAACGTCCTCATCGACGTACTCGAAGACGACCCGCAATGGGCGGACTGGTCAATCGCCCAGTTACGAGCCCAATCCAAAGTTCACCCTTTATCAATCAATCCCATCATCTACGCCGAACTGTCGCTGACGTTCTCCCGAGTGGAAGCACTGGATGACACTATCGACAAGCTAGGCCTGTCTTTGCTGGAAATTCCGCGCCCAGCATTGTTCCTGGCGGGCAAGGCATTCGCGCAGTATCGCAAGCAGGGCGGCAAAGCCAACAACGTACTGGCCGATTTCTTTATTGGCGCGCATGCGGCAGTGTCGGGGTTCCCGCTGTTGACGCGGGATGCGTGGCGGTACCAGAGCTATTTTCCTGGTGTGAAACTGATTACACCATGAGTGATTACTGATGACACAGTCAGTGCGGCGAGTTCCATTGGAGACTTTAAGAGACAGCATTGCCGAGGCACTAGCTACGCATGTTAAGTCTTACAATATTCCAAGATTTTGTGCTGGGCTTGGGCTGGCGCAGGGCGAAAGTGACGAGGCGCAGCGCAGCAAAAGGCTATATGTAAAAAGTCGGCTCTTGGGTTTAAAAGAGCAAGAACTGCTACGGATTGCTGCCGACACATTGAAGGAATTTGATGACAAGGCTTTGGCCGATTTGGTCAGCGAGTTGACCGTTCATGCCGAGCACCGGATCAGCGAGATCACCCGTCGAGATGTGTTGAAAGAATTAAACCACCTCGATACGCTATTCGGCGATATTGATCTCTTTGAGAGCTTGAGCATCATATCGTCAGAGCCGTTGTTTCATGATTCGGATAGTAGTCTTTGGAGATACTCTCAGACGCTTTCCGAGGAAATTGAGCAGCACTATATACGCAACGACGACTTTTCAAACGAAGAGCTGCTAATCAAATGTGATGCATTAACATGCAGCCAAACTAAGTTCTTTGCACTGATCGAAAAATTGCTCAATCCGGTGGTTAGACGTGGTGACGAACAAACATCGTTGGCGCAGGCGTTGAATGTTGTCCTGAAGGCCGACGGGTTCAGCGCTGAAGCGGTCGGTATGCAGTCTGGGCATCCTGTCTACGCCGTGCAACGGATTTCTGCCGGAGTAGCTGGTGCTCCAAAGAATCTCATCTTCGCCTCAATTAACACCAAGCCGGATTTGTATTTCACTGATGCGATTAACAACGACATCGCAATCCGAAACAATACTGATGCGCTCATCTATGACCGCTTTCTGACCGATTCAGGGTTGCTTTGGAACACCATGGTGGAATGGTGGCAGGAGCGCGAAGGCATTAGCGATCGGATTGAGGCCAGGAAATCTTTGTACAAACGGCTTGCGCTCTCTGTGAAGGAAGCAAAATCACCGGGAGAGTACGCGCTATTCGATTCTTACTACCGCGAGTTTTCGCCAGTGCTGGGCGATCAGCTTCCGGCCCTCATTCCCCAAGTCTTCTTGCACTACGACCCTCGTACGATGAAAGAACGTGGTTGCTCTCCGGTTCTATTGCGCCAGCGCATGGATATGTTGCTTCTGCTTGAGCATAACGTTCGCGTTGTGATCGAAGTTGATGGTAAACAGCATTATGCAGAGGGTGACAAAGCATCAACCATAAAGTATGCAGACATGGTCGCCGAAGATAGACGCCTGCGCTTGGGTGGATATGAACTCTATCGGTTCGGTGGTGCGGAATTTAAAGATGCAACCTTAACTGACGAGAAATATATGATCGGCTCTGAGGCGAAGGATGTGGCTATCAATTTCTTCCGGCGGTTGTTTGAAAAACACCATATCAAAGCCAAGATTTGAGAAAGTGAGATATGGAGAGAGAGCGGTATCCCAATTCAATACGCCGCAATACTAACCTCATACAACCCGCCAATAACCGTGTACTCATCCTCCCCCTGCAACATCCCCGGCAGCAATCTCGTGTAACAGAACACTTTGGCCAGCGGCACTTGCGCGGTAAGCAGGTAGTCGCCGAATTCGTCCGCGCGCTCGCGGTTGGCGGTAAATGAACTCAGGCTGTTGAATAGCACCACGCGGCGTTTGTCGTCGAGTGTGGTTAACGTCTCGTAGTCATCCACACGGTTCACACCGCGATACAGGGTGAGGTGGGTTTTGCCGGGGTAGAGTCTTGCCAGTTCGTACTGGCAATAGGTGTAGAGCAGGTCGAACTGCGATTCCAGTGCGTTGGTTCCATATAAGGCGGTGGCGCGCATTTCCAGATAGCGGCGATAGGCATCGCCGGACAGGTTGCGGATTGGTGCGCCGTGATGTCTTGGCAATAATCCAAAGCGCGATTCTACCCATCCTTTCAGTGCTGCACCTTCGCGGCCGTCCGCATCGAAGCTCCAGCCGCGCACCATGCGCAGGTAATCCGCTTTTTGTCTTTTGTGTGTTGCTTTGGATGTATAGCCTGCCTGCTCCGGTTCATCCAGGTAGAACGAGGCATTCATGTGCATGGTGAATGCTTCAGCGCGTTCGGTTGCATCGTCGAGTTTGTTCATCAGCGAGAACAGGCCGCGATGGAATTGCGCGACGCCGTCCAGTTCGAGCGCGACGGGGGCGCGCTGAAAAGTGAGTCCCCCCAGGATGTCCGCAGGCAGGTTGCAGCGGTTGATTGGCAGTCGCGCCGAGCGGGGCAAAACAACGGGCATGACTCCGTCCCGCCCGTTTCCCTCACCCCCGTTCCCCCTCTCCCCGGGGGCGAGGGGTACGGTAGGTCCTCGCTGCGCGAGACTCTTGTTCCCTGTTTGGGTTGTCGTCACTGCTACAAAGGCATCGGTTTTGTTTTGTTGCACATCCGCCAATGGGTTTTGCGCTGATTTATTTTTCTCTTGCATTTCAAGCGGTTGAGCATTTATGCGGCGGGTGGCACGGAGCTTGCGATGGTAGGGGTGCGAGCGACAGTTTTCAATCGCACATTAAATTCTGAAACTCTAAGGAGACTAACATGGCTCTGCGTCAATGCGCAATTTACGGGAAGGGTGGGATCGGTAAGTCCACTACGACCCAGAACCTGGTGGCGGCTTTGGCCGAAGCCGGCAAGAAAGTAATGATCGTCGGTTGCGACCCCAAGGCCGACTCAACCCGTTTGATTCTGCACGCGAAGGCACAAAACTCGGTGATGGAACTGGCTGCCGAAGCCGGTAGCGTCGAGGATCTGGAACTGGAAGACGTACTGTCCGTAGGTTACGGCGGCATCAAGTGCGTTGAATCCGGCGGACCTGAGCCCGGCGTTGGTTGCGCGGGCCGCGGCGTTATTACCGCCATTAACTTCCTCGAGGAAGAAGGCGCGTATGACGATGCACTCGACTTCGTGTTCTACGACGTGCTGGGTGACGTGGTGTGCGGTGGTTTCGCCATGCCGATTCGCGAAAACAAGGCGCAGGAAATCTACATCGTTTGCTCCGGCGAAATGATGGCGATGTATGCCGCCAACAACATTGCCAAGGGCATCGTGAAGTATGCGAACTCCGGCAGCGTGCGTCTGGCTGGCCTGATCTGTAACAGCCGCAACACCGACCGTGAAGATGAGCTGATCATGGCGCTGGCTGCAAAGCTGGGTTCGCAAATGATTCACTTCATCCCGCGCGACAACGCAGTGCAGCACGCCGAAATCCGCCGTATGACCGTGATCGAATTCGATCCGACACACAAGCAGGCTGATGAGTATCGTCAACTGGCGAAGAAGATCGTGGACAACAAGAAGTTCGTTATCCCGACTCCGATCACCATGGACGAGCTGGAAGAGCTGTTGATGGAATTCGGCATCATGGAAGCGGAAGACACCTCCATCATCGGCAAGAAAGCTGCCGAAGTGGCTGCTGCATAAAAAATGTAAAGGTGTAGGTCGGGTTAGCCCGCAGGGTGTAACCCGACACAAAATGTAACGGCAATTGTCGGGTTACGGCGCAAAAGGCCGCGCCTAACCCGACCTACGACAACCCTGACAGATTCCACAGATTAGTGGGTCATTAAAGGAGAATGAAATGTCTGCATTAACACGCGAAGAAACCCAGGCCCTTATTCAGGAGGTGCTTGAGGTTTATCCCGAGAAAGCAAAGAAAGACCGCGAGAAGCACCTGGCGGTCAACGATCAATCCATCGAACAGTCCAAGAAGTGCATCACCTCCAACCGCAAATCGTTGCCGGGCGTGATGACCATCCGCGGTTGCGCATACGCCGGTTCCAAAGGCGTGGTGTGGGGCCCGATCAAGGACATGATCCACATTTCCCACGGCCCGGTCGGCTGCGGCCAGTATTCCCGCGCCGGTCGCCGTAACTACTACGTCGGTACCACCGGCGTTAACTCTTTCGGCACGATGAACTTCACTTCCGACTTTCAGGAAAAAGACATCGTGTTCGGCGGCGACAAGAAGCTTGCCAAAGTAATGACTGAAATCGAAGCCTTGTTCCCGCTGAACAAAGGCATCTCGATTCAATCCGAGTGCCCGATCGGCCTGATCGGCGACGACATCGAAGCCGTAGCGAAAAAGACCATAGCAGAAACCGGCAAAGTGGTTGTGCCGGTGCGCTGCGAAGGTTTCCGCGGCGTGTCGCAATCGCTGGGCCACCACATCGCCAACGATGCGATCCGCGACTGGGTTCTGCCGCGCCGCGAAGGCAAGGCGCATGAGAGCACGCCTTACGACGTGGCCGTGATCGGCGACTACAACATCGGCGGCGACGCCTGGTCCTCCCGCATCCTGCTGGAAGAAATGGGTCTGCGCGTGGTTGCGCAATGGTCCGGTGACGGCACGATTTCCGAAATGGAAAAGACACCGTTCGTGAAGATGAACCTCATCCACTGCTACCGTTCGATGAACTACATCGCGCGCCACATGGAAGAGAAGTACAACATCCCCTGGATGGAATACAACTTCTTCGGCCCGACCAAGGTTGCCGAAAGCTTGCGTGCCATCGCCGCGCACTTCGACGACAAGATCAAGGAAGGCGCCGAGCGCGTCATCGCCAAGTACAAGGCAATGATGGACGAGATCATCGCCAAGTACAAACCGCGTCTCGAAGGCAAGCGCGTCATGTTGTACGTGGGCGGTCTGCGTCCGCGTCACGTCATCGGCGCCTATGAAGACTTGGGTATGGAAGTGGTCGGTACCGGTTACGAGTTCGGTCACAACGACGACTACGACCGCACCATCAAGGATATGGGCAACGCCACGTTGATCTATGACGACGTCACCGGCTTCGAGTTCGAAGAATTCGTGAAACGCGTCAAGCCCGACCTGGTCGGTTCCGGCATCAAGGAAAAGTTCATCTTCCAGAAGATGGGCGTTCCCTTCCGCCAGATGCACAGCTGGGACTACTCCGGCCCGTATCACGGCTATGACGGCTTCGCCATCTTCGCGCGCGACATGGACATGACCTTGAACAATCCGTGCTGGGGCAAGATGCAGGCACCGTGGTTGAAGAAGGAAGAGTCTGCCGCCGAGAAAAAGGCTGCGTAAGTAATAGGGGACGGTGCACGTCACCGTCCAACAATCAATCTGTGCCGGCATCTGCAAATTGGCAGTGCGGCTAAGGAGATAAACATGCAACAAGCTGATGACATCAAACCTTGTTATCCATTGTTCCGTCAGGACGAATACAAGGAATCTCTGGGCAACAAGAAGGACAACTTTGAAGAAGGCCATGACGCCGCCAAGGTTCAGGAAACCTTCAAGTGGACGACCACGATGGAATATCGTGAGTTGAACTTCAAGCGTGAAGCGTTGACCGTTAACCCGGCCAAGGCCTGCCAACCCCTGGGCGCGGTGCTGTGCGCACTGGGCTTTGAAAAGACCATGCCGTATGTGCACGGTTCACAAGGCTGCGTGGCTTACTTCCGCACCTACTTCAACCGCCACTTCCGCGAGCCTGTCTCTTGCGTATCGGATTCCATGACGGAAGACGCAGCCGTGTTCGGCGGTCAGAAGAACATGATCGACGGCCTGGAAAATGCCAAGGCGATCTACAAGCCGGAAATGATCGCGGTCTCCACCACCTGTATGGCGGAAGTTATCGGCGACGACCTGAACGCGTTCATCTTGAACACCAAGAAGGCCGGCAATATCCCGAACGAATTCCCGGTTCCGTTCGCGCACACCCCGTCGTTCGTGGGTTCGCACGTTACCGGTTGGGACGGCATGCTGGAAGGCGTGCTGCGCTGCTTCACCGTGAACGCCATGGAAGGCAAAGTGGTCGGCTCCAACGGCAAGATCAACATCGTGCCCGGCTTCGAGACTTACCTCGGCAACTACCGCGTCATCCATCGCATGCTGGACGAGATGGGCGTTGCGCACACCATGCTGAGCGATCCCTCCGAAGTGCTGGATACACCGGCCGACGGACAGTTCCGCATGTATGCGGGCGGCACCACGCAGGACGAGGTGAAGGATGCGCCAAACGCGATCAACACTTTCCTGCTGCAACCGCTGTCTATCGACAAGTCCAGGAAGTTCATCGAGGCCACATGGAAGCATGAGACACCGAAGCTGAACATCCCTATGGGCCTGGAGTGGACCGACGAATGGTTGATGAAGGTTTCCGAAGTCACCGGCAAGGCGATCCCCGCTTCGTTGTTGAAAGAGCGCGGCCGCTTCGTGGACATGATGACCGACAGCCACACCTGGCTGCACGGCAAGAAGATCAGCCTGTACGGCGATCCCGACTTCGTCATGGGCATGACCAAGTTCCTCACCGAACTGGGCATCGAGCCGCTGCACGTGCTGTGCAACAACGGCAGCAAGAAGTGGGAAAAAGCCATGCGCAAGATGCTGGACGAGACTCCATACGGCAAGAACACCCAGCTGTTCGCGGGCGCCGACCTGTGGCACTTCCGTTCGCTGGTGCTGACCGAGAAGCCCGACTTCATGATCGGCAACTCCTACGCCAAGTTCATCCAGCGCGACACGCTGGCCCTGGGCAAGGAGTTCGAGGTTCCGCTGATCCGTATCGGCTTCCCGATCTTCGACCGTCACCACCTGCATCGCTCGACAACACTGGGCTATGAAGGCGCGATGCAGATGCTCACCACACTGACCAATGCAGTGCTGGAGCGTCTGGATGAGGAAACTCGCGGCATGGGGACCACGGACTACAACCACGACCTCGTTCGTTAAAGCAGGATTTAGGAACTGGGATTTGGGAATTGGGGGCGTGAGAAATTTGGAAACACGCTTCCAAAATCCTAAATCCCAAATCCAAAATCCTGTTGCTCAAGGAGCAACAAATGGCAAACATCATGATCCAGGGCAGCAAGGGCGCGTATGTGTTTTACCTGCCCAAGCGCGACCTCGAGGACAACATCGTTTCGATGGAGTTCGACACCCCGGAGAAGTGGGGTGGCGAGATCAAGCTGAATAATGGCGGCACGTATTACATCGAACCGCAGGCTGCACCGGCCAGGTTGCCGATTTCCCTGCGCGCCAAACGCCTGGATGCGGCTGAGTAGTTGGTTTTGTTCGAGACGTGAAACGTGAATCGTTTCACTTTTGAAAAGGAGAATTATCATGGCAATGAAAATCAATCAGGACTTGTGCACCGCTTGTGCGGATTGCGAACCGGAATGTCCCACTGCTTCAATTAAAGTGAAAAAGGGCATGTACTCCATCAACAAGGATGAATGCACCGAGTGCGAAGGCGAGTATGACAAGCCGCAATGCGTAAAAATCTGCCCGATCAAGGGTTGCATCACACAGATTGCAGCGTAAGCAAATCCGTCCGTGGTGCGCCAATCGAGCCGCGGACGGACCTATTTGGTGGCCCGGTTTTAACCGGGCTGCGTGCAACTGAATCAAACCGAACACGAAGAGGTGACCGTATGAGTAACGGAATCATCACAAAGACCGCCGCCCTGCGCATAGCAATGGCTACCCGTGTTCTCTCCGAAGTAAACACGGCAGCACTGGTGGCGAAGCTGGGCGATCATCTGGGCCTGCCCGTCACCGAGGAAAAACTTTCCAAGGTGACCGTGGCTGATCTCAAATTGATCCTGTCCGGCGAAGAGACCGTCGAACCGGACGTGGACAACGCCACCATCAAACTGGCAGTGCGCCACCTGTGGGGCGAATCCGGCGATGCAGAAAACCTGCCTCCTATGGATGCCTATGCCGAAGGCGACATGCCCGGCAGTCTGCGCGTGGCCGTTGCCTCCAATACCGAAGAAAATCTGGACGGCCATTTCGGCTCGTGCCCGCGCTTCCTGGTCTATCAGGTCGGGCGCGATAACATCCGTCTGATCGATGCGCGTTCCACGCTCATCACCGACGATGCCGAGGACAGGAACGTTGCGCGCACCAAACTCATCGACGATTGCCAGATCGTTTATGTGCAATCCATCGGTGGCCCGGCGGCAGCCAAGGCCGTGCGTGCAGACATTCATCCGGTGAAAGTGCCGGAAGGCGGCAAGGCGCGCGCCACGTTGCAGCGCCTGCAAGCCGTACTCGATGCGCCGCCGCCCTGGCTGGCGAAGATTCTCGGTGTGGAAGCAAAATCGCTAAGCCGGTTCAGTCAGGCGGAAGAAGAGTGACCGCATGATAGCCGCTGAAACACTTGAGCAGATCGCCAGCAAAGCCGCCACAATGGGTGAGCTGAACGAGGCGGCCATGGCTTCCCTGAAAAAGACCTGGCCGGATCTGCGCTTCACGTTCTGCAACGACGACGACATGCCCGCCCGGATGCCGTCTGCTTTGCAGCGCGACAGTTTCAAATTGTATCTGGTGGGCGGCAGCGAACACTGTCTCAGCCTCACGACGGATGCTGAACAGGCTATCGGGGTTGTGGTGGCTTGTGTGGATGAAGAGGACTATTGAACCTAATAAAGGTTGCCCGCAGGCAACAGCAAATGCGTAGGATGGGTGGAGCGTAGCGATACCCATCGTTTTTACC
>JBAQDF010000072.1:0-17030 GCA_049286265.1 Sideroxyarcus sp.
GCCCACGCGGTACTTGAACAAGGGAATGCGTTTGCACAAAGAGGGAAACGCGTGGGCACCAAAAACGTGCCCACCCTACGGGCTGTTATTAACTGGCGATTCCGGATCTATTAACAACTGCCCCCCGCCGACCGGCGAGGAGCAGTTCAGCGTAAGCTTATTTATTGACGGGCGACTCGGGGTCCACCAGCAACGCCACCAAATCCTTGATCTGGGCTTCGGACAGAATGCCCATATGTCCAAATCGCGGCATGTTGGCGCAAGCAGCGTAGGCTTTGGCGTTATAGATACGACCATAAGCACGGCGCTGGGCTTTCTCCGGCGTGCCGTGTTTCTTGCCGTAGTTCAGCAGGCTGGGGCCGATGGTGCCGTAGGCGATTTCCTTGGAAGACAACTGGTGGCAGTTGTAGCAATTGCCGCCGGCAGGATCTTCCGCCTTGTCGCTCCAGGTCATTCCCCTGCCGCTCTGGGCCAGCTTCTCGCCGGCTTTCCAGTCGCCCATCAGATTGCCGTCGGCTGGCCATTTGATGTGCTTGGCCTGCTCGTCTTCCAGCTTGATCTTCAAGTCGACCGGCACGTCGTCCAGGTACTTGCTGCATGCCGCCTGCAGTTCGTCCTGGTTTACACGATCAGCCTTGGCAATGCCCTTGTCGCGAAAATCGCTCTTGATGATCGCAACTGCTTTTTCGTCCAGACGTTTTTCTTCCTTCGAACCGGCTTGCGCAGACACGCTCGCGGTTGCCAGGCACATTGTCACGGCTATTCCAACAAATTGTTTTGCGTTCATGTTTGTCATCTCCTAGCGTTTTAGACCCGGACCTGCATACTCGGCACCATTCGCACTGACCGCCAGATACATGGTCAGATCAATAGTCACTTCGGAAGCAAATTTGGGTTCGGGGAAACGTTGTTGACGGAAGCAATCATTCAGGCGCCACTGGAAGGAACGCGTCAGCCCCTGAGACACGCGATAGGCCGGCCAGCTGGTATAAGCCGCCTGTGCGTCTTTCTGCACGTGGAAGTTGGGCAAGTCCTGCATGCGGATACGCACCTCGCTGGTTGCATGGCAGGTCGAGCAGGCAAAGTCGTACGGACCGGCGCGATAGTTGAAGATGCGCTTGCCGATCTCGTAAGCCTCTTTTTCCTTGGGATGCTTGAGCGAAACAGCCATCTTGATGCCTTTCGACTGCCCCACCACATACGTGGCCAGAGAAGAAATATCGGAAGCCTTCTTTTCGCTGGCGAAAGGCTTGGCTGTAATCTCTTCTTCCGGAATGCCCTGCAGCGTGGT
Source organism: Sideroxyarcus sp. (assembly GCA_049286265.1). GTDB lineage: Bacteria > Pseudomonadota > Gammaproteobacteria > Burkholderiales > Gallionellaceae > Sideroxyarcus. The sequence continues at coordinate 1,292 of JBAQDF010000072.1, forward strand.
CATGCAAGTCAGCAAACGGGACTCCAGATCCTGCACCTTTTTGGTATCTTTGAAATAGCGCGGCAGTTCGGCATACGCCCCCTTCACCACACCCTTACCTTTTCCCAGATCACATTTTTCCAGCGTGGCATTTTTGGGCCCGCCGGGTTTCTTCCACAACTCTTCACCGCGCATTTCATCAAAGTCGGCCGGATTGCCATCGCTGATCATTTCGCGGTATTGCGCAATGCGATCCGAATCTGAAATTTCAGCTTCGGCTGCCTGCGCAGCACAGCTTGCCGCCAATGACAGCACCAGAAATAACTTGCTCAAGTTGCTGATGTTCATTTTTATCCCCCAAGGAATGAATGGCTGAATTGCACAGCCTGTTTGATCGGCCCGGTGTTATGCGGAGATAGCCACCTCGTCGGTGCGCTTGTCGCCTTTGTTGTCCGCCCAGCTGACCGTGATCTTCTCGCCCGCGGCCCCGCCCTTGAAGCGGAAAAGCAGGTAGGGATTTTTGGATACGGATTGACCGAACTGCGCCTCCAGAACTGTGCGCCCCTGATATGTCGCTTTGACTTCGGTAATGAACCACGCAGGCACCAGCGTACCGTCTGCATCTTTGCGCAGCCCGGTTTCCATGTCGTGTTGCATCAGGATCTTGACTTCGGTTACGCCGTCTTTGACTGCGGCGCGAATCTTCATTGGATTTCCCATTGATTTCCCCTAATTATTTGAGTTGTATCCGTAGCCGGTCGCAATTAACCGCCGCAGCCGCCAGCCGTCACTTTGACTTCCTTGGCCGTGCGATAAAACTTGCCGTCTGCTTTTACCAGCGCAACAACATTTGAGGTTTGCCCCATTTTGACGCGCGTTGTCACCAAGCCTTCCGTTCCTGCCGGAATAGTGAAATTGGCTGCCAACACGCTTGGGTTCTTGTCTACAAAGATGGAAATCTGTTCGACGTTGGGAAGTGTGCTGGATACGGTGACCGGCACAATGGCGCCGTTCTCGGCAATTTCCGGTACGGTCAACTGGATAGCGGTTGCGTTGTTTTCGGGAGCGGTCGCTCCCAACGCGCTTAACGCTTCGTCCATGGATTTGGACGAGAAGGCCGTCTTGTTCCATTCAGCCAGTGCCAGGCCCGATTTCAACAAACCAAATACACCAAATATTGCCAGCAGACCTAAACTGCCGCCTGCCTTCAGCGCCTTGCGGCGTTCCAAATCAATATCCAAATTCATAAGGCTCCCCTTGATAATTTGCATAAAATTCCCCGCCAATTGGGGGGGCTTATTCCAGACTTTTATACTTGAGAAGAATAGTCCAAGAACTTGATCAGATTACTCGAGTTACATAAACAACTCAACAAAAAAATGGCTGAAAAACATTCAGCCGCTATCTTTCCTGCATCAAAGAAAAAAGCCCGCATCGCTGCGGGCTTTTTCTTTTACAACACGTACCAGTTAGAGCTTGTAACGCAAGGATATTTCGTAGGCCTTCTGGGAATGTGTTGTGGTGTTAGTTGCTGTACCAAAGGTGGCCATTCCAACAGATTTCTTAACTTCAGGAGTAATCACCGCAGCACCTTCAACAGCAAGGGCGTTGGAGATGTCATACCCGCCACCAAACGTATAAGAATTCGTCACGATGGCAGGGAAGAACATGTTGTTGAACAAGTTGATGGCAGAATTGCGATACTCTGCCATTGCTCCCGATGAGGCAGGCAACTCGCCGATTGGATCATTGGCATGGTTGTAGCCCAGACCGAGCCAATAGCCATTGGCCGCATATTTGGCACCAACAGCAATGACAGTCTGATCTTTCCAGGCAAAGTCCTTGTATCCGGCAGCACTGCCCCACTGGATGAGCTTGTAATCAGCGGTCAGTGTGAGGGCTTCTGCCACAGCATAAGCAACGCCCAACTTGATTTGCGCGGGTTGATCCAAGTCATCGCCAAAAGGAGCGGCTCCAGTACATCCGCCACCAGCGGGCTGGCATAGACCGAAGCCATTCCCTGCACGGGATATTTGATTGCCATACTTTGCAGCGAATTTGGACTGATAAGCGGCTCCCACCGTCACTGCACTTGTAGCGTTGTAATATCCGCCCAGAACAAAGCCAAAGCTCGTACTGGAATCCTTGCTCTGCGATGCATTGGTTGGTGCTACGCCGCCGGTATTGTCATAACTAAGCATTAATGAACCGTACTGCAATACAGGAGAAAAACCCACGCCGTATTCATTCGTGTTGTACGCGATAGTCGGAACCACGCGCAAAATGCTCAACTCCGATTTGGCCTTAACAAATTGCGATGCACTAGCGCCGGTATAGTCAACGCCCATACCCGCAATACCGCCTAGTGCAACGCCATAAGTCAAGGCATTGTCGATTCGGTTGGAGTAAGACAAATCAGGAATGTAGCTCGTATCCGCAGTGCTGTTTCCAGCTGCGCCACCAGTCATGCCAGTATTGGTTACTGACGGCTTGAACAGATTAATACCACCTGTTACCTCAGCTCCTTTGGACTTGCCCAGCATTGCGGGGTTAGCCCATGTGCTCTCCGCACCAATGTAATTAGCCACGCCAGTACCGCCCAGCGCTGTGCTTTGCGAACCAACCGCCATCATTTCATCGCCGTTGGTTGCATACGCCAAGGGTGATACCAGACCGCCTACAACCAACATTGACGCTACTATTTTTTGCTTGTTCATGTGTTCTCCCCGATTAATGGTCAGTTACAAATTAATGATACGGACTTCTATTAATTACAGTTTACAGCGCTATTGCTATTGCAATTTTTTATACGAACAGGCAGATGTCGGTATCTCCGGCAAAGCTCATGAAGGTTGCGGCGCCGCCGTATTCGACATTGTCGATGAATTCGCTCTTGTCGAATTCGAACAGGTCGACGGTCATCTGGCAAGCGATGAATTTAACATCCGCTTCCAGACACAGGTCGCGCAGCTCGGTCAGCGACGCAACGCCGTGCTTCTTGAGTTTCTGCTTCATCATCATGGTTGCCATGGACTCCATGCCGGGCAGCATCTGTACCATCACCGGCATCGGGATTGGCATCGGCATTGCCGGGTTGGCCAGCGGGCTGATCATGACGTTGGACAGGTCCTTACGCAGCAGTTGCAGGCCGTAGAAGGTGAAGAATACCTGCACGTCGTAGCCCAATGCCGCAGCGGTAGAAGCCAGAATGAACGGCGGATACGCCATGTCCAGTGTGCCTTTGGTGGCGATGATCGCCATTTTCTTGTTTGCCATGCTTGCTCCCGAATTCTTGGTTGAGTTATTTTTTCTTCATGTAGAACACGAATTCGCCATTGACTTCTTCCTGGCCCAACAGCGGATTGCCGGTCTGCTCTGCGAATGCAGCCATGTCTTTCACGGAGCCGGTGTCGGTCGAAATGACCTTGAGCACCTGACCGCTGGTCATGTCGCTCAAAGACTTCTTGGTCTTCACGATAGGCAAAGGACAGGACAGGCCGCGTGCGTTCAATTCTTTATCAAAATTCATTGTTTTCTCCCTCTTTAAAGTATTAAGAAAAGTGCAGGTTGCACTATAACTGAGCAGCATTATATGAATATACTCGATACGGGCGTCCATAGCCAATAAGGGGGTGGTAACGGTAGCCCTTCAGGGTTAGTACCCCCTTGCATTTAGGGAACCTCTAAAAATCCAAATTTCGTCGCAATACTGCGTTGCTCTCAAAAAATTACTCCTTACATATCATTCATATGCTGCGTCGCAATTTTTTGCTCGCGCCTTGTCTTGCTTAGAACTTTGAATTTTTAGAGGCTCCCTATAGCCTATTCCATCAGCGCAAGCTGTATCTTCATGGTGATGGCTGAACCCGCCATGATGGACGCGAGCGCCAGCATGGAACCCAGCGAGAGCGTCGAAATACCGGTTATACCCTGTCCTATGGTACATCCGGCCGCACAGACCGCGCCGAACCCCATCAATACCGCGCCGCCGATGTGAAAGTACATGTCCTGCACGGAAGAGAAAGCTTCCCAGCGGAATGACTTGCTGATGAGCGCGTAGATGAACGAGCCGAAGGCGACGCCCAATACGGTTGCAATTCCAAAGGTAATGATCTTTGAAACATCCGTCGAATAGGCCAGGTATTCCAGGCTGTAAGCCGATGGGGCGACAAACGACATCGATTCAGGCCGGTTGGAATTGGTGCCAAAATAGGTCATTTCCAGCGTCTCGGGATTTTCCGCCAGACCAAGATGTCCGGTGACATACCAACTGCCCACTACGATCGCGCCTACAACCAAAGCCGACAGGTTGTTATTGAGACTTTTGCGGAACTTCTCGTCCTTATATACAAAAAGGATGATGGACAATGCCAGCACACCGGTTATCGCCAACTGCAGGGTTTGCGCGCTGATGCCGCCGACACCCGAAAGCAGCTCGGGCAACAACTGGCCGTTTTCGAAATAGAGCGTACCGAAAGGCGACTGCAATACATTGATACGGAAAGTGCCCAGAGCCCCTTTCAGGGTGACAATCGCCGCGAAGCCCATGAAGAAAAAGACCACGAGCGACCTCAGGTTGCCGCCGCCGAGTCGCACCAGGTTCTTGTTGGCGCACCCCCCGGCCAGCGTCATGCCGACACCGAAGCACAGACCACCCACGATATGGCTCAACCAGTACAAATTCTTGCCGGCATAAAGGCTTGCCGAAAAGTTGACGGAATTGGAATAAGTCAGCGCACTGACGCCGATCATGGCCACTGCTATGGCGAGCAACCACGCGCGCATGCGCCCCCAGTGCTCCATATTGACGACATCCGAAATGGCGCCCATCGTGCAGAAATTGGTTTTATTGGCGATGAAGCCGAACGCGACTCCCAGCCCGAACCCACACCAGACAATGAATGTGGTCAAATTTGATGTATCCATCTATTGGATCTCCCTATACAACTAAAAAACCCCACCTGGCTGACTGCCAGGCAGGGTTTGTTCAACATTTACATATTCCAGATCAGGAAGACATCTCGGTAAGAATGTTCTTGACCCAGCTTTGGGCATACACCGCTTCCAGCTCGGACAAGTCCGGAGAAACGCCGACTGAACCCGCCACCGCTTCGATGACATTCTTCTCTTTGTTCACCTGATAGACGCCGGTCACGCTGACCGCCTCCTTGGCCGACAGGAAGCTGTAGCAGGTGTTGACGCCGGACATCTCGGTGAGCGGCCTGCTGTTCATCCTTGCCACAATGTTGGTGGCGCAGACTTTGGCTTCCGAATTGGCCGAGTAGCCCGACTTGGGCATGGCGCCTGCGATGGAGGAATCGCCGATGACATGGATGTCCTTCTTCAGGGTGGATTCGAAAGTCATCGGGTTGACCGGGCACCATTTGCCGTCGGCCCCGACCAGACCGGCCACATGGGCGATATGCCCTGCCTTCTGCGGCGGGATGATGTTGATGACGTCGCCCTTGACCTCTTCGATGCCCTCGATCATCACGGACATCTTCTTGTTGTCCACTTCCGTGACCTTCTTGGCCGGACGGTAGTCGATGATGTTTTCGTAATGCTTCTTCCATCCCTTCAGGAACAGGCCCTTCTTGGAGACGATATCCGGATTGGCATCCAGCACGATGATCTTCGATCCGGGTTTGTTCTGCTTGAGATACATGGCGATCATGCTGGTACGCTCGTAAGGTCCGGGCGGGCAGCGGAACGGCGCCAGCGGAATGGACAGTACAACGGTGCCGCCCGGCTTCATCTCCTCAAGTTGCTTGCGCAGCAGGACAGTCTGCGGACCGGCTTTCCATGCGTGCGGCATGATTTCTGCGTCATAGCCCTTGATCTCGTCGGTACGGAACTCGACACCGGGCGAAACGATGAGGCTGTCGTAGTTGAATACGCCCTTGCTGGTCATCACGCTGTGACTTCCGGCGTCGATGCCGGTGACTTCGGCCTGTACCACCTTGATACCGTGGTTGGTCGCCAGCTTGTCGTACTTGATCGTGAGCGAAGACAAATCGGGCAGGATACCGCCCAGATAGAGGTTGCTGAACGGGCACGAAACGTAATGGTCGTTGCGCTCGATCAGTGTCACCTCGATGGTTGCATCCATCATGCGGATGTATTTGGCGGCGATGGTGCCGCCGTAGCCGCCGCCGATCACCACCACTTTGCGTCCACCGGTGTATTTCGGTGCCGAGGCGCATCCGGCCAGGCCGAGCGTCGCCGCACCGGCGCCAGCGCCGAGGAGCTTCAGGAAATTTCTGCGTTCCATAGTCATGTTGTTTTTCTCCTTGTTATTTCTGGCTGGCATAGAAATGCGCCACAGCGTCCCATTCGGCAGCAGTCAGAGATTTCACTTTCTCCACTTTCTTCTCCGACATCTTGCGCTTGCCGCTCTGGAACTCGGACATCTGGATCTGCAGGTACGTGAGCCACTGACCGGCTACGACGGGAGTGTCTTCCTCGAACTCCTTGCCGTTCTCCAGGTGGCAGCGCTTGCAGGCGTTGTCGTAAACGCTCTTGCCCTTGGCGACCAGCGCAGGATTTACTGCGGTATCCTGTGCCTGTGGTTTCTGCTTGGCAAAGAAGTCGGCCATCGCCACGATCTGCTCGTCGGTGTAACCCTTGGCGAGTCGACTCATCACGGTGCCGGGGCGATCTCCGCTCTTGAACTTCTTCATCGCGTCGATAAAGAACACCTTCGACTGACCGGCCAGACTGGGCATGCTCGGCCCGGCACTGGCTCCGTGGGTACCGTGGCATCCCCCGCAGGCGTTGGACAGCATCGCCGCGCTGGGCGGCACCGCATACGCCATTGTCGACACAACCATGGCGCCGAGTGCCAAGGCCATCTCACTCCATTTTTTTCTCATGTTTTATTCCCTCTCTCTGTGAAAAACGCTCCCTAAGCGGACCTGGCTGCTCCCGCTACTTGTACTGCCTTGCTGCCGCCCTGCTTTGCTGCCTTGCTGCTTTATTTTTGTTTAATTTATTTTTTTACCGCATTGAAATCCGCCGCATCGTTATCCAAACCGAGCGTGTAACCCAGCGACACCTGGTGGAAACGTCCGTCTGCGTTGTCGTCGTGGATGGCGAAACCGATGTTGTAGAGCTTGCCTGCCGCGATGGTGTGATCGCCCTTGCCGCCCGCCGCCAGCGTGCGTTCGAACACCACTGTCCAGTGTTTGCCGCTCTTCTTGCCGTCGGCTTTGATCAGGCTCTTGCCGCCGTCCATGTGGCGCGCATCCAGGATGTAGCCGTCGCGCGCCTTGTCCTTGCTGCGGAACTGGATCACGTCCATGAACTTGCCTTCCTTCAGCGCAGCCTCGATCTCGGCATCCGACTTCAGCTTGTCCCAGCCGCCGCGGGTATTGCCGGTCACGCTGAGTCCGGTGCGCGATTCCTTGAGGTACTTGGTGGCGCCTTCGCCCCAGCCCAGCTCCTTGGCCTTGGCGTGACCCTTGGCGCCCGCATCGTTCGCATCCGTCATACCGCGCAAGTCCTGGTGGCAGGTCGCCCAGCAACCGCCGCGGTCGGCGTACTCGACCTTGCTGTCGTCGAACATCACGGTCAGCTTCATGTCGTTCTTCGGATCCATCTTCGCTCCGCCACCGGCCTTGGGCGTATCCCACTCGAAGCGCAGGTAGAGCTTGTCGCCGTCATGCGCGGCCTGCACGGTGACCGGGATGGAACCGGCCTTGCCCTTGGGCACCGCGTTGTCCAGCGGCTTGCGCTCGTTGCCGACCGGCTTGCCGGCCACGATCTTGTCGCCGATCTCCACCGCATCGGTGTCGTGGCACTTGGTACAGGCACGTTTCTTTTCCAGGATCTGGTTGGCGGCGGAATGGTCCTTCTTGATCAGCACCCATTCCAGGCCGGACTGACCGGGATAGAACAGCGGGATCTTCTTGGAGGGCACCTTGCTCCAGTCGGGGGCCGCCAGCACGGGACCGGCGATCAGGGCGCTCATCAGGGTAATAGCGATTTTCTTCATCTTCATCGACTCCAGGTTCGTTGTAATGACTGCGGAGCAGCTTGCGAGCCACCCCGCCATGCAGCTTCAGATTGCGGCCGGCGCTTCCTCTTCCTTTTGTTCCAACTGGGTATGGACTGGCTTGTGCGCGATGCCTTTGTGGCATGTGATACAAGTGATCTTGTCTTCCTGCGCTTCCTCGTGCTTGATCTGGGAGCGCGACTTCTGCTTGGCCGGATCCATGGTGGCGAAGTTGTGGCAGTTGCGGCATTCCTTGGAATCGCGACTCTCCATCCGTTCCCACACGCGCTTGGCCATCACCAGACGGTGCGCCTCGAATTTCTCGGGCGTATCCACAATGCCGCTGATATGGCCGATGATGTCGCGGGCTGCAATCAGCTTCTGCAAGGATTTGTACATGTAATCGACGGGGGTCTTGCTGCTCGCCACGTGACAATCGGAGCAGTTCACGGTGGTGCCGCTGCGGTTCTTGTAGTGAACCGTCTGTTTGAGTTCTTCGTAGGGGATGGTCATCTCGTGGCAGGAGGTGCAGAACTCGGAGCGGTTGGTCCACTCCATGGCGGTATTGAGACCGCCCCACATGATGATGCCCAGTGCCATGCCGGCAATAAGGAGGGCAAAGAATGAGCACTTCGGAGGTTTCTTCAACCTCGCCCATATACTTTCTTTAGGTAATACCTGTCTTTCCTTCTGAGATTCCTCGACCATTTGCTCCCGTCTCCTGTATTTTTTTTATAAAAACTTTTTTGAAACAACCTGTCTATGCATTACACAGACAGGCCTGATACTGAAGTCTGCGATCAGCCAACCTCCACTTCGTCGGACCTCTTGTCACCGCGATTATCCAGCCAGGAGAGCGTGACCTTATCTCCTGCCTTTCCACCCTTGATGCGAAATACCAGGAAGGGATTCTTGGAAACGGAGGTGCCGAATTGGCCTTCCAGCACGGTACGCCCGTTGTGTTGCACTTTGATATCGGTGATATACCAGGCCGGCACGAGGTTGCCGGACTCATCCTTGCGGCGGCCGGTCTCCATCTCGTGCTGCATCAGTGCGCGCACTTCGGTGACACCATTGGTGACGGAGGCGCGAATTTTTGTCGGGTTGGACATCAGCAACCTCCCGCAGTGACTTTGACTTCCTTGACGGCCTTGTAGAACTTGCCGTTGGCCTTGACCAGCGCAATGACAGTCGAGGTCTGCGCCATCTTGATGCGGGTGGAAATGTAGCCTTCCGTCCCTTCGGCTATCGTCCAGTTCTCAACGAGAGCGGTCGGGTTCTTGTCGACCAGGATGGCAATCTGCTCAGTGCGAGGAAATTTGCATTCCACGACGACGGGCACCATGACACCGTTTTCGGCCGTTTCCGGCACATCGAGATTGATGAGGTTGCTGTCCGCAGGTGCCAGTCCGCCCATCGCCTGGAAAGCTTCTTTCAGCGACTTGGCTTCGAAGGCTTTCCGGTCTACTCCGGCCCAAGCCGACTTCGGCATCATACCCAGCGTGACCAGCACACCCAGCAACCCCAAGCTCCCGCCTGTCTTGAGTGCATGGCGACGACTGATATCTATCGTGTTGCGACCCTGCTCCTGCATTAACATCTCCTAATATAGCTAATAAAATCAGCCAGTAGCCGATTTGATATCACCCACCCGCCATCGTCCATTACCTGCACGGGGGGGAGATGAGGTAGCCCTTAGGGGTTATATGGGCAATCGACAAGTAGTGTCAATCAGTCTCGCAAATCGCTAAATGACGTGTGTTGGCAATCAACCCACGCCATTTGCTGTTTTTTGGATCGGAAGGCTAAGTCACCACCCGCACCAAACCTTTTCGTGCCCCGGTGCGGCGCTGATGATATTTAGTGGACAACTCCTCCCACTCGATGACCAAAGTGCCGCCGGTGGCCTCATGCTGTTTTTCCCAGTTGGACAGCAGATCGAGGCAGGCATGGTCGATGTAATCGAGATGCTCAAAATGAACATGCACTTCCGCCCCCGGCCTGACCTCTTCCAGCGCCGCAGCGAGCTGCGGCAGGCGGATCAGGGTCGCGGCGCCTTTCAGGTGCAGTTGCACACGGTTGCGCACAAGATCTTCATCCCACTTGATCTCCAGATGCGAGAACGCCTGGAGCAATTTGAGTATCGACAGGCCGAGACCGATCAGCACGCCTTCCAACAGGTTGCTGGCGACGATCATGACAATGGTGATGACATAGATCGCCACCTCGCTCTTGCCGAACTTCAGCAAGCCGGGAACCGCCTTGGGATAGGCCAGCTTCCAGCCGGTGAACACCAGCACCGCCGCCAGGCTGGCGACCGGGATGTAGCTCAGCGTGAACGGCAGCACTGCCGCGAACAGCAACAGCCACACACCGTGCAGAAAAGCGGAGGCGCGCGTCTTGCCGCCCGCCTCGACGTTGGCCGTGGAACGCACGATCACGCCGGTCATCGGCAGCGCGCCCAAAGCGCCGCAGATGGTATTGCCGACACCCTGCGCGACCAGTTCCTTGTCGTATTTGGTGCGCGGCCCCTGGTGCAACTGATCCACCGCGCTGGCGCTCAGCAGCGTCTCTGCACTGGCGATGAAGGCGACCGAAATCGCCGCGATCAGGATGCTCTTGTCAAAGGCCAGACGCAGGTTCTCCAGCGTGGGATACTGGATCACCGCCCAGAAATTGTTGATGTCTTCCGGATTGGCGAGCAGGTCGGGGATGTATTTGATCTTGAGTTGCATGACAGCGGATACAATCACCGCCACCACCACCGCCACCAGCGGCCCCGGCAATGCCTTCAGGCGCTTGGGCGCAAACATGCTCCACAGCACGATGATCGCAATGGTCAGCAAACCGATATAGAACGCCTGCACCGAGGTGCTGCCCGAAGAAAACGTTTCCATCAGCGACGGCACGATACCGGCGAAATTGTCGATGCCGGAACCGATCGGCTTCTTGTCGAGCATGACATGGAATTGCGAAGCGAAGATCAGCACGCCGATACCGGCCAGCATGCCGTGAATGACGGCGGGCGACACGGCGCGGAACCATTGCCCCAGCTTGAGCAGGCCTGCCGCCAGTTGCAGCAACCCTGCCAGCAGCACGATCACGCCTACCATCGCGATGCCGTGATGCTGCACCAGTTGCCAGATCAGCACGGTCAACCCCGCCGCCGGTCCGCTCACCTGTAACGGCGAACCCGCGATCAGACCGACCACCAGACCGCCGACGATGCCGGTAACCAGCCCGGCCATCGGCGACACGCCGGAAGCGATCGCCACCCCCATGCACAGCGGCAGCGCCACCAGAAACACAACGACAGAAGCCAGTGCATCCTTGCCGATTGTTGCCCGAAAATCCTGAATCCAACCACCACTCCGAACTGCATTTTTCATTTCCGCAAACCTATATCAAAATTTAAATTGTTAAAACTTCATTTTCGGCAACATGCCGCTTCAGTTAAAAACAGGGTGCGCTTGCGCACCCTGCCTCTTCATTCCGGATCAATAAAACGCCCCACGCTCTGCTTCGCCGATGCAGAGCGCGGGGCGATTCACCTCTCAACCTGCTTTTGCTACCACAACATCAATTGTCCACGTCCTCCCATCCGGTAATCATGGCCTTGAGGTGCGCGCCAATCGTGTGGCCTGTCGTGATCAGGTAAACGTGAACGATCACGAAGGCCAGCATCATGAAGGCCGCCATGGTGTGGAAGAAAGCCACCCATTCCAGCGAAACGTAGGTGCGCAATCCCCACTCGGTCCAGTAATCGTGGAAGATATACAGCAGACCAGTCGACCAGATGATCGGCCCGACGGCTGCCAGGATGGTCAGATAGGCAATCCGCTGCAACGGGTTGTGCTTGTGCAGCTGGGTCAGCCGGAAGGGATGCGGTGCATTGGTGAAGATGCCCGTGATGTAGTACTTGATCATGGCATCGACTTTTTCCAGCGTCGGGATGTACTGCTTCCACTCGCCCGTCGTGAATAGCCAGAAAATGACAAAAGCCCACAAACTGATCAGCGACCAGGCGGCGAAGGTGTGAAATCCAACTGCCTTCTCGAAGCCGAACAATGAGTAGGAACCGTGAATCTCGAAACCCGTAAGCAGCATTGTCAGCACGAGCAGTGCCTGCCCCCAGTGCCAGACTCGGTTGAACCGGTTGAAAACATAGATTCTTGTGCTAGCCATGTTATTACCCAGCCTTTCTCAATGTAAGGTAGATACGTGCGCCGCCGTGAATCAGCACACTGATGAGTGCGCCAAGCGCAACCAGCCAACCAACCCGTTCAAGCCAGCCGAATTTGCTGTGACCGGGCATATAGACACCATCGATCCCCTTGAGTCGGCTGTCGGCTGCGTGGCATTCGGCGCAGGTGACCACCTTGTCCTTTGAGGCGACCATGTGGGTGATCGGCCAGTACATCTCGGTCTTGATGAAATCCACCTTGCCCGAGAAGGGAGCGCCCATGTTCTGCATGCCGTCGGCAATCGCGTTTTCCCATTTGAGTTCTTTCCAGTACCCGCCCGGTCCCGCCGTATGCGGCATGACCAGCGTATTGTTCACCGGATCGAACGGCTGCACGCCGCGCATGATCTTCATCGGCCAGATCATGGAACGACCGTCCGCAGGCGAACCGCCGATGCGGTTGATCGGTGTCGGGGTATCGGACTTCTCGACCTTGTCGCCCAGCAGCGTGTATGTGATATCGCCATTGAACCAGCGGTACTCGGGCTTCACGTTTTCGCCAAGGATGAAGTCTCCCTTGTGGGATGCATAGGTGGCATGGCCGTGCTCATCCTTGATCGTAAACTGCTTGCCGTTGGCATCCAGCTTGCCCGCAGTTGACCAGTCCCAGGACATCTTGGTGGGGACGCCGCCGCGTGCAAAGTAAGGAATATGGCAGGTCTGGCAGGCCATTTTCTCTGCGTGCGTGTTCATGCGAACCTGCTTCAGGAGAATTTTGGTCTTGTGCGGCGTGTTGCCATGACAAGCCTGGCAAGTGGCCGGGTTGCCCTCATCGGCCTTGCCACGGATGTAGGCGCTGTGCTTCTCGGTCGCCGTCGGTGTGTAGCGGCTGCCCGGCACATCATGACTTGAGGTCTTGTGGCAGGTGCCGCAGGTGAAGTCGAGTCCGGTGGCATCCATGTGGATGTCGACCTCGGCGTCGGGCGAAGCCAGCGAACTATCCATGTCGCCGTGTTTGACGCCATCGCCGCCGCCGCCGAAGAAGTGGCAGGAGCCGCAGGTATCGCGGCTGGTCTTGCCGATCTTCTGGGCAACCTTGGTCAGGTCAACGGGGTTGACGATCTTGCCGGAACCGGGCGGTAATTCCATCGGTTTTCCCACCACCGGATTGCCCGCCAGTCCAGCCGGCTTTTTGTACATCCCCGTGGTGTCGTGGCAAACCAGGCAGTCGACATTCGCCTCGCTGGTGAAGTCGAAGTTCTTGTCCTTCCAGCCGTAGCCGACATGGCAGCCGGTACAGAAAGGATAGTTTTGCGAGATCGAGATACAGAAGTTGTTCAGCACGTTTTTCTTGCCCAGACGCTGCTGATTTTCCGGGTTCAGGAATTCCCATGTCCAGTGCTTGGTGCGATGCACTTGCCTGGCGGCCTCGGTATGGCAGGACAGGCAAGCCTTGGTGACCTCGGGTCCCGATTTAAACTGCTTCTGCAATTCCTTGAACTTGCTGTGATCGGCAGTTGTGTTGAGTTTGACAGGCGGCGCCTCGCTGGCGTGCGCAGTACCTGCCACTATCAAAGCAAACCACCCCAATAACAATACGATTCTAGACCAGCGTATGTGTAGCATTTGATTCTCCCTAATTTGATTTAAGACTCCCAAATGGCGATCTTGGTCGCTTGTCATCAAAACACAGTGAATTTTTCCGTGGATTCGTTGTAGCGTACAAAGGCGTACCAAACCAGCAGCAATGCTCCGCTGACGATCAGGGTCCAGCCCCAGCCGGGGAGGATATCCGGCCAGTAGGCCTGGTAACCGATGGCAGTGACATCAAAACTTTCGACATTGTCAGGGTCGAGCGAGGTGATGCCTGCCTTTTTCAGCAGCGCGCTGGCGGTGGAACCCATCCAGGCGAAGAAGAACATCGCCACCCACAACTTGAGATGGCCTTCGCCCATCCGCCACAGCGAACCGGAGGCACAGCCGCCGGCGAAGATCATGCCGATGCCGAAAATGAGGCCGCCCAGCAGGGAACCCAGCCAGAAGGTCGGCGGAATGGCGATGTAGGGGTCGATCACCTTCTTCTCGAACAGGAAGGCCGCGATGGGGATGCCGATGGCCAGCGCCAGGATGATGGCCTTGGTCATGTCGCCTTCGGCGGTCATGAACGGCTCGCGAAAGGCACGGGCAAAACACAAGCGCGCACGGTGCATGATGAAACCGATGGCGAAGCCCAGCAGCACGATCACCGCACGCGATACCAGCACGGTGTCGCTGGAACCGTACCAGCCAGCCGCCCACAGCATCACGCCAACGATCAGCGCCAGACCGATGAGCGGGTATGCGCTGCGCAGTCCCGGCGGCGTGACAAGCCTGGGCGGTGCCGTCATGCCCCATTCAATGTTTTCCAGCGTCCACAGCAGTAACTTGAGGCCGACTACCGCGCCCACCAGCAAACCGAACCACATCATCCATCCCGCCGGGGATGAATGCAGCACCGGATTGAGGAAACCGCCCGTGGTGCAACCGCCGGCCAGCGCGGCGCCGGTACCCATCAAGGTGCCGCCCAGCGCACCCCAAATCAGTTCCAGTTTGGGCGGACGGCTGATCTGGAACTGCCGCGACATGAGCGCAGCGGAAAAGGCGCCCAGCAGCAGCATGATATTCATCAGCGACATGCGATAAGTGAGAAAACCCTCATCCGCATGGGGAACGCCGATCAACGGCCCCAGCCCGATCAGGTTATTGATGCCGTCTCCCCAGTAGCGCACACCGCCGAATATTCCCCAGAACAGGCCGTTGATCATCAGCGCAACGATCACCATCACCAGCAGGATAGCGCCGACATAGGGCGACCATTCCTTTACAAATATTTTCTCGTAATCGGCCTTGAAACCGGCCGCCCAACCATTTTCGGAACTCATTTCAGCCTACCTCCCTATTCGATTTGCGAATCAACCAGGATGCCGTTGTGAAACCGCACTCAACTGCAGCTGGCAGGGCTTTCGCCGTCTTTGGCGCTTCTCAACAGAAAGATTTTGATGTCGTCGAACAGCTCCTGATCCGGCACATCGGCAAACTTCGCGGCAGCCTTGTTGTCGGACTTGATGCTGGCGCGATACGTCTTGCTCACGTACTGCTTGACGCTATCCTTGCCCTTGGCGTGTTTGTCGGCATCCAGGTAGGCTGTCCATTCGGCCTTGGTTCTGGCGCTCGGATTGATCTGGCCGACCGGCGAGGCGGTGTGGCAGGCGGTGCAGACGCTTCGATAATAGACACGACCGCGTTTCCAGTCGGCATCGTAGGCATAGGCAGAGGAAGCAAACAGCGCGGCAGCCATCAAGATGGGCAGAGTAATACGATGTTTCATTGCAATTCTCCTTTCAGGTTTACAGGGGGATGATCAGGTTGATCATTTCCTGAAAATGTTTAAAGTTGGTCATTCAGTACTGACTTGCGACGACATGAAAAACACTGCTTTGATTCACCTTCTGCGCGTACAACAGTCCGGTATGGGCCTCCTCTATAAATCCTAACTTCGTCGCAATACTGCGTTGCTCACAAAAAATTGCTCCTTACACATATGC
>JBAQDF010000073.1:0-19112 GCA_049286265.1 Sideroxyarcus sp.
CTGAAACGGCTTCAGGGGGCCTCTAAAAATTCAAAGTTCTAAGCAAGACAAGGCGTGAGCAAAAAATTGCGACGCAGCATATGTGTGATATGTAAGGAGTAATTTTTTGTGAGCAACGCAGTATTGCGACGAAATTTGGATTTTTAGAGGCTCCCTTCAATGAGCCGCTGATTGCTTGTTATGCTCTTCCACGATGGCATTCAGCCTGGTCAGGCAAGTCACGGTTCTTCTCGATTGTTCCTCAAAGCTTCCCGCCAGAATTTCCTGGGCACGACTGGTATCCCCAAACTGGTGGGCTTCGACAACTGTTGCGGCGTGTTGATGAAATTTGGCGTGCTCTTCCACCAGTTTGACAAATACCGGATCATCGCCAAATTGGGCTTTCCCATCGCTGTGTATCCATTTGCCCAGCATACAGGCGTGATCCACACGTATATTGCTTGGCTCAAGGCTTTCTTTGGAACGGCCTTCAAGATAATCATTAAGGCGCTTTTTCCAGGCTGCATGCGCCAGCATGGCATCGTACATATTGATTACCTGGGTAATTTCTTCCGGCTCGGATTTTGATCCGCCAAACGCAGCAATAAGTTTCCCGAACATATTCGCCCTTTCTGAATACAGGACGGGAAAAGATATAGTGTAATAATTTGCTAGTCTATGACCCGTTTGAGCCATACGCCAACCCGTTTGAGCATACGTTGTTTTATTTCAACGTCGTTTTTCGCTGAAATATTAACGGCTTAGCGATCACTGCAGGATATATTCGATCACTTCGCCCGGTGATTCCGAGAAGGGTTTCCCCAAGCTGAGCGTTCCCGCCCCGTGCAACACGATCTGCTGGTGACTGAGCTGGATGACCTGATTGTCGCTGAAGCGGATGTAAGTGCCGTTCGCGCTGTGATCGATAAACAGGAACTTGCCGAAGTTGTATTCGATGCGCGCATGCTGGCGCGAGGCCAGATTGTCGAGGATCACCATGTCGCAATCGTCGCCGCGGCCAAGCACGATGCTCTTTTTTTGGTCACTCAGCGTGATGACCTGTTGGTGGTAGCGCAACACCAGCTCGTTTCTGGTTCCGGCGGGTTTGCGGAACGCAGACATGCCGATACGTGTACGCGTCGTATCTTCCTGTTCCCAGGCTATCTGGAACACATCGGTAGCTTCCACCTTGCCATGAAATTCGGTGCGCATCACCGGGCGGCTCTGTGTACGCAAATTCTCGGGGAGCTGTTCCACCAGCGCGAACGTGGTCATGATCTGGCGTGCGCGGGTAATGGCAGTGACACGGGCGGCGACGTTCACCGTATCGCCGAACACGTCGCCCCCCTCAAAAATGACCTCGCCATAATGCAGCCCGATACGCACGTAAATTGGTTGCTCGCCGCCGGGACGCAACTTTTCGACCGCCAATTGCATGGCACGGGCGGCTTCGACGGCGGCGGTGGCGTCGGGAAAGATGCACATGATCTCGTCGCCGATGGTCTTGATCAGCCTGCCCTGACGAGCCGCCATTTCGCGCGTCAGAATATCGAGCGTGCGCGTGACCAGCTGCAATGCCATCTCATTGCCCAGTTTGTCGTACAGCGCCGTGCTGCCGCTGATATCGGCAAACAGAACAGCGAGATTTTGCGGCGTCGCGCCCATCAGCCGTTTGCTCCGAACATCATGCGTTTCGCCACGAACTTTTTCGCGGGCGGGATGCTGTCGAGCAGCGTAAGTGCCGCTGAGCGCACCTGGCCCAGCAGTGGCAAGTCGTTGGAGAACAGGCGCACCAGGCCGTCGGTGAAGCGGATGCCGGCATTGCGGTCGAGGCGGCGCGATTTGCGGTATGCCGCGCACATTGACGCCGAGCCGATGTCGTCCGGCGCGCTGTCGAGGATGACCTGCGCCAGCTCCCACGCATCGCGTATGCCCATGTTGAACCCTTGGCCCGCCACCGGATGCAAAGCCTGCGCAGCATTGCCGATGAGCACGGTATGCGGGAAGGTGATATCGGGTGCGCGCCGCAGACGCAGCGGGTAACAACTTCGTGTACCGACGCCGGTGAAGGTGCCGACGCGGTCGCCGAAATGTTCCTGCAGGTTTTGCAGAAAGGCGGTGTCATCCCAGGCCAGCATTTCCTGCGCCTTGTCGTGCGCTGCAGTCAGCACCAGTTCGTAACCGTCCAGGTAGGGCAGCAGCGCCATCGGCCCCTGCGGGGTGAAATGCTCGAACGCCACACCCGGACGCGGCTGCGAACTGGTGATATGGGCGATGATGCCGCTCTGGCCGTAGTCCTGAACCTGCGGCGGATGCGAAGCTTCAAGCAATTTGCCGCCTTCGGCGACAACCGCGAGGCGCGCCGTGAGGGTGCATTCCTTGCCTTGGTACTGGTAAGTGATGGCGGTGCTGTCGTTCGAACTGCGCAGATCGCCGACTTGCGCACCATACAGGCAGGTGACGTCCGATTGCTGCAGCCGTTGCTGCAAAGCGGCGTGCAGCGTGGTGTAGGGCAGCACATAGCCCATTTCCGGCACCTTCAATTCGTCGGCATGCAGGATGGTATGGCCGGATGAGTTTTTCTGCGTGACCTCGATGGTCTTGATGCCGCTGACGTTCTGCATCGAAGCCCATGCGCCCAGCCGCTGCAACAGCAGGCGGGTGCCGTAAGCCAGCGCCAGCGCGCGCGGGTCGGTGGTGTTGGCCGGCGTCTCGCGCGCTTCGAGCAGCACCACTTTCAGGTCGTTACCCTGCAAGGCCAGTGCCAGCGCGGCCCCGACGGGGCCGCCGCCGATGATGGCCACATCGCATCGGTTCTCAGTCATGGCGCATGGTCTCCTCGATCTCGTTCACTGTCTTCGGCGCATCCTGCGAGATCACCTCATTACCGTTGGCGGTGATGAGCACGTCGTCCTCGATGCGAATGCCGATATTCCACAATGCGCGCGGCACATTGTCGCCGGGACGAATATAGCAGCCGGGCTCAACGGTGAGCATCATGCCGGGCTGCAGGGGGCGCCATTGCTCGCCGATTTTGTATTCGCCCACATCGTGCACGTCCATGCCCAGCCAGTGGCCGGTGCGGTGCATGTAGAACTGTTTGTAGCTTTCCGTCTCCAGCACGGATTCTACAGAACCCTGGCACAACTTGAGGTCGATGAAACCCTGCGCCAGCACGCGCAATGCCGCTTCGTGCGGGGCGTTCCACAGATTGCCCGGTTTTGCAGCGGCTATCGCGGCGGTCTGTGCGGCAAGCACGATTTCGTACACCTCTTTCTGTTCCGCACTGAACCTGCCGTTCACCGGGAAGGTGCGCGTGATATCGGAAGCATAGCTCTCGAGTTCGCAGCCCGCGTCAATCAGCAGCAGTTCGCCGTCGTTGAGCACCGCGTTGTTGCCAACATAGTGCAGCGTGCAGGCGTTGGCGCCGCCCGCGACGATGCTGGTGTAGGCAGGATGGCGCGAGCCGTGGCGGCAGAATTCGTGCAGCAGTTCGGCTTCCACTTCGTATTCGTGGCGGCCGGGGCGGGTGAAGCGCATGGCGCGGCGATGGGCGTTGCAGGAGATCGTTGCGGCACGGCGCATGATGTCCTGCTCATGCGAGTCTTTGAGCAGGCGCATCCCGTTGAGCAGTTCGCGCACGTCGCGGATCTCATTGGGTGCGTGAATGCCGGTGCGGGCCTTGGCCTTGACCGTTTCGCGCAACTTGAGCATGCGCGCATCCCAGCCGGCATCGGCCCCGACCGGGTAGAACAGCACGGGCTGGTTGCCCATCAGCTCGGCCAGTTTTTCGTCCATTTGCGCGATGGGCCAGGCCGCATCGAAGCCGAATTTTTCGGCAGCGCCATCGGGACCGTAGCGGAAGCCGTCCCACACTTCGCGCTCGGCATTCTTCTCGCGGCAGAACAGGACGCTTTGCTTCTTGTCGCCGCCGATCAATACCAGCACGGCTTCCGGTTCGACGAAGCCGGTGAGGTAGTAGAAATGGCTGTCGTGGCGATAATCGTGATACGTGCCCTCGTTGCGCTCGACTTCGATCGCGGTTGGGATCACGGCAATGCCGTGCCGCATCCCGGTTTGCAGGCGCTTGCGGCGTTCGGCGTAGATAGTTTGATCAGTCATGTCGGACATTCTGCGACGCGCGCAGTTGCTTGTCGAGTTCATCCAGACGTTGCGGGGTGCCAACGTCCAGCCACTGGCCGCGATGGTGTTCGCCGCTGACCTTGCCCAACGCGATTTGCTCGCGCAGCAGCGGAGCGAGCGGGGCTTTGGTGCCGCGTTGGATATTGGTGAAGAGGGATGGCTTGTAGAGGCCGATGCCGCTGAAAGTCAGTGCTGAGTGCTGAGGACTGGGTGCCGAGCTGATCACGCGGTCTTCATGCAGCAGAAAATCGCCCTTGAGGTTGTGTTCGGGGTTGTCCACCAGCACCAGATGCGCCATGTCGGCGCTGTTGGCGAGTGCAGCGGCGCAGTGCGGCAGGTGCGAGAAATCGAAGTCGCAATAGATATCGCCGTTGACTACCGCAAACGGTTGCTCGCCCAGCAAGGGCAAGGCAAAGGCGATGCCACCCGCCGTTTCCAGTGCCGTGCCTTCGTCCGAATACCGAATCGACGCGCCAAACCGGCTGCCGTCGCCCAACACCTGTTCGATCTGCGCGCCAAGATGGGCGTGGTTGATGACGAGGTCGGTGATGCCCGCATGCACCAGCCGCTCTATGTGCCACACAATGAGCGGCTTGCCGCCTGCCTGCAACAGCGGCTTGGGCGTGTGGTCGGTGAGCGGACGCATGCGTTCGCCGCGACCGGCGGCAAGGATCATCGCTTTCATGGAGCAGGCTGTAAGCTGGTTGTTATTTCATTTGACGATCCAAGTCGTCCCGATTGTTTCGCCATAAATTCAATCCCCATTTCCCGAAAAATGCTGTTCCGCCAAATCCGACCAATATGCCAATTTTTGAAAATGCAATTTGCCAGAATAGACTCCAATTAAGGAAGACGAAAAACAACATGGCGATGATGAAACAAACAATGGCCATAGCTTTTTCGAAATGATCGGGTCTCATCATTCGTATTGTGCTGATTAAGCCAGCCCAGTTGTTTTCTCCGAAAGTTCGAGCTCCATCAGCAGCACCAGCAACGGTTTGAGGTCAATATACCGTTCGCAGGCCCTGCGCAGGTAATCCATCACCAGCGGCATGTCCTTGAGATAACCGTCCTTGCCGTCGCGGTGATACAGGCGCGCGAAAATGCCCAGCACCTTGATGTGGCGCTGCACGCCCATCATTTCGTAATCCCGGTAGAACTCGCCGAAGTCTTCGCGCACCGGCAGCCCTGCCTTGCGCGCCTTTTCCCAGTAGCGGATGACCCAGTCCATGATTTCTTCCTCTTCCCACTTGATGTAGGCGTCCTTGAACAGGGAGGCGAGGTCATAAGTAATGGGGCCGTAGACGGCGTCCTGGAAGTCTAGTATTCCCGGATTCGGCTCGGTAAGCATGAGGTTGCGTGAATGGTAGTCGCGGTGCACATACACGCAGGGCTGGGCGAGGTTGTTGGCTAGGATGCGTTTGAACACTTCTTCCAGTTTGGCTTGCTGCTTGTCGCTGAGCGTTACGCCCAGGTGTTTGGCGATATACCACTCGGGGAACAGGTTCAATTCGCGGCGCAGCAAGGCTTCGTCGTAGGGCGGCAACTCATCTTTCTTCGAAGCAATCTGAATCTTGATCAGCGCATCCGTTGCCGCACCGTAGAGCCGGGCTGCGTTTTCTGCCGCCAACGCTTGCAGATAGGTAGTATTGCCCAGATCGGATAGCAGCAAAAAACCTTGTTTCAAATCCTGCGCATGGACGTGCGGAACATGCGTGTCCGCCTCTTCAAACAGCTTGCCCACATGGATAAAGGGTTTGCAGTCTTCATGTTGCGGCGGTGCGTCCATCACCACCTTGGTCGTGCCGTCAGCGAAGGTGGCGCGGAAGTATCTGCGGAAGCTGGCATCGGCTGAAGCGGGGGCGAGGGTGAAGGTTTCGTTGGGGTACAGGCCGGAAAGCCAGTCGGTAAGCTGCTTTTGACGTTGCATTTGATTGCCTTAATGGTGGTTTTGTGCGATTTTAGCACCTTAATTTATTTGCCCCGCACCATGCCTTTTCGCTTTCGCCCAGTTGTTCTCATCCTGCTCGGATTATTTCCACCCTTCGGTCATGCCGCAGATGCGGCATTGCCGTTGAAACTGGATCGAACTTTCAAAAAAACTCCTGCGGCTTCCGAGGGGGCGGCTGCCTTCATCAGCGCACGGCATGTCGAGGCAAAGAAGGACGATCAACTGGAGGCAACCGGCGATGTCGAGTTGCGCCAGAGCGGGCAGGTGATCAAAACCGAACACCTGCTCTACGGCCAGGTAAGCAAGGATGTTCTGGCCGAGGGCGCGGTACGGTTCGAGCAGCCCGGCACGATCGTCACGGGACCTTTGTTGAAGCTGAATCTTGATAGCGACATCGGCGAGATGAGTCAGCCGAAATTCGAATTCAGCGAGAACCACGCGCGCGGCACGGCGGAAGTCATGCATATCGAGAGCAAGATGAACTACACCTTCGATGATGCGGCATACACGACTTGCCCGGCCGGGAAAGACGATTGGTTGCTGCGCATGGGCCGGCTGGAAGTCGATCGCACCACGCAGGTCGGCGTAGCGCATCATGCCGTGGTGGAATTCAAGGGAGTACCCATACTCTATACGCCCTGGATGGACTTTTCGCTGAACGGCAGCCGGCGTTCGGGTTTTCTGGCGCCCAGTTACGGTTATTCCAACAAGGGCGGTTACGAATTAACCGTGCCATATTACTGGAACATCGCGAGCAACTTTGATGCGACCATCGCGCCGCGCATGATCTCCAAGCGCGGCACGCAATTCAACACCGAGTTTCGTTATCTGGAGCCTGGCTTTGCGGGCGAGACGCAATACGAAATGCTGTCGAATGACCGCCTGTTCGGTACTGCCCGCTCGCATACTGCTTGGACACATAGCCAGAATCTGGGTGGCGGCTTTGGTTTGGCCCTGAATCTCAACCGTGTATCAGACGATGCCTATTTCCGCGATCTGTCCACCTCGGTAGCCGGAACGTCGCAGACCAATCTGTTGCGCGAAGGGGTATTGTCTTATGGCGCGGGCTGGTGGTCGGCCTCTGCGCGGGTACAGCGCTACCAGACTTTGCAGGATCCGCTGGCACCAGTCGCCATTCCCTACCGGCGCCAGCCGCAGGTCACCCTGAATGCGCAGCAAGTCCTGGCAGACGCCAGCGTCGTGCTCGCCAGTGAATATACGGATTTTCGCCATAACACCAGCGTCAACGCTCAGCGAACGGTGGTTTATCCTTCGGTAAGTTATCCGCTGTTGAACGATCTCGGTTATTACATGACGCCCAAGCTGGGCGTCCATTACACAAAATACCTGATGGGAACGAACAATACGGATGCTTTTCCGGATACGACGCGTACCCTGCCCATTTTCAGCCTGGACAGCGGCATGGTGTTCGAGCGCGACACTATGCTTATGGGGGGCAACTATGTACAGACTCTGGAGCCGCGTCTTTACTACGTGTATGTGCCCTATGTCGATCAAAGCCAGTTGCCCAATTTCGATTCGGCTCAGGCGCCGTTCAACTTCGGGCAGATATTCACCGAGAACCGCTTCTTCGGCAGCGATCGCGTAGGCGATGCCAACATGGCTACGCTGGCGCTGACTTCGCGCATCATCGACGACGAGGGCGGCACGGAGCGTTTGCGTATCATGCTGGGAGAGCGCTTCAGTTTCACAGCGCCTCAGGTGTCTCTATCCGCAACAGAAACCACGAGCAGCAATAATCGCTCCGATATATTGTTGGCCCTGGGCGGCAGGTTGACCAAATCATGGTCGCTGGACAGTCTTATGCAATTTAACCCTATTCGGTCGCAAACCATGGCATATAACGTGACCGCGCGCTACCTGCCGGAACCGGGCAAGCTTTTAAATCTTGGTTATCGCTACACAAGCGAGGCTTTGGCGACGAGCACCGGTTTGCCTTCCGCCATACGCCAAGCCGATATTTCGACTCAATGGCCGCTGTTCGGCCGCTGGCAGAGCGTGGCGCGCTTAAGCTATTCATTTCAGGACCGCCGCACCGTGGAGACGCTGGTGGGGCTGGAGTACAATCAGGCCTGTTGGGCGGTGCGGTTTGGGGCGCAAAGCTTCATGACCGCCACCCAGGAACGATCTACTCCCATTTTCCTGCAACTGGAGTTGAACGATTTGGTGCCTATCGGTTCCGATGTCATGGAGATTCTGCGCACCAGCGTGTCCGGTTACACCAAGATGAACAGTTTGCCTGCCGAGCGGCCTGAACAAGGCCTGCGTTAATTGACCGATAACCGAAAGAAACCATGTTGAGAAATATTTTTGCATTCTTCCTGTTCATGTTTGCAGCCGTCGCCTCTGCCGCCGGGCCGCAAACTCAGGGCACGCCCATCGACCGCATCCAAGTCGTGGTAAACGATGACGTTATCACCCATCGGGAACTGGAGGATCGTACCGCCAGCGTAACGAGGATGCTGCAAAGACAGAAGACCATGCTGCCGGACAGAAGCGTCCTGGAAAGACAGGTGCTGGAACGCATGATCACCGAATTGCTGCAGGCTCAATTTGCCAAAGACGTCGGGCTGCGCGTCGACGACACGATGCTGGACAAGACCATCCTGCGCATCGCCCAGCAAAACAAGTTTGATTCGGTCGGCGCATTTCGCGCCAAACTGGAACAGGACGGGACGGATTTCAAGGAATTCCGCGAGGAAATTCGCAACGAAATGATCTCGGTGCGCCTGCGCGAGCGCGAAGTCGACAGCAAGCTGGTCATCAGCGAAACCGAGGTCGATAACTATTTGACCAACCAGGCGCGGCAGGAAGGCAAAGGCGAGGAACTGCAACTGGCGCACATCATGGTGATCGTGCCGGAACAGGCCAGTGCCGACAAGATTCAATCCTTCCGCACGCGCGCCGAACAGGCTTTGGGCAAATTGCGCGGCGGTGCGCCGTTTTCCCAGATAGCGGCAGGCTACTCCGACGCGCAGGACGCGCTCAAGGGCGGCGAACTCGGGTGGCGCACGGCTGACCGTCTGCCGCCCATTTTTGCCGAAGCATTGCTGAAGATGAAACCGGGCGAAGTGAGCGAGGTGCTGCGCAGCCCAAACGGCTTCCACATTCTCAAGTTGCTCGACCGGCGCAGCAAGGACGCGCCTGTCGTCGTGACACAGACGCATGCACGCCACATCCTCGTCAAGACCAGCGAACTGGTCTCGGAGGGCGATGCCAAAAGCCGTTTGCTGGAAATCAAGCAGCGTATCGACAAGGGAGCGAACTTTGCCGAACAGGCACGTTTGCATTCCGAAGACGGCAGCGCCCCGCAGGGAGGCGATCTGGGATGGCTCTCGCCCGGCGAGACAGTACCGGAATTCGAAAATGCAATGGACGCTTTGAAAACCGGCCAAGTCAGCAGCCTGGTGCAATCCGGCTTCGGTTGGCACCTGATTCAGGTGCTGGAGCGCCGCAATACCGATGTAACGGTCGAACAAAAACGCCAGCGCGCCCGCATGTCGATCCGCACCGTCAAGTCGGATGAAGCTTTCCAGGACTGGCTGCGCCAACTGCGCGACCGCGCTTTCATCGAGTATCACAACGGCACGAAATAATGCAGCAACCACTCGCCATAACAGCAGGCGAGCCCGCCGGAATCGGTCCCGATCTCTGCCTGCAGCTGGCTGGTCATGAACAGCCGCTGGTGGTGATCGGCGACAAGACGCTGTTGCAACAACGCGCGGCGCAACTCGGTATCAGCGTGCAGTTGCATGACTACACCGCCTCAAGGCCGCATGTGGACAGCAAGCTGAGCGTGCTGCATGTGCCGCTGGCGCATCCCGCGCATCCCGGAAAACTTGATGCGGCCAATGCCGCTTATGTGCTGGAAACCTTGCGCCGCGCTGTGCAAGGTTGTCAGTCTGGCGAATTTTCCGGCATCGTCACCGCGCCAGTGCACAAGGGCATCATCAACGATGCGGGCATACCCTTCACCGGCCATACCGAATTCCTTGCCGAGCAGACACATACACTGCAAGTGGTGATGATGTTGGCAGGCGGCGGGATGCGCGTTGCGCTGGCGACCACGCACCTGCCCTTGCGCGAAGTAGCTGACGCCATTACCGCGCCGCTGCTGGAAAGTGTGCTGCGCATCCTGCAGCGCGATCTGCATCGCCGTTTCGGCATTCCTAAGCCGCGCATCCTGGTGGCCGGACTCAATCCGCATGCGGGCGAAGGCGGCCATCTCGGGCACGAGGAAATCGAAGTGATGATTCCCGTGCTGGACAAGCTGCGCGCCGAAGGCTTCAACGTGAGCGCGCCGATTCCTGCTGACACCTTGTTTGCCGCACACCGGCTGCGCGAATGCGATGCCGTGCTAACCATGTATCACGACCAGGGCCTGCCGGTACTGAAACATGCGAGCTTCGGCGAAGGCGTAAACATCACGCTGGGCATGCCCATTATCCGCACCTCGGTCGACCACGGTACGGCACTGGAACTGGCGGGCACGGGGAAAGCCAATGTTGGCAGTTTGCTGGAAGCGATCAAGGTCGCGGCGGAAATGGTGCGTAATGAACGTGAATCTCGGAATTGAGCCACGGATGAACACGGATAAAACACGGATAGACTACCGTGTATCCAACAATTGTGCCCACATCGTTCAGGTTAGGCTCGGTTCTCGTGTAACGAATGGTTATATCTGTGAAAATCCGTGTTCATCCGTGGCTGACAAAGGCATAGTATGAACGGACATAAAGCCAAAAAGAGCTTCGGACAGAACTTCCTCGTCGACCAGAACATCATCGCCGACATCATCCGCGCCATCCGTCCCGAGCCCGATGACAACATGGTGGAGATCGGCCCCGGCCTGGGTGCGCTGACGCGCCCGCTGCTGAAACTACTCAACAAACTGCACGTAGTCGAGATCGACCGCGACATCATTGCGCGCCTGAAGACCGACTACCCGCAGGACAAGATCGTCATCCACGAAGGCGATGCCTTGAAATTCGATTTCGCCACGTTGGGAGCACCGTTGCGCATTGTCGGCAACCTGCCTTACAACATTTCCTCGCCGCTACTGTTCCATTTCTCCGACTACGCGGCACGCATCACCGACATGCATTTCATGCTGCAAAACGAAGTAGTGGAGCGCATGGTGGCCGAGCCTTCCACGCCCGCCTACGGTCGCTTGTCGGTGATGCTGCAATACCGCTTCTACATGGAAAAATTGATCGATGTGCCGCCGCAGTCGTTCCGCCCCGCTCCCAAGGTCGATTCCGCCATCGTGCGCATGATCCCGATACCCGCCGACAAGATAACGGTGCAGGATGAAGCGCTGTTCGCCAAAGTGGTGATGGCTGCCTTCGGCCAGCGGCGCAAGACCTTGCGCAACACGCTCAAAAGCTATCTGGCAGAAAGCGACTTTGCCCAGCTCGGCATCGATGCGCAGTTGCGGGCCGAGAACCTGGGTGTGGCTGAATTTGCCAGCATTACCCGACTTTTGAGCAGCCGCGCATAAGGCTGGTTTCGGTTAGAATCACAACTCACCAGATCAAAGCCAGCAAGGCATCCCATCATGTCCGACATACCACCCATCGTTCTTACCTTTGCCGCCACCGACCCCAGTTGCGGAGCCGGTATGCAGGCCGATATCCTGACCATAGCCAGCATGGGTTGCCATCCTCTGGCCGTGGTGACCGCCATCACCGTGCAGGACACCAGCGGCGTCGACGATGTGCAGCCGGTGGATGCCGAATGGGTGGCGGATCAGGCACGCGCGGTGCTGGAAGATATGCCGGTCGCGGCGTTCAAGATTGGCCTGCTGGGCAGCCTGGAAAACGTTGCCGCCATTGCCGAAGTGATCTCCGATTACCCCGATATTCCCTTGGTTTTCGATCCGGTGTTGTCGTCCGGTCGCGGCGACGAACTGGCGAATGAGGACATGGTGGATGCCATGCGCGAGCTGCTATTACCGCAGACCACCATCCTCACTCCGAACAGCCTCGAAGCGCGGCGCCTGATCCAGGAAGAGGACAACGAGCAGGATGACCCGGAGTTGTCGGAATGCGCCAAACGCATCCTGCGCCTGGGCTGCGAGTATGTGCTGATCACCGGTACGCACGAGAATACGCCCAAGGTCATCAATAATTTGTACGGCGAACGCGGTCTGGTGCGCAGCGACAACTGGCCGCGCCTGCCCGGCATTTATCACGGCTCCGGCTGCACGCTGGCTTCGGCCATTGCCGCATTGCTCGCAAACGGGCTGTCGATGGAAGACGCCGTGCATGAAGCCCAGGAATACACTTGGGAAGCATTGAAATACGGTTTCCGCCCCGGCATGGGACAACATATTCCGGATCGCCTGTTCTGGGCGCGCGACGAAGACGCCGATACAGATGAAGAAAGCGAAACCCGTCATTAACCCAATCCCGCTCCTGCAAGGAGCGGACGGCTGCCTCCTCGCCCGCAAGCGGGAGAGGATTG
Source organism: Sideroxyarcus sp. (assembly GCA_049286265.1). Classification (GTDB taxonomy): domain Bacteria; phylum Pseudomonadota; class Gammaproteobacteria; order Burkholderiales; family Gallionellaceae; genus Sideroxyarcus. The sequence continues at coordinate 12,560 of JBAQDF010000073.1, forward strand.
AGGTGAGGGGTGTTGTTCGGAGAGTGGTTTGACGTCTCAGCAAACCATCAGCGGCCTCTACGCCGTCACGCCGGACCTCCCCGATACGTTCGAATTAGTGCGGAACGTACGTGCGGCCTTGCAGGGCGGCGCGCGCGTGCTGCAATACCGCAACAAGACTGCCGATACAGTGTTGAAGCTGGCTCAAGCCCGCGCTCTGCGCCAACTGACGCGCGAATTCAAAACCACCTTCATTGTGAACGACGACGCTCAACTGGCAGCGCAGGTAGATGCGGACGGCGTGCATCTGGGCGGCGAGGATGGCAGCATTGCTGCGGCACGCGCGCTGTTAGGCAGTTCAAGGATCATCGGCGTGTCTTGTTATAATCGCCTTTCGCTGGCGCAAGAGGCGGTGCGGCAAGGTGCGGATTATGTGGCGTTTGGTGCGTTCTTTTCTTCCGGCGTCAAACCCGAAGCGGTGAGGGCGGATGTGGCAATGCTGCATGCGGCACGCAAGGAACTCGATGTTCCCATCGTCGCTATTGGCGGTATCACGCAGCAGAACGCGCCCAGCCTGATCAAGGCAGGAGCAAACGCGGTGGCGGTGATTACCGCATTGTGGAATGCGCCGGACATCGAAGCCAGCGCGCATGGTTTTTCAACACTTTTTTCAGCAGGACACAGGCAATGACATCTCATAATCAGGAATTATTCGATCAATCCCAAAAGCTCATCCCCGGAGGCGTGAACTCGCCGGTGCGCGCATTCAAGTCGGTGGGCGGCACGCCGCTGTTCTTCAAGCGCGGCAAGGGCGCCTATGTGTGGGACGCGGATGACAAGCGCTATATCGATTACGTGAATTCCTGGGGCCCGATGATCGTCGGCCATTGCCATCCGGAGGTAGTCAAAGCTGTACAGGCTGCCGCCGCCGAAGGTTTGGGCTTCGGCGCGCCGACGGCCGCCGAACTGGAAATTGCCGAGACGCTGTGCAAGATATTGCCTTCTCTCGAAATGGTTCGTCTGGTCAGCTCCGGCACCGAGGCGACCATGACCGCGATCCGTCTGGCGCGCGGTTTCACCGGGCGTTCGCGCATTATCAAGTTTGAAGGCTGCTACCACGGCCATTCCGACGGCTTGCTGGTCAAGGCCGGTTCCGGCGCGTTGACGTTCGGCCAGCCGAGTTCTTCCGGCGTGCCCGCCGAGATCGCTGCGTTGACTACAGTGCTGGATTACAACGATGCGGCCGGTCTGGAGAAAGCCTTCGCCGAATACGGCGACGAGATCGCCGCAGTAATCGTCGAGCCGGTAGCGGGCAACATGAACCTGATTTTGCCCCGCCGCGAGTTCCTCGATGCGATGCGCAAGCTGTGTACCAAGCACGGCGCGGTGCTGATCCTGGACGAAGTGATGTCCGGTTTCCGCGTCGGCCTGCAGGGCGCGCACGGCCATTACGGCATCAAGCCGGACCTGATCACGCTGGGCAAGGTGATGGGTGGCGGTCTGCCTGCCGCCGCATTCGGCGGTCGCCGCGACATCATGCAATGTCTGGCCCCGCTGGGCGCGGTGTACCAGGCCGGTACGCTGTCCGGCAATCCGGTGGCAGTGGCAGCAGGTCTGACCACGCTGAAACTGGTACAAGTACCCGGTTTCTATGAACGCCTCACGCAACTCGCCAAGCAGATGACCGATGGCATCAGCGCGAGCGCAAAGAAACACGGCATCCCGTTCAGCGCGCAATCCATCGGCAGCATGTTCGGTCTGTATTTCAGCGCGAACGTCCCAACCTCCTACGCCGAAGTGATGGCGAGCGACAAGGCCGCGTTCAACCGCTTCTTCCATGCCATGCTCGCCGAAGGTGTGTATCTCGCTCCGTCCGCGTTCGAGGCTGGCTTTGTTTCGGCAGCGCATACGGATGCCGACATCGCAGCAACCATTGCGGCAGCCGACAAGATCTTCGCGGCCTGGAAATAAACCACTGTTCCCCCTTTGATAAAGGGTGAAGCAAACGCAACAACATTTGAATTTTTCAGGGCTTAATTGATGGGACTTTTTTCGCAAGCGGAGTTTTATACCACCGTCAATCACATGAAAGACCTGCCGCTACACGGCGGCAAGGAAGTGGCATTCGTCGGCCGCTCCAACGCGGGCAAGTCGAGTGCCATCAACACACTGGCCAACCACACGCGCCTGGCCTACACCAGCAAGACGCCGGGCCGCACTCAACACCTGAATTATTTTTCGCTGGGTAACAACAATTATCTGGTGGACTTGCCGGGATACGGTTACGCCAAAGTGCCGCCAGATGTGCAGGCGCACTGGGAACACCTGCTGAGCGAGTACCTGCAAACACGCGAAGAATTGTGCGGTCTGGTCGTAATCATGGATGCGCGGCATCCGCTGACCGACCGCGACCAAGGCATGCTGGGCTGGTTCTCCCCCACCGGCAAACCCATCCACATCCTGCTTACCAAATCGGACAAACTGAGCCGACAGGAATCCACCAAGACCTTGCGCGACGTAAAAGAATTCCTGGCCGAACATTTCCCGCAATGCACGGCACAGCTGTTTTCCAGCTTGAAGAAGGTGGGAATGGATGAGGCCGAGAAAGTGATTGCCAGTTGGTTCTCAGCCGAAGTGGAAAATCAAAATGCCTGATGGAACTACTAGCCATTCCACTAGGTTCCCAAAAGACGGGAACCAAGTGGCTGGTTATAAGCCAGACTAGGCGCACCCCGAAAAATCGCCGCGCCGCATACATCAGTATGCAAGCAAGATTTTTCGGGGGGCAACAACGTATGGCGACGGCATTTTGGTTTTACAGGCAAAAAAACGCCCCTGAACCAAAGGGGGAGGTCAGGGGCTTGAAGGTCTTAACAGGGGTTAAGACGCCCGCTCAGGGAGGAGAAACGGGAAGCAGCTTGCGCTACTCGGATGTTCAGACGGGACTGTGCGAAAATAGTTCCGGCAATTTTAAATAATTCAGGAAATAACCATGCAAACACTCGGAAAATATTCTGGAAAACGCATGCGCCGTATGCGCCGCGATGCCTTTTCGCGCGACCTGATGCGTGAGCACATACTCACTCCGGCAGATTTCATCTATCCGGTTTTTGTGCTGGAAGGCAGCAAAAAAGTCGAGGACGTGAAGTCCATGCCGGGGGTACAGCGCAAAACTTTGGACCTGTTACTCGCGGACGCGGAGCAATGCGTGAAGCTCGGAGTTCCCGTCATGGCGATTTTCCCTGTGATCGAAGCGCCGCTGAAAAGCCTGGATGCGCGTGAAGCCTACAATCCGAAAGGTCTTGTTCCCCGCGTCGTGGCCGAACTGAAAAAGAAATTTCCCGAACTCGGCATCATGACCGACGTCGCGCTCGACCCCTACACTACCCACGGACAGGATGGCCTGATCGACGACAGCGGCTACGTGCTCAACGATGAAACCGTGGAAGTTCTGGCGAAACAGGCGCAATGCCACGCCGCCGCCGGTGCAGACATCGTCGCCCCTTCCGACATGATGGACGGTCGCATCGGTGCAGTGCGCGCGGCGCTGGATGTACACAACCATATCTACACCCGCATCATGGCCTACTCCGCCAAATACGCCTCCAGCTTCTACGGCCCGTTCCGCGATGCGGTCGGCTCCAGTGGCAACCTGGGCAAAGGCAACAAATACACCTACCAGATGGACCCCGCCAACTCCGACGAAGCACTGTGGGAAGTCGGCCTCGACCTGCAGGAAGGCGCCGACATGGTCATGGTCAAACCCGGCATGCCCTACCTCGACATCGTGCGTCGCGTGAAAGACGAATTCAAAGCGCCGACTTTCGTGTATCAGGTGAGCGGCGAATATGCCATGCTGAAAGCGGCGGCGCAGAATGGCTGGTTGAATGAAGAAGCGTGCGTGCTGGAAGCGCTGCTGGCGTTCAAGCGCGCGGGGGCGGACGGGATACTGACTTACTTTGCGCTGGATGCGGCGAGGTGGTTAAAAAGCTAAAGGGCACGATGCATATTGCATTCGAAGCTGGCTAAGCCACGTTTCGCCCATGTGCAACTGCGCTACACTGCCGTCCGCCGTCGCCGACCCAAGCTATTGGCTTGGTAATACGTCCTCGGCGGAAATATGCCCAAACTATTTCTCTCCCCTAGACTGTGAACATTTGGTACCGAGTCTTAGCTACACAGCGCCCGGCGGTATCCATCAGTGCGCCTTCTGCAATCAGCACTGGTACATTGAGTGCTCCCCCGAAGAAATGCCTTCCCCGCTCTTTGCGATGAAGCTAGCGTCCAATTCCATGCCAACAGAATTCGAGCGAGCATCACAAAAGCAATTTCTTTCGGTCCTCGCGCATGCCGGTTTCTCGTCGACCTTATGCCAACAGGCCGGTTGTTCAAACTTCGCACTAAATACCAGAGCCCTTTGCCACCTGCACTTTCCGTTTCCATAATGAACGCAATCAGCCTTGTAGGGTGGGCACGTTTTTTGTGCCCACGCGGTCAGCCCGCGTAGGGCGGAATAACCAACGGGCATTGCGCCGTATAATTTATTTTGGTGCAATGCGCTTCGCTTATTGCACCCTACCTAAAATCCCCACCCAACCGAAAATTCAGAATACGTATCCTGCGTGGCAGGTTGTATGGTCCCGCCTAGCGGACCGAGGATGGCCGAGTTGTTCACGCGCGTGACAGCGGCGACGATACTCAGGTTGTTGCCGATCTGGAAATCCACGGACAGTTTAGTGCTCTTTTGTTCCTGTTCCAGCAGTGTGGTTGTCTTGGCCAGGGAAAGGTCGAGGCTCAATGCATCCGTTGTTTTCCAGGTCATCCCCAGCATATTGGTCTTGTCAGGGAAAGCGAGCAGGGCAAGTGTCCTGGAGATCAACAGGGGACGATTTCGCAGCAAAGGGAGTAGTATCGACGCGTCCAGGTTCTTGTCGTATTTGTACTGGTCATGCGATACGTAAACGGTGAACGATGAAACGATGTCCTGACTGAGTCCGATGGTGCTGCGGTTTTGGGTCAGCGCAAAATTGGATGCCGCGATGGTTTGTGGATTAGCAGCTTTGTACTTGAATGCGCCATATCCCAGATCAAGCGTAGTCCGCAACTCTCCCTGCCAAAGCGTATCCAAAGCGAAGGAAAGTCCGCCTTCGTTACCCTTTACTTCAAATGTGCCGTCGTTGGTAACCGAGTGGCGATAGTTCCCCGAGACCAATTCGGTTGCATACCAGGTCAGACCTGCACCAACCTCGCGCGTGTTTGCCACGCCGGTGGCTTTTGCAAAGAAATAGTCGAGGTTGAATTCAACCGTCTTGGTGAGGTCGACATTGGCCTTGAATGCGTAAGAGCGGAAGTCATCGGGCCCCGAACCGTAGGTCAGCCCGCTATCGGCATTTGCATAGGCCAGGGTAGGGAGTACGAGCAGCAAGGCGGCAAAGCGCATCTGCCGATGCATGGGTTTGTTGAGTGTGGGCATAGGCTTCCTCAAATGATGGCTAATAGTTGTCAGGGAATGCGGCGTTCACGCGGTTTGCGCTTTTCAATTCTTTTTTTTACTGCTTCGCGATGGTTGCCGATCTCGGGTTTCTGCCCGCCGGTTTTTGGGTGCATCCCTTCGGCTTTCTGATCCAGTCGACGTTGTACATGCTGCATCAGGCTCGCTTTGCGCTGCTGGATGCGTTCTTCGATCTTGAACGCACGGTGCTTCCAGAACCCCGGGTGCCGGGCCAGTATTGCCGGGGCAATACTCTGGTCGCGCGGGGCGAAGGCGTGTTCCCCGGGATGCACTTCGATCTCGCCGCGCGCTGTCTGCAGCACGGTGACGCCTTCATTCACCGTATCGAATGTGCCGGGCAGGTCGTTTTCCGTCGCAGCTTCAATGACTGTGGTCTCATGGTCGGTGCCGCGCACGCCAATGGTCGCCGTGGGGGTATTCAGGCGATAGGCTGAAGGGTTCCGTTTGGCGATCCAGCCGGTGATGGAGCGCAACGCGCCTTTGAACAGGGAAAAGACGACCTCGTCCGCTGGCTCGCCTTTGGACTGGTATCGTTCGATGCGGAAGCTGCTGTTCGGGCGCAAGGCAATCAGCCCGCTGTCTTCGGTGACGATATGTACTTCGCCATCATTGGCGGTCTGGATGGATTGGCCGGTAAAAATCTTCAAACCGGATGTGACAGGTACGCTGGTTCCGTTTGCATCCGACATGGTGGCATTACCCGAAACGTCTTCCACCGTGCCGAATAGCTCCTGCGCGCAAACGTTTTGCGCCATCAGGATTCCGAAAATAATCAATGCCGGTATTTTCATGGCGCGTCCTTTCTGTGCGGAGTACTTGAGATTGACGACCCATAAGATAAACGAAGCGATGAATCGGGTAAATCGTTTCCGCACCGGAAAGCAGGGTGGCAGGGAATATCCATTTGCCGGGTATTATGCACCGCTGACTCAGCGATTTATTGTGCGATGCCCGTGACAAATGCTTTGCGGATGTATAGGTCGGGCCAAACGGATGTCGTAAGTCTCAAGTAGGGTGCGCTTGCGCACCATTTTGCTCTGGTGCGCAAGCGCACCCTACAAC
>JBAQDF010000074.1:0-2623 GCA_049286265.1 Sideroxyarcus sp.
CGCGGGCAGCATGGACGAGCGCACCGGCACCACCGGCGTGGCGCATGTGCTGGAACACATGATGTTCAAAGGCACGACGGAAGTCCCGGTCGGGCAGTTTTCCAAGATCATCGCGGCCGCAGGCGGACGCGAGAACGCCTTCACCAGCTACGATTACACCGCGTATTTCCAGCAACTGCATAAATCCAGATTGCCGCTGGCGATGAAACTCGAATCCGACCGCATGCAAAACCTGCTGATGTCGGAAAAGGAATTCGGCAAAGAGATCAGGGTGGTGATGGAAGAGCGCCGCTGGCGCACCGAGGACGAGCCGCGCTCGCTGATGTTCGAGAGGCTGATGGCGACCGCATACCAGGAACATCCCTACCATAACCCGATCATCGGCTGGATGGTCGACCTGCAGAACATGACAGCCTCCGACGCGCTGGACTGGTACAAGACCTGGTACGCACCCAACAACGCGACGCTGGTGATCGCGGGCGACGTCAACGCAAAAGATGTGTTCGCGCTGGCGCAGAAGTATTACGGCGGTATTCCCCGGGTGAAATTGCCGCCGCGCAAGGCAGTGGGCGAATCGGTGCAGTTGGGCATCAAGCGCATCACGGTCAAGGCGCCGGCCGAGCTGCCATTCCTCGTGATGGCCTGGCAGGCGCCGACTTTGCGCGACGCCGAGAATGACTGGAAACCTTACGCGCTGGAAGTGCTGGCGGGCGTGCTGGACGGCAACAGTTCGGCGCGTTTGAACAAGGCGCTGGTGCGCGAGCAGCAGGTGGCGATGGATGTGGGGACGGGTTACGACAGCGTGGCGCGCGGCCCCGGGCTGTTCATACTGGAGGGCACGCCGCGCGAAGGCAAGACGGTGGGTGACGTGGAAGCGGCGTTGCGCGAGCAATTGACGTTGCTGGTGCGCGACGGTGTAAGTGCGGAAGAATTGCAGCGCGTCAAGGCGCAGGTGATGGCGGGCGAAGTGTACAAACTCGATTCGGTGTTCTACCAGGCCATGCAGATCGGACAACTGGAAGGAGTCGGACTATCGTACAAGGCTGTTCCGGTGATGCTGCAGAAGTTGCAGGCGGTCACCGCGCAGCAGGTGCAGGATATAGCGCGCGAGATATTCAACGACGACCGGCTGACGGTGGCGACGCTGGATCCGCAACCGTTGTCAGACAAACCCAAACATAATCCGGGAGCGGCTCATGCTCACTAATCTGAAATTGCAACGGGTGAACGCGTGGGCACAGAAACGTGCCCACCCTACGCTGGCCAAATTCCTTTCTCTTGCTGTTCTGCTGGGCGCAACAGGCGCCGCGCTTGCCACGCCGCAAATCCAGCATTGGAAAGCCCCGAGCGGGGCGCGTGTGTATTTCGTGGAGAATCACGACCTGCCCATGCTGGATGTGGCAGTGAATTTCCCCGCCGGCAGTGGTTTCGATGTGGCGGGGAAGGTGGGTGTGTCGCACCTGACTTTTGGCATGCTCGATCTGGGGTCGCAAGACCTGAGCGAAGACGATATTGCGCGCAAGCTGGCCGACATCGGCGCGCAGTTGGGAGGCCAATTCGATAGCGACCGTGCCGGGCTGACGCTGCGCACTTTGAGCAGTGCGGCGGAACGCGAAGCGGCGCTGGATATCCTGGCGCGTTGCCTGCAGCAGCCGCTGTTTCCGGAGCTGGTATTGGCGCGCGAAAAGGCGCGTCTGATCGCTGCGCTGAAAGAAGCCGAGACACAGCCGGAAAGTATCGCCGACAAAGCGTTCGGCAAGGCGGTATTCGGTGCGCACCCTTACGGCTGGCATACCGAAGTGGCCGACGTGGAGAAAATTCAGCGTGCCGAGTTGGAAAGTTTTTATCGCAGCCATTATTCAGCGAGTCACGCCGTGGTGGCCCTGATGGGCGACATCAGCCGGGCGCAGGCCGAGGCGATCGCACAGCAGTTGACGGCCAAACTTCCGGCGGGCGGCGCAGACGCGCACGTCGCGCCGGTGCTGATCCGCATCCAGCCCAGCGAGCAGCGCATCGCGCATCCGGCCAGCCAGAGCCACATCCTGATCGGCACACCCGGCGTGGCGCGCAACGACGAGGACTATTTTCCTCTGTATGTCGGCAACTACATTCTGGGGGGCGGCGGTTTCGTTTCGCGCCTGATGAACGAAGTGCGCGAGAAGCGCGGCATGGCGTACAGCGTTTACAGCTATTTCATGCCGATGCAACAGCCGGGCGCATTCCAGATCGGCCTGCAGACCAAGAAGGATCAGGCGGACGAATCGCTGAAACTGGTGCGCCAGACCTTGCGCACGTTCGTGGATAAAGGCGTCACCGAAAAAGAACTGAAAGCGGCAAAGAACAACATCATCGGCGGCTTCCCGCTGCGCATCGACAGCAACAAGAAAATCATCGATTACCTGGGTGTGATCGGTTTCTACGAGTTGCCGCTGTCGTACCTGGATGATTTCACCGCCAGGGTGGACAAGGTCACGACCAAACAGATCAAGGATGCATTCAAACGCCGCATCGATCCGGATGCGCTGGCGACGGTGATCGTCGGTGCTCCTGAAGCTGCGGCACAGAAAGAAAAATGAAATGTGGGAGCGCCGACGTCCCCTCGGCAAGATTATTGAAATAGGCC
>JBAQDF010000075.1:0-4667 GCA_049286265.1 Sideroxyarcus sp.
CCTGCTGTTCGCCTGGGTGAGGAAGCCGGTGCTGGCCTTCGTCGGCAGCGCGGTGGCCGAACTCGGCGTCATCGGCACCGCAGGCGTGGCGATGTTCCCGTTCGTGATGCCGTCGTCCAGCGATCCGCGTTCCAGCCTGACGGTATGGGACAGCGTGTCCAGCCACTTCACGCTTGAGGTGATGTTCTGGGCAGCGCTGATCTTCACACCCATCGTCATCGCTTACACCGGCTGGGCCTACAGGATGATGGCGGGCAAGATCACCATCGCCCATATCGAGGCCAACGATCATTCCGCTTACTAAATTTTAGGAGACTCATATGTGGTATTTCACCTGGATGCTGGGATTGGCCATGGCCATCCTGTTCGCTGTGGTTAATGCGATGTGGCATGAGTTCCATGAATGACAGGCAGGCGTAGATAGCCAAAGCTGGGGGAGTGCGGTTGCGCGCTCCCCGTCATGCTTGCTGACGCAGCCGAATGCCGACCTTGGGTTAGGTGACCTATGTCACAGACATGCAGCCGCTTTGCGCCTATCTTGTGCGCTGTTTCCAGCCTTCCCCTTCCACAGACCGAACACAGGAGTTTTTACATGTCCCATGAATCACCCCGCATCGCTATTCTGGGCGCCGGTTTTGCCGCGTTGACCGCGGCGCGCGAACTGCGCAAGCGCTCACCCAAAGCCCGCATCTCGTTGCTCTCGCCGAGCACCGACTTCGTCTATCTGCCCAGCCTGATCTGGGTGCCGCCCGGCATCCGCAAAGGATCGGATCTGATCATCCCATTGGCGCACTTCCTGAAGAAATACCGCATCGAGCATGTGCGCTGCAGTGTCACCGGACTGAAACATGGCGGCCGCACCGTGCTGACCGACAACGGCGATATATACAACGATGCCCTCGTCATCGCCACCGGTGGCCGCTTCCTCAAAGGCATGCCGGGTATCGAACATGCGCTGACGCTGTGCGAGGGTGTGCCCGCCGCAGAAGCCATCGGCAAACGTCTGCGCGAGATGGATGGCGGCAGCATCGCCTTCGGTTTCGGCACCAATCCGAAAGAACCCTCCGCGATGCGCGGCGGCCCGATGTTCGAACTGATGTTCGGCGTGGAAACCTGGCTGCGCCAGCAGGGCAAACGCGAGCGCTTCCAGCTGACCTTCTTCAACGCCGCTGCGGAGCCGGGCAAACGCCTGGGCGACAAGGCGGTGAAAGGCCTGCTCGCCGAAATGAGCAGGCGCGGCGTGGACACCCAACTCGGGCACAAGATCAAATCGTTCTCGGCGACCGGCGTGAGCACGGAAGCAGCCGACATCCCGGCCGACCTCATCCTGTTCATGCCAGGCCTGACGGGCCCGGCCTGGGCGGAGAACAGCGGCATCGCGCTGTCCGAGGGCGGCTTCTTCCCGGCCGATGAATTCTGCGCGGTCAAGGGTACAGAGTGCGTGTTCGTGGCCGGTGACGCGGGCAGTTATCCGGGGCCGGACTGGTTGCCCAAACAGGCACACATGGCCGATCTGCAAGCGGTCGCCGTGGCCGAGAACCTGCTGCTGGCGCTCGACGGCAAGGCGCCGACTGCGCGACCGCGCACCGAGTTGATCTGCATCGTCGACAGTGTCGATGCCGGGATACTCGTGTATCGCGATCTCAAGCGTAACTGGGTACTGCCGTCCTCGCGCCTGTTCCATTGGGCGAAACGCTATTTCGAGCATCACTACCTGCGTGAGTTTCGCTAAGACAGGGGGCATGGCGTGAGCGGCCTTTCGGCGATGGCATGGCTATCGGGTCTGCTGCTGACCGGTGTGCTGGGCGTATGGCTGCTCAATCGCCAGATCCATGCCAGCCTGGCAGCCCCGCGCGTGCGCGAAAGCGGCGTTCCCGACGGCCTGCCTTGGCGCGAAGTGAGCATCCCCACGCTTCGCGGCAAGAAGTTGTTCGGCTGGTTCGTCCCCGCTGGCGAACGCGCGCCCGCGCTGGCCATCCTCCACGGCTGGGGCGGCAATGCGGAAATGATGCTGCCGCTGGCCCGGCCGCTGCATGCGGCCGGATACGCGCTGCTGTTCTTCGATGCACGCAGTCATGGCCGTAGCAACGGCGACACCTTCGCTTCCCTGCCGCGCTTCGCCGAAGATCTGGAACATGCGGTCGACTGGTTGCGGGTGCAGGGCGAAGTGGACGAAAAACGTATCGGTGTGATCGGCCATTCGGTGGGCGCGGGCGCCGCGCTGCTGCTGGCTACGCGGCGACACGATCTGTCCGCGGCCGTGAGCCTGGCGGCGTTCGCCCACCCGGCGGGCATGATGCGCCGCTGGCTGCAATTCAAGCGCATCCCGTTCTGGCCGCTGGGCGCTTATATCCTGTTCTACGTGCAGCGCGTCATCGGCCACCGCTTCGACGACATCGCCCCCTCGCGCACGATCAGCAGCGTCAATTGTCCCGTGCTGCTGGCGCACGGCACCGAAGACGAGACGGTGCCCGTAAGCGAAGCAGAGGAGATCTATGCCAACCGCAAGGACGGACGGACTCGCCTGCTATTGATGCAGGGCAGCCACGACGAATACACGGAAATGGAACGGCACATCGGAACGGTGATCGGCTTTCTGGATGAAGCCATGCGAATGGAGCGGGTGAAGGGGATCGAACCCTCGTATGCAGCTTGGGAAGCTGCCGTTCTACCATTGAACTACACCCGCTTATAGTAGAATGCGGCGCAGATTCTATCATGGGCATTATGAGCAAAGGGCACCTCTAAGAATTCAAAGTTCTAAGCAAGACAAGGCGCGAGCAAAAAATTGCGACGCGGCATATGAGTGATATGTAAGGAGTAATTTTTTGAGAGCAACGCAGTATTGCGACGAAATTTGGATTATTAGAGGTACCCGAAAGTGATCACCGTCAGCATAAATGGCGAACCGCGCCAACTCACCGCAAGCGCAACTGTCGCCGCCCTCATTGAGGAAATGGGATTGACCGGCAAGCGTATCGCGCTGGAACGCAACGGCGAGATCGTGCCGCGCAGCACCTTCACCACCCAGCAACTGGCGTCCGGCGACAAACTCGAAATCGTCGTCGCGGTCGGCGGCGGCTAAATTATTCATCTGGAAAACAAACATGAACGATATATTGGTTATCGCCGGTAAAAGCTATTCTTCCCGCCTGCTGGTCGGCACCGGCAAGTACAAGGATTTCACCGAGACGCGCGCGGCGCTGGACGCAAGCGGCGCCGAGATCGTCACGGTGGCGATCCGCCGCACCAACCTCGGCCAGAATGCCAACGAGCCCAACCTGCTCGACTCCGTGCCGATGTCAAAATTCACCTACCTGCCCAACACCGCGGGCTGCTATACCGCCGACGATGCGGTGCGCACGCTGCGCCTGGCGCGCGAACTGCTGGACGGACACTCGCTGGTAAAACTCGAAGTGCTGGGCGACCCGCAATCTCTGTACCCCAACGTGATCGAGACCATCGCCGCCGCGAAGACGCTGGTGGCCGAAGGCTTCCAGGTCATGGTGTACACCTCGGACGACCCCATCGTCGCCAAGCAACTGGAAGACATCGGCTGTGTCGCCATCATGCCGCTGGCGTCGTTGATCGGCTCCGGCATGGGCATCCTTAACCCGTGGAACCTGCAACTGGTGATGGAGCGTGTGAAGGTGCCGGTGATCGTGGATGCGGGCGTGGGCACCGCTTCCGATGCCGCCATCGCGATGGAACTGGGATGCCACGGCGTACTCATGAACACCGCCATCGCGGGCGCGAAAGACCCGGTACTGATGGCCTCGGCCATGAAGAAGGGTGTGGAGGCCGGACGCGAAGCCTACCTCGCCGGACGCATGCCGAAGAAACTGTACAGCGCCAGCCCCAGCTCGCCGACCGCAGGCATCATCTCTTCGACACGCAGCTGATGAGCGAAACAGAAGACCTCAGCAAGCGGCATATCCGCAGTTTCGTGCTACGCGCTGGCCGCGTTTCGGTCGCGCAACAGCGCGCCATCGACACACTGCAACCGCGCTACGGCATTCCCTATGTCGCCCGTCCGCTCGACCTCGCGCAGGCCTTTGGCCGTTCCGCGCCGGTCATTCTGGAAATCGGCTTCGGCATGGGCGACAGTACCGCCGTCATCGCGCAGGCGCATCCTGAGAACGACTATCTGGCGTTGGAAGTGCACACGCCAGGCGTGGGCAATCTGCTCAAACTGATCGATTCGGAAAACCTGAAGAACATCCGCATCATGCAGCACGATGCCGTGGAAGTGCTGCGCGACATGATCGCGGACGGCACGCTGGACGGCGTGCACATCTTCTTCCCCGACCCCTGGCACAAGGCACGCCACAACAAGCGCCGCCTGATCCAGGCGCCGTTCATCGCGAAGCTGGTGCAAAAACTCAAACCGGGCGGCTACATCCATGTCGCCACCGACTGGCAGGATTATGCCGAGCAGGTACTGCGTGTACTGAGCGAGGAACCGCTGCTGGAGAACACGGCTGCTGATTACGCCCCCCGCCCTGATTACCGCCCGCTTACGAAGTTTGAGCAGCGTGGCATCAGACTCGGGCACGGCGTGTGGGACTTGGTCTTCCGGCGAAGGCAATCCGTAGGTCGGGTTAGCGCAGCGTAACCCGACACTCTTTGCCGTGACTTGTAATTTGTCGGGTTACGCTGCGCTAACC
>JBAQDF010000076.1:0-62420 GCA_049286265.1 Sideroxyarcus sp.
ATAACGCGCATCCCCCGTCAATTCTGCCAGCCGCAACAAAGCCTGTGCGGCGATGCCGTTGCCGGATGGTGTGGCGTTGTCCAGTCCGGTCTTGTTGCGCTGGATGAGCGTTTCGTGGTCGTGGCTGGTGAAGAAAAAACCGCCGTTTTGTTCGTCCTCGAATCGCGCCAGCAACGCATCGGCGAGTTGAATGGCGAAGGCCATGTCGGTGTTGCGATATTCAGTTTGCAGCAATTCCAGCGCGGCATTCAGCAGGAAGGCATGGTCGTCCAGATAGGCATTCAGGTGCGTCTTGCCGTCCTTGTGTGTGGCCAGGAGTTTGCCGTCTTGCCATAAGGTGTTGCGCACGAAATCCATTGCCTGCTGGGCAGACCGTAACCAGTCGGCGCGACTGAAGGTGCGCGCCGCTTTCGCCATACCTGCAATCATCAGTCCGTTCCAGCTGCCGAGTATTTTCTCATCGCGACCGGGATGAATGCGTAGCTCGCGTGCGGCGAAGAGCTTGGCCTGCGCCGAGGCGAGCAAGGCGGATGCCTGGCTTTCGCCGAGTTTCAGAGGCTGTGCGATTTCGTTCAATGATTGAGTCACGCGCAGGTTCCAGGCGTGATTCTCGAAGTTGGGTGTGCTGTCCAATCCAAAGTAAGGTTCGATGAGCGAGTATTCATCGGCATTCAGCAAGCTGCGAACCTCATTGCGCTGCCACACGTAGAACTTGCCTTCCTCATGTTCGGAGTCGGCATCCAGCGAGGCGTAGTAGCCGCCGTGCGGCGATTTCATCTCACGCATTACCCAGCCTGCGGTCTGTTCCACCACCTTGCTGAAGAAAGGATCATTGCTGCTCAGCCAGGCGTCGCAATACACGCCGAGCAGCAGGCCGTTGTCGTAGAGCATCTTCTCGAAATGCGGAATGTCCCAGCTTTCATCCACGCTGTAGCGGCAGAAGCCGCCGCCGATCTGGTCGAACAGTCCGCCCAGCGCCATTTGCTGCAGGGTGAACAGCGCGACGTAACGGGTATGTTCATCGTGTTGCGCATGAGCTTGACGCAGCAGCAGATCCAGTTCGGCCGGGTGCAGGAACTTGGGTGCGCTGCCGAAGCCGCCATTTACACGGTCGAAACTGTGGCTGAGTTGCTGCACCGCGCTTGCGATGGGTGAGGCATCAAGCTCGATGTCATTCCCGCTTCGTTCGGGCTGCCATGAGGCGAGAGCGGCAACGAGCTGCCTGCTCTGGGCTGCAAGTTCCGCGCGATTTTCCCGATAGGCTTTGGCAATGTTCAACAGCAACGCGGGGAAGCCGGGCAAGCCGTGGCGCGGCTGTTTGGGGAAATAGGTTCCGCTGTAGAACGGCGTGCCGTCCGGCTCCAGAAACATGGTCAGCGGCCAGCCGCCGCTGCGCCGGGCAAGCAGGTAATGTGCGTTCTGGTAGATCTGGTCGAGGTCTGGACGTTCTTCCCGGTCCACCTTGATGTTGACGAAATGTTCGTTCATCACGGCGGCGACGGCTTCATCCTCGAACGATTCATGCGCCATCACGTGGCACCAGTGGCAGGCGGAATAACCGATGGAGAGCAGGATGGGTTTGTCCTGCGCGCGCGCGAGCTGCAAGGTCTCCGCGTTCCACGGATGCCAGTCCACGGGATTGTCTGCGTGCTGCAGCAGGTAGGGGCTGGTTTCGTGGAGCAGGTGGTTGGGCATCAGCGTAATCCTAAAAAACTTTGTTGCCCGCAGATTACACAGATTTCCACAGATTAAACAACGGGTAGCCTTGGCCTGCTTGCTCACCTTTGGATGACTCGGTGCTTATTCATAGCCGCATGATAATCTGCGTTAATCTGTGTAATCTGCGGGCTGAACTGCGGTTTCAGCGTAATAGAGGCATCAGTGAATGCAGGACGTTGCGCATGATCAGCGGCTGCGCGGCGGCCGTGGGATGCAGGTTGTCGGCCTGGAACTGCTCCGGCGGGATGTCTTCCAGCATGAAAGGCAGCAAGGCGACGTTGTGCTTCTTTGCCATCATGGGATACAGCGCCTCGAATCGCCTGGTGAAATTCATCCCGTAATTCGGCGGAATCCGGATCCCGATCAGCAATACTTTGGCTTTCGCCTTGCGGGATTTGGAAATAATCGCACTCAGGTTAGTCTCGGTTTCCTTGATGGAAGTTCCGCGCAAACCGTCATTGGCGCCGAGTTCGATAACGACAATCGACGGCGTATGTTGCTGCAGGGCCTTGACGATGCGGCGCAGTCCGCCGGAAGTCGTCTCGCCGCTGATGCTGGCATTCACCACTTTGAACTGGGGATGGCTTTTATTTAATTCCTGCTGCAATAAATTCACCCATGAATCGTCTCGTGCTATACCGTATCCGGCTGATAAACTGTCGCCAAACACCAGAATGTTCTTCGCGGCTTGGGAGGATTGGGGCAGCGCCAGGGCGGCGAACAGCAAAATAATTTTGAGAAAGGTTTTCATGGCGTCGATTGTGCAAGCAGTTGGGCTTACCAAGCAAGTATTAAGCGGCGATCAACCGCTCACCATCCTGCACGACGTCACTTTCGCGGTTGAAGCAGGCGAAAGCCTCGCCATCGTCGGGGCATCCGGTTCCGGCAAATCCACGTTGCTTGGACTACTGGCCGGGCTGGACGTGCCGAGCAGCGGCAGTGTGCTGCTGCATGGCGCAGACCTGTTTACGCTGGATGAAGACGGACGTGCCCGGCTGCGCGGCGAACTGGCAGGCTTCGTGTTCCAGTCCTTCCAACTGCTGCCCGCGCTGAATGCGCTGGAAAACGTGATGCTGCCGCTGGAGCTGGCCGGCGTGAAAGAAGCGCGCCAGCGTGCCGAGGCGTCGCTTGAGCAAGTAGGCTTGAGTGCGCGAGCCCACCATCTGCCCAAACATCTCTCCGGCGGCGAACAGCAGCGTGTGGCACTTGCCCGAGCCTTTGTTACCCGGCCGAAAATACTCTTTGCCGATGAACCTACCGGCAACCTGGATGCGGCCACCGGTAGCCAAGTCATTGAACTGATGCTGGAGCTGAACCGCGCACAAGGCACGACCCTGATCCTGGTGACCCACGATGAAGCGTTGGCGCGACGTTGCGGGAAACAGTTGCGGCTGGCGGCGGGAAAGGTGGTGTAGATAACTTTTCTCTCGCCCGTAAACGGGCGAGGGGAAATTTGAAGCTGGCCCTAAACACGCTTTTGCCGCGCAGTTAAGGGATGCGGCATAATGCGCCGGATTGCAAAAATGTAATATTGGTGCAGGAAAATTTGCCTGTTTATTGTCGGTGTTGCAGTTCAGTCTGACTGTCTGCCCCTTTTTGAAAATGAAATAATCATGAAAATCGCAATCGCCGGAACCGGCTACGTCGGCCTCTCCAACGCCATGCTGCTGGCCCAGCACAACGAGGTCGTGGCCATCGACATCGTCCCCGAAAAGGTGGAGATGCTTAATCGCAAGCAATCGCCCATCGAGGACGTGGAGATCGAAGACTACCTGGCGCACAAGAAACTCAACTTCAAGGCCACGCTTGACAAGCGCGAGGCATACACCGGCGCGGAATACGTCATCATCGCCACGCCCACCGATTACGACCCCGAGACCAACTACTTCAACACCAAGTCCATCGAGGCGGTGATCAGGGATGTGCAAAGCATCAATCCGCAGGCGGTGATGATCATCAAGTCCACCATCCCGGTCGGTTACACCAACAAGCTCAGGCAGCAGATGAATTGCGAAAACCTCATCTTCTCGCCCGAGTTCCTGCGCGAAGGCAAGGCGCTGCACGACAATCTGTACCCGTCACGCATCGTGGTCGGCGAGCGTTCCAAGCGTGCCGAAATTTTTGCCAATCTGCTCAAGCAGGGAGCCATCAAGCAGGATATCGCGGTACTGTTCACCGATTCCACCGAGGCCGAAGCGATCAAGCTGTTTGCCAATACTTATCTGGCCATGCGCGTCGCCTATTTCAACGAACTGGACACCTATGCGGCCACCCATGGTCTGGATACCAAACAGATCATCCAGGGTGTCAGCCTCGATCCGCGCATCGGCGACCACTACAACAACCCCTCGTTCGGCTACGGCGGTTATTGCCTGCCCAAAGATACCAAGCAACTGCTGGCAAACTACCAGGATGTGCCGCAGAACCTCATCCATGCCATTGTCGAATCCAATACCACGCGCAAAGATTTTGTGGCTATCAGCATTCTCAAGCGCAACCCCAAGGTCGTCGGTATCCACCGTCTCGTGATGAAGAGCGGCTCGGATAATTTCCGCTCGTCCAGCATTCAGGGCATCATGAAACGCATCAAGGCCAAGGGCATCGAAGTCATCGTGTACGAGCCTGCGCTGAAAGAGACCGAGTTCTTCCATTCCAGGGTAGTGAACGACCTGGCGCAATTCAAAAAACTTTCCGATGTCATCGTCGCCAACCGCATCACCGACGACATCCGCGATGTGGCGGACAAGGTGTACAGCCGTGATCTGTTTGGCAAGGATTGAATGACTTACGCGCCACATCCTGCTGGATTGGAGGTAGCGCATTGTTTCTATTTGCCTCAATTGTGAACGGGGCATAGCTATGAATCTCCTGCGTTTATCTCTCAATCTCCTGCGCCGCGACTGGCGTGCCGGGGAATGGCGCGTGTTGTTGCTGGCGCTGGTGCTGGCGGTGGGCAGCCTTGCCACGGTTGGTCTGTTCGCCGACCGCGTACGGCAGGCCTTGCAGCAGCAGGCGCAGAGCCTGATCGGCGCCGACCTGCGCATCACTTCCACGCGTCCGTTTTCTTCCGACTATCGAAGGTTGGCGGAAGCGCGCTCTTTGCAGGTGGTACAGAGCCGTACCTTCCCCAGCATGGTGTCGCATGGTGAGCGGGTGTTGCTGGGCGAGATACAGGCGGTGGAAGCGGGGTATCCTTTGCGCGGCAAGATCGAGATCGACGACGGTAGCGTGCATATGGCACAGGCCATTCCCGTACACGGCACAGTATGGGTGGATGAGAGGTTGTTGCGTCGCCTCGGTATGAATGTGAGCGATGCGGTGAGCATCGGTTCGCAGCGCTTCAAAGTGGCAGCACGCATTGTGAAAGACATTGACCAGTCCATCGGTTTCTCCAGTTTCGCTCCACGCGTATTGATGAACGATGCCGATCTGGCGTCCACCGGTTTGCTGCAGCAAGGCAGCCGCCTCTCGTATCGTCTGATGATCGCGGGCGATGCGTTGCAGGTGAAGGCGTTGCGTGCGGAGCTGGAACCCGGACTTTCCGGCAACGAAAAGATGGAAGACGTGCGCGATGCGCGTCCCGAGATACGCGCGGCGCTGGAACGTGCCGAACATTTTCTCGGGCTTGCCGCGCTCACGGCAGCGATCCTGGCGGGCGCGGCGATGGCGCTGGCGGCGCGGCGTTTCGTGTTGCGTCATCTGGACGGCTGCGCGGTGATGCGCTGCCTCGGTGCGCAGCAGGAGCAGGTGCTGTGGCTGTTCCTGTATCAATTCATTTTGCTTGGCGTGCTGGCGGTGCTGCTTGGCGGCTTGCTGGGTTATGCCACGCAGGCGGTTCTGGTCGAGAGCATTGCTGCCATGCGGAATGCGAGCCTGCCGCAGCCGAGTGTGTTGCCCTTGCTCAAGGCGGCCGCCAGCGGTTTTGCCTTGTTGCTTGGCTTCGCATTCCTGCCTTTGCTGCAATTGCGCAGGGTGTCGCCGTTGCGCGTGCTGCGCCGCGAGATGGGGTCGCCCGAGGTCAGCGGCTGGCTAATCTACGGGCTAGCCATCACCGTGCTGGCGCTGCTGTTCCTGTGGCATGCCGGTTCGCTCAAGCTGGGGCTCGCGGTGCTGGGCGGTTTGCTGGCGGGCTTGCTGGTGTTCGGCTGGCTGGCCTGGCTGCTGTTGCACGGTTTGGCGCGCAACTCGTTCTACTTCCAGTCGCAATGGCGGCATGCCTTCAACAACCTCGCCCGCCACGGTCGCAGCGCGGCGGTGCAGGTGGTGGCGCTGAGCTTGGGGGGCATGGCCTTGCTGGTGCTGACATTGGTGCGCGCCGATCTGCTCGAAGCCTGGCAGGGCAAGCTGCCGCCGGATACGCCGAACCGTTTCGTGGTGAACATCCAGAACGATCAGGTTCAGCCGGTGCGGGATTTCTTCGCGCGCCAGTCCTTGCCGTCGCCCGAGTTGCAGCCCATGGTGCGCGGCAGGTTGGTCGCCATCAATGAACGGGCCATCAGCGGCGACAGCTATGCTGATCCGCGCGCACGCGGGCTGGTGGAACGCGAGTTCAATCTCTCTTACATGGAGCAGATGCCGGGTTGGAACGAGCTGGTGAGCGGAAAGTGGTGGGACAAGAACGGAACAGGTGAGCTTTCGGTCGAGGAGGGTATCGCCAAGACGCTGGGCATCCATCTTGGCGATATGCTGACCTACGACGTGGCGGGCAGCAGCTTCACGGCCAAAGTCAGCAGTCTGCGCAAGGTGCAGTGGGATTCGATGCGGGTGAATTTCTTCGTCATCGCCACGCCGGAGTTGTTGCAGGATTTCCCGGCCAGCTATCTGAGCAGCTTCTATCTGCCCACGGACAAAGTGCGCGCCGGAGATGAGCTGTCGCGTGCCTTTCCCAATATCCTGCTGATCGATACCGGTGCGGTAATCGCCCAGGTGCGCGGCATCATGGACCAGATCGCGCAGACGGTGAGCGCGGTATTCCTGTTCACGCTGCTGACCGGTCTGGCGGTGCTGTACGCCGCGTTGCTGGCCACGCAGGACGAGCGCAGCCACGAAGCGGCCATCCTGCGCACGCTGGGGGCGGACAGCCGTTACCTGCGCAGCCTGCACCTGTCCGAATTCGCTGTGCTGGGCGGGCTGAGCGGGCTGTTTGCTGCTGCTGGTGCGGTATTGTTGGGCTGGGTACTGGCGCGGTTTGTTCTGGATATCCCTTACCGGTCAGATGTTTCCATCTGGTTCATCGGTTGCGGTGGCGGCATGGCGGTAGTCATGCTGGCTGGATGGCTGGCGACCCGCAAGCTGGCTCTACGTCCCCCGTTGCGTATTCTCGCGGCGGATTAATGGCTTAGCGCTTGACGCTGGGCCGAATATCTCTATAATGCGCCCCTCCCTGAAAAAGGGAGTTTTTGACCTTGCTCCACCGTCCGCTAATGTCGGGGGGCTTTAATCCACAAGGAGATGTAATGCGACACTACGAAATCGTATTTATCGTGCATCCCGATCAGAGCGAGCAAGTGCCCGCGATGGTTGAGCGTTATCGCACGTTGGTGACCAGCAAGAACGGTCACATCCACCGTCTGGAAGACTGGGGCCGCCGCCAGCTGGCATACCCGATCCAGAAAATCCACAAGGCACATTATGTGCTGATGAATATCGAAGTCGACCAGCCCACGCTGGACGAACTCGAGCACGCATTCAAGTTCAACGACGCCGTATTGCGCCACCTGACCATCAAGACCAAGGCTGCAGTTGTTGTGCCTTCCGCCATGATGAAGGAAGAGAAGTCGCGTTCGTTTAACGATGCGGCAGATGCGGCTCCGGCAGCACCCGCTGCGGAAGCGGCACCGGCTGCGTAAACAGGATTGAGCAGCAACCGTTGTGTGATTGAAGGGGAAGTAATCGAGTCGGAAGGCTTGCGTTACACCCCGGCAGGATTGGCGAGAGTGGCGTTCAAATTGCGCCACACCTCGATGCAGCAGGAAGCGGGAATGCAACGCCAGGTTCAGTGTGTGGTTACTGCACTGGCTTTAGGCGAAGCGGCACAGCAAGTCAGCCGTTTGCAACCCGGCCAGATGGTGAGAGCCGAAGGATTCCTTGCGCAGCGCAGCCAGAAAATCGCGCAACTGGTGTTGCACATTGATAACGTTACATTGAGATAGAGGAGCACAACATGGCTCGTGTATTTAAGAAAAAAGATGACAAGAAGAACAGCGCTTCGCGTCAATTGTTCAAGCGCCGCAAATTCTGCCGCTTCACAGCAGAAAAGATCCCTGAAGTGGATTACAAGGACATCAACATCCTGAAGGAATTCGTTTCCGAGAACGGCAAGCTGATCCCGGCTCGCATTACCGGTACCAAGACGCGCTTCCAGCGTCAGTTGAGCGTTGCCGTGAAGCGCGCGCGCTTCCTGGCTTTGCTGCCTTACACCGATTTGCACTAAGGAGTAGATCATGCAAGTTATTCTGATGGAAAAAGTGATCAACCTCGGCCAGTTGGGCGATGTGGTCAAGGTAAAGAACGGTTTCGCACGCAACTTCCTGATCCCGCAAGGCAAAGCCAAGCGCGCGACGGAACACAACGTGGCGGATTTCGCGGCACGCCGCGCAGAACTGGAAGCGGCTGACCAGGCCAAACTGGCCGATGCACAGGCTCGCGGAGCCAAGCTGGAAGGCTTGACCGTGCAGATCTCGCAAAAGGCGGGCGTGGACGGCAAGCTGTTCGGTTCCGTGACCAATGCGGATATCGCTGAAGCACTGGCAGCCCAAGGCCACAAGGTCGAAAAGAGCCAGGTACGCATGGCTACCGGCCACCTGAAGCAGATCGGCGATTATCCGATCAGCATCGCGTTGCACCCGGATGTGGTTGCAAACGTGACTGTGACAGTGGTGGGCGAGCAGTAACCCTGCGTTGTCATGTAGTTATGAAAAAGGGCTGGCGACAGCCCTTTTTCTTTTTCCAAAAGAGGTAAAATCCTCCTCCCGAAATTTGCGCGAACCCCATGCAAAATTTTTCTGTTCCCGCCGCCGATTCCCAGCTCGAATCACTGAAACTTCCCCCGCATTCCGTCGAGGCGGAACAGTCGGTGCTGGGCGGCATCCTGCTGGATACCAGCGCGTGGGACAAGGTCGCCGATCTGTTGGGTGAGAGCGATTTCTATCGCAATGAACACCGCCTGATCTGGCGCCACATCGGTCGCCTGACCGAGCGCGCCCAGCCGGTTGACGTCATCACCGTGGCGGAATCGCTGGAGAGCAATGCCGAACTGGAGAAGGCGGGTGGCCTGGTGTATCTGGGCACGCTGGCGCAGAACGTGCCTTCCGCCGCCAACATCCGCCGCTATGCCGAGATCGTGCGCGAGCGCGCCATCATGCGCAAACTGGTGGAGGTGGGCAGCGAGATCGCGACCAGCGCCTACAATCCCGGCGGGCGCTCGGCGGGGCAGTTGCTGGATGAGGCAGAAAGCCGCGTGCTTGAGATCAATGAAGAGGGCGAGCGTGGCAGCCAGGGCTTTGTTCCCATGCCGCCGTTGTTGACCCAAGTGGTGGAGCGTATCGAGACCCTGTATGGACGGGACAACGCCAGCGACGTGACCGGCACTGCGACCGGTTTTACCGATCTGGATCGCATGACCTCCGGTCTGCAGCCCGGCGACCTGGTTATTGTCGCGGGTCGTCCCAGTATGGGCAAGACCGCGTTCTCCATCAACATCGGCGAGAACGTGGCTTTGGAAGGCAAACCGGTGGCGATCTTCAGTATGGAAATGGGCGGTGCGCAACTGGCGATGCGTATGATCGGCTCGGTGGGTCGGCTCAATCAGCACACTTTGCGTACGGGCAAGCTGGAAGATGAAGACTGGTCGCGCATGACCCATGCCCTTGGCCTGCTTAACGACGCGCCGATCTTTATCGACGAAACCCCGGGCCTGAATGCCCTGGAATTGCGTTCCCGCGCGCGCCGGTTGCACCGGCAGAATAACGGTCTCGGCTTGGTGATTATCGACTATATCCAGCTCATGTCTTCGCCATCAAACAAGGCGAGTGAAAACCGCGCTACCGAGATTTCCGAAATATCCCGTTCGCTTAAATCCCTGGCCAAGGAAC
This sequence comes from Sideroxyarcus sp., assembly GCA_049286265.1. GTDB lineage: Bacteria > Pseudomonadota > Gammaproteobacteria > Burkholderiales > Gallionellaceae > Sideroxyarcus. The sequence continues at coordinate 9,813 of JBAQDF010000076.1, forward strand.
TGCACGTGCCGGTGATCGCGCTATCGCAGCTTAACCGCAGTCTGGAGCAGCGCCCCAATAAACGCCCGGTGATGTCCGACCTGCGCGAATCCGGCGCTATCGAGCAGGATGCCGACTTGATTCTTTTCATCTACCGCGACGAAGTCTACAACCCGGATTCTCCGGACAAGGGCACGGCCGAGATCATCGTCGGCAAGCAGCGTAACGGTCCGATCGGTGCTGTAAGACTTACCTTCCGTGGCGAGTACACCAGGTTTGAAAACTACGCATCAGGGCAATACTGATCAAAGGCGTAGTTTCGGCGGAGGCTCACATGCGCAGCATGTTATGCCGTAACCAAAACTACGCCTCCGGTCAATATTGATCCGAACCCGCAATAATTTCTTGGCGCTCCAGAACTGTTCGGTTACAATGCGCGGCCTTTTACAGGCGCGTAGCTCAGCTGGTTAGAGCACCACCTTGACATGGTGGGGGTCGTTGGTTCGAGTCCAATCGCGCCTACCAATTTATCCTTCTTCTCCTCAACGAATGTTCTTCGAGAAGCCCGTGAGAATCCCGTGTTTACACTGAGTCTGCATGGAGAAGAAGGTACCCAGGCCCTGCTGCAATCGGGCTATTCGTATTGCCTCGTAGTCCGTTCCGAATCCCAGCGTTCCGCCCTGCTCAAAAACCTCGGTGACCAGCCCGGTGTGGTGATTGTCCCTCATAACGGTGGGTTGATCAGCAACCTGCGGGTATGGGAGAACATCGTCCTGCCGGTGCAGTATCATGGCATCGAGCTCGCCGGGAGCATCGAAGATAATGTGGCGCAATTGCTGGCACAGTGCGGCCTGGAGGACGAAGCTGCCGCCTCCGGATTGCTGCTCAGACTGCCCGATCAATTGTCGCTTTATGAAAAACGCCTGGTCGGTTTTGTGCGTGCCATGCTCATGAGTCCGGAGCTGATCATTTACGATTCCATGATCGAAGGTTTGTCGCGCAAGGAGTTGGCGCGCGCAATCAAATTCGACAAGGTATTCCGTTTATACTTCCCTTTCCGCACCTCGGTGCTGGTGAGCTTTGAGGAATACAAAGATAAGGACGATCCCAAACATCTGCTGATCCATTTATAGGGTGCCTCTAATAATTCAAAGTTCTAAGCAAGACAAGGCGCGAGCAAAAAATTGCGACGCGGCATATGCGGTCATGACACGGTGCGGCGGAGCCGTCAGGTGCGGGAATGACCGCTGGCGCCATCTCCCGCAAACGGCTGCTTTGCAGTAACGTGTCGATGGCGCTATATGTAAGGAGTAATTTTTTGTAAGCAACGCAGTATTGCGACGAAATTTGGATTATTAGAGGTACCCTTTAACCATGAAACTGCTCAACTACAACCAGAGATTATTGACCATCGAGAAGCGCACGCAGCGCTTTCTGCTGGGCGCGGTTGGGGTTTTGTTGCTGGTATTGCTGATGATTGCCGTCAAGCAGAATTATTTCCATCGCAGCACGACGATCCTGTTTTTCACGCCCAATGCGCAAGGCCTGAGCAAGGGCATGGCGGTCAAGTTCATCGGCTTCAAGGTGGGCAGCGTGGAAGATGTGAGCATGCAGTCCAATGCCACGGTGCAGGTGGAAGTGTCGCTGGATAACGAGTACGTTCATCTCATCGGACAGGATGCCAAGGCCAGGCTGGTCAAGGAAGCGCTGGTCGGCGAAAGTGTGGTGGAGATCATTCCCGGTTCGCAACAGGTGAAACAGGTTACCCGCAACAGCGTGCTGGAATTCGAGCGCGGACAGGATGCCAGCAATGTGGTCGAGAATCTGGCGGGGCAGTTGCAGCCTATCCTGAGCGACGTTCACCAGATCACGTCCAACATGAGCAATCCGAACGGCGATTTCCAGCAAGCTCTCAAGAATCTCAATCAGGCTGCGGGCGGGTTCAGTGAGACGGCGAAAGAGTTCACCCGGCTCGGCGCCAGCAGCAACAAAGCCATGGACCGTATCAATTCAAGTCTGGGAACGCTGGACCAAGCCATCCCGAAACTGGTGAACAAGGCCGACACGACACTCGACAACGTGCAGTCCGCCACCTCCGACATCAAGAAGATCACCAATGAATCCGCAGCCGAGATTCCATCATTGGTGCGCAATAGCAACGCACTGGTGCAAGACGGACAGGAAACCCTGGACGGAGTGAAGAAATCCTGGCTGCTGAACAGCCTGTTTCCCAAGCCGGAAGAGCAGACGCTGCCGGTGGACGGCTACGTTCCGCCCAAACAGCAGTGACGGGGGATTGCATGGATTTTCGTTTAACCATCCCGTTCTTGTGCAGTCTCTTGCTGCTGACCGCCTGCGGCCATGTGGAAGAGACACGCAGTGCCAGGCAGCAACAGGCGACCGAATTCAATCAGCGTGCCCAGCGCGCATTTCAGCGCGGCGAATATCAGGCTGCCGCTACGCTGTATGAAAACGCCCTGCAACTGGATGTCGCCGTCGAGAATGTGAACGGCATCGCGATCAATATGCTCAACCTTGCCAAGGTAAGCCAGGTGCAGGGCAACACTGCACTGGCGCAGCGCTATCTGGATAGCCTGCTGCAAGACATGTCGCTGCATTATGCGCCGCAGCATCTGGCCGCTGCGGCGGTGCAAAAATCCTTGCTGCGTTTGCAGGCTGACGATGCCGAGGGTGCATCGGTTTGGGTGGATAAGGCCGCAGCCCTTTGCGCAACGGATTGCACGCTTACCGGTGTGATCGACAATGCGCGTGCCGGTATCGCTTTGCATGCGAACGATGCGGATAAAACACTGTACTGGAGCGAACGCGCCTCCTCGGAGAATAAAGGGGTATCGCCGCTCGAGTACGCCAACTCCCTGCGACTGACAGCTTCGGCCAGGCTGCTGAAGAACGAATCTGATGCTGCGCTGCGCCTGCTGGAAGAAGCGCTGGCCATCGACAAATCACTGGGCCTGCCGGAAAAGATCCGCTTGGACTTGCTGCTGTCAGCGCAGGCGCATGAGAAATCGGGCCATGCCGAGCAGGCGGCCCAATTCCGCGACCGGGCGGCGCGCATCGCCGCAACGGCGCTGAAGTGAGGCCGCGATGGAAACGTTGCAGCGGCTGAAAGAACCGAAAATCCAGATTCTTCTGGGGTTGGTCTTTTGTGCGCTGGTCGCATTGCTGCTGCACCTGATGCAGGCCGGCGATCAATTGAGCCGAGTGCTGCTGGACAATCAATTCGCCCGGATGCATGAACACGACGTGCATCGTTTGCAGAACGATGTGGTCATCGTCGGCATCGACGAAGACGCCACCAAGGCGCTGAAAGAACCTTTTGCACTGTGGCATCCGCATCTGGGAAAGTTTCTGGGAGCGATGGCAATTGCCAAGCCGTCCGTGCTCGGTCTGGACATTGCGTTGCCGGAGCGTTCCTATCAATTTCTCATCCCGCAATACGACCAGAGCCTGGTGCAAGGTTTGCGGGAACTGAATGGGCAAACCCCGCTGGTGCTGGCGCAAATGCTGGATGATGGCGGCGCTTTCCGCCCGGTGCATGCGCCCTATGTTGCGGCGGCGGGTGCGGACGCATTGGCTTCGGTCGTTGTTTGCCCGGACGACGACGGCACAGTTCGCCGTTTCGATCCCAATCGGTGTACGGTGAATGCGCAGGGTACGATGCTGGTCGAGAAGATGGCGGCCCATCTGGGGAAAGCGAACCCCGGAACCGGCTTGGTGGATTTCAGCGCGGGCGATAAATTCGATTACGTTCCATTCCTCAAGGTGCTGGAATGGAAACAGCAAGGCGATGTCGCGCAACTGGCTGCTACTTTCGGCGGCAAGCCGGTGCTGCTGGGGATCGTGTCCCGGCTTGGTGACCGCGTCAGGGCGCCGGTTCCGCTGGCGGCATGGGACCCGTTCAAGCTGCGTGTTCCCGGCGTGCTGATGCAGGCGCAGATATTGCGCTCGATGCTGAGCGACGGCTTGATCCGCGAGGCAAACGTTTTTGTGGTGGGAGTGCTGACCTTGCTCGCGGCCTTGCTCTGGCTGGGACGCATCAGCTGGATCAAACTTGCAGCTTTGATCGTCTTTCCGTTTTTGCTGTTCCTGATTTCCACCTGGCAACTGGGGCAGGGCTTGTATCTGCCCATCGGCGGGATTGTTATCTCCGGTGCATTCGCCTTTTTTGCGCGCCTGGTCTACGAAGGTGTGCTGCAAGTGCAGAAACGTCATTGGTTGCGCGACACCTTCGGCAGCTACGTCAGTCAGGAAGTGCTGCAGGAGATCATGGCGGGCAGCATCCATTCCGGTCTGGAGGGTGCGCGCGTGCGGTTGTGCATCCTGTTTGCCGACATCCATGATTTCAGCGCGCGCAGCGAGAATAGCTCCCCGCAGGAGGTAGTTGCACTGCTCAACGATTATTTCTCCGAGATGACCGTGGCGATCCACCAGCACCGGGGTACGGTGGATAAATTCATCGGCGACGGCGTCATGGCTTTCTTTGGTGCGCCGCAGGCGCTGGAATGCCCGGAAAAGAATGCGCTCGAAGCCGCGCAGGAAATGTTGCAGCGTTTGCGCCTGGTCAATGAGCGGTTGCAGGAAAAAGGAATAGCGCCCATCGAGATCGGCATTGCGTTGCATGTGGGCGAGGTGGTCACCGGAAACATCGGGTCAAGGTCGCGGCATGAATACACGGTGATTGGCGATGCGGTGAGCCTGACTTCCAGACTGGAAGGATTGACCAAGACGCTCCATTATCCCGTGGTGTGTACTGCCGAAGTAGCGAAGGCGGTGGAGCATTCGGGCGGACTGAATGATTGCGGCGAACAGCTCGTCAAGGATGCCGCGCTGCATGTGTACGGCTGGAACCCGCCGCTGCTGGCGGTGAAGTGATGCCTGCCTTCTGGCTGAAATTCGTTGCCTGGCTGAAAATGGAGCGGATGCGCCAGACGATCCGCGGTTGCCTGCAACTGTTGTGGTATGCCTTTACCCATTTGCATGTGTTGCGCATCGCCCCGGTCAATGCAGTGTTCCATCGGCAAATCTTTTTTACCGGCGTCGAAGCCTTGCGCATCGTCGCCGTGTTCGGCCTCTTGAGCGGCGCACTTGTCATCACCCAGATCACCTCGCTGGTCGGCGGCAACAGCGAGCTGACGGTGAAGATATTGATCTGGACCGTGGTGCGCGAAGTCGGGCCGCTGTTCGCCGCCATCATCATCATCGCCCGCAGCAGTTCCGCCATCGCCTCCGAACTGGCGCTGATGAAAACGCGTCAGGAAATGACCAGTCTCAGCCGCATGGGCATCCCGCCCGATGATTACCTGCTGGTGCCGCGCATTGCCGGGGTGACGCTGGCCGTTCTGGCGCTGACCATCTACTTCCAGGTTGTCGCCATCGGCGGCGGACTGGCGATCAGCGCCATGTACCAGAACGTTTCCTACTTCGACCAGGTCGGGCGCTTTCTGCAAACCGTCAAATTGTCCGAATTCGCCGTGGTCGCCTTCAAGGGCTGTCTGTTTGGCATGGCCATCTCCACCATCTCCTGTTACAACGGCATGCAGGCGCAACCCTCGGTGACCGAAGTGCCCAAGGTCGCCATCAAGGCCGTGCTGCAAAGCCTGCTGTTCGTGTTTACCCTGGATGCGCTGATCGCCTATCTCGGCATGGTGGAGTGACTTGCGCTATACTGCGCGCCCGTTTGGCGCAGGTTGCGCCTTTGAAATATGAAGTGCGGCGTTTGCCGCATTTGTTTTTAGCAGAGTGAATAAAATGCCTGTCATAACCCTACCGGATGGTTCGCAACGCAGTTTTCCCAATCCCGTGACTGTAGCTGAGGTCGCGCAGAGCATCGGTGCCGGTCTGGCGCGTGCCGCGCTGGCGGGCAAGGTGGACGGGGTGCTGGTGGATACCTCGCACCTGATCTCTGCCGATGCCAAGCTGGCCATCGTCACCGACAAGGACGAGGATGGCGTCGACCTGATTCGCCACTCCACCGCGCACTTGCTGGCGTATGCGGTGAAGGAGCTGTTCCCCGAAGCGCAGGTGACCATCGGCCCGATGATCGAGAACGGTTTCTATTACGACTTCGCCTATTCGCGCCCGTTTACGCCGGAAGATCTGGCAGCGATTGAAAAACGCATGGCGGAATTGGCCAAGAAGGACCTGCCGGTGACGCGCAAGGTGCTGCCCCGCGACGAGGCGGTGGCCTACTTCAAGTCCATCGGCGAGAAATACAAGGCCGAGATCATCGAGTCGATCCCGGCCGATCAGGATGTGTCGCTGTACAGCGAGGGCGAATTCACCGACCTGTGCCGCGGCCCGCACGTACCGTCCACAGGCAAGCTGAAGGCTTTCAAACTCATGAAGGTGGCCGGCGCCTATTGGCGCGGCGATTCGAAGAACGAGATGCTACAGCGCATTTACGGCACGGCCTGGGCGAAGAAAGAAGACCTCGATGCCTACCTGACCCGTCTGGAAGAGGCGGAAAAGCGCGACCACCGCAAGATCGGCAAGCTGCTGGACTTGTTCCACATGCAGGACGAAGCGCCGGGCATGGTGTTCTGGCATCCCAAGGGCTGGGCAATATGGCAAGTGGTCGAACAATATATGCGCCGCGTCTACCGCGACAACGGCTATCAGGAAGTGCGCTGCCCGCAGATCATCGACCGCGTGCTGTGGGAAAAATCCGGCCATTGGGAACACTTCAAGGCCAATATGTTTACGACCGAGTCGGAAAAGCACGAATACGCGATCAAGCCGATGAACTGCCCCGGCCATATTCAGGTATTCAACGCCGACCTGCGTTCCTATCGTGAGCTGCCGTTGCGTTACGGCGAGTTCGGTTCCTGCCACCGCAACGAGCCGTCCGGCGGTTTGCATGGTTTGATGCGTGTGCGCGGTTTCGTGCAGGACGATGGACACATCTTCTGTACCGAAAGCCAGATCGAGTCAGAAGTGACGGCGTTCAACGCGCTGGTGCTCAAGGTCTACAAGGATTTCGGTTTCAACGACGTGGTGGTCAAGCTGGCACTGCGCCCGGACAGCCGGGTCGGTTCCGACGAAATCTGGGATAAGTCCGAAGAAGCCCTGCGCGGCGCATTGCGTGCTTCCGGCCTGACTTGGGTGGAGTTGCCGGGCGAGGGCGCCTTTTACGGTCCAAAAATCGAATTCCACATCAAGGACGCAATCGGCCGTTCCTGGCAGTGCGGCACCATCCAGGTGGACTTTTCCATGCCGGGCCGTCTGGGCGCCGAGTTTGTGGACGAGGACAACAGCCGCAAGGTGCCGGTGATGCTGCACCGCGCGATACTGGGTTCGCTCGAGCGATTCATCGGTATTCTGGTGGAAAACCATGCCGGAGCCCTGCCTTTGTGGCTGGCGCCAGTGCAGATGGTGGTGATGAACATCTCCCAGGCGCAGGAGGAATATGCCGGGAAAGTGACCGAAACGCTGCGTGCATCCGGCTTGCGTGTGCAATCGGATTTGCGCAATGAGAAGATTACCTATAAAATACGCGAACATAGCTTGCAGAAGTTGCCTTACCAGCTAATTATTGGCGACAAGGAAGTGGCTGCAAGTCTCGTTGCCGTGCGATCCCGAACAGGTGAAGACCTTGGGCAGATGTCGGTGGAGGCGCTGATTCAGCGCTTGCAAACCGAGCTGCATGCGGAGAGTGCGGTTTAATTTTTTAATGGAGAATTTCCAATAGCACAAGATAAGTCGCAGCGTATCAATGAGCAGATAACAGCACCGCAGGTGCGGCTCATCGGCGCGGAGGGAGAGCAGGCGGGTGTCGTGGCAATTGCGGAAGCATTGCGCATGGCGGACGAAGCGGAACTGGATTTGGTGGAGATCGCGCCTTTGGCGGAACCGCCCGTATGCCGGATCATGGATATCGGCAAATTCAAATACGCGGAAGCCAAAAAGCAGCACGAAGCCAAGCTTAAGCAGAAACAGGTCCAGATCAAGGAAATCAAGTTTCGCCCGGGTACGGACGAAGGCGACTACAACATCAAGTTGCGCAACCTGATCAAATTCCTGGCCGACGGCGACAAAACCAAGATTACCTTGCGTTTCCGTGGACGCGAGATGGCGCACCAGGAGATCGGCATGAAGCTGATCGAGCGCATCAAGGTCGATCTGGATGAACATGGCGTGGTCGAGCAGTATCCGAAGATGGAAGGCCGTCAGATGGTGATGGTGCTCGGACCGAAGAAGAAATGATTTTGCATCGCAACGGAGCAAGGGACTTGCCGTTGCGGTGGTAGTAAAAAGAGTCCCATACAAGTGGTTCCGGGTTTTCAAGCGTTCCTGTCAGGAACCTCCCGGCGTCATCAAATAAATGGAGTCGTTATGCCAAAGATGAAAACCAAAAGCGGTGCGAAAAAGCGCTTCAGCGTCCGCGCCGGTGGCAGCATCAAGCGCGGTCAAGCGTTCAAGCGCCACATCCTCACCAAGAAAACCACCAAGAACAAGCGTCAACTGCGCGGGTCGACCGGTGTCCATGAAACCAACACGGCGTCTGTGCGCGCCATGTTGCCCTACGCATAAGGAGCGAACATGCCAAGAGTTAAACGTGGTGTAACGGCGCGCGCGCGCCATAAGAAGGTCCTGAACCTGGCCAAGGGTTACCGCGGCCGTCGCAACAGTGTCTATCGCATCGCCAAAGAAGCGGTGATGAAGGCCGGTCAATATGCTTACCGCGACCGTCGTCAACGCAAGCGCCAGTTCCGCACCCTGTGGATCGCGCGTATCAATGCGGCTGCACGCGAGCAAGGTATGGCATACAGCGTTTTCATGAACGGCCTGAAGAAAGCCGCGATTGAGATCGATCGCAAGGTGCTGGCCGATCTGGCCGTGTTCGACAAGGCTGCGTTTGCGCAGATCGTCGCACAAGCCAAAGCCAGCCTCGGCGCGTAAGTATTGCGCTATATAAAAAAGGAGGCGTCATGCCTCCTTTTTTTGTTTCAAAACTGAACAATGCAAGAACTACAAAAAATTCTCGATGACGCACTGCAAAGCTTCGCTGCGATAGAAGACGCGGCAGAGCTGGAAAATGCCAAGGCGCGATATCTCGGCAAGGAAGGCAGCCTGACTGGTCTGTTGAAAGGTCTGGGCAAACTTTCCGCGGAAGAACGTCCGGCAGCCGGTGCGCACATCAACCAGGTCAAGCAGCAGATTGAAGCGGCGCTGAATGCGCAACGCGAGGCTATCCAGAATCGGGCATTGAATGCCAAGCTGGCAGCCGAGTCACTGGACGTGACTTTGCCTGGGCGCGGTGCGGGTGTTGGCGGATTGCATCCGGTCACGCGCACGCTGGAACGCATCGAAACACTGTTCCATTCCATTGGTTACGCTGTGGCGGAAGGTCCCGAGATCGAAAACGATTTCTACAACTTCACCGCGCTGAACATTCCCGCCGACCATCCGGCGCGTGCCATGCACGACACCTTCTACATCGACGAGCAGCACGTGCTGCGCACGCATACCTCGCCGATCCAGATTCGCTACATGCAAGCGCATATGGCGAAGTACAAGCATCTGGAGACGATGCCGGACATCCGCATCATCGCGCCGGGGCGCGTGTATCGCGTGGATTCAGATGCCACCCATTCGCCCATGTTCCATCAGGTCGAAGGCCTGTGGGTTGGCGAAAAGGTCAGCTTCGCCGACCTCAAAGGTGTGATCGCCGATTTCTTGCAGAACTACTTCGAGACCGAAGATATGCAAGTGCGCTTCCGCCCCTCGTTCTTCCCGTTCACCGAACCCTCGGCCGAGATGGATATGAGCTGGAAGGGGGGCTGGCTGGAGATCGGTGGCTGCGGCATGGTGCACCCGAACGTGCTCAAACACGTCGGCATCGACAGCGAGAAATACATCGGCTTTGCCTTCGGCATGGGCGTGGAGCGTCTGGCCATGCTGCGCTACGGCGTAAACGACCTCAGGCTGTTCTTCGAGAACGATCTGCAATTCCTCAAGCAGTTTAATTAACTATGCAATTTTCTGAATCCTGGTTGCGTACCTTCGTGAACCCTTCGCTTTCGAGCGAGGAGTTGTCGCATCTGTTGACCATGGCCGGGCTGGAAGTGGAGGAAATGACTTCCGTCGCTCCCGCTTTCGAAAAGGTCGTCGTGGGGCAGGTGCTGACCAAAGACAAACATCCCGATGCGGATCGCCTGAATGTGCTGACGGTGAATGTTGGACAAACCGAGCCGCTGACTATCGTGTGCGGCGCGGGGAATGTGACCGTGGGCATGAAGGCGCCTTGTGCGCTGGTTGGCGCCAAGCTGCCCGGTATCGAAATAAAGCAGGCCAAGGTGCGCGGCATTGCTTCCTTCGGCATGATGTGTTCGGAGAAAGAACTTGGCCTGGCGGAAGAAAGTGCCGGGCTGATGGTGCTGGCGGCCGATGCGGTTGTTGGACAGAGCATCCGTGAACATCTTGATCTGGACGACCACCTGATCACACTCAAGCTCACGCCGAACCGCAGTGATTGCCTGTCCCTGAAGGGTATTGCGCGTGAAGTCGCAGCATTGACCGGTGCTCCATTGCAGGATGTTTCTCGAGCAACCATCAAACAGACAGCTAGCCAGAACCGCAAGGTCAAATTGACGGCTTCCGCAGCCTGCCCGCGTTACAGCGGGCGCGTGATTTCCGGCGTGAACGCCAAGGCCACGACTCCGGCCTGGATGGTGCAGCGCCTGCAACGTTGCGGCCTGCGCAGCATCAGCGCGCTGGTCGATGTAACCAACTACGTGCTGCTGGAGCTGGGGCAGCCGCTGCACGCTTTTGACCTGAACAAACTGAATGGCGACATCGAAGTGCGTTTTGCGCGTGCGGGCGAAAGCCTGAAGCTGCTGAACGAGCAAGTCGTTGACTTGAAAGACGACATGCTGGTGATCGCCGATAACAAGGGCCCGGTCGCCTTGGCAGGCGTAATGGGCGGTGCAGACAGTGCAGTAGGCGATGCGACCACCGACATTTTCCTGGAAAGCGCCTTTTTTGCGCCCGGCGTGATTGTCGGCAAATCGCGCCTGCTTGGCTTCAGCTCCGATTCTTCCTATCGCTTCGAGCGCGGGGTGGATTTTGCAGCCACGCTGGACGCGCTGGATCGCGCCACGCAACTGATACTCGATATTTGCGGCGGACAGGCGGGGGCGGTGACCGAAGAACAGGGTGAATTGCCGGTCCGCCATCCGGTGAAGCTGCGTACCTCGCGCGTGCTTCGCGTGCTGGGCGTGGCGCTTAAAGCTGATGAAATCGCGAAAATATTGTCTCGGCTTGGCATGGTTTTCCAGCAAAAGGGCGAAGAGTTTTTTGTATCGCCTCCCAGCTACCGCTTCGATATCTCCATCGAGGAAGACCTGATCGAAGAAGTTGCGCGTGTTTACGGCTATGAAAAGATCCAGCCTTCACCAATCCAGGCGCGCATGAGCATCTTGCCGCTGGTCGAGTCTCAGCGTCCTTTGGCAAAACTCCGCCGGAGCATGGTGCTGCGCGACTACCAGGAAACCATCAACTATGCATTCGTCGAAGCTGAATGGGAGCGCGACCTGTGTGCCAACAATGCACCGATTGCCCTGAAAAACCCCATCGCCAGCCAGATGAGCGTGATGCGTAGCAGCTTGCTGGGCGGATTGCTGGCGGCGTTGCGTACCAATCTGGCGCGCAAACAGCCGAGAGTGCGTCTGTTCGAGATCGGCGGTTGTTTTGCGGCCGAATCCGGCAGCTATACGCAAAACGAGCGACTGGCCGGACTCGCTTATGGCGGAGCCTTGTCCGAACAATGGGGTTCGCCCGCACGGGCTGTAGACTTCTTTGATGTAAAGGGCGACGTCGAAGCCCTGTTTGTGCCGCGCAGTTTGAGTTTTCAGGCTGCCCCACACCCGGCTTCGCATCCCGGGCGTTCGGCGCGCATCCTGCTGGATGGTCGAGCCATCGGCTGGATCGGCGAATTGCACCCGCAACGGCAACAACAATACGACTTGCCGCAATCAGTAGTGTGGTTTGAGGTGGAACTGGCAGCGTTGACACAGGATGCTGTTCCCAGGCTGGCTGACATCTCGCGTTTTCCCCCGGTTAGACGCGATGTGGCTGTATTGGTTGATGAAAACGTTACAGTACAGTCGCTTCTGGACGCAATGCGGGCAGAAAATGCACCAAATGTGGTCGAGTTGGCATTATTCGACGTGTATCGCGGCAAAGGCGTGGAGCAAAGCAAAAAAAGCCTTGCATTCCGTGTGTTATTGCAAGATACTCAAAAGACTCTGACTGAAAATGAGATTGAAGAAAATGTAGCTCGTCTGGTTGCAGCTTTGCAACGCCAAGGCGCGCAGTTGCGAGTGTAAGAGGAGAATATGACAACACTGACCAAGGCTGAACTGGCCGATTTCTTGTTTGAAAAAGTAGGCCTGAACAAGCGCGAAGCAAAAGATATGGTAGAAGCGTTCTTTGAAGAGATACGCCTGCAATTGGAACAGGGGGAAAGCGTCAAGCTTTCCGGCTTCGGCAACTTCCAGTTGCGCGACAAGCCGCAACGTCCCGGCCGTAATCCCAAGACCGGCGAAGAGATTCCGATCACCGCGCGCCGTGTGGTGACTTTCCATCCCAGCCAGAAACTCAAGAGCATGGTAGAAAAGACCTATCATGGAACATCACGTAGCTAATTCCGATCTGCCGCCCATCCCGGCGAAACGCTACTTCACCATTGGCGAAGTCAGCGAATTGTGCGGGGTGAAGGCGCATGTGCTGCGTTACTGGGAACAGGAATTTACCCAACTCAAGCCGGTCAAGCGCGGCGGCAACCGCCGTTACTACCAGCATCACGAAGTACTGCTCATCCGCCGCATCCGCCAATTGCTTTACGAAGAAGGATTCACCATCAGCGGCGCACGCAGCCGTCTGGACCAGCATGCCATCCGTCAAGAAGAGCCTGCACCAGCAGTGCACAGTTTCAATGTTGCTTCCTTCCGGCGCGAATTGCGCGAGATCATCACGCTGCTGCACGCGTAAATAGAAAAATCGCACAAAACTGCTTCAAGTAATCCGAACTGCTCTGCTATAATCCGCGCCCTCGGGGCGTAGCGCAGCCTGGTAGCGTACTTGCATGGGGTGCAAGGGGTCGGGAGTTCGAATCTCCCCGCCCCGACCAGTAGTAACAAAGACTTGCAGCAGAAATGTTGCAAGTCTTTTTTATTTTCATCAGGAAATCTCACATTACTTGTATGTGCTCATGCTTGGCTGGCTTTGGCGAGTCCTGATATAGTTCACACAACCTTCGCTATCCATCTGCCATGACCAAACGAACCACTCCCGACAACGCCCGACTCGACCGCGTAGTCGCCGAAGCGCGCCAGCAGCGCGAATTGCGCGAGCAAGGCTATCGCGAAAAGGCGCTCAAGCTGTTTCCCTGGATTTGCGGACGGTGCGGCCGCGAGTTTTCCGGCGTGCGCCTGCGCGAATTGACGGTGCATCATAAAGACCATAATCACGATAACAACCCGCCGGACGGCAGCAACTGGGAGTTGCTGTGCCTGTATTGTCACGACAACGAACACTCGCGCGAGATGGATGAAGCGGTGCGGGACAGGAAAGACGGGGAGCAGGCGGTGGCAACGCATAATCCTTTCGCCGATCTGAAAGCCATGCTGAAGAAAAAATCAGAATGATGGTCTTGTCCTGATGAATCCGGAACACCTGCAACTGTTGGTCACCCGCGTCATGCCCTATGGCAAGTACAAGGGGCGGCTGATCGCCGATTTGCCGGGGAACTACCTGAACTGGTTTGCGCGCAAAGGCTTTCCGCCCGAGGAACTCGGCATGCTCTTGGCACTGATGCAGGAAATGGACCACAACGGCCTGTCACCCCTGTTAGACCCACTCCGAAAGCGCTGATGAAAACCCCGAAAAGAATCGCCCCGCTGGTTGAAGACGGCCTCGTCGATGAAGTCATTCGCCAGTTGATGAGCGGCAAAGAGGCGACAGTGTATGTAGTGCGCTGCGGCGACGAGATCCGTTGTGCCAAGGTATACAAGGAGGCCGACAAGCGCAGTTTCCGTCAGAGCGTGGTCTACACCGAAGGCCGCAAAGTCAAGAACAGCCGCCGTGCGCGTGCCATGGAGAAAGGCACCAGCTATGGGCGCAAGGCGCAGGAGGAAGCCTGGCAGAGCGCCGAGGTGGATGCCTTGTATCGTCTGGCCGCAGCGGGGGTGCGCGTGCCCAAGCCGTACAATTTCCATGAAGGCGTGTTGCTGATGGAGCTGGTATCCGACAGCGAGGGCAATGCCGCGCCGCGACTCAATGACCTGGTACTGAGCACCGACGTGGCGCGCGAATACCATCGCATCCTCATCACTCAAGTAGTGCGCATGCTGTGTGCCGGGATCATTCACGGTGACTTGTCCGAATACAACGTTTTGGTCGATAGCTCCGGCCCCGTCATCATCGACCTGCCCCAGGCCATCGACGCATCCGCCAACAACCAAGCCTGCCAGATGTTGCTGCGCGACGTGCAGAATCTCGCCGTGTACTTCGGCCAATTTGCGCCAGAGCTGTTGGCCACGGATTATGGCAATGAGATTTGGTCGCTCTACCAGAGCAGCCAGCTGCACCCGGAAAGCGTTCTGACCGGGCGCTTCGAGCGCGTTGAGAAGGCGGTCGACCTGAACAGCGTGATGCGCGAAATCAACGACACGCTCAAGGAAGAAGAGGCGCGGCAACTTGCGATTGCGATGCGGTTGAGCCGCGAACGCGCGGGCTAGCATCTGCCGGGATAGTCAAAGCCATTCGACTCGGGTACATTGCTCCCGGGGATGCCGACTGAATGACACGCTCCCTGCGTTTTATCGGTTTTTATTGCTGTGCAATTCCAACAACACAAAGGAGAACGAACATGGCCAAAGGTCAACAACGCAAAACCAAGGAAGTAAAGAAACCCAAAAAGAAACCGACTCCGGCTATCTGAGTTTTCGAGCTCAAAACAAACACCCTGACCGGCAATAGCCGGTCAGGTGCAACATTCGGTTACATCCATCAGGTTCCATATGTTTCCATCAGCGAGTCTCAAGTAGGGTGCGCTTGCGCACCATTTTGCGCTGGTGCGCAAGCGCACCCTACGTTCTAAAGCATTTGTAGGTCGGGTTAGCGCAGCGTAACCCGACATGAATTCAATACAACGTCGGGTTGCGCGATGAAACCGCTACCCGACCTATGGGCTGCCAGGTCATCGGTTATGCCGGAGGTTATTTATTTCCACTATGCGCCCTAAATCTCCGCCCGATTATCTTGCCGGTTATCCTGTCGCACTGGTTGCGCAAGTGCAGCAGTTGATCGAGCAAGACAGACTGGCTGTACTGTTGCGTCAGAAATATCCGGTGGCGCACGACGTGCGCACCGACAAGGCACTGTACGACTACGTACTGGAGCTCAAAAACGAGTACATGGGCAACGTCGGGCAACTGAGCAAGGTGGCGTTCGACAGCAAGCTGCATGTCATCCGGAATGCGCTGGGTATGCACACCAGCATTTCGCGGGTGCAGGGTGTGAATCTCAAGAGCAAGCGCGAGATTCGGGTGGCAACGATATTCCAGGAAATGCCGCCGGAGTTTTTGCGCATGATTGTGGTGCATGAACTGGCGCACATGAAAGAACGCCAGCACGACAAGGCGTTTTATCAATTGTGCCGGCACATGGAGCCGGACTATCCTCAACTGGAGTTTGACTTGCGGGCTTACCTGACTTATCTCGATGCGGACGGGAAGCCAATCTGGGACTAAAAACGAAAAAAGCCCCGGAATCCGGGGCTTTTTAATGTGCTGCAAGGCGAAAGCTTATTTCAGCTTTTCAATGCCCAGCATCTTGAGGATGCTGCCTTCGTAGAAGGGTTCGGAAGTGCCTTTCTTCATCTTGCGGATGAAGTACTTCTCGAACGCGACCTTGGCGAGGTGAACCCATTTGCCTTCCGAGAACCAGTTCACGTTGCGCGGAGGAATTTGCGGGATCGCCACGAAGGCCACGCCGCTCTCGCCGAAGTCGGCCAGGCACACTGCGTTCCAGGTTGCTTCGGTATCCGCCGGTGTTCCTTCCAGATCGGCATGGATGTTGTGCACGGTGGCAGTCACCATGGATTCGATCATGTAGCCGGTCTTGGGCGTGCCGCACGGAACCGGAGTGGCTTCCACCGGCGGAATGGCGACGCACACGCCGACAGCGAAGATGTTCTTGTACTTCGGGTTGCGCTGGTGCTTGTCCACGACAACGAAACCGCGCGCCTGAACCAGTCCATCGATACCGAACACCGCATCGACGCCCTTGAAAGCGGGCAGCATCATGCTGTAGCTGAACGGCAGTTCGTGTTTCTTCTTTTCCTGGCCCAGATCGTCATGCTCGGTGACATACATCTTGCCGGCTTCGACCTTGGTGACCTTGGCGTTGCAAATCCATTTAATGTGCTTGTCGCGCATGCCGGATTCGAGGATGCCATTGGAGTCGCCCACGCCGCCCAGGCCGAGGTGGCCGATGTAGGGTTCGGAAGTGACGAAAGTCATCGGAACCTTGTCGCGAATCTTGCGCTTGCGCAGATCGGTTTCCATGATGAACGCGTATTCATAAGCCGGGCCGAAGCAGGAGGCGCCCTGTACCGCGCCGACCACGATGGGGCCGGGCTTCTTGCAGAATTGGTCCCATACGTCGTGCGACTTCATCGCGTGATCGACATGGCATACGGAGTAGGTGTGGCCGCCGTGCGGGCCCAGACCTTCCACTTCATCAAACGCCAGTTTGGGGCCGGTGGCGATGACCAGGTAGTCGTAATCGACATGCTTGCCATCGTTCAGTTCGAGCTTGTTCTGGTCGGGATGGACGCGTTTTACGCCGGTGGAGATGAATTCGATGCCCTTGCGCTCCAGGTAGCTGCGGATCGGGAATTCGATCTGCTTGCGCTCGCGCCATTTAACGCCCACCCATGGATTGGAAGGGGTGAACTGGAAATTTTCACTGTTCGAAACGACAGTAACCTTGTGTTTGCTGTCCAGTTTGTCGCGCATTTCGTATGCTGCCGGCATGCCTCCAAGACCCGCTCCCATAATGACTATGTGTGCCATGTTTTTCCTCTTTCGTTATTGGTTAATCCGGTTATTGATTATTTACAACGTCTCCCTGATTCATTTGCTGCTTTGCTGCTTTGGTCCTGCCTGGGTGCCACCTGATGATGCTTCACTGTCCTCCGGCATTCCCTGTTCTTTGGCGAACAACACTGCCGCTTTAACCCGGGAAGACAGATTGAGTTTGTTTAAAATGTGCCGCACATGCTGTTTCACTGTGTCGTAGCTGATCGACAGGGTCAGCGCGATCGCCTTGTTGCTTTCTCCGCGCGAAAGCAATTGCAGGATTTCGCGCTCGCGTTCGGTGAGCAGTTTGAGCGAGTTTTTCGGTTCCTGCCCGGGCTGGTCGCCGCGCAACATATCGATCATTTTTACCGTCATGGTGGGGGCGACAACCAGTTCGCCCGCTGCGACGCGGCGGATGGCATCCACCACTTCTTCGGGCGCCATATCCTTGAGCAGGTAGCCGCGTGCACCGGCGCGTATCGCGTTCCCCAGATCCACTTCCGAATCGCTCATGGTCAGCACCACGGCGGGAATGGTGCAACCTTCCTTGCGTAACTGTTCCAGCATCTGCAGTCCATCCATCGGTTTCATGCGCAAATCCATGACCAGCAGGTCGGGTTTGTCCTTGATCAGCGAGCGCAAGTCTTCGATGGTGCCTACCGCGCCGAGCACGTTGAAGCCGTAGCAGCGGGCAAGCAGTTCGCCCAGTCCGCGTCGGCACAGGCTCTGGTCATCAACCAGTGCGATTTTCAATTCTTCAGCCATGCGAGGTTCTCCAATTCGTCCCCGGTTCGGGGAAGAATAATTGTACGCATGTTCCCAGTCCTTTGGTGCTTTCTACCTTGATTTCTCCGTCTATGCGCTGGGCGCGTTCGCGCATGATAATGATCCCGTAATGGCCTTCCACCGGTGAAAAAGTGCCGTTGCCGTTGTCTTCGACGGTAAAAACGTAGTAGCCGCAGAGGTGGTCGACGATCAGCCGGGCATGGCTGGCGTTTGAATGCTTGGCGATGTTGGAAAGCGCCTCGCGCACGATGTTGTAGGCCTGTATCTCGTGTTCCAGCGGCAGGTCCAGGTCGGCGACGCGGATGGAGCAATCGAGCACGATGCTGTGCTGTCGGCTGAATTTTTCGACTAGCTTCTGCAATGCCTGCAACAGCCCGGCAGGGTCCATTTCGCTGCGGAAATCGGTGATCAGCGTGCGCACGGCTTTTTGGCCGATTTCGAGCGCTTCGTCGATATCGCGCACATATTTGGTTGCCATCACTTCGTTGTTGCTGCGCACCGCGCCGCTCAGCAGGGTGGTGTTCATGCGCGCATAGTTAAGCGTCTGCGCCAGCGAATCATGGATATCGTTGGCGATGGATTGACGTTCCCGCAACAGTTCCTCGCGTTTGGCTTCGCGGGTGGTCTTGATGTGCTCGATCAGGGTGCCCAGCAGGTCGGCGAAGTTGAGCGCCATGGTTGCCGCTTTGCCGGAGGAGGATTGCGGGGTATCGAAAAACAGGGTGAAAACGCCAAGCATGGGCTCGGGTGAATTGCGGCTTTCCAGCGGTATGGAGATCACCGAGCGGAAATGCCGGTGGGGCTGGTCGCCGTGTCGTGTCCTGCAGGTATCGACATCGGTGGAGCAGAGGCCGTGTTTAAACGCGTCCTTGCCGCAATCTTCGCAGGCCAGTTCAACAATGCGCTCGGCTTCCAGTTCTTCCCCGGACAGCCCGACCGCGCTGATGACTTGCAGGGTTTGTTCGTCCGGCAACAGGACGCGCACTACGCCGGCCTGGGCCTTGATAACGGCGATGGATGTCTCCAGAAACGAATTCAACAGTGTACGGAGATCGCTGCTGCGGGATTCAATGAATTCCTGCTCGACACAACTATCCAGCCCGCAACTCTTGCCGGGCAGCACGAATTCCGGATCGCGTGTCCAGTAGAATGCTGCGTTGACAGGTTCGTTCACTGACTTCAATTTTTTACCCATTTTATCCAGCCGGAATATCCGAAATTCACAAGGGGTATTCTGAAAATCTATTTACATCCGGCAATACCTAAGCCACATGTTAGGGTATGCTGCTTTCCATCAAATATCAATAAAACGCAACCGGATTTTTCCCTGCTACCCCATCAGGGCTATAGTGCCACCCACCCAATGTGGTTATAGACGCTTTGACCGTGAATTTTGCCTAATGCGCCGGTTCCCTCGATACGAAAATGGTATGAAAATTTGCATCGTTTCAGACAGTCATGACCGCTCCGATCCGCTGGTGAAAGCTATTGTCGAGGCTCAGGCTGCCGGGGCGCAAGCGGTTATCCACTGCGGCGACCTGATCGGTGTGAATACCTTGCGCGCTTCCCTCAAGCTGGGAATACCCATCCACGCCGTGCATGGCAACAACATCGGCGATGTCGCGTCGCTGTACCGCACGATGGCGAAATCCAATGGCATATTCACTTACCACGGGCAGGAAGCGGTGCTGGAACTCGGCGGGCGCAAGATTTTCGTCACCCACATGCCGCACCATGCCCAAGCGTTTGCCTGTACCGGCGACTATGACCTAGTCTGCTACGGACATAGCCACCATGCCCATGTTGGTATGCAAGCAGATGTCAAAGGCGGAAAATGCTGGCTGGTCAATCCCGGCTCGGTTGCGGGTATTGATGCGCCAAGTGTGAAAGCTATCCCGACCTGGATACTGGGCGACCTGGAGCACATGAGTTTTGAGATACGTACATTGCAACAATCCAGTGAACAAGGTTCATGGCAAAACTGAACGAGGGTATTTTTATGCCGGGACCCTTTCCCATTTGGCACAAATGGTCAAAGGGGCTTTGATACAACATCCCGCGTTATAATCCGGCTGTCTTAACAGAACCAGCAGGATGCGCCCATGAAACACCTCGAACCAAAAGAAGCCTTCGACTTCCTGCAAGCCAATCCGGAAGCGGTATTCATCGACGTGCGCAGCGAGATGGAACACATGTTTGTCGGCCATCCGCGCGGCTCGATTCTCATCCCCTGGGTGGACGGACCGGATTGGGAAATTGATCCCCAATTTGTGTCGCACGTACGCAAAGCGGCCAGTGTCAATCGTCCCGTCGTGCTGATCTGCCGTTCCGGCCGCCGTTCTGCCGATGCAGGCGAAGCGCTGGAGAAAGCAGGATTGAAAGAGGTGTACAACGTCGCACACGGTTTTGAAGGCGACCTCGACGATTCCCATCACCGCAATTCCCACAACGGCTGGCGCTTCGACGGCCTGCCGTGGGCGCAGACTTGATCAAATTTTCGGATTCCGGAAACCCGTGATGCCATCATGACCAGCTCGGGTTTCATCAGGCAGGCAATCTGCGCGGCAATTCTTTTCACGCTTTCACCCTGCATATCGCTTGCTGCCAATTTGCAGGACGTTGAGGCAGTTCCTCATCTCGACAGTGCAGGGCGGGAGGGCTACCGCGATTTTCTCACCTTCGACAAACACCGTGCCTTCGCCATTGCACCCGGTGGTGCATGGTCCTGGAAAGGCGGGGAGGTCTCGGCAGAAGCCGCATCGCGAAATACCTTGCTGGCTTGCGAGGAAGACAGCGGCCTGTCGTGCATCCTGTATGCGGTTGATGACCGGGTGGTGTTCAATGAAAAATCTTGGGCGCGGCTTTGGGGGCCCTATCTGAATCGAGCCGAAGCAAGCGCGGCTCATGTCGGGCTGAATCGCGGCGAGCGCTTTTACAACCTGGCTTTCAGGAATAGTGCAGGGAAGTCCATTTCGCTGTCCGACCTGCAAGGCAAGGTGGTTCTGTTGCACTTCTGGGGTTCCTGGTGTTTTCCTTGCCGCAACGAAATGCCGGAACTGCAGAAGCTATACCAGGCACTGGGAGCTTCGCCCGATATCCAGATGGTTCTGTTACAGGTGCAGGAAGATTTTGAAGTGTCCAGACAATGGGCAAAGCAGCAGCATTTGAAACTGCCTTTGTACGATTCTGGCGTGAAAAACAAGGCAATGAGTTCGCTTGCCCTGGTTGACGGCAAAAAAATCCAGGATCGGGATATCGCTCCCGCTTTTCCCACAACTTATATCCTGGATAAGCATGGCGTCGTGCTGTTTTCAAATATCGGACCTGTCCTGCACTGGCCGCAATATTTGCCGTTGCTGCGCGATGCAGCTGCACGATCCGGTAATTAATCAGCTTTACTTCCATAAAAAAGCCGCTACGGATAGCGGCTTTTTGTTTACTTCAACATCCGGATCAATCCGCTTCTTCCCAGCCGGTGATCATCGTCTTGATGTGCGCGGTCGGCGTATGGCCGGTGGTGGTCAGGTAGACGTGGGCGATGAAGAACACAAGCATCATGAAGGCGCCGGCAGTGTGGATGAGCGCAATCGCTTCCAGGCTCAACCAGGCATCCACGCCCCAGTTTTTCCAGTAGGCGTAGAACAGGTAAAACAGTCCCGAACCCCAGATGACCGGCGAGACCATCGACAGCAATGCCAGGTACGCCAAGCGCTGCAGCGGGTTGTGTTTCTTGTCCGCAGTTTTCTGAAACGGGTTGGGTGCATGGCGGAAAATGCCGAAGGCGTAATAACGCACCATGGCATCCACCTTTTTCAGCGTCGGGATGTATTGCTTCCATTCGCCGGTGGTGAACTGCCAGAAGATGGTGAAGGCCCAGAGCGTCAGCAGGGTCCATGCGGAAACGGTGTGCAGGTTCACCGCATTTCCGAAGCCGAGCAGATGATAGGTGCCATGCACCTCGAAGCCGGTGATCATCATGAGAATCACGAGTATGGCCTGCGACCAGTGCCAGAAACGCTCATAACGATTGTAGAGATAGATGCGGTTCGCTGCGTTCATTTGTGTTGTCCTTTATTCTTGCCGGTATAAATGCGGAGGGCGCCGTGGATCAGAACACCGATCAGCGTTAACAGAGCCAGCACCCATCCGGTAACATCGATCAGCCGGTTGCTGTCTCGGGAAGGCAGATACACCCCCTCAATACCCTTCAGGCGTCCGTTTTCACTGTGGCACTGGGCACAGGACAGGGCGTCGTGTTTCGGTGCAACCATGTGGGTGATCGGCCAGGTCATCTCAGTGTCGACGAAGCCATACTCGCCGCTGTATTTCAGGCCGGCGGTCTTCATTCCGGTCCCGATCGCTTTCTGCCAGTCAAAGTTGTGCCACAGCGCGGTGGCATCTTCGCCCGCGGTATGCTGTACGGTGAGGTAGTTGTTCACCTTGTCGTAGGGCTGTTTGCCGCGGTGAACCTTGGTCGGCCAGATGCGCGAATCCGGATCGTTCGGACTGCCGCCAACGTCATTGATCTGCACGGTCTTGCTCGGGTCGATCTTGTCGCCGATCACCTTGTAAGTGGACACGCCGTTATACCAGCGGTATTCGGGTATGACGTAGGAGTCCCACACCCATGTACCTTTCTTGGTATCGAATTTGCGGCGTCCGGCGCTGTCTTTGCTGGTTGTCGGCTTGCCATCCGGCCCCATGATGGTGGCTTGCGACCAGTCCCAGCTTGCCTCGGTGCCGATCTCGTTGCGTGCATATTGCGGGATGTGACAGGTCTGGCAGGCGAGTTTGTCGGTATGCAGGTTGAGCAGGGACTCGTCGTGCGGCTTGTTGCTGTGGCATGACTGGCATGCCGCTGGCGAAGCATCATTTTTACCGCGTATGTGCGCCCGACCTTCGACTGCCGCCGCCACGTTGTAACGGCTACCGGAGACTTCATGGCTGGAGGTGGCGTGGCAGGTGACGCAGGTGAAGTTCAACCCTTTCTCGTTCATGTGCACGTCCAGGTATTTGCCCGGATGTTGCAGCGATGCATCGAGGTCGCCGTGTTTCGCGCCGTTGCCGCCCGCACCGAAGAAGTGGCAGGAACCGCAATTGCTGCGGCTGGGCATGCCGATGCTCTGCGCCACTTTTTTCAGATCGGCGGGTTCGACAAATTTGCCGGATCCCTTCGGAAACTCCACGCGCTTGTACACCGGATGTCCGGCATCGCCAGGCAGCTTGCGATAGGTGCCGGTCGTGTCGTGGCAGATCAGGCAGTCCACATTTTTTTCGACTTTAAAATCGAAACTGTTGTCCTTCCAGCCGTAACCGGCATGGCATGCCATGCAGTCTTTTTCGTTCGAGATCGGGGAGGTGCAGTAGTTGTTGATGATGTTCTTTTTGCCCCGCACCTGGCCGGTCTTGGGATCGACTGACTCCCATGTCCAGTGCTTGGTGTGTTGCACCTGCTTGGCGGCTTCAGTGTGGCAAGTCAGGCAAGCTTCGGTCACTTGCGGGCCGGTCTTGAAATCCCTGTTCAGCTCTTTGAACTTGCTGTGATCGGCCGTGGACGCGGGTTTGGGTTTGATAATGGTATCGGCCTGGAATTGAGGCGTTGTCTGCGCTTGCGGCGCGATCACGGCATCCGGCTTGGCGGGTACCGCAAATGCGGCAGGCGCAGCCAGCAGCGCGCTTGCTGCCATTATTGGCAGGATAAATTTGAATCTGAATAGCATGATGTCCCTTTGATTGAACTGGGTGTGGATACGGTATGGCGCGCTACGCGAATGATGGTATTAGCAACCACCCGCTGCGCCGGCTCCGGAACCGCCGCTGGCAGCGCCCGGCGTGCCCTTGATCATCGCAGGTGCAGGCTTGCTCGCATCGAACACGATGAACTTGGCCTGGTCAGCGGAAACTTTTTTCATGATGTCGCCAACCATGGAGCCGAACAGGCTGCCGATCAGTTCCGCATTCATCATGCCGATGTAGGTCTTGCCATCGTTCTTCTTGTACACCGAAATCTTGCAGGGCATCAGGTTGGAGAGAAAACGCAGCGAATCTTCCTTGAGGATGGGGCCGGAATATTGGGTGCTGCAGGCCTCTATCATCAGTACCGGCAACACGTTACCCCCGTCCATTTCAATAGGCTTGGCCGCGTTGCGCAGGCCGGACAGCGACCAGCCGTTTCCGGCGTTCTGGATGTTCTGCTGAATGCGAGCGACCGTTTCTTCCACGCCGAAAGGGCTGGGAATCTCCCTGAACATCAGGCTGCCCGCGAAGTTGTAAACGAGCAGAACGACAACGGCGATACCAGCAAAAAAACCACCAACGACCTTTAACATTATGTAAATCTCCCCTGAGAATATTGAAATATTTTTAACTACAACCCCAATAAAGCCGGATAAGTCCTGACATGCCACTCCAACGAAGGCCGGAATCCAGTGTTATTAATCAACTGGACACCGGCCTTTGTTGGTGAGACGACTTATTCGGCGTTTTTTAACAACTACAACAACAACCTTTCGATATCTGCGAGTGGCGCTCCCGCTCCAAATGAGCATGCGGATTGCTCGGTTTGACTTCGCCCAGGAGGTAATCCCGTACTGCCTTGCGCGGATCGCTTTCGCCACAGGTGACGACCTGTACGCCGCGTTTTGCCAATTTCGCAATGAATCCCTGACCAGCACTCGCCGTCAGAATCACATCCATGTCATCCAGCGGATGTTTGCCGCCGGAGAATTCATGGATGGACATATCCATGGGAAGATCAAGCCATACCACCTCGGGCGCATCACAAGGTGTGCCGACCTCAAATATGATGAAGCGACGGCTCTTTCCGGCATGACCGGTCACACTCTTGAAATTCTGGCTGGTAACGGCGATTTTCATGATTTGGTTCCTTTGCGTCAGTTAAGCTGGAAATAAAACCATCAACCTGGACTAAAGAACCATGTGCTGCAGGAAGAATGACAGTTCGACCTGCAAACAAGGTATTTTTGAGTCCTCCATTTTTACTGCTTTGCTTCGAGCTCTTTATGGCTCAATTAATCTGTATGTTGTGCGCGATCAGCCAGTTCCGGTCCAGTTCCCATTTCACACCGGTGACGCCGGGTTGTCCGAGAATGATTTTGCGTGCCTCGGACTGTATCTGTGCCAACTCTTTCTCGGCTGCGATGAAATCCGGATCGTTTGCTGCCTTGCCCGACAAGTTGGGATAGAGAGCCCCGATCATGCGATAGACCGGTACATCAAATGAGCGCGGACTGCCCATGACGGCCAGCCCACCTTCCATACTAATTACCCTGAATGAGTACGAATAATTCTGCAGGGCAGGGCTGCCAATTTGGCTGAGCGCCTGATTCAGCGCATCGACTTTTGGATCGGTTCGAAAACCGAACCAGTAAATAATGCCCAGTACCAGAATGGCGGACAGGATTTTCAAGGTTCGAGTTTTATTCATCGCGAGGTGCACTGTTTCAGTGAAGTCAGGCCTTCACTGCCATCAATTTTTCAAACTTGGCTTGCAGCTGTTCTTTGCTTTCAACATGCGCCGGGTCTTGCACGATGCAATCGACCGGACACACTTCGATGCACATTGGTGCATCAAAGTGGCCTACGCATTCAGTGCATTTGGCGGGATCGATGACATATATTTCTTCGTTGTGCGAAAGTGCGCCGTTCGGGCATTCCGGCTCGCACACGTCGCAGTTGATACATTCTTCAGTGATCATTAGTGCCATTTTTCGCTCCTTAAAACATTCATCTATTTTTTTACCTGCACTTCACCAGATTGCACGAACCGTGCCTGGCAAAAAAAAACCTGTGACGCATTGCGCCACAGGTTGAGACTGACGGACGGGAGCGTCCAATCAGGGAGGTCAGCAGCCGGCACAGTTTCAAGCCGGCTGTGCAACGTCTATTGTTTAGCAATCATTGTGCCAACAAGCACTGAATTAAAATAAGCTGACCTTTATCAGCGAGATACTCTCGATCAGATGATGAAAATGAAATGAAAACAGTTGATCGTTGTGTCATAAATGACATACCATTGCTGCCATGACTGCCCTAAATGACATTAAGACGCTTGTATCCAAAATACCGGAGGAAACGCTCCGTTTGCTGGATAGTTTTTCAGACCCCAAAATTTTGCTCGACAAGCGATATCGCATCATTGCCGCCAATGCTGCTTATCATCGGGAATTTGGTTCAAAGCAGAAAATCCAGGGCCGCTTCTGCTATGAACTGTCGCACCACTATGACAAACCCTGCGATCAGGCCGGGGAGACTTGTCCTCTGCGCGACTCCATGAAGACTGGAGAACCCAATCGTGTACTGCATGTGCATCACACTTCGAAAGGAAGAGAGCATGTGGAAGTGGAGGTGGTGCCGGTCAAGGATGAAACCGGAAAAACGTCTTATTTCATGGAGACCATGCATTCTCTGCATCATGCCCGTGGAGGTGCCCGTGATCGGGTAATGGTGGGGTATTCCCGTCCGTTCAACCGTATGCTGGAGCTCGCCAAGCGCGTTGCTGCACGGGAAAGTTCGGTGTTATTGCTGGGCGAGTCGGGTACCGGTAAAGAACTGGTTGCACATGCCATTCATGACATGAGCCCGCGCGCTTCGGCGCCATTTGTGGCAGTGGAATGTTCAGGGCTGACCGAAACGTTGTTCGAGAGCGAAATGTTCGGTTATGAAAAAGGCTCCTTCACCGGCGCAGTCAGCCGCAAGATCGGGCTGGTTGAAGCTGTATGCGGCGGAACCCTGTTTCTCGATGAGGTGGGCGACATACCACTGTCGCTTCAGGTCAAACTTTTGCGGTTGATGGAAGCCGGCACCTACCGCCGCGTCGGCGGACTGGAGCCGCTGCGCGCCGATTTCAGGCTGGTTGCCGCGACTCACCGCGATCTGGCGCAAATGGTGCGTGACGGGACTTTCCGCCAGGATTTGTATTTCCGCATCAACGTTTTTCCCATTCACCTGCCACCGCTGCGTGAGCGCAAAGAAGACCTGCCGATGCTGGTAGAAACCTTGTTATCCAACCTGGAACCGGTGCGCAAACTTGCGCTTGGCGACGAAGCCATGGCTGCGCTGATGAACCATGATTTTCCGGGAAATGTGCGTGAACTGCGCAACATTCTGGAACGGGCGCTGATCATGACGGACGGCAATACTATCCAGCCGCAACATCTCTATCTGGATACCATGAAAAGCAACTTGCCACCGGTTCTGGAAAGCAAGCCGTTTGCAGAAATTTCCCCCTTGGACAGTTTGGAAAAGCGCTACCTTGCGTGGGCAATGGAAAATTTTCAGGGTGACCGCAAAGCGCTGGCTGAACAACTGGGAATCAGCGAACGTACGTTGTATCGCAAACTCAGGAATAGCGATCCGGGTTCAGTTTGACTGCCATGCATGCAGGGATCGAAACTGTGGATGGCGCGTAGAATTCGGCTTCAAATTAGAGCATCCTGAGCAGGTCGCCCCGCACTTTTTTTCACATATCCACATCCAGATAGATTTACTAGCGTCCGGCGATATGTTATCAACCGGTTTGGATGGCAATCTAATGAGAGCACATCAAGTTGTCAGATATATACCCAAGCAAATAATTCTTCTATGAGTGGTCCTACTACCGCAATTATCGTCGCTGACCCCATAGCCGTGATGCTTTCAGCAACAGCCATTCGAGCTGCGCAGGCGATAGCCGAAGGTTATGCGAGTGCCGCCAATTTGCGCGACACGCAGCGGGGCCAGCGGGAGCATTTACGCAACGAACTGAGGAATGCCTCAGCGAAGGGGCGCGAAGCGCTGTTGCAGGAGGTGCAGGCGGCGAATGCCGAGTTTGATACGCTAGCCAGACTGGCACAACGCTACGTGGCTTTAGACAAAGTTACGTCCACACGACCGGCTCAGCCGGATACCAATAACGAGTTGCAACTGGCCGCATATATGCGCTCCATGCGAGCGCTGATCGGCGAGTTGCGCTCCATCCTGCTGACGGAGTCCGCGCTGCGCATGGACGATCTGGGGCAAGAGGTGACGCTGGACAAAGCTATTGCCCAGGCTGCGGAGACCGGCAGCAAAACCGCCGTGCAGCGCCTGCTGGCGCGCATTGCTCATTTGGGCGAGTTGCCGCAAGACATCGCGAGTGTGGCAAAGGAGATCGCCGATGCGCCTTTCGCCGATACCGAGCGCGCGCAATTGCTCACCACCGAACTGCGCATGCGCATCCAGAAGCGCGTCGAGTCCATACAGGCGCAAACAGTGCATGAAGCCTCCGCGCTGGTCTTGCAACAGTCGCTTAAAGATCTGGGTTATCAGGTGGAAGACGTGTCCAGCACCTTGTTTGTCGAGGGTGGGGTGGTTCATTTCCGCCGCCAGGGATGGGACAAGCACATGGTGCGGATGCGTGTCGATGCCAAAACCGGCACGGCCAATTTCAATGTGATTCGCGCGGTGGAGCAAGCCGATAACGAGCGCAGTGTGCTGGATCATCTGGCGGAAGACCGCTGGTGTGCGGAGTTCCCCGCCTTGCTGCAAGCGCTGGACGTGCGCGGCATACATCTGAATGTGACGCGCCGCCTGGAGGCGGGCGAATTGCCTGTGCAACTGGTGCAGAAAGACAAGCTGCCCCGGTTTGCCGATGAAGAAGAGGCCTCACGCAACAATCAATTACAGACACGGGAAATGAAATGACCCTACCCGCATCGCGTTGGCTCACCGATCTTGAGCGTCTGCTCGCCATTCGTTCGCAGTTTGTCGTATCGGGCAGCATCCATGACAGTTTTCTGGCGCCGTTGCCCAGTGGCCCTGCGCTGGTGCCCTTGATACGTGCGGTATGGGAAACGTTGAAGGCAAAGAATTATCGTTTCCTGCTGGTGTACGACCCGGCGGACGGGTTGCGGGTATATCCGGACGAAACGGCCGTGCGCGAACAGGCCGAGAAATTATTCGACCTGAAGCTGAAATCCGGCAGCCAGATGGTGAGCCTGGAAACCTTGTCGACCGTGATGAAAACGCTGGTGTCGCTGCGCGAGGCGCGTTGTGCGCTGGTGATGGATTTTGCATCGCGTATCACGCGCCAGGCCGACCATCTGAGCGAAGGCGAACACCGGTTTTTTATCGCATCCGAAAAACTGGCCTTGAATGCAGCCCAATTGGCACCAGCCGGGGGCGGCGATAAACCCTTGTACAACCCGGTGATGTGGCTGGTCAATCGTCCGCAGGATCTGCCTTCGTGGTTTACGCTGGATAGCGAGCGCGTTGCCAACCTGATTATCGGCAAACCGGATTACGAGATGCGCCAGGCGACCGCGCAGCAATTGGCTCCGCTGTTTGCAGGCTTCGCCGAGGCCGCCGCGCCCGCCCGCGAAAAATTCGTGAAGCGCTTTTCAGACGGTACTGAAGGGATGTCGCTGACCGCGTTATCGGATATCACCGAGCTGGCCGACCGCAGCGGGCTGGGGATGGGCGACATCGACGATGCGGTGCGCTGCTACAAGGTGGGCGCGCTGGATAATCCGTGGCGCAAGGACTATCTGCGCGAAAAGATCACCAATGCGCAGGCATTCATAGAAGACCGCGTCAAAGGCCAACATCCTGCCGTGGTGAAGACGCTGGACATCCTCAAGCGTTCGGTCATGGGTATGACCGGCGCACAGGCGCGGTCCGGTGGCAGCCGCCCGCGCGGCGTGCTGTTTTTTGCCGGGCCTACCGGTGTTGGCAAGACCGAACTGGCCAAGACGCTGACGCAACTGGTGTTCGGCGACGAGAAGGCCTACCTGCGTTTTGACATGAGCGAGTTTGCCGAAGAGCACAGCAGCGCACGTTTGCTCGGCGCGCCGCCGGGCTATGTCGGTTTTGATGCGGGCGGCGAGCTGACCAACGCGGTGCGCGAAAAACCATTCTCTGTCGTGCTGTTTGACGAGATCGAAAAGGCGCATCCGCGCATCCTGGATAAATTCCTGCAAATACTGGAAGACGGACGACTGACCGACGGGCGCGGCGATACGGCGTATTTTTCGGAAACCATCCTCGTGTTTACTTCCAACCTAGGCATTTTTGTCGAGGACAAGATGGGCAATCGTATCCAGCATGTGAAGCCGGGAGACGCTTACGAGACGGTGGAAAAAAATGTTCGCGAAGAAATCGGCAACTACTTCAAGTACAAGCTATCGCGCCCGGAACTGCTCAACCGCATCGGCGACAATATCGTCGTGTTCAATTTCATCCGGCCCGAAGTCGCTTCCCTCATTTTCGACGGCATGCTGAATAATGTGGCGCGCCGCTTGTCCGAAGAGTTCAAGGTCAAGCTCGTCCTCACGCCGCAGATACACGAACAACTGTTGAAACGCTGCACTGGCGACCTGAGCAATGGCGGGCGCGGCATCGGCAACCAGCTCGAATCGGCTTTCATCAACCCGCTGTCGCGCGCGATGTTTGAACACGATCTGGAAGGCAAGACCCGGCTGCAGGTTACCGGCATGACCGAACAGGACAAAGTAATCACGCTCACTCTGCAAAGCGCATGAAAATCAGCATCAACAAAGCGCACTTCCCGGTCTCGGTGTTGGGTCCCGGCAAACGCCTCGGCATCTGGCTGCAGGGATGCAGCATCGGTTGCAAGGGCTGTATATCGCAAGACACTTGGGCGCGCGACCCCGGTCGAGACATGCCGGTGTTGCAACTGCTGGAGTGGTGCCGTAACACGGCGGGCGGGAATTTCGACGGCGTGACGATATCGGGCGGCGAGCCTTTCGAGCAGCCGCAGGCGTTGGCCGTGCTGCTGGATGGCCTCATTCATTGGCGCGCGGCGGATAAACTCGATTTCGACATTCTCTGCTACAGCGGCTATCCGCAGGCTACGCTGCAAAAGAAACATGCCCAACTTCTGGCAAAACTGGATGCCCTGATTCCCGAACCCTATATTGATGCGAAGCCGCTGACGCATGTCTGGCGCGGCTCATCCAACCAGCCGCTGCTGCCCATGTCGGAGCGCGGTCACCGCAAATATGCGCAATACCTGAATGCTCCGGCAGACCAAGCCGCCAAGCGTATCCAGACCATGCTCGACGATGGGCGCGTCTGGTACGTCGGTATTCCCGGGCGCGGTGACATGGCGGCACTGGAAAGCTCATGCAAGTCGCGCGGGGTGGAGTTGACCGGGGTTTCCTGGAGATCGTAGATGGAAGCAGAACTTATTCGTCGCTGTCCGAGTTGCGGTACTGAAAATTTACCGTCAGTGATGCGCTGTGTTTGCGGCAAGATTCTGGCCGGCGTGGATATCGTCAGCAAACATGCTGAGTCTGCCCAGCCGGAATCAATTGAACTTGTCGCAACCACCGGCAAGGAAACGACAATCACGTGTCCCCACGAAGATTGCGGACAGATCAATCCGGCCGGAACCACCAGTTGTCTCTATTGCAACCGCCTCATTGCGGGCCATGTCACGCTGACCAGTTCGGAGACTTTGCAGAGTCTGGTCAATCTGCCCGCCGCGTTAAAGGGACGTTACCGCATCGTCAAACCCATGCCCACTCGCGGTGCCGAGGCGGAGTTGTTGATCGTGCAGGCAACAGCAGGCGGACCGCATCTGGTCGCCAAGATTTACCGGCACGGCATTTTGCCAAAGCGCGATGTGCAGGAGCGCATTGCCAGAATTCCGGTGGCGCACCGGGTTCATATGCTGGAAGAGGGTGTGTCGGAAGGTTATGCCTACGAGTTGATGGAGCTGTGCGAACACGGCTCGTTGCGGCAGATGATGGATGGCGGCGCGCTGGCTCCGGCGGTCTTGCATACTGTGATTCACGAGCTGGCCACTGCGCTGCAGGATGTGCATGCGGTCGGTCTGGTGCATCGAGACCTGAAGCCGGAAAACATCCTGATACGCAGTCGCCAGCCGCTTGATCTGGTGTTAACCGATTTCAGCATTTCCTCGATACTCGATGTCACGCAACGCTTTACCGGGGTGGCGCGCACATTACCTTATGCATCGCCCGAGAGCTTGTCCGGCGTGATCGATTTCAAGTCCGACTTCTGGGCGATGGGCATGTTGATACTCGAATGCGCAGTCGGCAAACATCCTTTCGCCGGTTTATCGGAAGCCGTGGTGATGCATCACCTGACCACGCGCAATATTGATCTTTCCGCTGTGACGGATAGCAATATTCGTAAGCTTTTGCGCGGGCTGTTGCAACGCGATCCGGCATTGCGTTGGGGGCCAAGCGAGATACAGCGCTGGCTGCAAAACGACATCAGTCTTGATGAGCCGACCGAACAAGGCTCCGTCCATGGCTTTGTTGAGCCATACCATCTTGGCAGCGAGATTTGCTACAAGCCGGAGCAGCTCGCAATCGCCTTGTCGCGCAACTGGAAAGAGGGCCTGTCGGATATATCGAACGGCCTGCTGATGGCGTGGTTCAACGACGTGCAGAAAGACCAGAATGTGGTGCGCCTGCTGATCGACATGCGCAACCAGAGGGCCATGTCGCAGGACTTGCAATTATTGAAACTGATTTTGCATCTCGCGCCCGGCATACCTCCCGTCTGGCGGGGAGAAACCATCGAGCTGTCTACCATTCTGGCCTATGCCAATAGAGCGCTTAAGGGGGAGGAAGAAGCCGCTTACTGGCTGGACAATTTGTACCGGCATCGTGTGCTGGAAGTCTATGCAGCGGCAGGCAATCGCCAAGCCGCCGATTTGGTAAAAAGATGGCACCACGCTCTGGACTTGTTCGACGAGGCATGGAAAGCCAAGCTCGCCCTCATCACCGCCAAAAGCGCAGCCCGCGATCCGGATGAGATCGCCGATTTCGATCAGCTCATGTACGGCAGAGACGACTTCAACCGGCCCGGCCTGGCTAACCTGCATGCCAGATTGCTGGCAATGTCCTACGACAATTCGTGGGCGGAGCGATTGCGCAAGCGCGTGATGGCCGAGTTGCTGGGCCTTTCGGCCAAGTGTACATGGGTAAATGATCTGGGCGACCCGATGCAAATGGACGCCGCATCCTTGCTGGTATTGGAAGCGCTGCTGCCAGAAGCAAAAAAATCGGTAGCTCACCAGCTCAAGAAAATGGAGCGCAATCGCAAGGAATTGGACAGGGAATTTGCCGCGATGCGCGACGACCTTCGCATCGTCCAGGCCAACATTCGCGAAGCTGCCTCGGCCAGTTATGCCACGCCAACCGTCTGCGACGAATTGAGAGGATCCCTGGATGTTTACTTCGAACTTGTCTCCGCCATCCATGCTTCCGGCCGTACCGACCAGGACTGGCTGGACTTCAAGAAGCAGGCACTGCGTCCGAAAATAGTCGCAAATATGTTGATGAGCGAACTGGAAAAGCTGGAGCAACATCGCGCCATCAGCTCGGGGTGGCTTGGCATGCAAACAGCAGGTTTGGCCGCGCTGGCTATATTCCTTCTGCCCATTGCCATTCCCGGCATCAGGGTATGGCTGTTCATTTTTTTCTTGGCCGTTGTGGTCTGGCGCTTATTGCCTGATTACTTGATGATGAGATCGATACTGCAGTTAGGAGAATCTTTTTAGGCAGAACGGACGCTTGTGGCGAAATTTGACATCCAGACTGCATAAATTAAAAGCCGCGCGACCATTCAGGCTCGCGCGGCAGAGTTATTCATTGCTGATTACTTAGGGCTTCTTGGGAGTTGTGTAGGGCACTTCTTTCTGGTGCGCTTCCCAGGTGGTTTCATAGCCCACAAAAAATTGTCCCGGTACGATTTCTTTCTGACGGGTAGTTACGCGGAATGCGTGGCCATCCGGAATCTTGGGACGGCAAAAAGGCTTCTTCTCATCACTCATGCTGCTATCTCCTTCGGTTAAAAAAAGTGGTTGTTGAAAACGGGAAAAGGCATATCGACCCCTCTCATTTTGCTGGTGAAATTATACTATTTAGCGCGTGTAATGTGCCTTCTTTGGGATCACATGACGCACGCCCCCTTGGGGATTCTCAACGTCCCCTTTGTAGCGGGGGATGATGTGAATATGGACATGCAAAATGCTTTGCCCGGCCGCCGGTCCGACATTGACGCCGATGTTGTAGCCATCCGGTTTGAATTCCTCGTCAATGAGTTTTTTTTCCTCTTTGATAAGGCCCATACAGGCAGCCACTTCTTCCGGTGTCAGGTCGAAAAAACTGGATACATGCCGACGCGGGATGATCAGGGTGTGCCCCGGACTCGTCGGGTAGGAGTCTCGGGCGCTGAAAGCAAGTTCATGCTCAATCGATACCCCACGCGGATCTTTGCAAAACAGGCATGGATTATTGGGGTCTCTTTTCTTCTCTTGTGTGGCTTCAGTCGACAACAGAACACCTCCGGTTCAATCTATAATTCATACTTAGACATTGAATCAAATTTACGAGGAAACTATCTTGGCATCGAATAAAGGACGCGCTTACTTTGCACTGCTTGGTTATCATTTCAACCCCGACGACATCACCCGCCTGCTCGGTATGGAACCCACCTCCGTCAATGCTGCCGGCGCACACAGCAGCCTGGATAAACCCGTCATCAGTTCCTGGGAGTTATCCACGGAGACGCTTTCCGGAGAGCTGGACGTTTTTGCCCTGACGGATACGCTCGTCAAGCAGTTGGAACCCCTCAAGGAAAAAATCGTTGAAGTCTGCAAAAGTCACAATCTGTCTCCAAGGTTGGGCTTGGCGCTGACCTTATCTGTCGATAAAGGTGAATCAAGCCCGGAAGTCGGGTTCGGTGCCAGAACGATCCGTTTCCTGGCGGATACCGGCTCATTCATTGAAGTGGAAAATAAACTTTCCGAGCGGGTCTGACCCCAACTCTGTTTCAGCCCGCCACGCTGCGCAGCGCTTTTAGCTGAGCCTGCGCCATTTTCATCTGCTCCTCGCAATGCTTCAAACAGAGCGGCTGCAGCGCGTGCGGAAAACATTCCAGTATCACTTCAAATTCATCGGCAACTTCTTCTGCGAGTACAGCGTCATTGGTTAATTGAGCCAGCGCATTTTGTACTGTCGCCTTGTTCACCCGGCAGATGACTGCTACATGGATAGGCAACTGCTGCTCCATGCTGACCGTCAATGCCAATTCGTAGGAATTGACCGCTTCTTTCAAGCGAGCGGAGTTTTCTTCCGACTCCCCAAGATGATGCAAAACCGCTGCCCGATTGTTATGTGTGGCAGTCAGCTCCAATGCGTAATTATCTGCGTCGAGTGCGGCAAGGGCATTTTTGTAGGCAACAACGGACTTTTGAAGTTGACGGTTGCCTTTAAGAAGTTTGCCCCACGTATGCAAGCTGGCCCCTAGCTGATGCATGGTGTTCATCCAGTCTTCCGGCGACTTTTCTCGTGTCCAAACCAGCAAAGCATTGGTGTAAGCATCTACCGCGATCTTCAACGGCGGTGCAGCTTCAAGTAGTCGGCCAAGCGATTGGTTGGCTGTGCCCAGGTTATATTGCGTTGCTGCCCATTGCTGGGGTGAGCTTTCCTGACTCAACTCTTCCAATGCCTTGCTGAAACACTGGATGGCCCGTTCAAACAACGTTGCATCTCTGCGCTGCTGTCCCATTGCGGCAAGAATGTTGCCGAGATTGTTCTGCGTCTCTGCCCAGACTAATGGCTCCTGGGCTCGACTGATCTTTGTGGCTGCATCGCCTGTATCGCTCGTGTCCGCCAGCGCTGCTTCCAGCGCTTCGCGCAGGCTCTCATAGATCCTGGCGCTGAAACGGTGCTGCTCATAATTTCCCCGTGTGTAGCGGAAGTTATCCGCTACGGCGACCTGGGTGTCAGGAGCCGCCGCTGCGGCAGCCTCGGCACTCAGCATGCCGATGGAATTCGCTATTGCACGTTCCAGAGCCTTGTTGGGCGGGAAAATGATGTAAAGAGTTGAGAAATTCATTTTGCCCGGTCGAGTATTTCATTCAGCTCGGGATCGGCGCCGACCGCTCCGCCAAGGTCGATTTCTTCCTCGGTGGCATCACGGATGGACAGAACTTCCAGCATGAAAGTGACCTCTCTGCCGCAAAGGGGGTTATTGCCGTCGATGGTCAATGTCTTGTCGTCGAGTCGGGTAACGATAAAGTCTCTGGGCTCACCTTTGTCATTTGCCATGGTGATGGTCATGCCGATTTCCCGAAATTCTTCCGGGACATTTTCTATACGATCGGTAAATACCAGCGATTCATCCCGCTCGCCGTATAACTTTGTGGTGTCTACCGGCACTTCGATGATGTCGCCGACTTTCTTGCCATACAGTTCCTTGGTCACATCTTCGGACATTACATCATTCACGCCGTGAACATAACCCAGCGGATATTCCACAGTAACCAATACGTCACCGGTTTTGTTATCGATGACCTTGTAATTCAGTTCAACGAATTTTTCGTCTTGAATCGTATCTGACATGACTGGAGCGCCTTGATATTTATGAAATAATTCTAGAACAGCGTAGCGCCGAAGATTCTGACCTTGTCTTTTTCATAACCCAGCACAAGTCTTCCCAGCCATTCGCTGTTATTTTTTTTGTTTATCACTTTGTATAGAACAGTGACATATTCTCCACGGCGTATCATGCCAAGATAGGAATAGTCTTCAGACAGGTTTTTCGCCAGGTCGCTTCTCGCAAACTGCTTGCCCATTTCAACCTCATTGGCACCCGCAATGAAAGAGCTCGAAAAATGACGCGTGAAAGCGCCGTAGTTTCCTTCATTGGAGTACTTGATAAGATCGGCCCACATCGGGTTGGCCAACGCCAAAATCTCTTCGTCTGTTTTTTCAAGAATGTTCATGGATATTTCACCTGCACAGTGTTTCAAAATTCTATCTATCGCGATGTCACGCTACCAGCTGAATAGATAAAAAGAGGACCAACAAAAAATATGCTGGTCCTCATTTAATAAAAGAACAAGTTGTCGCAGCAAATTTTCTTACGCAGGCCTGATTTTACCAAACTGAAAAATCAGGCCTGCATTTGCTTAGTGGTGGTCTACTGGCGCCGCTTTTTCTACATCACCTACCAGGTGGTAGAGCGGTGCTTTTTCCATCGTGTACTCACCCGACTTCGGATCGCGACGGGAAACTGTCAGCACGTGCCAGTTCTTGTCATCCAGCTTCATCACATCGCCACGGTAGTAGTAACCGGGCCAGCGAGTCTCTTTGCGGAAC
The DNA here is from genome assembly GCA_049286265.1 of Sideroxyarcus sp. Taxonomy (GTDB): domain Bacteria; phylum Pseudomonadota; class Gammaproteobacteria; order Burkholderiales; family Gallionellaceae; genus Sideroxyarcus. Next base: position 46,825 of record JBAQDF010000076.1, read on the forward strand.
AACGTGTGATGGAACACGCTTTCAGAAGTCAGGAAACGATGCTTCAGTTCCCAAGCGCGCAACAGTTCGTGGATGTCGGAAGCAGCAACCTTTTCCAGATCTTCACCCAGAATCGACATCTTCTTCAGACCGATGTTCAGCAGCTTGTCGTTGGTCATGTAGTTGACGCCAAAACCGCCGCAGTACTCGTCCATCATCTTCTGCAGACGATCCAGACCTTGTCTCGGATTGATGAAGTTCGGATTGACGGTGCCGGCAACCACTTCATTGCTGAAAACATTGTAAGTTTCCAGGGGCTTGTAGACCTGTTCCCTGCGCATATTGATCTGGCTGTCAGAAACGCGGATGCCTTCTGCTTTGCCATCGTCAATGTACTTGCAGGCAGCCTTGGCAGCCAGACGACCTTCGGTGAAAGAACCCGATGAGAAGGCGTGCGGTGTTCCGCCTACCGCATCACCGGCACCGAACAGACCTTCGACAGTCGTCATGCGGTTATAGCCCCAGAAGTATTCTTTCGGAGAGAGATCTTCCGGACCAGAACACCAGGCGCCGCAACCGGTAGCATGCGAACCCATCACATAAGGCTCGGAGGTGGTCAGCTCGGGGTTTTCGTACTTGGGATCCACGTCGGTGGCTGCCCACAGCACGGCTTGACCGACGGTCATGCCCAGGAAGTTGTGCCAGCCGATCTCTTCGAGGTGCGGATCTTGGAAGGCTTCCATGGTCACCATGTGGATCGGGCCGCGACCGGCGTTCACCTCGTTGATGATCGCGTGGTTACGCAAGCAGGTCGGGATGGGGCGGTGAGTGCGGTGCGAAACTTCCGGATCCAGGTATTCCTTGCCCACCATTTGCTGCAGTGCCGGGAACCACTTCGACTCGTACTCTTCACCGTAGCCGTTCTGGGTATAGGTCTTGAGGTGCAGGAAGTAGGCGCCGACAGGGCCGTAACCGTCCTTGAAGCGAGCCAGCACGATACGGTTTTCCATCTGGGTCATCTTGGCACCAGCCTCGATCATCAGGCCATATGCAGAACCAGAAGACCACGGTGCGTACCAGACGCGGCCTGCACCTTCGCCAACGGAACGCGGCTTGAAGATGTTGGAAGCGCCACCGGCGCCGCAGATAACGGTCTTGGACTTGAACACGTGGTAGTTACCCGTGCGGACATTGAAGCCCACGGCACCGGCAACACGGTTCTCTTTGGACTCGTCCATCAGCAAGTGAGTCACGCAGATGCGGTTGAACACCTTGTCCGCCGACTTCTTGGCGGCATCGGCAACGATAGGCTTGTAGGATTCGCCGTGAATCATGATCTGCCAACGTCCTTCACGCAGATACGAACCCTTCTTCTCGTTGCGCATGATGGGCAGGCCCCATTCTTCAAAGTTATGCACAGCGGAGTCTACGTGGCGAGCCATGTCGAACAGCAGGTCTTCACGCACCATGCCCATCAGGTCGATACGCGCATAGCGCACATGATCTTCAGGATTGTTCTCGCCAAAGCGGGTTCCCATGTAGCAGTTGATCGCATACAGGCCCTGGGCTACCGCGCCGGAACGCATGATGTTCGCCTTTTCAGCGATGACGATCTTCTTGTCCTGACCCCAATATCTTGCCTCGAATGCCGCGCCCGTACCGCCCAGGCCCGCACCGACAACCAGGATGTCGATATTGTCTTCGATAATTGTTGAGTAGCTCATCAGTATTGCACTCCCTCTTTGATTTCCAGACCATTGGATTGCAGTGTGTGCAATCCGCCGTCATCCATACGAATGTATTTAGGCTCATTGAACAGCAGTTCGCTGTTACGCATTTCCTTGCTGGGGGCAGGCACCTTTGCGAGGTCCGGTGTCGCCGAGCCCCAGGGCTTGGTCGTGATCGGAGCCAGCAGCTCCATGTCTTTCTTGCCGTTGCGGAACTTGATGCGCCACGCGATGGTGCCTTTCTCTTCATCGCGGATCACGCGAACACTGTGTCCCAGCGGTGCAAAGTCGGCATAGCCGCGCACGTCGATCGCGTGATGCGGACATGCCTTCACGCAGGAATAGCATTCCCAGCACATACTGGGTTCGATGTTGTAGGCGCGACGCAGTTTCTTGTCGATGTGCATGATGTCGGACGGGCAGATGTCAACGCATTCTCCGCAACCATCACAACGTGTCATATATACAAACGTTGGCATAAGATACTCCTCTATTTCTTATTGAAAATTAGTCAAGACAGCATTAGTAATGGTTGGCTCGTTCAGCCTTGATGCACAGTCCCATGTTGGGCGGATTTTTGCCCATATACTGGGGCACATCCGGAAACTTGGCATGCACTGCGGGATCGGTCAGGTCATAGTCGGGCGGAAGATTCTCGCGTCCACCGTCGGCCATGATGACACGCTTCTGGAAGGCTGCAGCGGGCTTGAAGAACATGTGGGCGAACTTGGACCAGTACACGCCGCCGAACAGCACGGTGCTGGACAGGATGAACAGGACGAAGAGTACGCCCACGCCGCCGCCGGTGAACGACCAGGCCAAAGCGAAGGACGAGGTGGCCATCAACGAGAGGATGAACAGGTCAGCGCGCTCGAGCCGGAAAGCGGGCAGGCCTTCAGCTGCGACATCAGCGCGGATAAAGAACCAGAACCAGTACGCACCAACAGCCAACATCAGCGCACCGATGTGCCACAGCTGCGGCAGCAGGGTAGAGGTGGACTCGGGCGAGAAGATCATGATCGCGGTGGTCACGATGAAGATGATGGTTCCCCACATGGTCAACAGATGGGAGGTCCTGCGGCGCGGATTGTCGAATTCACCGGAGGTCAGCACTTCCTTGACCAGCACGGCAGCGGCCATCGACACCTTTTCACCACCGCTCACTTCGCGTTTGGCGCTCTTCTGCGCTTTTTTCGCATTCTCGAAGAAGTACTGCGCGCTCTTCTTGTGCAGCATGTCGAGTATCGTCCCGCCCATGACCAGCAAGACCATCAATATGATGTAGCCCTGCATGTAAGCGGTTGGAATCGTTGCCGAAAGATCGACAAAGGGATTGCTTGTGAACATCAGTTTCTCCTCAAAAATTGCAGACGAATGACTATCTTTAAACCGGTTGGCTGTCGAGTTTGGAAAATGTTGCTTCCACAAAAATTCCTTACTCTACGAACCTACCACCATTACTTTTCACCTTATTGCAAACTCGCGTAATAGGCTCGCAAAATCTCCAGCACCTCGGGGCGGCTGAACTCTGCGGGCACATTCTCACCTTTGGAGAGAGAGTTGCGCAACTGCGTGCCGGACACCTGCAAGCGGTCGGCATCGTCGTGCGGGCAGGTCTTGGCCGAGGCCATGCCGCCGCATTTATAACACCAAAACGAGATATCGATCTTCAAAGCTTCGGTTTCCAGCGCGCCCTTGGGCACCTGGTCGAAGATGTGATGCGCGTCGAACGGGCCGTAGTAGCTGCCGACACCGGCGTGGTCGCGACCGACGATCTGGTGCGAGCAGCCATAGTTCTGGCGGAACACCGCATGCAGCAGAGCCTCGCGCGGACCGGCATAACGCATGTCGAGCGGGTAACCGGCTTGCACCACGGTCTTCTTCACGAAATACTTTTCGGTCAGCGTACCGATGGCTTTGGCACGCACTTCGGCGGGGATGTCGCCGGGTTTGAGGTTGCCCAGCAGGGAATGGATCAGCACACCGTCGCATACTTCGATCGCAATCTTGGCCAGGTACTCGTGCGAACGGTGCATCGGGTTGCGTGTCTGGAAGCAGGCGATCTTGGACCAGCCCATCTGGGTGAAGATCTCGCGCGTCTGTTTGGGTGTCTTGAACAGTTCGGGATATTTTTCCGGGAAACCGCCTTGCGACAGTACCTTGATGGAGCCGGCCAGGTTGACTTCGCCCTGTTCCATTACCATCTTGACGCCGGGGTGCTTGGGGTCGGTCGTTTTGAACACCATGGCGCACTCGTGCGCCTTGTCGATGGTGTATTTCTCGGTGACAGACATGGTGGCCAGCGTTTCGCCGTTTTCAGGATCGGTCAATGCAATTTCCTGGCCGGTCTTGATGGAGTCGGCGACAGCCTGGCTGACAGAGAGGGTAATGGGGATTGGCCAGAACAGGCCATTGGCCATCTTCATGCCGTCGCATACGCCTTGCCAGTCGGAATGCGTCATGAAGCCATCCAGCGGAGTGAAGCCGCCGATGCCGAACATGATGATGTCGCCCTTCTCGCGCGAACTTACCTTGATCTGGGGCAACTTCTTCGCTTTATCCAGTTCCGTTTTGAGAGCTGCGCCCTCGAGCAACAACGGATTGAGATCTCCACCGCCATGCGGGTTAACCAATGCCATACACATCTCCTTTAATCTAGTAATCTAGTCAGGTACTTATGAAATCTCAGGTGCAGCACACTAGTGGAAGCTCATCCAAACGACGATACCCCTCATGGGTTGAGGTGCGTACCCCCCTTACGGGTTATGCCTGAATCCCTCATCACAGCTATGGCAGTGCTGGCGTGCGATACGCATACTTGCCGACCTGAAAAGTCTGAGCATTTTTGTAAGGCTGTAGCACCTCGATAACTATATAACATACCAGCCAATGTCATCGACCCCATTGCATGATCCTCTCGCGCCGCCGGTAGCGGACGCGAAAACCGAGATTAAAAATACCACTTGTTATATGTGCGCCTGCCGCTGCGGTATTCGCGTGCATCTACGCAATGGCGAAGTGCGCTATATCGACGGCAATCCCGACCATCCGCTGAACAACGGCGTGATTTGTGCCAAGGGTTCGTCCGGCATCATGAAGCAGTATTCTCCCGCGCGGCTGACCAAACCCTTGCGCCGCAAGCAGGGCGCCGAGCGCGGGACGAGCGAGTTCGAGGAAATCAGTTGGGAAGAGACTTTCTCCATCCTGGGCGAGCGTCTGGGCAAGATACGCGCCACCGACCCGAAGAAATTCGCGCTTTTCACCGGTCGCGACCAGATGCAGGCCTTGACCGGCTTGTTCGCGCGCCAGTTCGGCACGCCCAACTACGCGGCACACGGCGGTTTCTGCTCGGTCAACATGGCTGCGGGCATGATCTACACCATCGGCGGTTCGTTCTGGGAATTCGGCGGTCCCGACCTCGAGCGTTCCAAGCTGTTCATCATGATCGGCACGGCGGAAGACCATCACTCCAACCCGATGAAGATCTCGCTGTCCAAATTCAAGCGCGAGGGCGGCCGTTTCATCTCCATCAATCCGGTGCGCACCGGCTATTCCGCCATCGCCGACGAATGGGTGCCTATCCGTCCCGGCACCGACGGCGCGCTGATGCTGGCGCTGATTCACGAGATCATCGCGCTCGGCCTGTACGACCGCGAATTCCTGGTGCGCTACACCAATTCCGGCCAACTGGTGAACCTGGATGCCGAACACGACGAGTTCGGCATGTTCGTGCGCACCGAAGTGGCCAAGGAAGAGGGCTGCTACGACCCGCAAAACAAACTGTGGTGGGATCGCAACACCAACAAGCCGGTAATCACGCATACCGAAGGCGCCGATCCTTTCCTGCTGGGCGAGTTCAAGCTGTCCGACGGCACGGCAGTCAAGCCCGCGTTCCAGTTGCTGCAGGAACGCGTCAAGGATTACACGCCGGAATGGGCGGAACAGATCACCGGCATTTCCGCCGACACCATCAAGCGCCTGGCGCACGAGATGGGCATCACCGCGCGCGACCAGAAAATCGAACTGCCCATCGCGTGGACAGATTCCTGGGGCAAGGAACACGACACCGTCACCGGCAACCCGGTCTCCTTCCACGCCATGCGCGGCCTTGCTGCGCACTCCAACGGTTTCCATACCATACGTGCGCTGTCCATCCTGATGACGCTGCTGGGCACCATTGACCGTCCCGGCGGTTTCCGTCACAAGACTCCGTTCCCGCGTCCGATTCCGCCCTGCGCACGCACGCCGAACGACCCGCGTGCGGTGCAACCGAACACGCCGCTGGACGGCATGGCGCTGGGTTGGCCCGCCGACCCTGATGACCTGTTCGTGAATGCCGACGGCAGTCCAGTGCGTATCGACAAGGCCTTCTCGTGGGAATATCCGCTGTCGGTGCACGGCATGATGCACAACGCCATCACCAATGCCTGGCGCGGCGATCCCTACAAGATCGACACGCTGCTGCTGTTCATGGCCAACATGGCGTGGAACTCTTCCATGAACACCGGCGAAGTGCGCAAGATGCTGGTCGACAAGGAAGAGAACGGCGAATACAAGATCCCGTTTATCGTGGTGTGCGATGCGTTCCACTCGGAAACGACGGCGTTTGCCGACCTGATCCTGCCGGATACGACTTATCTCGAACGCCACGATGTGATGTCCATGCTCGACCGCCCGATCTCCGAGTTCGACGGTCCGGTGGATTCGGTGCGCATCCCGGTGCTGCCGCCCACGGGCGAGTGCAAGCCGTTCCAGGAAGTGCTGATCGAACTCGGCACGCGCCTCAAGCTGCCCGCTTTCGTCACCAAGGAAGGCGAGCGCAAGTATAAAAATTATCCCGACTTCATCGTCAACTGGGAAACCGCGCCGGGTTCCGGCATCGGCTTCCTCTCCGGCTGGCGCGGCAAGGGCGGTGAAAAATCCATCAAGGGCGAACCGAACCCGAACCAGTGGGAGATGTATGCCAAGAACGATTGCGTGCATCACCATGTGTTGCCGCGCTCGTACCAGTTCATGCGCAACTGGAATAAGGGCTATCTGGAATGGTCGCAGCGCAGCGGTATCACGCGCTATGCCGAACCGATCCTGATCCACCTGTATTCGGAAGTGCTGCAAAAATTCCGTCTCGCCGCACAGGGCAAGAGCATCACGCGCAAGCCGCCTGCGCATCTGGCCAAACGCGTCGAGACTTTCTTCGATCCGCTGCCGTTCTATTTTGAGCCGCTGGAGACGCAGACTACCGACAAGCTCAAGTATCCGTTGACCGCATTGACGCAACGCCCGATGGCGATGTACCACTCGTGGGATTCGCAGAATGCGTGGCTGCGCCAGATCCATGCTCACAACTATCTCTATGTGAACGCCAATACCGCCAAGGTGGCAGGCATTGCCGATGGCGACTGGATATGGTGTGAATCGCAATGGGGCAAGGTGCGTTGCATGGCGCGCTACAGCGAATCGGTGGAGCCGGGCACGGTGTGGACCTGGAACGCCATCGGCAAAGCGGCCGGTGCATGGAATCTGTCGCCCGATGCCAACGAATCGCAACAGGGATTCCTGCTCAACCACGTGATCTCGGAAGAACTGCCTGCGCAGGCAGACGGCAAGCGTTTCTCCAACTCCGATCCGGTCACCGGACAGGCGGCCTGGTACGACGTGCGCGTGCGTATTTACAAAGCGGAAGCGGGCGAGCCCGAACAGACCTCGCCCCAATTCGAACCCATGAAGAAATATCCCGGCATGAAAGAACATCCGAGCTGGCAGGCCTACTTCGGCGGCGGCAAGAAGAAGGGCGGTGCGAAATGACCCAACTTGCGCTCGTAATCGACTTGAACGTCTGCGTCGGCTGCCACGCCTGCGTGACCAGTTGCAAGGAATGGAACACCTCCGGCTCGGCCGGCCCCTTGTGCGACGAAAATCCCTACGGCCTGAACCCGACCGGCACCTTCTTCAACCGCGTGCAGACCTTCGAGATCGGCAAGTTCCCGCACAGCGAGACGCTGCACTTCCCCAAATCCTGCCTGCATTGCGAAGATCCTCCCTGCGTGCCGGTGTGCCCGACGGGCGCTTCGTACAAGCGCAAGGAAGACGGCATCGTGCTGGTGGATTACGACAAGTGCATCGGCTGCAAGTATTGCACCTGGGCCTGCCCGTACGGCGCGCGCGAGATCGACGAGAAGCAGCAGGTGATGAAGAAATGCACGCTGTGCGTGGACCGCATCTACGACATGTCGATGCCGGAAGCCGACCGCAAACCGTCCTGCGTCAAAGCCTGCCCGACCAGCGCGCGTCTGTTCGGCGACATTCACGATCCGGAATCGGCCGTGTCGCTGGCGATCCGCGAAGAGGGCGGCTATGCGCTGATGCCGGAGTGGGGCACGCAACCCGCCAACCATTATCTGCCGCGTCGCAAGACCAAGCTCAAGATTCACATGGACGAGCTCGAGCGCGCGGACAATCCGCTCAAAGTGGACGGCCAGTTGCCCAAACCGGCAAAGGGTGCGCCGTCCATGGACGATGTTTCTGCCTGGTAAGACTGACTATGAAACCTGCTTTTTCAGTTATTTTTCTGACTACCCTGCTCGGCGCCGGGCAGGGCCTGTTCCTGGCGCTGTTCACGCACCAGACCTATGCGCTGTTCGGCCTGCTCCCGATGCAATCCGATGCCTATTACGGCTTTGGCAGTGCGCTGGCCATGCTGTTCCTGGGCGGAGGGCTGATCGCTTCGTTCTTCCACCTCGGACGTCCCGAGCGCGCCTGGCGTTCGGCAACGCAATGGCGCACTTCCTGGCTGTCGCGCGAAGTGATCGTATTGCCTGCCTTCATGGGCGTCGTGTTCCTCTACGGCGTCGTGCATGTGTTCGGCTATTTGCCCGAAATCGTGACGCTGCCCAGCGGTCTGGTCATTGACCTGTCCGTCGTGATCGGCGCAGTCGGCACCCTGCTGGCGTTCGCGCTGTTCGTCTGCACCGGCATGATCTATGCCTGCCTGCGTTTCCTGCGCGAATGGTATTCGCCGCTGACGGTGATCAACTACATCCTGATGGGCGGCTCTTCCGGCTTCATCCTGGCAGCGTTCTTTTCCGCGACGTACGCGCCGACCGAGACGGACTTCTTCGTCGGCTGGGCCGTCATCATCACGTTGCTGGCATTGGCCGGGCGCGTCGCCTCGCTGGTGCGCAATGCGCGCCTGAAACCGAAATCGACCATGCAGACCGCCATTGGCGTCAAGCATCCCTACATCGTGAGCGCTCCATGGGGGCCATGGGCGGCACGTTCAACACGCGCGAATATTTCCACGGCAAGAGCGCCTCGTTCTTGCGTGCGATCAAGCCGACTTTCGTGGTGCTGGCGTTTCTGGTTCCGCTGGCATTGCTGGTCCTTGGCATGACCCACCCCGTTTTGCTGGGTTTTGCATTTATACTCCAATATATTGGTTTGCTGGCGGAGCGCTGGTTCTTCTTTGCACAGGCCAACCACCCGCAGAACCTTTATTACCAGACCATAGGCTGACAGCAATACTTTGAAAATCGCCCACTCCCGCAATTACTGGTTGAACCGGCTGCTACCGTTCCTGCAGTGGAAACATCTGGTGGACAAACAGTCCACCCGGGCCGACCTGATCGCGGGCATTACCGGGGCGCTGATCGTATTGCCGCAAGGGGTGGCTTTCGCTACCATCGCCGGGATGCCGCCGGAATACGGCCTGTATGCGGCCATGGTGCCGGCCATCATCGCCGCCTTGTTCGGTTCGAGCTGGCACCTGGTTTCCGGCCCGACCACCGCCATCTCCATCGCAGTATTCGCCGCCATGAGCCCGCTGGCCGATCCCGGTTCGCCGCAGTTCATCAGCATGGTACTCACACTGACCTTCCTGGTGGGCCTGTTCCAGCTCATCCTCGGTCTCGCGCGCATGGGGGTGCTGGTCAACTTCATCTCGCACACCGTGGTCATCGGCTTCACTGCGGGCGCCGCATTGCTCATCGCCGCAAGCCAGGTGAAGAACTTCTTCGGCATCCCGATCCCGCGCGGCTCGCATTTTCATGTGGTAATCGAACAACTGATCGCGCAGGCCGGCAACATCAACCCCTGGGTCTTGCTGGTCGGTACGGTCACGCTGGCGGTCGGCATCGTGTCCAAGCGCTACATCCCAAAATTGCCCTACATGATTGTTGCGATGGTGGTGGGCAGCGTGGTTGCCTGGCTGCTCAATCTGGAAATCGGCGTGGAGAACACGATGATCAAGACCGTGGGTGCGCTGCCGTCGCATTTGCCGCCTCTGTCGCTGCCCGACTTCTCATGGACGACCATCCACAAGGTGCTGTTCCCGGCATTGGTGGTGACCATGCTGGCACTGACCGAGGCGGTCTCCATCTCGCGTTCCATCGCGGTGAAGTCGGAACAGCGCATCGACAGCAACCAGGAATTCATCGGCCAGGGCCTGTCCAACCTGGTCGGCAGCTTCTTCTCCAGTTTCGCTTCCTGCGGCTCGTTCAACCGCAGCGGTGTGAATTACGCAGCGGGTGCGAAGACGCCGTTGGCGACGGTGTATGCCTCCATCTTCCTGATGCTGGTGCTGTTGCTGGTCGCACCGCTGGCTTCCTATCTGCCGACAGCGGCGATGGCGGGCATCCTGTTCCTGGTCGCCTGGGGACTCATCGATTTCCACCATATCGCTTCCATCATCCGCAGCGACCGTTCCGAGACGGTTATCCTGTTCGTCACCCTGATCGGCACGCTGATCGACCTGGAAAAAGGCATCTTCTTCGGCATCCTGCTCTCGCTCGCCATTTACCTGTTCCGCGTCTCGCGTCCGAACCTGGTGCAAGTGGTGCCGGCGAAGGAAGAGGGCGCCTACCATTTTGTGACTGCCCAGGACCAGCCGCAATGCCCGCAACTGGCCATGGTGCGCCTGAACGGTGCGATCTTCTTCGGCGCGGTGGATCATGTGCAGAGCAGCCTGCAGAAAATAGACGAGATCGAGCCTCAGAAAAAAACGGTGCTCATCGTCGCGCGCGGCATCAGCTTCGTCGACGTCGCGGGTGCCGAGATGCTGGCACAGGAGGCGCGCCGCAGGCGCAAGCTGGGCGGAGGGTTATATTTTTACCGTTGCAGGGATGAGATTTACAAGTACCTGCGCAAGTCGGACAAGCTCGACGACATCGGCTCCGGCGGCTTCTTCCCTACCATGTCGAACTGGGTCAAGCCGATCTATGCCACGCTCGACACCGAGATCTGCCGCCACTGCACGGCGCGCATCTTTTCCGAATGTCATATCAATCTGCCTGACGGCGAACCGAGGATAAATTGAATAATCAACTCAAACGCTTCTTCCCCTTTTTATCCTGGTGGCCGCTGAACGGCGCCAATGTCAGGACCGACCTGATCGCAGGCATCACCGTTGCACTGGTGCTGATCCCGCAATCCATGGCTTATGCGCAATTGGCCGGTCTGCCTGCCTATTACGGTCTGTATGCGGCGTTCCTGCCGGGCATCATTGCCGCGATGTGGGGTTCTTCCGCACAGCTCGCCACGGGTCCGGTCGCGGTCGCTTCGCTGCTGACTGCTTCCGCACTGGCGCCGCTGGCGGCCACCGGCTCGGAACAATTCATTGTCCTGGCCATCCTGCTGGCGCTGATGGTTGGCGTGATCCAGCTTGCGCTGGGTGTTTTCAAGCTTGGCGTGGTGGTGAATTTCCTTTCGCACCCGGTCATCGTCGGCTTTACCAATGCCGCCGCCATCATTATCGGCCTGTCGCAGCTCAACAAGTTGTTCGGCGTGTCGATGGGGCGCAGCGAGCATTTCATCATCGACATCTGGGGCGTGCTGCAACAAATCGGTGAGACGCACTGGCCCACCCTGATCATGGGCGTTTCCGCATTCGGCATCATGTGGGGACTGAAAAAGTTCGCACCCAAATTGCCCGGCGTGCTGATCGCCGTGGCCGTCACCACCGTTGCCAGCTATGTGATCGGCTTCGAACACAACAGCAAGGGCAAGATCGGGGAAATCGTGGATGCCGAGGTCAGGACGTTGGCTGACGATTTTTCCCGCGCGGAGATCAAGATCAACGAATTGAACGGTGTTCTCGGCACTAAATCAACAGAACTCAAACATCTGCAAAAGGAACACAGTGAAAGTCGCCAGCACGTGGCTGCGCTGAAATACGAGATCGAGTTGCTCGATCTGGAGATTCAGAATCTGGAAGGCGAGAACCGCAAGGCTGCCCGTTCGCTGCGCAAGTTCATCTTCGAGCAGGTTCCCGCGACCGAAACACAACCGGCAAAACTGTACCTGACTGGTCAGGTTCCGCAGGGCGAGAAGTCCGACGGTTACCGCTGGCGCATCCGCAAAGTAAGCCAGGGCGAATTCAAGCTGGTCGGCGGCGGCGAGGTGGTGGGCAGCATCCCCTCCGGTCTGCCCGATATCAGCATGCCCAAGATGAGCTGGGAAACCCTGATGGCGCTGCTTCCCAGCGCGCTGGTGATCTCGCTGGTGGGTTTCATGGAAGCGATCTCCATCGCCAAGGCGATGGCGGCCAAGACCAGGCAGCGCATCGACCCCAACCAGGAGTTGCTCGGTCAGGGTCTTTCCAATATCGTCGGCAGCCTGGGCCAGTCGTTCCCGGTCAGCGGATCGTTCTCGCGCTCGGCGGTGAACCTGAATGCGGGCGCGGTCACCGGCCTGTCCAACGTGTTTGCAGGCCTGATCGTACTGGTTGCCATCCTGTTCCTCACGCCGCTGCTGTATCACCTGCCGCAGGCAGTGCTGGCTGCGGTGATCATGATGGCGGTGATCGGCCTGGTCAATTTCAAGGCCATCGTGCATGCCTGGCACACGCACAAGCATGACGGTGTCGCCTCCATCGTGACCTTCATCGCAACGCTGGCCTTTGCGCCGCATCTGGATAACGGCATCATGGTTGGCGCCGGTCTGGCGATCATTCTTTACCTGTACCGCACCATGCAGCCGCGCGTGGCTATCCTCGGTCGCCACCCGGACGGCACACTGCGCGACGTGAAGGTGCACAACCTGCCGGTGAGCGAAAAGATCATTGCCATGCGTTACGACGGTTCGCTGTATTTCGCCAACGTGCCATACTTCGAGGATACGGTGCTTGAGGCAGTAGCCAACAACCCGACCGCCAAACATCTGCTGATCGTGTCGGACGGTATCAACCAGCTGGATGCCTCGGGCGACGAGGTGATACATCACGTGATCGAGCGCCTGCGTGCCAACGGTATCCGCGTGGTGTTCAGCGGCCTGAAGAAACAGGTGCTGGATATCATGCGTTCGTCCGGGCTGCTCAAATACATCGGCGAGGAGAACCTCTTTGTGGATGAAGAAGTGGCGCTGAAGGCAATCTATGAGGAAGTGCTCAAGGTGAAGCCGGATGCGAAGTGCGTGCTGATGAAGCAGCACATCGGCGGTGACGACGGGGTCAAGACCTGGCTGTAAATAGAAGGTGGAGTACGGTTTTTGGGTGGTGCAACTGACTGGCAAACGGGCAAGCCCCTCTCCTCAATCCTCTCCCGCATGCGGGAGAGGAGGCGAGCGAGAAAGGCAATCTTTGATTCTGGTGAACAGAGGGCAGCATGAACAGTAAACTGATACGTTTCTTCCCGTTCCTTTCCTGGTGGCCGATTCCGTTCATCACGGTCAGGGCCGACCTGATCGCGGGCATCACCGGTGCGTTGGTGCTGGTGCCCAAGGCGATGGCCTATGCCCAACTTTCCGGCCTGCCGGTGTATTTTGGCCTCTATACCGCTTTCGTTCCAGCCATTCTGGGGGCGCTGTGGGGCTCGTCGCGGCAACTGGCGACCGGGCCGGTGGCGATCATTTCGCTGATGACCGCGGCCGCGCTGATGCCGCTGGCTGTTCCGTTCTCGGAGGAATACATTGGCCTTGCACTGCTGCTGACCCTGATGGTCGGCATCATCCAGTTAAGCATGGGCGTGCTCAAGCTGGGCACCATCGTCAACTTCGTGTCGCACCCGGTGATCCTGGGATTCATGAACGCGGCGGCGATCATCATCGCGCTGTCGCAACTTGATCTGCTGCTGGGTATTCCGAAGGGACGCAGCGATTCTTTCCTCAAGGACGTGTGGGAGATGTTCTCCTACCTGCCGCAGGTGCATCTGCCGACCCTGCTGATGTCGCTGCTCGCGCTGGCCTTGATGCTGGGGATGAAGAAGAACAAATGGCTGTCCAAGCCCAGCGTGCTGGTCGCGGTGATCGTTACCACGGTGATCAGCGTTTCCATCGGCTTTTCGCACAAGGCCAAGACCACCGTCGATGCCATCGCCGATCCGGCTGCGCGCGAACTGGTCGCCAACTTCTCGCAGGCGCAATCGAAAATCAACCAGATCAAGGCAGACGTCACCGCGAAAGGGGCGCAATTGCGTGCGCTGGAGAAGGCCAAAGACGCGCACGGTGCAGCCGAACTGGATCACCAGATCAAGGTGTTGAATCTGGATGTACTCGGTCTGGAAAAGCAGAACAAGGTGAGGTTGCACGACATCCGCCAACTGGTCTTCGTGCAGGCCAAAGCGGCTGAAGGACAAACGGCGGCAATCTATGTGGAAGGCCGGATTCCGACGGGCATGGAGACCGACGGTTTGTCATGGCACTTCAAGCGGGTCGAGGACGCAAAACTGAGTCTCAGTAGCGGCGGCGATGTGGTCGGCACCATCCCCGAGGGATTGCCGTCATTCCGCCTGCCGACCCTGACGCTGGAGGCGATCGTGCAACTGTTCACCGCCGCGCTCATCATCTCGCTGGTTGCGTTCATGGAATGCGTATCCATGGCCAAGGCACTGGCGGTGCAGACCCGGCAGCGTCTCAATCCCAACCAGGAACTGATCGGACAGGGCTTCGCCAATATCGGAGGCTCTTTCTTCCAGGCTTACCCCGCGACGGGTTCCTTCACCGGCTCGGTCATCAATCTGCAGGCGGGTGCGCAGACCGGCTTCGCGATGGTGTTCAACGGCCTGTTCGTGGCGGTCACGCTGCTGTTCCTGACGCCGTTTCTCTACTACCTGCCCAAGGCGACTCTGGGTGTCATCATACTGCTCGCGGTGACCGGGTTGATTACACCGGGCGCGATCAAGCATGCCTGGAAAGCCAACCGGGCGGACGGCATCGTTGCGATGGTCACTTTCTTCGTTACCCTCATCGCCGCACCGCATCTGGACAACGGCATCATGATTGGCGCTTCGCTGGCCATCGTGCTGTTCCTGTACCGCACCATGAAGCCGCGCGTGGCCATGCTGGGCAGGTATAAAGACGGGACGTTGCGCGATATGAAAGTGCATCCCGAAATGCCGACCAGCGAATATGTGGTGGCGGTGCGCTTCGACGGGCAATTGTATTTCGCCAACATGGCTTATTTCGAGGATGCGGTGCTGGAAGCGGTGGCATCTAAACCGAAAGCCAAATACGTGCTAATCGTTGGCAACGGCATCAACAACCTGGATGCCTCGGGCGAAGATATCGTGCGGCTGTTGCACGAGCGGCTAAAGGAGAACGGGGTCACGCTGGTGTTTTCCGGCCTGAAGAAGCAAGTGCTGGATGTGATGCATCGCACCGGCCTGTTCGAGGAAATCAGCCAGAAACATATTTACCCCAACGAGGATATGGCGCTTGATGCGATATGCGAGTGGCTGGGTGATGAGGGGAAGGATGATCCATTCAACCCTTGCAGGAAAAAGGTTATAACAAAATAATAATTAATCAGGGAGCCCATAGAAGCAATTTATGGGGTAAAAAGGAGCAGGCGGGAGAGCGGATAACTGAAGGCATGGAGTCGTTGTTTGACTTTGGCCGCCTCTAAAAAATTCAAAATTCCAAGCAAGACAAGGCGCGAACAAAAAATTGCGACGCAGCATATGT
>JBAQDF010000077.1:0-32478 GCA_049286265.1 Sideroxyarcus sp.
GCCCGAGCACAAGGCGGGTGCGGCACGCAAGCCAGCGCTGGAGCATAAAACCGGAGCGGGCAAATCGACGGCAGTCGCCAGACCGAAACCCAAGTCAGGCGAGGATGGCGAGTGGCAGGAATTCTAACGGCAGGGTGATGCTTGGCGAAAAACGCTGCAAGAATGGCGCTAAATTTGTGTGTCTGCTTCTGTGAAGCATAACGAATTAAATAATGATTCCATGAGCGCAAATCAGCTAACCATCAATGCCGACACAAATCGTGATCGTGAGTTCGAGTTCACAGTGCATGATTTCGAGCGCGTGCAGAAAATGATCTATGCCCGGGCCGGGATTTCTTTGAACAAATCCAAGCAGGATATGGTGTACAGCCGTCTGGCGCGGCGTTTGCGGGCTACCGGCATCAATAATTTCAATGATTATCTGGCGTTGCTGGAAGGCGACAATGACGAAGAGTGGGAAGCATTTGTCAATTCGCTGACCACCAACCTGACTTCATTCTTCCGCGAGCCGCACCATTTTCCGTTGTTGGCCGAGCATGCGCTGAAGCAGTCCAAGCGCCATCATATTCAACTTTGGTGTTCTGCCGCTTCCACGGGTGAGGAACCCTATTCGATGGCAATGACGCTGGTGGATGCTTTTGGCAGTTTTACACCGCCTGTTTCCATCGTTGCCAGCGATGTCGATACCAATGTGCTTGCCAAAGCCGAGGCCGGGATTTACCCGATGGAGCGTGTCGAAAAAATTTCTGCGGACATGCTGAAACGTTTTTTTTTCAAGGGAACCGGCAAGCAGGCGGGATTTGTGAAGGTCAGGCCAGAGTTGCAGGCACTGGTAACTTTCAGGCAGATCAACCTGCTTGATAACGATTGGCAGATCCGCGGTCCGCTGGATGCAATATTCTGCCGCAACGTAATGATCTATTTCGACAAGGAAACGCAACTGGCAATATTGGAGCGATTTGCGCCGTTACTGCAGCCGGACGGATTGTTGTTCGCGGGCCATTCGGAAAGTTTTCATAATGCCGGGCATGTATTCACACTGCGCGGCAAAACCGTATATGAATTGGCAAAGCAAAAGCGCAATGCCAAGGATGGTGGATAGCCATGTCAGAGCATCTGTATGAAGAGCGTCTGGCGCCGAACCTGTATTTCGATCCCCAGCA
The DNA here is from genome assembly GCA_049286265.1 of Sideroxyarcus sp. Taxonomy (GTDB): domain Bacteria; phylum Pseudomonadota; class Gammaproteobacteria; order Burkholderiales; family Gallionellaceae; genus Sideroxyarcus. The sequence continues at coordinate 1,164 of JBAQDF010000077.1, forward strand.
AAATGCCGAAGCAGCCAAGATATTACCGGGGGAATATTACGTGACGGCACGCGACATGATGATCGTAACCGTGCTCGGATCATGCGTCTGCGCTTGTATTCGCGACAAGGTGAGCGGCATTGGCGGCATGAATCATTTCATGCTGCCTGATAACAATGCGGATCAGAGCAATCCCCTGGGTGAATCGGCTCGCTATGGCAGTTATGCCATGGAAGTGCTGGTCAACGAATTGCAAAAAATGGGGGCGAAGCGCAGTAACCTTGAAGCCAAGGTGTTCGGTGGCGGGGCGGTTTTGCGCGGGTTTACTGTCAGTAATGTCGGTGAACGCAATGCCGAGTTCGTGTTGCGCTATCTGAAAACGGAAAACATACATGTGGCCGCCCAGGACTTGCTCGACATTTATCCGCGCAAGGTGTATTTCTTTCCTAAAAGTGGCCTGGTGCGCGTGAAGAAATTAAGAACGGTGCATAACGATACGATCGTCAACCGCGAAAGTGAATACAAATCGCGGTTGCTATTTGACAAGTTGGCGGGCGATGTTGAATTGTTCAAGTGATTTCTGAGCCCGGTCTCATTACTCAATAACTATCTGTATCAAATGAATATGAACAATCACAAAATAAAAGTATTGGTAATTGACGATTCGGCGCTGATACGCAGCGTGATGAAAGAGATCATCAATCGCGAAAAAGACATGGAGTGCGTCGGCGCCGCGCCCGATCCTTTGGTGGCGCGCGAAATGATCAAGTCCTTGAATCCGGATGTGCTGACGCTGGATGTGGAAATGCCCAAGATGGACGGGCTGGATTTCCTGGAGCGCCTGATGCGCTTGCGCCCAATGCCGGTGGTGATGGTTTCCACGCTGACCGAGCACGGTTCAGACATTACCTTTCGCGCTTTGGCGCTGGGAGCGGTGGATTTCGTCTCCAAGCCCAAGATGGATATTGCCCGCGGCATGGAAGAATATGCCATGGAGATTACCGACAAGATACGGGCCGCAGCACTGGCTCGGGTGCATAAGTCTCCGACTGCCTCAGCACTGGAAATTGAAAAAAAATACACGGCAGATGCCATTCTGCCCAGTCTGGCCGGCAGGTATTCCTCGACCGAAAAATTAATCATCATAGGTGCATCCACAGGCGGAACCGAGGCGATCAAGGATGTGTTGACCAGGCTGCCCGCCGACGTGCCGGGGATTCTGGTGACCCAGCATATGCCGGAAAATTTCACCAAGTCGTTTGCGGACCGGTTGGACAGTCTGTGCAAGATTGCGGTAAAGGAGGCGGAACACAACGAACGTATCCTGCCGGGGCATGCCTATATTGCACCCGGCCATTCGCACTTGCTGCTCAGGCGCAGTGGTGCAAATTACATGACAGAGCTGAATCAGGGCCCGCCCGTGAACCGGCATCGCCCCTCTGTCGATGTATTATTTCGCTCGGCGGCCAATGTGGCCGGGGCGAATGCATTAGGTATTATCCTGACAGGCATGGGAAAAGATGGCGCGCAAGGATTGCTGGAAATGAAGCAGGTCGGTTGCCATACCATTGCTCAGGACGAAGAGAGTTGTATCGTCTTTGGCATGCCGAAAGAGGCAATCAACATCGGCGGCGCGTGCGAAGTGTTACCGTTGCAGGGTATTGCACGCCATACATTGGAGTATCTTGCTACGCATAGTGGTAAAAGTAACCGGGTATAAAACAACTACAGGGAGGCGCTATGGCACTGGAAACGCAAATTCGGGAAAACGTCGGGCGTATTGTCATGAAGGGGCGTTTTGACTTTCAGATACACAAGGAATTCAAGGAGGCATATACCGGACTCTTTGACAATACTGCTGTACGGCAGATAGAAATCGAAATGAGCAGGCTTGATTATCTGGACAGTTCCGCCTTGGGTATGCTGATGCTGTTGAATGAACGGGCAAAATCAATCAACAAAACCATCGCGCTGGTTAACCCTTCTGGTGTGGTTGATCAGGTGTTGGAGGTGGCCAACTTCAATCGTTTGTTTAACATCACAAAGAGTGGACAGTAATTATTTGTGACCTTTTCCAGGTCGCCATGTGTAAAGAAAAAGTATGAAAGCATGGTGGAGAAATTTGCCGTTGCACATCAAGCTGCATCTGCCGATACAGCTTGCATTGCTTGTATTGCTGCCTGCCGCCCATATGTGGGTGATGAGCAAGTTCGAATCGGCCATGCTGGACAGTGTCCAGCTCAAAACCCAGGATAGCGCCACCCAGTCATTGCTTGCGCTCAATTCAATGATGCTCACTGGTGCAATTTCGAACCGGAATGAGCGTAGCGTTTTCTTCAACAGAATGTCTGCGCAGACCGGGATGGAAGATTTCCACCTGACGCGCACCAGTGCATTGCAGAAGCAGTATGGTCCGGGCCTGGAGGAGGAGCGGCAGAGCGATAATATGGATCGCCAGGCGTCAGAAACCGGGAATGTGCAGACGGAAATTACCAGGCATCAGAAGCATACCCTGCGGGTGGTGGTTCCATTCGCAGCCAGAAAAGAATTTTATGGTGTCGACTGTTTACAGTGCCATCAGGTGCCGGAAGGGACAGTACTCGGCACCATCAGCCTGAAGATCAATCTGGAGCCTGAATACAAGAAGATCCAGCAACTGAGTTCGGTCCTGCTGGCAGGGCAGGTATTCCTGCAGTTAGTGCTGTTTTTTTTGATCAGCTGGTTGATTCGCAACATCACCAGATCCGTGGTGGATCTGGAAGGCGCCATGCAGCATATCAAGAAGAATGAAGATTTTTCGAAGCGTGTAGCCGTTTATGGAAATGACGAAATCGGGCAGATCACGCAAGTGTTTAACGGCTTTATTGCACACATCGAAGAATTGCATTTGCGGCTCGCCGAAAAAGTCTCCGCACTTGAAAAATACCATGAAAAGACCGAGGAAGAGCTGCGTATAGGCAGCGACATCATGTCGCGCATTACAGATGCGCAAAATACACAGGATCCGGCGGTCAGGTCGCAGATCAAACCAGCTACCCTCTACAGCGGAGATGTCATTCTGGTTTCGCGCACGCCTGCAGGCAATCTGCATATCCTGCTGGCGGATGCGGTCGGGCATGGCCTGATTGCGGCGATGAATTTGCTGCCGCTTAGCCAGGTTTTCAATGCCATGTCGAAAAAAGGTTTCTCCCTGTCGCGCATCGCTGAGGAATTGAATTCAAAAATACACTCGCTCATGCCGGTTGACCGCTTTATCGGGGCTGTACTGGTTTCAATCGACTTTCGCAACCGAGCCATCGGGGTCTGGAATGGAGGCGTGCCGGCCCCGGTTCTGGTACATGCCGATGGAGCCATTCTGCATCAGTGGCCCTCACGCAATCTGCCGCTGGGAATACTCGATGATGAGGAATTTTCTTCGGAAGCCGAGGTTGTCCATTATGAAACTGACTGTCAGTTATTTTTGTTCTCTGACGGTTTGCTTGAAGCCGAATCTGCGGAGAGGGAGCAATTCGGGAAGGAGCGGGTCAAACAATTGCTCCAGAACACAATACCGGATCTCCGTTTTGAAGCGTTGATGAGTTCATTGGAACATCATCTGAATGGCCAGCCCGCACATGACGATGTTTCCCTGGCGATGGCAAATATTTCCGTTGTGAATTTCCGGGAAGTAATTGGCAAACCCATGGGGGGGGATATCGATGATGTGACTTCAAGCAGCCATTGGCGTATTGCGATCACTTTGGGAGCGGACGAACTGAAATATCTGGATGCGGTATATTTGGTAACACAGGTTGTCGGCAAAATCACTGCTACTGCCGAGCATTACTCCCGCCTGTATGTGATTCTGAACGAATTGTTCAATAATGCGTTGGACCATGGCGTTCTGAAACTGGATTCCACTATCAAACATGGACCCGACGGATTCGAAAAATACTTGCATTTGCGAGAAGACAAATTGCGCACACTCTCTACCGGATCAATTGAAATCGAGATCGAGAAAGTAATCATCGAGGGACATAATGGCGTCAGGATTCATCTGATTGATAGCGGCAATGGATTTGATTATTCCGCCATACAGAGATTGGCGCAGGAGAATAGTGCACAAAGACAGTATGGCAGAGGACTCGCGCTGGCCATGAGCATGGCTCATAAACTCGTATTTTCCGGCAGGGGAAATGAGGTTACAGCCTATTATGTATGCAATTAGATTCCGTGCGGGGAAGGTAACTTCTCAAGACGCTTTGTGAAAATAGTAATACTATTCGCCTCATCAAATTCCGCGATGAGCATCGTTGTCTATGAAATATTCAAGTGTTTTGCTGGGTTTATGTATTTCAGGTCTCAGCTTGATGACCGAACCAGCACACGCAACAGATGAAGACATATTTCTAGGGCAAATCCAGCCTCCTTCGGGGCAAGCTATGGGGCATGGACGAAGTGCTGTGTGGACATTGCCTCTCGTAGCGACTCAATATCAACCATTGCACCTCAATCCCGCGATGCGGGCAGCCTTGCAGGCTCAGCAGGAAGGCCGTTTTCTCGATGCGCTGATACTGCTCGACGACGCAGGCAGGAGCGGAAAGGCGAGCGCGGATACTGTAGCCGAGATGAATATGCTGCGTTCCAGCTTCTTGCTGCAAGGTTATCAGTCACGGCAGGCTGTAGAAATACTCACTCCTTTGCTGGCAAAAGCTCAATATGCCGCGGATGCATATGCGCTCTCAGCCATGGCGCACCTGCAGCAGGGACAGGTGCAGGAAGCGCTGGACGCGGCGCGACATGCGCAGGATTTTGGTGAGGGGATATTGCCGTATCTGGCGCATTCCTACGCTTTGCAGGGCGCAGGGCGTTTGGCAGAAGCGTGCGAAGAGATGCATGGCTTTAATATCAGGACGCCACAATCGGGGGTCACTTTGGCGCGCGAGGCCGAACTCGCGCTTACGCTCGACCGGATTCACTCAGCCAAGATGCTGGTGGATCGGGCGCATGAAGTGGATGGCACGCATCCCTATGTCATCGCAGTGAGCGGCCTGGTTCACCTGATTGACGGAAATTCCAGGGAAGCAAAGGCCGCGTTTGATACTGCTTTGCAGCGCGACCCCAAAGATGCAAAGGCATTATTTGGTTTGGGTTTGGCTGAAATCAAGCTGGGAAACTTCAAGGCCGGACAGGAAAAATTGCAGGCTGCAAATGAAGCCGATCCTGGTAACGCACTGATACTTACCTACCTTGGCCGTTCGCAGCAGCAGTCAGGTCAAATTGAAGCCGCTTGGGCAAGCTGGCGCAGTGCCCAACAAGCCGACCCCAAAGATCCCATCCCATGGTTGTATCAGGCGCAAGCGAAATTGCAGGCCAACCAGCCAATGGACGCCCGCGAAAGTTTGCGTCAGGCACAAGCACGGGCGGCATACCGGTCGGTTTACCGCGGCGAACATTTGCTCAAGGAAGATGAACAATTATTTCTGGCAAATCTGGCCGAGACACTGCGTCATTTAGGATTGGATGGTCTCGCTTTTCAAACTCTGGCCGACTCGGCCGGCGAAAAAAATTCAGCCAATTTGAGGGATCAGGCCGATGTTTTGCAAGGTCAGCGATTCGGCGCGTCGGCGCGGCGCAGCCTGCTCTTGCAAAGCCAGTTCAATGCCAGACCGGGCAATCTACCCGCAGAATTGGACATCTATGGTGACGGCGCCGGGCAAACCGGCGCATCAACACCGCAGCATGGCGTAGTCAGCGGTCTCGGCGCGCAGCAGGCAAGCTATAACAATTACGACAAGCTGTTTAGTCGAAATGCCACTTTGGAAGCCAGCGCCAGTACAGGCAACCAGAATACCAACGGGGAACAAATACGTTTCGGGGTGGGCAGTGAAACGCTGGGGCTGGGTGTTGCTCAGCGTCATTTTGAATCCGACGGAAATGCGCCCTTCGAAAATCTCGATAACAGCATATGGCATGGTATCGTGCAATGGCAGCCGATCAAGGCCACGCAGGCGTTTGTATCGTACGAGACTTTTAAGTCACAACGCGGTGAGACGGTTTATCCGGCAGATCCGTGGATGGGATCCAATATGGTGATTATGGATAACAGCCAGGTAACTCGTCTGGGATTGCGTCATACCATGACGGACGTTGGTGACAGCGAATTGCGCGTGTTATTGAGCCACCAGCAGACCGATCAGACGGTCGATTACTACGACTTTTCCGTACCGCCAATTTATCTTTGGCCAATATTTGCCAGCAGCAGCGCAAACAGTGCTGAATTGCAGTATCGGCGTAGCGGTGCGGCCTATGCCATGCAATTGGGTGTGCAACAGACTCGCGGTGAGAAAATTTTCTGGGATGTCTCTAGTGCTGTCTTCGTCAATCGTACGCTTGATAGCCGACAATTCTATGCTGCCTGGCAGCAAATGCTGAACCCATATTGGCAACTGGATGCGGGATTGGGTTGGGGGGAAATTGACGACAGGGATAATCTTGGAAGCTACAGCACTTCCGTTGTGCGCTGGTTTCCCAGGCTGGGGGTGATTTACTCGCCAGATACCGGAACGCATTTGCGCCTCGCCGCGTGGGAAGGCATGGGGGTTCTTGGGCTGGGCGACGCATCGCTTGCGCCGGTCAGCCAGGCTGGCTTCTTGCTGTCCCGTCCCGGAGATAGCGGCCAGCTTGTGCATGCAATTGCGCTGGGTGGGGACAGGCAATTGAATTCAGACTGGTTGCTGACTGCAGAAGCACAGCAGCGCAGCACTGACAGACCGACCGTGATAACTGGTGTCCAAACTCTGCTATGCCAGAAACTCGATGAATCCAGATTGGTTTTGCACTGGCAACCGGAGATGAGTCCATTGACAGTAAGCCTTGCATATGACGATGAGCGAATTCAAAACGATCTTTTGGCTTCTGCACTGGATTCAGTCAACGAGCAGAATTTGAAGTCACAGCAAATGGCCATGCGCTGGTTTGTAAACGCGCAATGGACGGCGAATTTGACCTGGAGTCATAACCAGGTTGCCGGTACCCAACAATCAGCCATATTGATTCCATTTCAGGATAGTTTTAACCATTTGGATATCAATTTAGGCTGGAAGTTTTACGGGCCGCACGGCGTATTGACAGCCGGTATACGTAACGCCACCGACAAGCGTGTTCAATATGCGGATACTGATCCGCTTAACCCGCGTTTCAGCAATGGGCGACTTGTGTATGCTAGACTCAAGCTGGTCTGGTAGGGAGCAGGGCGGATTTTAGTCATTGCTAGCTGGAGTTGTTTGCTGACGGAATCTGCTTTGTGCAGGGAAGGTAGTTATTCATTACATTTTTTGGGAGATAAACATGAATAGAATGCTGCTGTGCATATTGGCTTTGATCCTCGTTGCACCTGCTTGGGCAGGAGATGTGGCGGTTGCTCCATCCACCAAAAAATCGACGGCGAAGCAGACTGCGCCAGTCACCACCACCACAACTACTACTACAACTTCCAGTGCAACTGCCAGTACAACTGCCGCTTGCCCAACAGGATGCACAATGATGGCATGTCCGCCACCTTCTGGGCCTGTGGTGTGCTGCAAAAGAACATCGACTGGATATAAGCCTTGCTGAAATAGCGGGCGCATTCCATCGCGTTGGCAACAACGGTTTTAGCCGGCAGCTTGCTGCCGGTGTTTACCAGATTCAGCATGGACTGTTGATTGATTTGTGTTTGGTAGAATTTATTTAACAAAAAAAACAGCAGCAGGAGGGGAGATGGCTGTAGTGTTGCAAAATGCATTCCAGGATAACTATACGGGATACAGCAATATGCAGTGGACTATGAATCTCTTGTTCAAGCGGCGGGCTTATTTTACTGCGACCATATATTTTCAGCCGGACTAATCTTCCTCGTTCGGATTCTTTCTTCTCCAGCCGGATGTCATCCGTAGCGCTGGCATTCTTTTTCTTTTGCATGTTGCCGGTACAGGCTGAGCCGTTGCGAGTGGCGGTGGTATTGAGTGAAGAGGGAGGGGTGTACCAGGAGTTCAGCGATTTACTGCGCGTCAAAATGCCGGTTGCAAAGTTTGCACTGAATACTGTCGGCGTGGATCAGGCAATTGCAGCTTCCGATCTGTACATCGCAGTCGGGATGAAGGCCGCAAATGAACTAGCTTCCAGAGATATTCCTGTATTGAACGTACTCGTCCCCAAAGCCGGGTACGACAAGTTGCCGAATGGTTCTGCCAAGCGAACAGTACCGCGTTCCGCTGTATTCCTTGATCAGCCCATGGAACGCCAGGTTGCGTTTTTGCTGGCCGCTTTGCCTTCTACCAGGCACGTTGGGGTACTTTACTCGACACCTCCGCAAGAACTCCCGAATGCAAGACGCCTGCTGGCAGACAAGAATGTACGTTTGCACGATAGAAGTGTCGGTGAGGCGCAATCGTTGAACGATGCGCTGGAAAGTATTCTGGGCGAAAGTGAAGTACTTTTTGTGCTGGCGGATGCAGGGGTATATAACGCCGGAACGATACGCAATATCCTGTTGACTTCATATCGCAAGCAAATTCCACTGGTCGGTATTTCGCAGGCCTATGTCAAGGCGGGCGCATTGTGCGCCATTTACAGCACCCCGGACCAGATTGCCGCCCAAGCTGCTGAAGCAGTCAGGTTGTTTTCCGAAACCGGAAAGTTGCCGCCCAGCCAGTACCCCAGGGAATTCGAAGTGTCGGTCAATATGCAGGTGGCCAGGTCACTCGATATACGTATTGAAGACTCGGCCAGACTGCGCGATGAAATCAGGAGGGTTCCATGAGGCGACATGGAATTGAAAGACAGACGCTGGCGGTCGCGGTTATTCCGATACTGATCCTGGCAATACTGCTGGAAGGATATTTCACCTACACGCGTTTTTCTGATCTGGATCGTGCACTGTTCGAACGCGCCAAGCTGATCGTTCAACAACTTGCGTCGTCCAGCGAATATCCGGTTTTTTCGGGAAACAACGGATTGTTGCAGCAGCAAGTGGATACCGCCTTTGCGCAACAGGATGTCAATTCCATCATTGTGCTGGATGTGGATCTGAAATATCTCGCCGGGGCGGGCGGGTCACGCAATAGCTATGAGCGAGAACTGCTCGAAACTCATGTATCCAGAATGGACGATGTCATCGCGATTCGGGAAGATCACAATGTCATGTGGTTCCATCAGCCTATCGTGGCGACGCAGATCAAACTGGACGAGTTGGGCAATAGCAGTGCCGGGAATATGTCCAATACGGCGCTGGGCAGCGTGATTGTCGAAATCAGCAAGGACAGCCTGAACAAGGAAAAGACCGAAATGCTGGGGCTCAATCTGTTTATGCTGGTGCTCGTGTTGTTGACCAGCATGCTGATCGCCATGCGCGTGTCGCGCCGTATTACTTTGCCGGTATTGGAAATGAATAATGCCATTCGCCGCATCGGAGAGGGGCATCTGGATACGCATATCGCCGGCAACCAGGTGCAGGAACTGGATGCGCTCGCCTCGGGTATTAACGACATGGCGCAACAATTGCAGCAAGACCGCAATACTTTGCAGCAACGCATTGACGAGGCGACCGAGGAAATGCGCCGCAAAAAAGAAGAGGCTGAAAAGGCCAATTCAGACAAGAGCCGATTCCTCGCCGCAGCAAGCCATGACTTGAGACAACCCATGCATGCGCTCGGGCTTTTCATCGGTGAATTGCACAGCAGGCTTGATACTGTCGAGCAGCGCAAGATTGCAAGCAAGGTGGAAGAATCGGTGGAGGCGCTGTCCAGCTTGCTGGATTCCCTGTTGGATATTTCCAAGCTGGATGCCGGGATAGTGATCCCGCAAATTCAGGGAGTAGATATCGAAGCGATGATCTTGCGTCTGGTGCAGGATTATATTCCTGTTGCACAGCGCAAGAATATTACATTGCGCGTCCGCTGCATCAATACCAAGGTGCTGAGCGACCCGGTGTTGCTGGAAAGAATTCTGCTCAACCTGCTTGGCAATGCAATTCGCTACACGCCGCAGAATGGCACGGTATTGTTGTGTTGCCGCAAGCGCGGCGATGATCTGCGCATTGAAGTGCGCGACAATGGCATCGGTATCCCCGCAGAGGAGCAGCAGAATGTTTTCCGTGAATTCGTGCAGTTGGCGAACAGCGCGCGCGACCGCAGCAAGGGATTGGGATTGGGTCTTGCCATCGTGGATCGTCTCGCCAGGTTGTTGCGTCATTCGCTGACTCTGCGTTCCGCGCCGAATCGCGGCTCAACCTTTTCCGTTACTGTTCCGCGCGAGTTCGGCGTGGAGGAGTTGCTGGCGGAGCAGGAAAATGCGCCATACACAGTCATGCCAAGGCACGACAGCATGGAAAACCTGCAAGTATTGATCGTCGATGACGACATGCTGGTGCGCATCAGTACCGCAGGCATCCTCGAATCATGGGGATGCCATGTTTCGGTTGCCGGTGATCTGCAAGAGTCAAAAGACCTGTGTTTGCAAACGCAATTCGATCTGGTGATCTGCGACTATCGCCTTCCGGACGGGAATGGGCTGATGCTTGCGGATCTTATTAAAGAGAAATGCGAGATTCAACCCGCCTTTATTCTCGTCAGCGGCGATACGGCGCCGGAAATACAACAAGCCGCCGCAGACCGCGGGCTGCACCTGATGCACAAGCCGGTACGTCCCGCCAAACTGCGTTCCCTGGTGATATTCCTGCTGAAAAAACGTAACGAAACGGTCTGATATTTGCCCTGCGACTTTGTCGCAGGGCAACAACGCCCAAGCGTGAGCACGAGCGCGATGTGACATTTACAGGCTTATTTCTTGTCCATCGGGCAGGTGTTCATGCCAAATATGGCATAAGCCGGGCAAAATTTGAAGATGCCGGTCAGCAAGGGAACAACGCCGATCCAGCCCCATACGCCGATCATGCCGGCCAGTGTTGCGCCGATGAGTGCCAGGCCGACGACGATACGCAGGATACGATCAATACCACCAACGTTGAGTTTCATATTTTCTCCTTGGATTGGGTTAGAGGAGTTCACAGAATATGCGCAAAGCAACAGGTTGTCTGTGACAAAAATCACAGACCTGTAAATCAGAGTTCGGCAAAGCGGATAAGTGCTGTCTTATCAGTAACTTCTATCTGTTCACGGGCCAATTTTACCCAGCCTTGATCGGCAAACCCCTTGAGCAAACGGCTGACGATCTCGCGTGCGCTGCCGAGTTCGTCGGCCAAGGCCTGATGCGTGACAAGCAGCGGACTGGGTTTCGAAACCAGCAATGCGGCGAGGCGCTGGTCCAGCTTCTGGAAAGCGACCGCGGAGACCAGTTGCATCAGGTCGGTGAGGCGGTCCGAAAACAGGTGGAACACATAATCCCGGAATGACGCATGTTTGCCGAGCAATGCATGGAACGAGGGGGCGGGCAACACCACCATTTCCAGCGCCTGTTCGGCGATGCCGCGCGCTGAATAACGAGTATGCCCGAGCAGGCAACTGCTGGTGAGGATGCAGCTCTCGCCCGGCGACACGCGATACAACTGCAATTCGCGCCCGTTCGGCGAGGATTTGATGACGCGGATATTGCCGGACAGCAGCATGGGAAAACCCTGGCAGGGCTGGTTCTCGTCGAAAATAACAGTCCCGGCCGGAATCGGCATCACCTCCGCCTTCGCCAGCAACACATCCAGCTCCGCCCCGGGCAACCCGGCCAGCGCGGGATAGTGCTGCAACAGACGAGTGCGCAGGTCGCCGCTGAGCATTGCTATTCTGGCCGCATATGCGGGAACAGGATGACATCCCTGATGCTGGCGCTGTCGGTCAGCAGCATCACCAGACGGTCGATGCCGATGCCCTCACCTGCGGTGGGCGGCAGGCCGTATTCCAGTGCGCGCACGAAATCGCTGTCCTTGAACATCGCTTCCTCGTCGCCCGCATCCTTGGCAGCGACTTGCGCATCGAAGCGGCGTTCCTGGTCTTCCGCGTCGTTCAGCTCGGAGAAACCGTTGGCGATCTCGCGGCCGACGATGAATAATTCGAAACGTTCGGTAATTTCAGGATGTGCATCGCTGCTGCGTGCCAGCGGTGAAACCTCCACCGGATAGTCGATGATGAAAGTCGGCTCGAACAGATGCGATTCCGCCAATTCTTCAAACAGGGACAACTGCAGGCCGCCGACGGCATCTTTCGGGTTGTATTTGGCCTTCAGGTCTTTCAGTTGCGTAACCAGGAAGGTACGGTCGCCCAACTGCGCATCGGTGAATTGCGGGTGAAACTTCTGGATCGCCTGCACCATGGTCAGGCGATGGAAAGGCTTGCCCAGATCGAGTTCACGGCCCTGATAGGTGATGACCGTCGTGCCCAGTACCTTGCGCGCCACCTCGGCAAACAGTTTCTCGGTAAAGTCCATCAGGTATTTGTAATCGCGATAGGCCTCGTAGAATTCGATCATGGTGAATTCCGGATTGTGGCGCGTGGAAACGCCCTCGTTGCGGAAATTGCGGTTGACCTCGAACACCTTCTCGAAGCCGCCCACCACCAGACGTTTCAGGTACAACTCCGGCGCAATGCGCAGGTACATCTTCATGTCCAGCGCATTGTGGTGCGTCTCGAACGGCTTGGCCGATGCGCCGCCGGGAATGGGGTGCATCATCGGCGTTTCCACTTCCAGATAGTCGTGGCGCACGAAGAAATCGCGTATCGCCTGGATGATCTTGGTGCGGGTGACGAACACCTTGCGCGACTCGTCGTTGGTAATGAGGTCGAGGTAACGCTGGCGGTATTTTTGCTCCTGATCGGTCAGACCGTGGAACTTCTCCGGCAACGGACGCAGCGCCTTGGTCAGCAGGCGAATCTGAGTTACACGCACGGAAAGTTCGCCGGTCTTGGTCTTGAACAGCACGCCGACCGCACCGAGGATGTCGCCCATGTCGTAATGTTTGAATTCGGCGTGTGCAGCCTCGCCGGTGATGTCGTTGCTGATGAACAACTGGATACGTCCGCCCATATCCTGGATGGTGGCGAAACTGGCCTTGCCCATCACGCGCTTGAGCATCATGCGACCGGCTACCGCAACAGGAATTTGCGCCGTTTCCAGCTCGTCGTGCGACTTTTCGCCATATTCGGCATGCAGATCAGCCGCCATATTCTTGCGCTGGAAATCGTTGGGGAAGGCGACGCCTTTCGCGCGGATTGCGTTCAATTTTCCACGGCGCTCCGCCATGATCTGGTTTTCGTCTTGGGCTGGGATGATAGGTTCGTTGCTCATGGTGTTCTTAATGATTGAATTGAATTTTAGCGGCGTGAAATATAGCACAGCGACGGGGTTTTCAGGATTGCTTGTACCCTTGTTGCAGGCCGGTCATGACCTTTCCCGCACCAGCACCTTCACCCCCGGCGCCCAGGCGTCCGTCGGTTTCTTCTTGAAAGTCACCAACGTGAGCATGGACGGGTCGTATACACCGACGTTGTGCGTGACCGGCGTGGTCAGCAGGTATTGGGCACGGGTGGCCTTGAGGAACTTTGCCACGCGCTCGATATTGGCGATATCGAGGTGGGCGAAGGGTTCGTCGATGAAGACGAAGCCGCCGGGGCGGGATTCTTCCATCATCAACGCCACCAACAGAATCAGCGACTTCATCACTTGTTGTCCGCCTGAGGCGTCGCCGTCGTTCATGCCCATGAAGCCCTTGTCGTCGAAGTTGAAGCGCACCGCGAGTCCGGCCTGAGCCAGCGACAGGTCGTTGCTGTCGAGCAATACCGGTTCGTGCTCGACCTTGATTCCGGCCAGGTCGCCCAGCACCTTGAGGTTTTTCACATAGCGGCCGACGGTGTGGCGCAGCACGGCGATGTATTGCTCTCGGGCTGTCTCGGTCTGGCTGCGTGCCATCTCGTTGTCGCGGCGGCGCGTGGAGAGGTCGCTTTCCATGCGCTGGTAGTCGTCCTTGATCTTGTCGCGCAGGGCAACCACGGTGTCGTCGGTCTCCCACGACTCTTCCTTGAAGCGGTATTCGATTTCCTCGATGCGGCGGTCGATATTGGTGGTGTCGCGGTATTTCTCGGCGATCTGCTGGTTGGCAGATTCGTCGCACCAGCCCGCCGGGAATTGCTTGCGGTTGTGGCGCAGGGTTTGCAGGCGGCGGATTTGCTCTTCGCGTGCCGCACGGTTTTCCTTGCTGGAGATTTCTTTTTCCAGCGTTTGCAGTGCGAACTGGATCTTCTGCGAACTGCTGTAGGCCGCGGTGACGGCTTTGTCGGCCTGTTCGCGCTCCTGTTGTGCTTGCAACACCGAGTTGTCGCGGCGGCGCAGTACCAGTGCGTCGTACTCTTTGCGAGCCTCGGCGAATTCCCCCGCGCGGGCCGAGAGTTGCGCACTGGCGCTGACCCCGGCCAGTTGTGCCTGCTGGTTGCGGATGCGGGAAGTCAGGTCGTCGCGCTGTTCGCGCAACGGCGCAAGCGCCTTATCGATCCCGCTGCGCTGTTCGCGCAGGGCTTCCAGCCGCGCCTTGCCGAAACGTGCCTGTTCCTGTGCGGCGTAGCGTCCGCCGCGGCGCTCGCGCAAATAACCCTGGCGCGTGATCCAGTCTTCGCCGCGCGGCAGCTTGGCTCCGGCCACGGCATCTTCCACGCGGCGCGTGCGTTCCAGCGTGCGCAGCAGCCATTCCGGCACCGGCTTGGTGAAACGAACGACTTCCAGCAGCGAGCCCTTGGGCGGTAAACCGGCAGCGCAACAGTCCGGCACGATGAAGTGGCGGTAGCGCAGCTTCTCGCCCAGCGCCATCGCGGCTTCTGTGTCCTTCTCCTTGGCGAGCAGCACGATATGCGCGGAAGGTGCGAGCACGGCTTCCACGGCGGCCTGCCAAGAGGGATCGGCAATTTCCACCACGTCGGCGAGCAGGTCGTGCGCGATTCCGGCCTGGGTCAAAGCCTGGCGAAAGGCTGCCACATCCATCGGATCGGCACGTCGACCTGCCGCGAGATTCTCCAGCATCTCGTCGAGTTGGCGTAGTTTTTGTTCCTGTTCGGCGATGCGCACCAGCAGATTGGCGCGTTCGCTTTCCATGTGTTCGATCTCGCGCGCGTCGGCGAGTTTGCCGCCTTCGCTGGCCTGCACCTGTTGTTCCAGGCGTTTTTGCTGCTCGACGATGGTTTCCCAGCGTCCGAGTTCGCGGTTGAGTTCATTCAGTGCGCGCTGCTGGTTCTGTTCGCTGTCGGTGGCGGCCTGACGGCGCAGTTGCGCGGCTTCCAGCGCCTGTTGCTGCATCTGCAACTCCAGCTGCAATTCCTTGCGCTCGACGCGTTTGGCGCGCCACTCCTTGCGCATGGATTGCAGGGTGCGCCGCGCATTGTCGGTTTCGCGTTGCAGCAGGTAGTGTTCCAGACGCGGTCGCGTTTCGGAGAACAGGTCGGTGCGCTCCTGATTGAGGCGGTGCCACTCCAGATAGCGGTTCACTTTCTGTTCGTGCTTTTCCAGATTGTTACCCAGCGCTTCCAGCTGGTTCTGCGCCGCATCCAGTTCGCGCGACGTGTGTTCCTGGTGGTGGCGTGCTTCCTGGTAGCGTTCCAGCACTTCCTTGTCGCCGAACACCTGGAACACCAGGTCAAGCAAGTCCTTGTGCGACAGTTCGCACAGCTTGTCCGTCTGCCCCTGTTCCAGCGACAGCACGCGAGCAATGGCGGGCGACAGCCCGGCGCTGTGCAGGATGCGCTGGTAATCGCGCACGCCGAACTCTTCGCCTTTCTGTTCGATCTCCTGCAGACTCACCTCGCCGTCGGCGATCCAGTATTTGCGCGACCAGTCGCCGCCTTTCTTGTCGATGCGGCAGGCCAGTGTGATCTTGTCCTGCTGGTAGGGCAGGCGGAACGGGCGGTAGCTGGCACCGGGCGGGCAGCGGTTGTCCACCACGCCGCGCAGCCAGCAGAAGTCTTCGCCGTTGCGGCGCACATAGCGTTTGTAATCGCGCTTCTTCGAGCATTCCAGCGCCAGCAGCGTGCGCATGGCGTCGAGCAGCGTGGTCTTGCCCGAACCGTTGGGGCCGGAGATGGTGATAATGGGCGCATCCAGCGGCAGTTTGAAATTGCGCCAGTAGTCCCAGTGGACGGTTTCCAGTTCCATCAACCTGAACATCAGGATTCCTCCTCGTTATGCAGCTCTTCAAGCGTCACATCGCGCAGGATGCCGCGCTGCTTCAGCAGGTCGGACAGCGCACCGTTGAGGATGCGCGGCGCCATCTCGGCGTAGTCGAAGGCGAGGTCGAGCAGGGGGCCTTCGTGGATGACCTTGTTCTTGCGTTCGATGAAACCGAGGCGCGACAACTGCGGAAGCGCGAACTGTTGCAGGCGAGCCTTGCCGCCGAGCAATTTGCCGTAGTCTTCCAGCAGCAGATTCTCGGCGATGCCGCGCGAGGCTTCGTGTGCGAGCGGTGTGAGCTTTACAGTCTCGAACATCTCGCTCTGCGTTTCGCCCTGCGCCGTTTCGCCGGACAACTGGCGTTCGCGCTTGGGTAAAATGATCAGCGCCCACAGGATCACCAGTAGCGCCACGGCGTCCTTGGGCAGGCCGAGGTTGCTGGATTGCCAGGTGTCGTTCTGCTCGAACACGGCGCTTTCGCATTCACGCGTGAGGGCGATGCCGACATGGGCGGAGAAGGGGTGGGCGAGCAGGCGCAGACCGCTGGCGGCGAGCCGCTGTTCCACTTCGTCGCGGAATCCGGCATCCACCAGCAGGCGGCGCACTTCCTTGTCCTCGCGCGGCAGGTAGCGCAACGCCAACAGGCGTGCGATCAGGCGGGCGGCGTGATCCTGATTCATGGGGTTTTCTCCTGTTGCGGTTCGATGTAGCCGTCGCTCATGGCGGCGATCTCGTCACGTCCTATGGTTTTCAGTTCCAGACTTTCATCCCAGCGCAATTGCAGCGGCAGGTGCGCCAGGGGAGCCAGTTCGGGATCGACGTTCTGCTCGCCGAGGAACGACAGCAGCGACAGGCGATAAGAGGCATCGCTGAAGTTGCCGCCGACAATGCCGTCGGCCAGGCTCATCGGTTCTTCCAGACCGGCCAGCAGGCGCGTGAGTGCGGCCAGTTGGTACGGCGGTTCATGCTCGACGTCGTCCACGTATTCGACCTCGGCGGGAGCGGGCATGGCGGAAATGCGGCGGTTCGGCTGCTCGCGCGCAACGAATTCCTCGGTGTTGTCCAGCATCACGTCGGGCAGGATGAAGGTGCATTCCGGCGTGATCGAAAGTTGCTCTGCGGCGAGACCAACCAGTTCGTCCACGTTGCGCTCCTTGAGCCAGGCCGCGAGTTCGGAAGAGCTGAGACCGCCGTGCGACAGGTGCACCTGCTGGCGCGAGATCTCGGCCAGCTCGCGCTGGAACACCGAAGACATGCGCATGATGCGCGACTGGCGCGAACCGATCTCCTGTGCGAGACGCCAGCTCGCATCGTCGGCAAAACCATCGGCTGAGAGGTTGCGCAACACTTCGTTGGCTTTCTCCATCCACTGCCACACCGAGGCAAGTTTGCTTTGCGCTGCGCGCAGGCGGAATTCTGAACCGGAGGCGACGGCCTGTGAAAATTCTTCTTCCAGTTCGGCCAGCCGCGCCAGCAGGTGCGCCAATGCTTCCGGCGAAAGCTTGCCTACTGAAGCACCGGCGGCGATTTGGGCTGCGAAGAATTCGCCGTCCTGTTCGGTGTTGAACGACAGCAGGCTGGACAGGGCAGACAGCACCATGCGTCCGGCGGAGGAAAGTTGGTAAACGTGACGTTCGGCGTCCCACAGCAGCAACTCGTGCTCGCGCAGGCGGCCGAGCACGGTGTTGAGCTTGGACTGGTTGATGAAGGCGAAGTGGCTTTGCAGATCGCGTGGCGTCCATTCCGGTGCTTCGGCGCGCAGGCCGATCTCGCGCAGCACCATCAGGCGCACCATCACCTCGTCGTCGCCACCGCGGAACAGCGCGATCATCGCGCCGATAAGCGGCTTGGCTTCAAACAGGGGAAAGAACTGCGGCACATCGGCTGGCTCGACCCCGTCGACGAGGAACTCGGCGAGTCCGTTGTTTTCACCCACGGACATGGATTAGACGCCTTGCTTCAGGCTGGCCTCGATGAAGGGATCGAGATCGCCGTCGAGCACCTTTTGCGTATTGGAGATTTCGACGTTGGTGCGCAGGTCCTTGATGCGCGACTGGTCCAGCACGTAGGAGCGGATCTGGTGGCCCCAGCCGACGTCGGTCTTGGAGGCTTCCAGCTTGTCGGCGTCGGCCTGGCGCTTGCGCAGTTCCAGTTCGTACAGGCGCGACTTCAACATGGACATCGCCTCGGCCTTGTTGCGGTGCTGTGAGCGGTCGTTCTGGCATTGCACGACGGTGTTGGTCGGGACGTGGGTGATGCGGATCGCCGAGTCGGTCTTGTTGATGTGCTGGCCACCCGCGCCGGATGCGCGGAAGGTGTCGATGCGCAGGTCGGCCGGGTTGATGTCCACTTCGATGGAATCATCCACTTCGGGGGAGACGAACAGGCTGGCGAAGGAGGTGTGGCGACCGCCCGAGGAATCGAAAGGCGACTTGCGCACCAGACGGTGCACGCCGGTCTCGGTGCGCAGGTGGCCGTAAGCGTATTCACCCTCGACCTTGAGCGAGGCGCTGCGGATGCCAGCCACGTCGCCGTCGGTCTGTTCCAGCACCTCTGCCTTGAAGCCCTTGCGTTCGCAGTACCTGAGGTATTGGCGCAGCAGCATCGAGGCCCAGTCGCAGGCTTCGGTGCCGCCGGCGCCGGCCTGGATATCGATGAAGCAGTTGTTCGGGTCTGCCGGGTTGGAGAACATGCGGCGGAATTCGAGCGCGGCGACGCGCTTCTCGATATCTGCCACATCGGCGGCGATGCTCATCAGGCTGTCATCGTCATTCTCTGCCTGCGCCATCTCGAACAATTCGGCGGCGTCGCCGAGATTCTGGCCGATCTGGGTCAGACCTAGCACCACATCTTCCAGCGATTTGCGTTCGCGGCCCAATTCCTGGGCGCGCTTCGCATCGTTCCAGATGGCGGGGTCTTCGGCGAGTTGATTGACTTCGGCTAGGCGTTCCTGCTTGCTATCGAAGTCAAAGAAACCTCCGTAGTTCATTGTTGCGGTTGCGCAAATCCTGAATCGAATTGGAGAGGGCGTTGAGTTGTTCGGCTTCCATGATGATGTCTTTTAGTCGCTGCTTGGAAAGGCCGCGATTATACACGGCCTGAACATTTCCAAGGACCGAAGCCGTGCCAGCTACAGGAAAAGCAGGCCGAGTGCGACACCGGCAGTGATGGCGAGGAAGCCGACGGCCAGGTGTTTGGCCAGTGCCAGCCCGCCGATGGAGGCCGCCATGCCGAATTTGAACAGCATGTTGGAGAGGAAGGCGAGGCAGATGGACGTGACGGTCTGGACGCTGTTCAATTTATCCATTTGGAACAACCGCAAACTGGAAAGCGCAATGGCATCTACATCAGTCAGGCCGGAAACGATGGCGACGATATACAGGCCGCCGCTGCCAGCCACATCGGAAAGCCACGCGGAACAGAACAGCACGACCACGAACAGCAGGCCGAACGTCAACGCGGTGTGGATTTCGGTAGGGTTGGCTGTTTCCGGCATGGGTAGTTCGCCTGCATTCTTCAAGCGCTTCCAGTTGAACAAGGTAGCGACAAGACCGAACAGCAATCCTAATCCCATTACCGGGGCAAGTTGTTTCAGAATGGCCGGAGAGATGATGCCGCTGACCACGATGAGGCGAATCAGCACGACCTGGCTGGCTATCAGGATCACTACAGCCGACAGGCGCAGCATGCCCTCGTTGAGTTTGCTGTGTTTTGCGTAGACCAGCGTGGTGGCGGTGCTGGAGACCAGACCGCCGAAGAACCCCAGCAGCGGCGCGCCATAGCGCTGTCCCGTCCAGCGCAAGGCCACATAACCCGCCAGACTCAAACCCGAGATCAGCACTACCATCATCCATGCCTGATGCGGGTTGAAGGCCTCATACGGGCCGTAGCTCTGGTCAGGCAGAATGGGCAGGATGACAAAACTCAGCACCGAGAATTGCAGGATGGAGACCAGGTCGCGGCGTGTCAGCCGCTGGCTCATACCCTGCAATTCCGGCTTGAAGTAAAGCAGGGTGGTGGTGGCGATGGCCAGCATGACGGCCAGCTTGGAGTAACCGAACCAGACCAGCACGCCCAGGGCGTAACTCAGCAGCAGGGCGACGACGGTGGTGGTGCCGGGATCGTTGATTTCTTCCTGGGCATCGTTGAGATAGGCGGCAATGATGGTTGCTGCAATGGCCAGCAGCCCGCCAATCGCCAGCCAGGGCGAGCCGATCTTGTCGGAAAGCAGCGCCAGCAGGGTGCCGAGTACCGCGACCAGCGCAAAAGTGCGCAGCCCGGCTTTGGCGGAAGGATTGCGTTCGCGCTCCAGACCGATGAGCAGGCCAATGGCAAGACTGGTCAGGAATTGCGGCAGTACTTCGATGCCGTTGCCTTGTAACAGAGTCGGTTCCACGATCTTAATCTCCCGCCCAGTGCCGCACGATAAGTTGCAAACTCTCGCTGCCATTGTATTCATTGACACTCAGGCTGTATACCGCGTGGATTTGCTCGGGCGCCGGTTCGGCGGAGAAGAAGCGGATGGCGTCGAAACTACCGGCAGGCGATGAGAGTTTCAGTTTGAGGTGTTTTTCTCCGACCACGCGCTGGGTTTGCACGCGGAAATCGCCTTCGAACAGCGGTTCGGGGAAACCTTGCCCCCATACCTGGCGTTGCAGATCGCGGGCAATGCTTAAAGTGAATTCTCGCGCGTCGAGCGGGCCGTCGGTGGCAATGGTCTTCACCAGCGACTCGGCATCGAGCAGTTCTTGTGCAATGACTTCAAAGGCTTGGCGAAAATCGCTCAGATGTTCCTCGCGTATGCTCAAGCCCGCCGCCATGGCGTGCCCGCCGAATTTCTGGATCAAATGCGGCTGGCGTTTGGACACCAGATCGAGCGCATCGCGCAGATGCAGACCGGCGATGCTGCGTCCCGAGCCTTTTAATTCACCCGTCTGCGAACGTGCAAAGGCGATCACCGGTCGGTGGAATTTATCCTTGAGGCGCGAAGCGAGAATGCCGATCACGCCCTGATGCCAATCTTCGTTGAACAGCGCGAGCGAATAGGCGTCAGCCGGGTCGAAGGAATCGAGGTTAGCCAGCGCGCTTTCCTGCATATCCGCTTCGATGCTGCGCCGTTCCTTGTTCAGGGCGTCCAGTCTGGCGGCAATGTCGCCGGCCTCGGCGGCATCGTCGGTCAGCAGGCAGCGGATACCCAGCCCCATGTCTTCCAGACGTCCGGCGGCATTCAGGCGCGGCCCAACGATGAAACCCAGTTCGTAAGCCGAAGCCTGTGCCGCCTGCCTGCGCGCCACCCGCAGCAAGGCTTGAAGTCCGGCACAACTGCGCCCGGCGCGGATGCGCTGCAAGCCTTGCTGCACGAGGATGCGGTTGTTGTCGTCCAGCTTAACCACGTCGGCAACCGTGCCGAGCGCCACGAGGTCGAGCAGGTTGCCGAGGTTGGGTTCAGCCCTCACCCCCAGCCCCTCTCCCGCTTGCGGGCGAGGGGAGTCAAACACGCCACGCTTGCGCATCTCCGCCCGCAACGCCATCAATACATAAAACATCACCCCCACGCCCGCCAGATGCTTGCTGGGAAAGGTGCAGCCGGGCTGGTTGGGATTGACGATGCACAGCGCGTCCGGCAGCGAATCGCCGGGCAGGTGATGGTCGGTGACCAGCACTTGCATGCCCAATCGATTGGCCTCGGCCACGCCTTCTACGCTGGCAATGCCGTTGTCTACGGTGAGCAGCAGGTCTGGTTCTGACTTGGCCGCCAGATGCACGATCTCCGGCGTCAGGCCGTAGCCGTACTCGAAGCGGTTGGGCACGATGAAATCCACGCTTGCACCAAGGGTACTCAAGCCGCGCATGGCCACGGCACAAGCCGTTGCGCCGTCGGCATCGTAGTCGGCCACGATCAGTATCTTTTTCCTGTCCGCAATGGCGTCGGCCAGAAAGCAGGCCATCGGCTCCGCGTTCTTCAGCAGGGAGAAAGGCAGCAGGCGCCTGATATCGGTATCCAGTTGCGTCGCGTCGGCAATGCCGCGGGCCGCGTAGATGCGCGCCAGCAAAGGCGCGACGCCGGATTGGACCAGATGCCGGGTGGTGTCGGCGGGATAGGGACGTTGGGTGATTTTGCTCATCGGGGACGGTCAAGTATTTGCCGACAGTGTAGCAGAGGGGTAATCGTCTTTTTTCGCGAGTTCGGTTAGAATGCCGCCCTCACAAAAAACGGCACAGGCATATCGTGGCATTGATTGTTCAGAAATACGGCGGCACCTCAATGGGCAGCCCCGAGCGCATCAGGAACGTTGCGCAGCGCGTCGCAAAATACAAGGCACAGGGGCACCAGGTCGTGGTCGTGGTTTCCGCCATGAGCGGCGAGACCAACCGCCTGATCGCGCTGGCCAAGGAAATCCAGAAACAGCCCGATCCGCGCGAACTCGACGTGGTTATTTCCACCGGGGAACAGGTGACCATCGGCCTGCTGTCGATGGCGCTCAAGGAAGCGGGCCTGAAAGCCAAGAGCTACACCGGCGCGCAGGTCAAAATACTCACCGACAGCGCCTTTACCAAAGCGCGCATCGTCAGCATCGACGAACAGAATATTCGTGCCGATCTGGCCAACGACTGCGTGGTTGTGGTGGCAGGCTTCCAGGGAATGGACGCAGAAGGCAATATCACCACACTGGGACGCGGCGGTTCGGATACCACCGGCGTGGCCATCGCGGCCGCACTGCGTGCCGACGAATGCCAGATATACACCGATGTGGACGGCGTTTACACCACCGACCCGCGTCTGGTGCCCGAAGCGCGCCGCCTGAAGAGCATCACGTTCGAAGAGATGCTGGAAATGGCGAGCCTGGGTTCCAAGGTGCTGCAAATCCGCTCGGTCGAATTCGCCGGCAAATACAAAGTCAAACTGCGTGTGCTCTCCAGCTTTACTGACGAGGGCGAGGGTACGCTGATCACTTTCGAGGAAGGCAATAAAATGGAACAGGCAATCATTTCAGGGATCGCGTTCAACCGCGATGAAGCCAAGATCACCGTACTGGGCGTGCCCGACAAGCCCGGCATCGCTTACCAGATTCTCGGCCCGGTCTCCGACGCCAACATCGACGTGGACATGATCATCCAGAACGTCGGCGTGGACGGCACCACCGACTTCTCCTTCACCGTGCATCGCACCGAGTTCAGCCGGGCGATGGACATCCTGAAAAACCAGGTGCAGCCGCATATCGGCGCGCGCGACGTGGTCGGCGACAACAAGGCGGCCAAGGTCTCCGTGGTTGGCGTCGGCATGCGTTCGCACGTGGGCATCGCCAGCAAGATGTTCCGCACCCTGGCGGAAGAGGGCATCAACATCCAGATGATCTCCACCTCCGAAATCAAGATATCCGTGGTCATTGACGAGAAGTATCTGGAGCTGGCGGTGCGTGTATTGCACAAAGCCTTCAATCTGGACCAGGAAGACGCATAAATCGTTTGACCGCCTAGCCTCTAATCAGTATCATTCGCGGCCTTCGGAGAGGTGGCCGAGTGGTCGAAGGCACGCCCCTGCTAAGGGCGCATACGAGCTTAAACTTGTATCGAGGGTTCGAATCCCTCCTTCTCCGCCACAGAAACATGCAACAACGCAGCAAAATGCGCCGGTAGCTCAGCTGGATAGAGTACTTGGCTACGAACCAAGGGGTCAGGAGTTCGAATCTCTTCCGGCGCACCAATCCTGTAAGGAGTTAGCTTAACGGCTAACTCCTTTTTCATTTTTGCGCTGCTATCTGCGCATTAGGGAGCCTCTAAAAAATTCAAAGTTCTAAGCAAGACAAGGCGCGAACAAAAAATTGCGACGCAGCATATGCCTGATATGTAAGGAGTAATTTTTTGTGAGAAACGCAGTATTGCGACGAAATTTGGATTTTTAGAGGTTCCCATTAATCAATTCGTATCCGAAATTCTTATCCAGCCCTGCTCGATGGCGTACTTGGTTAGCCCGGCAGGCGTGTCGATGTTGAGCTTGCGGCGAAGACTGAGGCGGTGTGCCTCGATGGTGCGGACGCTGACGTTCAATTTTGTTGCGATGTTCTTGTTGATGGCGCCTTGCGCTAGCAGGATCAATACCTCGCGTTCGCGGTCGGTCAGTTGCGCGGGCGAGTTGCCGGTGCCGATGATTGCCGTTGCCACCGCGCCGCTGAAATAAGAGCCGCCAGCCACGACCGCCTTGATGGCGGCGATGATCTCTCCCGAGGGTGCATCTTTCAGTACGTAACCGCAGGCGCCCGCGCGCACGGCGCTAAGCACATATTCGCGGTTGTCGTACATGCTGAGGATCATGACGCGGCTGTCGGGCACCACATCGATCAGGCGGGAGGTCAATTCGATGCCGCTCATGTCCGGCAGGCGGACATCGACGAGGATGAGGTTGGGGCGCAAGGCCGCCGCCAACGACAGCGCATCCTGTCCGTTGCCCGCTTCGCCGACGACGCTGATCTCGGGCACATCGCCGAGTCGCGCGCGCAGACCGTCACGTACCAGCTGATGGTCGTCCACCAGCATCAGCCTGATGGCGGCGGTTGCGTTTGTATCGTCGTGCTGGCCGGTCATGTGGCGTGTCCTTTTGCTTCGGTGTCATACGGCAGGGTGGCCACCAGTTCGGTGCGGCCCGGTGCCGAATTGATAACGATCTTGCCGCCGTGATATTCGATGCGCTCGCGCATGTTGCGCAGGCCGATCCCGCCGTTGCGGGGATTGTCGATCCGCGTCGGGTCGAAACCCTTGCCGTCGTCGACGATGGTCAGTTGCAGCCCTTCGCTATCCTCATCGAGCGCGAGCTGCACATGGTGCGCGTCGGCATGGCGCTCGATGTTCATCAGGCCTTCCTGCGCAATGCGGAACAGCGTGGTCATGCGACCGTCTCCGGTGACATCGGGACTTGCCGCGACGCGCGTCTCGACGGCGATGCCGGTGCGCTGGCGGAATTCGTCGGTGAGTTGTTGCAGGGCGGAAGAAAGTCCCAGATTGTCCAGCAGCGAAGGGCGCAGGTCGTGCGAGATGCGCCGGATCTCGGAGATGGCGCTGGCCAGGCCGACCAGTCCCTTGTCGATCTCCGGTGCGGCATTCTCGCGCCCCTCGATCAGCCGGTCGTGCGCCAGCTCGAAGTGATACTTGGTTGACACCAGCAACTGGCTCAGCCCGTCGTGCAGTTCGCGCGAAACGCGCGCGCGTTCTTCCTCTTGCAGGCTGACGATGCGTTGCGACAATGCTTTCAGCTTCTGGTCGGCAAGCCGGTGTTCGCTGATGTTGAGTGCCATACCCCCTGCGAACACCGCCAGAGACGCGACGACGGCGACCAGCGCAAGACCCAGTATGGTCGAGAACACATGCGCGGAGACTTCTTCGCGCAGCTTGTTGGTGCTGGCAGCGACATCGTCGAGATACATGCCGGTGCCGAGCATCCAGCCCCAGCGGTCGAGCATGACCACGTAACCGATCTTGTCGGTCTCCAGATTGGTGGAGGGTTTGCGCCATAGATAACGCTGGAAGCCGCCGCCGTTCTTTGCTTGCTCGATCAGTTTCTGGATCACGGGCAGGCCGCTGCTGTCGCGCATCTCCCACAGATTCCGGCCGACCAGTTCGGGCTGGCGCGGGTGCGCCAGATTTTTGCCGTTCAGGTCGTAGACGAAGAAGTAGCCGTCGTCTCCGTAATTCATTTCGGTGAGGATGCGCAGGACTTCGGCCTTGCTGGCGTCGTCGTTGCGTCCGGAAGAGTAGGCGTGGTCGATGGAGGTCAATGCCAGTTGAACGTAATGCTGCAACTCGGCGCGCTTGGTCTTGAGCAGGCTTTCCTCAAGCAGGGTCTGTTCCTGGCGGCTCAGGTCGCGCACCTGTATCGTGACCAGGATGGCGATAGCGAGCATCGCCCCGATCAGGGGCAGTACTGCCAGGAATGAGATTTTGTACTTTAGCCGCATCGCGGGCCATTCTAAATAGTTTTGCGGCGAATGGCACAAACTAGGTAGAACTACCAACCCGCATTGGGTAGTAATGCCAATGGCCGAATGTAGTAATCATCGCCAGAATCGGCCTGCCACGTTTTACTGCGACATGGATGAAAAGGCAGGGCAACATGTTTGAATATCCATGTCCGGGGTCTGGCAGCCATTCTTGCAATCCGGTTATATGCTTTATGCTTGCGACGGACCCGGTTCAAGTTAGAATGAAGCTGCCAGTCGAACATCGTTTGAACTTTCACATTCACGGGGAGCTATAAATGAAAAAGACTTTGCTTGCGACGTTGTTACTCGGTATTTCCACGCAGCTCTTTGCTGCCGACTCCATCAAGATTGCCATCACCGGCCCCTTCAGCGGCGGCTCCGCACCCATGGGTGCATCCATGCGTGATGGCGCGAAACTCGCCATCGGCGAGATCAATGCGGCAGGCGGCATCGCTGTCGGCGGCAAGAAACTCAAGTTCGAGGTCATCGAACGCGACGACGAGGCGAAGAATGATCGCGGTGCGTTGATCGCGCAGGAACTCGCTTCGATGGACGATCTTTCCGGCGTGATCGGTTCGGTGAACACCGGCGTGGTCATGGCGGGCGACAAACACCTGCAGGATAAAGGCATCACCAAGATCATCTGCCCCGCAGCCGGTTCTGCCTCGATGACGCAATGGGCGGACAAGGCAGAAAAGCCGGGTCCGAAAGATCTGTCGATCTTCCGTTTTGCCGCGCATGACGGCATCCAGGCCGCGATGGTGGTGGAAGAGGCCATCAACCGCAAGTTCACCAAGGTAGCGCTGTTGCACGATGCCACCAACTACGGCGTTTCCGGACGCGACGACCTGCTGGCACAGATCAAGGCACAGGGCGACAAGCTGGAAGTGGTGGCAACGGAGAAGTTCAACATCGGCGACAAGGACATGACCGCGCAGTTGCTGAAGGCCAAAACCGCAGGCGCACAAGCCGTGCTGATCTGGGGTATCGGACCTGAGCTGGCCGCAGTCGCCAACGGTATGGACAAGGTGGGTTTGAAGGTTCCGCTGATCGGCGGCTGGACCCTGTCTATGTCGAACTACATCGACAACGCAGGCAAGAATGCCAACGGCACCCTGATGCCGCAGACCTTCATTGAGGAAGCCATCTCGCCGAAGGCCAAGAGTTTCATCGATGGATATCACAAGGCTTATAACGTCGAGCGCATCGCTTCTCCGGTCTCTGCTGCGCAGGGTTATGACGCTGTGTACATCTTCGCCGCTGCCGTAAAGCAGGCGCAAAGCACCGACACCCACAAGATCAAGGAAGCGCTGGAAGACCTGAAGGATCCGGTCAAGGGCGTGATCGCGACTTGGAAGAAACCGTACTCGAAGTGGAACCCTGCTGACGTGCAAACCCACGAAGCGTTCCGCCGCGAGAATGCCGTCATGGGCATGGTCAAGGACGGTCGCGTGGTGTTCGGCAACGAAGCGGACAGGAAACGTCTGAGCAAGCAGGCGAAGTAATCCATGGAAGTCATTTTCCAGATGGCGGTAAGCGGGGCCCTGATGGGCCTCGTTTATGCGCTCATCGCTTACGGTTTTCAGCTCACCTTTGCCACCAGCAAGAGCATCAACTTCGGCCAGGGCGAGTTGGTCATGCTGTCGGCCTTCATCAGCCTGACGCTGACCAACTTCGGCCTGCCGTATTGGCTGATGGTGCCCGCCGGCTTGTTGTGCGGCGTGCTGCTCGGACTGGTGGTGGAGCGGGTGGCCGTGCGCTTGGCGCTGGAACAGAAGAGCGAAGGCTGGATATTGATGACCATCATCTTCGGCCTGTTCGGTTTTTCTGCGGCGGAAAATATATGGGGCAGGGATGATCATCCGTTCCCGACGCCCATTTCTTCTGACCCTATGCAGTTCTTCGGCATCAGCGTCACGCCGGTGGAATTGTCGGTCGCCATCGGTGTGTTGTCGGTGATGGGACTGATCGAGTTGTTCAAGCGCAAAACCCTTTGGGGCAAGGCGTTCGAGGCGGTGTCGGCGGATCGCGATGCGGCCGAACTGATGGGTATCTCGGCGAAGCGCACCATCATGTTGTCCTACGGTTTGTCCGGCATGGTCGCCGCCATGGCCGGAATTCTGGTATCTCCGATCACGACAGTCGGCCCGACCATGGCTGCGGCACTCATTCTTAAAGCGTTCGCGGTAGCGGTGGTGGCGGGGCTTGAGTCCGGCTTCGGCGTTGTGGTGATCGGCCTTTTTCTCGGCGCGCTGGAAAGTCTGGCGAGCTATTACATCGGCAGCGGCTGGCGCGAGGCGCCCGGCCTGATCCTGCTCATTCTGGCTTTGGCCATGAAG
Source organism: Sideroxyarcus sp. (assembly GCA_049286265.1). GTDB lineage: Bacteria > Pseudomonadota > Gammaproteobacteria > Burkholderiales > Gallionellaceae > Sideroxyarcus. The sequence continues at coordinate 29,569 of JBAQDF010000077.1, forward strand.
CCGAACGGTGTGTTCGGCAAGGCCACGATAAGGAAGGTTTGAGTTGATGAAAAGAATATTGCTCGTCAACGGCGCTGAACTTATTGCCTTCATCCTGCTGGCCTGCATTCCGCTGGCGGTTAACAACACTTATGCGCTCGGTCTGCTCACGCTGCTGGCGATCTACGGCATCCTGCTGATCGGGCTGGATGTCAGCGTCGGTTATCTGGGACAGGTGAATCTGGCACATGCGGCCTTCCTTGGTCTGGGTGCCTATGCCGGCGGCCTGTGCGTGATGACGCTGGGTTTCACCATGATACCGGCCTTGCTTGCCAGCATGCTGGTCGGGTTCGTGTTCGGCGGCCTGCTGGCATTCCCGGCGCTGCGTCTTGCCGGCCCGCAGTTCGCTCTGGCGACGCTGAGTTTCTCGGCGCTGACAGTGACGACACTGAACGAAATGGAAAGCATCACGATGGGAGCGCAGGGATTGTCGGTCGACCGGCCGCTGCTGTTCGGCATCGATCTCGGTCCGCAGGGTTTCTTCTGGCTGTGTCTGGTGTTGCTGGCGCTGACCTGGATCGCGATGAAGAATTTGTTGTCGTCGCATTGGGGGCGGGCATTCGAAGCCTTGCGCGACAGTCCCATCGCCACCGATGCGATGGGCGTTGGCGTGTTCAACCACAAGGTCGGCGCGTTCGCGCTCGGCTCCGGACTGGGCGGTCTGGCGGGCGGACTCTACGCATTCAATTTCGAATTTCTGCAACCCAACAGTTTCGTCTATGAGCTGATGGTGATCCTGCTGTTGGGCGTGGTGCTCGGCGGGCGCAAGAGTCTGTGGGGCGCGTTTGTCGGCGCGTGCCTGATCGTGCTGCTGCCGAATCTGCTGTCCAACCGCACGCTGTTCGAGGTGTTCTCGTTCATCGGACTGTTCCTTGCGCTGATCGCGGGCGTGCTCAGTTTTCGCAAACAGCGCTCGATCTCTTTTCAGGTCGCGGCGCCTATCGTGAGCATGGCGTTGCTGGTGGCGGGCAGTCTGTTGGTTGAGAACACCGAAGACTGGCGCAAGGCGATCTTCGCGCTGATGTTGTTCTCGGTGGTGGTGGGCTTGCCGGAAGGCTTGATGGGGTATGCCGAAAAACAACTGACCCGTCTGTTCAAAGTGCCTGCGCCGGAGTTGCCTGCGGCCTCGTCGCTTGAGTCAGTCTTGCCCCGCAAACAGGAGTCCGGGCTATTGCTCGATCTGGTCGAGGTCAAACGCCACTTCGGCGGCATCAAGGCGGTGGACGGCGTGTCGATGCAGGTGCAGGCCGGGCATGTGCACGGCCTCATCGGCCCCAACGGTTCGGGCAAGAGTACGCTGGTCAACGTCATCTCCGGTCTGTATGCACCGAGCGCGGGGCAGTTGCGCCTGAACGGCGTGGAGTTGCCCAAGGGCAGTCTGCACAAGGTCGCTCAGGCCGGTGTCGCGCGCACGTTCCAGAACTTGCAGATCTTTTCGGAGCTGAGCGCGCTGGAGAACATCATGGTCGCAAGCACAGCGTCCTACAAGAAATCGCTGCCGCTGGTGTTGCTTGGTTTCGCTTATGCCGAAGAGAGAAGGGCGCAAGCCGATGCGCTGGCGTTGCTGGAACTGGTCGGGCTCGCAAGCGATGCCCGCACCAAGGCCAAGGATCTGCCTTATGGCGCGCAACGCTTCCTCGAGATCGCGCGTGCGCTGGCGCGCAAACCGAAACTGCTGATCCTCGACGAACCTGCCGCCGGGCTGGCGCATCCCGATGTGCTGAACCTCATCGAGATCGTGCGCAGGATCAACAAGCAGGGCATCACCACCATTCTCATCGAGCACCACATGAGCGTGGTCAACGAGGTGTGCGATTTTGTCACTGTGCTGGACGAGGGCAAGATCATCGCGCAGGGATCGCCCGACGAAGTCAAACGCGATCCGCGCGTGATCACCGCCTATCTGGGCGACAGCAAGGAGACGACGACTTCATCGCGAAAACTGCGTGACAATACGCTGCTGCGCGTCGAGAACCTGCATGCGGGATACGGTGCGAGCGAAGTATTGACCGGGGTCAACCTGGAAGTGCGGGCGGGTGCAGTGGTGGCGCTGATCGGCGCCAACGGCGCGGGCAAGACGACCGCCATGCGCGTGCTGTCCGGCATGTTGAAACCCGGCAAGGGCAAGGTGATGCTGGACGGCAGGGAAGTTCAGCATCTCGCTGCATCGAAGATCGCGCATCTGGGGCTGGCGCACTCGCCGGAAGGACGCAAGATATTTTTCCCGCTGTCGGTCGAAGATAACCTGCTGCTGGGGGCCTATACGCGCCTGCCCAAGGTGTTCGGCTTTGCCGCCAGGGCCAGCGGCGATCTGGACAGGGTCTATGCGCTGTTTCCGCGTCTCAAGGAAAGGCGTAAACAGCTCGCGGGCACGCTGTCCGGCGGCGAACAGCAGATGCTGGCCATCGGACGCGCATTGATGGCCAACCCCAAGATCATCTTGCTGGATGAGCCTTCCATGGGGCTGGCCCCGGTCATCGTGCAGGAAGTGTTTTCCACCATCCACAAACTCAAAGAGGCGGGCGTCACCATGCTGCTGGTCGAGCAATTTGCCAAGAGCGCGCTGGAGGTGGCGGACTATGCTTATGTACTGGAACATGGCCGCATCGCCATCGAAGGCACACCCGAAGAACTCGCCAAAAACGAAAGGGTGCTGGCGGCCTATCTGGGTTGATGTAACACCGGATTTAATAAAGCACCCCGCAGCAAGCTGCGGGGTATTGCTTGTGTAGGATGGGTTGAGCGCAGCGATACCCATCGTTTGTTGGCCGCCCGGAATTTGATGGGTATCGCTGCGCTCAACCCATCCTACAAAATCTGACGCTGCAAGCAGCGGGGAATTTGACCCGAAGAGATTAAAAGCGGGTACCT
>JBAQDF010000078.1:0-26146 GCA_049286265.1 Sideroxyarcus sp.
GACCTACAATGTAACTACCTCGTCATTCCGGCGAAGGCCGGAATCCAGTTAATCCAACAAGCCCCGCATTGCGGGACAAAACCCAAATGCATTTTGAATAACAGCGCTGGATTCCGGCCTTCGCCGGAATGACGGTAATCTCAGAATTCGTGCAATGAATTACAGAAAGAATGTTAGCCACCCCTCCGCAAGCGAATCGTCGCGGATTAGCATGGCGTTCATTCGCGACGATGTATCTCTATCGTGGTATGCACGATCTCCTCATGCTGGCTCAGTTGCTCCCGCACTTGTTCCGGCGTCAGCGTTTCACTGCGCGTCACGATGCTGATGGCGCAGGAATATGCTTCTTTTCCAACACGCCAGACGTGCAGATCGGTAATTTCCGTTTTATCCGGCTCATTAAGCAGCTCGATAACTTCGCGAATTTCGTCCACCACCGGATGGTCCATTTCCCGGTCGAGCAGCACCTTGCTCGTCTCCAGCAAAAGACCTTTAGCCCAATACGCAACCAGTATTGCGCCGACGATACCCATGACTGGGTCCAGCCAGGACCAGCCATAGAACAGCCCGCCGGTGAGTGCAACGATGGCCAGCACCGAAGTGGCCGCATCGGCAATGACATGCACATAGGCAGATTTCAGGTTCAGGTCGTGATTGTGGTGATGATGTACGTCGTGATGATCGTGTCCGTGACCATGATGATGGTCATGCGCACGTCCGAGGATCACGGCGCAAACGATATTGACCAGCAGGCCGAGTACGGCAATGGCAATCGCTTCCTGATAATGGATAGTCTGCGGAGAAATAATGCGCTCCACCGATGCGAAAACCATCGTGCCCGCAACACCAAGCAGGAAAATGGCACTGGCAAAACCGGCCAGGATTTCAATCTTCCAGGTGCCAAAGGCAAACCTCGGATCGTTTGAATAATGACGCGCTGCCGCATAGGCAAAAGCGCTGAGCCCGATGGCAAACGCATGCGAACTCATGTGCCAGCCGTCCGCCAGCAGCGCCATCGAGTTGAACCACCACCCGGCAAGAATCTCCACCACCATCATGGTCGCGGTAATCCACATCACGGCGCGCGTGCCGCGCTCGGCGGCAGGGTTGCCTGCGTTGAAGATGTGCTGGTGGGTCAGGGATACGTCAGGGTTGGGCATTGAAATGTGGATCGATGGCGGCAATTAAAAATGACAGCTTACGAAATCCTTCAACAAGTGCGGAACATCATATCAAAAGTTTGCCTGTGATGATTATTTGTACTGCCGCAATCTTGCATATCCCCTATGGTGAGAGATGCTATTGATCCGGCCAAGTGAAGACTTCGTAGGTCGGGTTAGCGTAGCGTAACCCGACGTGTCAGCTGCTGCTATCCCATGATGTCGGGTTACGCTACGCTAACCCGACCTACCGCAAGCGCACCCTACGACTGCTGAAATCCCGGAAGCGAATTTCTCTATTTTTCGCCAAATGCTTTCAGCTTCGCCTTGATCTCGGGCAGCGCCGCAGTTGCCGCTTTCTCTCCCTCAAGGATGGCCCAATGTTTGTCGTCCAGATTGGTCTGGTCGATTTCCTTTGTAACGGGGCAAATGAGCACATCGGCCTGGTTCAATTCATAGCGGTTGATGGAACAGCTCATGATGTCAAAAGTTTGCATCAATACATCCAGCGTTGATTTGATCTGGTTGTTTTCCGGCAGATTTGAAATGTTCACTGCGATCACGATATCCGCCCCCATCGAGCGGGCCACACTGGCGGGCACCGGCTTGACCAATCCTCCATCCAGGTAGCTTTTGCCTTCGATCTCCGTCGGCTGGAAAATCCCGGGCACCGAGCATGACGCGCGTACCGCCTTGCCGGTATCGCCCGTGCGAAATACGACTTCTTTTCCGGTTTTCAAATCTGTTGCAACGGCAGCGAAGACACGCTGGAGTTTCTCCACGGGTTGTAGCTTGACCATACGGTTGATGAACTGCTCGAGCGGTTCGCCCGACATGAAACCGCGATTGGGCATAATCCAGGAGGTGACAGAAGCGCGCTGCATCGGCAGGGAGATTTCCTGCAATTCGTACCCCGTGTAGCCCGCTGCATATAGCGCACCGACGACCGATCCCACGCTGGTTCCGACAATGATATCGGGCGATATGCCCTGTGCTTCGAGCACCTTGATGACGCCGACATGGGCAAAACCCCGCGCCCCGCCTCCGCCCAGCACAAGTCCGATTTTGGGCTGACGAACTGGAGACGGAAAAAGCTTGTCTATAAATTGTGAGAAGCTGAAACGATTCATATGATTCGCAATCTGGCAAGACTCCGTAGGTCGGGTTAGCGACAGCGGTGCGTGTGTTGTTGGGGCTTTAGCCCCGTACAACCACGGCCTACCCCTTGCGGGTGTAACCCGACGTGGCCGCAGCTGTTATCCCATGATGTCGGGTTACGCTGCGCTAACCCGACCTACAGTATAGCTTTGTCTGTAGGCATAACCTGTGTGCAACACTACGCTAGCGCATCTTCTCCACTGCCTCATCCACCCGCTCTACCGCGATGATCTCCATGCCTTCGATCTTGTGTTTGGGGGCGTTGGCCTTGGGGATGATGGCGTGGGTGAAGCCCAGTTTGGCGGCTTCTTTCAATCTCTCCTGGCCGCGCTGTACCGGGCGTACTTCTCCAGCGAGACCGACTTCGCCGAACACCACCATTTTTTCCGGCAACGGTTTGTTGCGCAGGCTTGAGACAATCGCGAGCAGTACGGCGAGGTCGGCGCCCGGCTCGGTGATCTTCACGCCGCCCACGGCGTTGATGAACACGTCCTGGTCGAAGCAGGCGATGCCCGCGTGGCGGTGCAGCACGGCGAGCAGCATGGCGAGCCGATTCTGTTCCAGACCCAATGACAAGCGGCGCGGCGTGGGCGAATGCGAATCGTCGAGCAGGGCTTGTATCTCCACCAGCAAGGGACGCGTGCCTTCCTGGGTAACCATCACGCAGGAGCCCGGCACTTGCGCGCCGTGCTGCGACAGGAACAACGCGGACGGGTTGCTCACCTCGCGCAGGCCTTTCTCGGTCATGGCGAACACGCCCAATTCGTTCACCGCGCCGAAGCGGTTCTTGAAGGCGCGAATGAGGCGGAAGCTGGAATGGGTGTCGCCCTCGAAATACAGCACAGTATCGACGATATGCTCCAGCACTCTTGGTCCGGCCAGTGCGCCTTCCTTGGTGACATGGCCGACGAGGATAATGGTCACGCCGCTGCTCTTGGCCAGCCTTGTGAGTTGCGCCGCGCATTCGCGCACCTGCGCCACCGAGCCGGGGGCGCTGGTGAGTTGTTCGGAATACACGGTCTGGATGGAGTCGATCACGACCACGTCCGGCTTTTCGTGGGCGACGGTGGCCTGGATTTTTTCCAGCTGAATTTCGGGCAGCAGGTGCACTTCGCGCGCATCCAGCGCGAGACGCTTGGCGCGCAGCGCGATCTGCTGCGCCGATTCTTCGCCGCTGACGTAGAGGACTTTTTTCGTGGTGGAGAGATGCGCCAGTGCCTGCAACAACAAGGTGGATTTGCCGATGCCGGGGTCGCCGCCGATCAGCACCACGCCGCCTTCCACCAGCCCGCCGCCCAGCACACGGTCAAACTCGGCGATGCCGGTGGGCGTGCGCGAGACTTCGCTCGCTTCCACCTCGGCCAGTTGCTGCAACTTGCCGGAGGCCGCCAGTGCGCTGTAGCGGTTCTTGCCTGCCGCAGGCATGGCTTCCGCCACCGCTTCCACCAGCGTATTCCACTCGCCGCAGTTCGGGCACTGGCCCTGCCATTTGGGGGATTGTCCACCGCACTCGGTGCAGCTGTAGATGGTTTTTGCTTTTGCCATGTGAATCAATAATCCTCAGTCGATGTGAATCTCGGTGGTACGCAGGCACACCCGTTCTAAAGCATTTGTAGGTCGGGTTAGCGCAGCGTAACCCGACATGATTTTAAAACAACGTCGGGTTACGCGATGAAACCGCTACCCCGACCTACTGCGCTTTGGTGCAATGCCCGTTGGTTAATTGCACCCAACGCGAGCTTTCAAATCCCCCTCGCCCCCCTTTTTCTAAAGGGGGGATCACAGTAGTCCCATTCAATCAGTGCTTGTCCAAGCCGAATATCATTGACTATCAAAGTTGAATAAATTCCCCCTGAACAGTGCAATACAGCTATCCACCACTTCCGTGTCATACAGCGTGCCACGGTATTTGGAGATTTCCTCCAGCGCCGCGTCCAATCCCAGGCTGGGACGGTACGGCCGGTGCGACGACATCGCCTCCACTAAATCGGCCACGGCCAGTATCCTGGCCTCCAGCAAAATTTGCCCGTCCTTCAGCCCTTGCGGATAGCCGGAGCCATCCAGCCGTTCGTGGTGCTGCAACACCATTTGCGCGATCGGCAGGGGAAATTGAATATCCTTGATGATGTCGTAACCGGTTTGCGAATGCTCCTTGACCAGTTCGTACTCGATCGCATTGAGCCTGCCCGGCTTGCTGAGTATCTCGGCGGGTACGCGTATCTTGCCCAGATCGTGGATGCTGGCCGCCAGGGAAATACCATGGACGATTTCGGCTGAAAGCCCCATCTCACGGGCAATGGCGCTGGCAAGCAGGGCCACGCGGTGCTGGTGCCCGGCGGTATAGGGATCGCGCGCCTCGACGGTGGCGGCGATAGCGCCGATGGTTTGCAACAGGATATGTTCCAGTTTTTCCGCATTGGCGCGACGTTCTTTCTCGGCTTCCTTGCGCTCGGAAATATCGCGATCAATGCCTCGGTAGCCTTTGAAAACGCCCTGGGAATCAATCATGGGCGTGCCGCTGGTTTCCAGAAAAACCACGCGCCCATTCTTGTGCCGATTGGCGTTTTCCAGCAGACGGAAATGCTCCCTCTCTTCGATAATGACGGTGAACTGCTCCTTGAGCCGCAAGGTTTCTTCGGGCGCCATCAGGTCGAACGGCGTCTTGCCGATCACTTCTTCCGCGGTATAACCCAGTAGCTCGAACACTTGAGGACTGGCGTAGGTGTAGGCGCCGTTTTCATCGACTTCCCATATCCAGTCACTGGTGGATTCCACCAGTGCACGGAATTTCGCCTCGCTCTCGCGCAGCAATTTTTCGGCCGCCTTGCGGGCGCGAATGCCCTGCTCCATGGACAGAACGCGCTGCACTGCGGCTCCCAAACGCGCCAGGCGGTCTTTCAACACATAGTCCTTGGCACCGGCATGAATCAGCCCCACCGCCTCGACGTCGGGGAGCGCTCCGGTGACCATGATCACCGGTATTTCCGGGTGTTTGCCACGCACGATCTCCAGCGCCTCCATGCCGCTGAAGTCGGGCAGGTTGTAGTCCGACAGGACAATGTCCGGCTTGAATTCATCCAGCGCGCGGATAAAATCATCGCGCCTCTCGACGCGCTGCAAGGTAAACGGTATGCCGATCTTGTGCAGTTCGTGCTCTTCCAGTTCCGCATCGCTGAGCGTATCTTCCAGCATCAGGACGTGCATGTTCCGTTTAATTTCCGCTTCTTGTACCATCACTGTGGCCTCTTTAACACCGGCGGATGATTCACCAGCAGCCAATACATTCCCAACTCGGACACCGTCTTGGCAAACGCATCGAATTCCACCGGTTTGCTGATGAAGCTGTTGACCCCGAGCTTGTAGCTCTCCGCCACATCGCGATCTTCCTTGGATGAGGTCAGCACCACGATCGGGATGGCCCGGGTGCGTTCATCGGCCTTGACCCGGCGCAACACTTCCATGCCGTCCACTTTGGGCAGCCGCAGATCCAGCAGCACAACCTTGGGGGGGCAGTTCACGCTGCGATCCGAAAAAGCACCGGTTGCAAAGAGAAAATCCAGCGCTTCCGCACCGTCCTTCACCCACTCCAGATTATTGGCCAGATTGCTCTTTTTCAACGCCCGGATGCACAGTTCCGCATCGGTCGGATTGTCTTCCACCAGCAGGACTTCGATCTGCTTGATTTCGTCACACATGACTCGTCTCCTTTTTCGGCAAAGCAAAATATATCGTCGCTCCTTCGCCAACCTTGCCCTCCGCCCATACCCGCCCGCCGTGGCGGGTAATGATGCGCTTGACGATGGCAAGGCCGATCCCGATTCCTTCGAATTCACTCGTGCTGTGCAGGCGCTGGAACACGCCAAACATTTTGTCGGCATACTGCATGTTGAATCCGGCGCCGTTGTCCCTCACATAATAAATGGTTTCGTCGCTATTGGCCGTTGCACCGACCTTGATCACGGGGAACTCCCTGATACGGGTAAATTTGATGGCATTGGTCAGCAGATTAACAATAACCTGGCGCATCATGGCATGGTCGCCTCTGGCCGGGGGGAGATGTTCGATTTCCAATTGCAACCCGGCACTGGCGACGGAAGGTTGCAGTTCTTCAAAAACCTCGTGTGTCAGCTTCTCCATATTGATTTCCGAGAAATTGATTTCCACCCTGCCCGAACGGGAGAACTTCAGGATGTCGTCTATGAGTATCCCCATCCGGTCGGTATTGTCCCGTACCACATTAAGCAGGCGTTTTCCTTCATCATCCAGTTTGTCGGCATGTTCATCCAGCAGGATGTGCGAGAAACCTTCTATGGCCCGCAATGGCGCCCGCAGGTCGTGCGAAACGGAATAGGAAAACGATTCGAGTTCATCGTTCGCCGCTTCCAGTTCGGCGGTTCGCGCAAGCACACGTTTCTCCAGCTCGGCATTTAGCTGGGTTATTTCTTCCGCACGCGTTTCCAGCACCGACATCATGCTGTTAAACGCATGGGCCATTTCGGCAATGTCTTTCGGACCCGAAGGCTCGGAACGCACCAGTGATTGACCCGCTTCGGCGCGTCCCATATTGATCGACAACTGGTGAAGCGGCTTTGTCATGCGATTGGTCAGGAAGCGGATCAGAATCAGGAACAGCAGCGCGAAAGAAAACGACGTGGCCAGATTGGTGACAAAAATGCCTGTGGTCAGTTGCGACAGCGCCGCCTTGCTCACCACTACCGTAACGTAGCCGAGCAATTCGGGAGAAGATATATTTTCAAATGGAGAGCTTGCAGGCTGCGAATACACCGGCGCGATAAAGCGCCATGCTGTCGGGCTTTCCGCGTCAAGAACGGCAACTGTCAATGTTTCACCCGAAACACCCTTCGCAATTGCATGGACATCTTGAGTTGCAAACCCATGGGGATCGCTGCTTCCGCGTTTCAATAATACTTGCTGCCTCACATCGCGTATTTCCACACTGACCACACTCGGAAACTCCAGGGTCGCTTGCGCCGCCTCGGCAGCATTGTCTGGTGAAGCGTAGAGAAGCGCCAGCGTGCTCTGCCGCGCCAGGTTCTCGGTGATGTGCCGCCCCTGTTCGAACAGATTGCTGCGCACCCGCTGGTTGCCCTGCCACGATCCCACCACAGAAGAAAACAAAGCCAGCATAAAAATGCCGAGCGCAATCGTGATTCCAAGCTGGCGCCGGAAGGTGAATTGATGCAGGAAGGTAGTGAGTAAACTATCCATGGCAAGCTCCGCCTATTGCTCCGGAAATACAATACCGAAACTCTGCTTATTGCCGTACTTGATACCGATGTGATCTGCGGTGCGCAGATTGATTGCCACCAGCACCTCGCGCAGCAGGATCATGCCGCGTTCCCCGTACTCGCCGGAAGTCAGGTACTCCTGCGCGGTATCGGCAAGGTGACGGCCCATTTCAACGTTGTCCGGATACAGCGAGAACAGCACGCCGCGGCGGACATGGACCAGACTGCTGGAGAACACCGCAAGGTTGCGGTCCCAGGATTCCTGCAGCACCAGCGGGAGTATCGTTCCATCCTCCGCAGCGACAGAATCCTGCAGCAACCACAACGCATCGCGGTGACTGTCGACGGATGTGAAAATATCCCGGTATGTGCGCGCCGCATTGCGCAAATCCTGTGTTTCATAGGCAACCAGTTCCAGGCCCTGCTCGTGCGCGGCCTCTTTCGCCAGACGAATCATCCAGCCGTTCTGGCGCGGGTCGTACACGACGAACACACGCTTCACAGCAGGCATCAACGCTTTCAGGTTCGAAAACAGCAGGGCGGGATCGGGCGCCAGGCTGTTCACCGGCAAATCGCCCATTTCATTTTCCGGCGTTGTAATTACGCCTCCCACCACCACACCGATATTGCGATCAAGCTTCGAGGCCAGCTTCATGCCCTGCCTTCCCAGCGCAATCACCACCTTGACATCCTGCCGTCGCAAACTGTTTTTCAACTCCTCGATATCCGCTTTCGGCCCCATGGCGAAATGGGCAAGCGGCGTTTTGACCTTGCCCTCGATGCCGCTGACGATCTGGGCAAACACCGAGCGATATGGCTCGCCGATGTCCGGATAGATGACTGCAATCGGTGTTTTCCCCTGCACTGGTGTTTGCTTCTGAACAATAGGCGCAGTTGTGTCGGCGACGGCCAAAGCAGTGTGACTCAGCAGGAAAAACAGGCCCAGCAGGCCAGCCTTCGAACTGAAGGTATGCGAGATTGCGTCAGTCAATTTATCCTCAATACTCATAACTCGATAACCGCAGAAACAGCAAAACTTGCAATCACTATCATGATGCCTCCGCTTGAGCCGGGCTTGCGGAAGGGATGGAGAAATAAATCGTCGCCCCTTCGCCAACCTTGCCCTCCGCCCACACCCGCCCGCCGTGGCGGGTGACGATGCGCTTGACGATGGCCAACCCGATGCCGGTGCCCTCGAATTCGTTCACGCTGTGCAGGCGCTGGAATACGCCAAACAGTTTATCGGCATACCGCATATCGAACCCTACGCCATTGTCCTTCACAAAGTAAATGGTTTCTTCACCGCTCATCGTGGCGTCTATCCGAATCTCCGGCATCTCCCGGGTGCGGCTGAATTTGATGGCGTTGGTCAGCAGGTTGACGAATACCTGGCGCAGCATGGCGCGGTCGCCCCTGGCAGATGGCAGATGCCCGATTTCCACTTGCAGCTTGCTGCCGGCAACGGAAGGCTGGAGTTCTTCGAATACGTCGCGCACCAGCCTTTCCATGTCGATCCCGGAGAAAGTAAATTCCACCCGGCCGGTGCGGGAAAACTTCAGCATATCGTCGATGAGCTGCCCCATGCGCCGGGTATTCTCGCGCACCATATTGAGCAGCCGCTTGCCCTCCTCGTCCAGCTTGTCGGCGTAGTCTTCCAGCAGGATATGGGAGAAGCCGTCGATGGCACGCAACGGCGTGCGCAGGTCGTGCGAGACCGAGTAGGAAAAGGCTTCCAGCTCATTATTCGCCGCCTTCAGGCCGGCAGTGCGGTGAGCGACGCGCTGTTCGAGTTCCTGGTTAAGTTGGCGTATTTCCGCTTCCGCTCGCTTGCGCTCGGAAATATCGAAACCGACGCCTGCCACCATGTGGCCTTCCGGGCCTTGAACGCGGGCGCCGGTAAGCAAATAGGGAACCTCTCTCCCATCCTTGTGGTGTAGCGTGCTTTCAAACGCTGCCGAGACAGTCCCGGTGCGCAATACTTCCCGCAATGCATTTTCAGCGGCACGGCGCGCATCTCCGGTCACATGCCAATCGGCAACGTGCATTCCCGCCAATTCCTCCGCTGTGTACCCCATCGAGGTTTCAAGATTCCTGTTCCAGCGGCGCAATTTCAGGTCGCTATCGTAGAGGTAAAAAATCCCGGGAAGGCTGTCGATCAGGGCTGAAGACAACGCATGCACCTCCTCCGCCCGCTTCATGTCCGTGATGTCGTTGACCGTACCGCGAAAACGCACCACCCTTTCCCCATCGTCCCTGACGGGCTCGCAAATCTCGCGGACATACCGGCTCTCCTTGTCGGATGGGCGAACGATGCGATAGGCAATGTCATATGGCATATCGTGCTGCTCAAGCCGGAGTCGCGCGGCAACTACCCGCTCCCTGTCCCCGGGATGGACGGTTGCCAACATCGTTTCGGCAGTCGCATTGCTCTGCTGCGGAACCAGCCCGAAGATCCGGAAAGCCTCTTCCGTCCAGACTTGTCTACTCTCCGCCAGATCATGCTCCCAACTGCCCAAGTGCGACATACGCTGTGCCTCGGCCAGCCCCGCCTCGCTCTTCTTCAACACCTCGCTCCTTTGCAGCAACTCCGTCTGGTAACCGCGTATCGCATCGCGCATCGCGGCAAAGCGGTCAACAAGATTCCCGACCTCGTCGGCGCCGCTCTTCACCAACGCGCCATCGAAATTGTTCCGCGCCAATTCCGTGGCTGCCTTGCTGAGCGCGTCCACCGGCCTCACGACGAGCCACTCCAGCACAAAACCGGCCCCGGCAATGAACGCTGCGATCACGAGCAACCCCGCAACCGCCAGTTCGCGCTGTCGTTCTTTTACTGGTGTAAGCCGGGAAGAAAAGTCGACATGAACGGTAAGCTCGCCCAGTTTCGTACCCAGATATTCGATCTGCCTTTTCAAAACATGCAATTCTCCTGCCGAGCCATTCCCGGCAAGCGTTGGCGCACTGCTCAACGGATAAAGCGATCTGCCCTGCGCATCCCTGAGTTCAATCTCGACCCAATCGCGGTTTTTGTTGCTCAGCGCATCAAGGTTCCCATAGATCGTGTCAAGCTGACGCGCGAGCAACAGCGGTATCAACCCCTCGATCACGCTATCCAGATGGCGCTCGGTCGCGTTCTGGTGCTCGGCGCTGATCGCTTCCAGAGACTGCGGCATCCAGTAGCCATGGAAATACCCCGTCAGCAGGGCGCTGAACAATGCGAGCGGCAATAGCACTTTCGTGCGCAACTTCATGGTCGGTCAGTCCTTCTGCGGTATCGTCTGCCAGTATTTTTCCAGCCCCCAGTTGCGCATGGTGGCGTAGTCTTCATACGCAACGGGGATCAATTGTTCTATCGGCACCTCTTTCAGCATCTTTTTACCCTCGGCAGTTTCACCCAGGGCGAACAATGCCTTGCGGACTTTATCCCGCACCTCGGGTGATACTCGGGGATGAGCTGCGATCGGATGGGATGGGCAGGAACGTGTCGTATAGATCACGCGAAGCTGTGCCTGGAGCGATTCATCCTGCTCCTGCAGCGTCTTTTCGACGCCTCCCCCCGCAGCAGCCAGTCCCTTCGCCACATGCAGATAGACGGAGCTGTGCGTCTTGACATATATCGGCGACACCCGCACGTGGTGTAGCTGTTCCAGGCTCGACCGCACCAGCAGCGATGCGCCCAGGGCATTGGGCGATGGAAAGGCCACAGTCTTGCCGTCAAGGTCGGCGGGGGTATTGATCGGCCCATCCTTGCGCACCACGATGATGCCGCGCAGGGGAAGCTTGTCTGCCACGAGCGGAATGTACCCTTGCGAGTCGTGGAAGTGCATGACGTGATAGGGATTCACGTAAACAAAATCGAATTCCCCTCTTGCATAGGCATTGTGGAAATCCTGGATCGTCAGCGTTGTAATCAGGTTGAAACGCAACCCGGTGCGGCGTTCAAGTTCATCCACGATGGGCTTCCATGTCGAGTACAGCTTGCGCTGCTCGAATTGGGGAACGATGCTGATGCTGTATGCGGTTGCGGCAGATTCTCCAGGTTCGACAGCCCAGGCTGCCTGCAAAGAAAACAGGGACGCAGCCATAAAAAAACCGGTCGAGATAACTGTTTTGATTCGTTTCATATTTGAACTCCAGTGCAATCCTGGTTGAAATAATCCTGCCGTTATTACTGCTCCCGTGCTGCCGGAATCGCAAAATAAAATGTTGCTCCTTCACCTACCTTGCCCTCCGCCCACACCCGTCCGCCATGCCTTGCAATGATGCGTTTGACGATGGCGAGCCCGATGCCGGTGCCCTCAAATTCATTCACGCTGTGCAGGCGCTGGAACACGCCGAACAGTTTGTCGGCGTATTGCATGTTGAAACCGGCGCCGTTGTCCTTCACAAAATAAACGGTTTCGCCGTCCGCGATCCTGGCCCTCACCTCGATCAGCGGCGTATCCCGGTTGCGGCTGAACTTGATGGCGTTGGAGAGCAGGTTGACGAATATCTGGCGCATCATGGCGCGGTCGCATCTGACCGGAGGCAGGTCGCCGATCTCGCAGCGCAGCTTGGCCGCTTGCACGTCACCGGTCTGGAGTTCGTCCAGCACCTCGCGGGCCAGCGCGGCCATGTCGACCTCGACCGCGATGAGCTCGCTGCGGCCGGTGCGGGAGAAATTGAGGATGTCGTCGATGAGCTGTCCCATGCGCCGGGTGTTGTCGCGCACGATGCCGAGCATGCGTTTTCCCTCGTCGTCCAGCTTGTTCGTATAGTCTTCCTGCAGGATGTGGGAGAAACCGTCGATAGCACGCAGCGGCGAACGCAGGTCGTGCGAAACAGAATAGGAAAATGCCTCCAGCTCCTTGTTCGCCGCTTCCAGTTGGGCTGTGCGCTCGACAACGCGCTGTTCAAGCTCCTGGTTGAGTTTGCGGATTTCTTCTTCCGCGCGCTTGCGTTCGGTGATGTCGCGACCGATGGAGAGTACGCCGCTTACCTCGCCCTGTTCGTCGCGCTCAACGATGGTGCGTACTTGATGAACAATCGATCCCTTGCCCGGAACGGGCACAGTAAATTCGATTTCTCCGTTCTCGCCACTGGCAAGGGCTGCGTCCACTGCTTGTGCGCCAACTTCGAAACTGCCATCGGGATACATTTCGCGGATGCGCTTGCCGAGCATTCTCGCGGCATCGGCGCCCAGAGTTTCTTCGAGCGCTGGGCTAACGTAAACAACCCTTCCTTCCCGGTCGTGACGGACGATGTTGTCCGGCAGACTTGCCGCCAGCGTACGGAATTCATGTTCGCGTGCCCGCAGCAGACGGTTGCTTCGCTCGCGCTCCAGTTCGGCGGCAGCTCGTGTCGCCACCAGTTGCAGCAACTGGGTGACCGGTGCATCGTCGGCAAGCGGCTTTGTACCCATGACCGCGATCAGGCCAATCGGTTTGCCTGTCGAATCCCACAGCGGAATGCCGATATAACTTTCGGCGCCCATTCCGGGCAACAGGGTATCGTCGGGAAACAGTTGCTGGACGTCGCTTGGATAAACGCAGAGTCGCTTCCCCATGACGTTTTCGCATGGTGTGCCCTTGAGGGCATAGCGCATGTTCGGTGTGATCGCGCCTTTGGCATACAGTGCCACCGTCTCCGCTATTTCCGGATTCTCATCTATCCTGTCGATGAGCACGTAATCCATATCGAGTTTTTCGCCAAGAAACTGCGCCAGCGCATCGAAAAAGTCTTCCCCGCTAGTCTGCCAGCCGCGTTGGGCGACGAACAACAAGGCGTCTTCCACGCGCTTGCGTTCGGTGAGGTCATGAATGACTCCCAGGATCACCTGCGGATTTCCATGTTCGTCCCGCTGCACGTCAGCGATGGATGCGATGATCCGGGAACCGGATGAATCCCTCGGGTGGATCTCGTACTCAAGATCGTATGGCTTGCCCTTTTCGATCAGGTCAACCAGCGCTTGATGGACACGCTCCCGTTCCGGGATGCATTTTTCAACTTCCTCGGCCGAGAAATCGGACTGTGCCGGATCGAACCCGAATATGCGTTTCGCTTCGTCCGATCCCCAGAACTTGTTGGTCTGGATGTTGTACTCCCAGTTGCCGACATGGCCTATGCCCTGCGACATCCGGTAACGCAGTTCGCTGGCCCGCAACTCCTCGTAAACGAGGGCGTTCTCGAGCGAGATCGCAGCCTGGGTTGCAAGCAGTTCGAGAACGGCGACGCGAGCCGGTGTGAAGGCATGCGTAGCGAGATCGTTTTCCAGATAGAGCAAGCCGATCAGCTTGGCTTGCTTGGCGATGGGAAAGCACAACACAGACTTGGGATGCCAGCGCGTGAAGTACTCGTCCGCAGAATAAGGGTTCGCGCCGCTGGCGTCATCAAGAAGAACCAGGTCTCTACTGCGTCGCACGTAATTAAGAATGGACGCTGGCAGTACGGTCTCCTGAAACGCCGGATCGCCGCGGACATGCATGACCACGTTCTGCTGCTCGACACGGGCGGCAGCTTCCAGCATCAATTCATCTTTCCTGTTCAGGAGCAGATAGCCTTGCCGGGCTCCGGCGTTTTCCAGCAGGATACGCATCAGGGTCTTGAGCAGATTGCCGAGGAGAATTTCGCCGGAGATGGCCTGTGAGGCACGGTCGACGGCAAGGATGTCGAGTTTCTGGGTATCTGTCGAGAGGGTGCCGGTCGGGGTAATCGATGGCGCTTCCCGCAGTTGCGGGTCGCGTTGCTCCAACTGCCGTACTTTGCCTTGGGCACCCCAGCGGGCATAACAAGCTCGCGCCTCACGCAAATAGGCGCGGGACACGGTCTTGAGGCCACGGTTCCCGTAAAATCGGGCGGCGGCTTCGTTGGCCATGGCTTCCCAATGGATAAATCCGTTCGTCCTGGCCGATTCGATGCCTTGTTCAAAAAACTGCTCGGCTGACAGTTCATTGCCTGCGATTTCCGCGATTTCCGCAGAAACAAGCGCATGTTTGCCGGCAAAATTCTCCGGGCAGTTCTCGGCCCAGAAAGCGAGCTTTTTCTGGTAAGCGGAGAGGGTCTTCAGCATTTCCTCCCGGCTCTCCTTCGCGACCTCGCGACACGCTCGGGTCAGTACAAGAGCATTGAGAAAATAGAACATCGCCTCCATAGGCTGGCCCAGGACGGCAGTGAGAATTTTCCCGGCTTCTTCTGCGTGGGTTCGCGCTGCGGCGTCATCTCCCATCAGGTAAGCCGCCAGGGTTTTCATCACGTGGTAATAGGTGACGCCGCAGGTAAAGGAAGCGGCGGCGATTTTATCGACGCATGCAGATTCGTCGATATCTTCATCGCTGAAGGAGATGTCCCCATCCGTCTCGCCCATCAGGCATTTCAGGAACTGTTGTTCCAGAACAATCGACTGGTGGATCGCTTCATTGCGGCTGCCCTGGGCAAAGCCGGCATACATCCGGGAGAAATCGAGAACATCTTCAAGCGTGTCTCCCCGCTCGATGGCCTGCCAGACAATGGAGTAGGCAATATAGTTGGCAAAGGCGAGGTTGCCGGCATCCTGGCTGGCGCGAAAGCCGCGCTCCAGTACCGGGAAGTCGGTGGCAAAGGGTTTGAGCCAGAAGTTAATATGATTTCCGTGTAAATAGAGGGCCGAGCCGATCTGGCCGAGATCACCGAAACGTTCGCTGAGGTTGATGGCGGCTTGTGAAAATGCATAGGCGGCATCGAGATCGCCAATGAAGGTCGCCTGCATGATGGCGTAACCGCTGAAGGCATGACCGGCTTCTTTTGTGACGCCATGCTTGAGAACCTGATTGACACTCATGAGGGCGAGCAGCGGGTAGAGTTGGGGCCTGCTACCGATATAAACAGGGCCACCCATGCCGGTGAGAATGTCGATCATGGCTTTGGCTTGCGGATCGGTTGCTTCGGGGGCTTCGGCAAGTTTGTCAATCGCGCGGCCCCGCAGGTTCTCCTTTACCGCAGCCGCTTCCGCCTCAATTGCCCGATTGAGCGCTTCGTCGTCTTCGGGGATCTCTTCACCGAAGAGTCGGAGGGCACTGATTCCGGCAGCGACTGCTTCGTCATACTTTCCTGTAATCGGATAGACAGTCAGCCGCAGTTCATGGACTGCGGCCTTGTCGGAATCGCTTTTGGCCTGAGCCAGCGGGATGGCGAAAAGACGCTCCGCCTCATCGAAAGCGCCCTGTAGATATTCAGCCTCCGCCCAATCGAGATATAAGGTAAACATGATGTCATAGCGGCTGACCCACGATTCCTCCGGCAGGAGAGCGGCAGCGGCAGCGAAAAAATTCCGTGCCGTTGCATAGGCAATGGACGCTCGGGCTTTTCTCCCGGCGGCGGCACCAAGTTCTGCGAGCTGAGCTTTTTCGGTCGGATCCGTCATCAATCCGGCGCCCCGGTTGAGATGATTGACGATATCGAAGAGGAGATCGTTGAGTTCCTCCGGCGCGGCTTGCACAAGGAGCGTCCGACCGATGTGCAAATGAGCTGCCGGCCGGTCCGTTTCCGGAATCAGCGCATAAGCGGCTTCCTGCACGCGGTCATGAAGAAAGGCAATGCTGTCGTCCTGCCGAAGCAGGAATCCCGCATGAATCGCCTCCTTGAGATTTTTTTCAATCTCTTCTTCCGATATTTCCTGAACTCGCGCCAGAGTAGCCATGACTGTTTTATTTCCCAAACACGCAAGCTGCTTCAAACTTTCCATCGTTTCCGCCTGAAGCCGGCTCAGCTTCCCGACCATCAGATCCACGACGTTGTCGGTGAAATCCCTGGCGTGGATGCGGGCCAGATCCCAGGTCCAGTGCCCCGCTCCGGGATCGAAGGCGAGCAGTTTCTCATCGGCCAAGGCGGTCAGGAACTGAATGGCGAAGAACGGATTGCCACCGGTTTTCTCATGCACCAATTGCGCCAGAGGGAACGCGCGCTCCCGTTCACAGCGAAGCGAATCGCCGATGAGTTCGTTCACATCGTCGATGGTCAGGGGGGCAAGCACGATCTCCTGCAGGCGGGTTCCGGACTTGCGCATCGTATCGATGATGCGCGTCAGCGGATGTGCGGGACCGACCTCGTTGTCCCGGTAAGCGCCGACCAGCAAGATGTAATTTCCTTCCAGTCCCATTGCGATCTGATTGAGCAGATCCAGAGTTGCCGCATCCAGCCACTGCAGGTCGTCGAAGAAAATGACCAGCGGATGATCGGGTCCGGAGAAGCCCCGCAGGAATCGCCGCAACAGCATTTGAAAGCGGTTCTGCGCCTCCTGCGGAGGGAGGTCCGGCACCGGCGGCTGTTTGCCGATGACCAGTTCGACTTCCGGGATGAGACTGACAATCAGTTGACCGTTCGGGCTCGCAGCTTGCTGCAGCACTTCCCGCCATACCGCCACCTCGGCCTCGCTTTTGCCGAGGATTTGACGCACGAGGGCCTGGATGGCCATGACCAGAGTGGCATAGGGAATGTCGCGCTTGTATTGGTCGAACTTGCCCGCCGCGAAAAGGCCGCGCAGCGGAACCAGCGCCTTGTGCAATTCGTGAACCACAGAGGTCTTGCCGACGCCCGAATAGCCAGAAACCAGAACGACCTCAGACGTGCCGCTTGATGCAACCCGGTCGAAAGCCGCCAGCAGAGCTTCGGTTTCGGATTTCCTTCCATATAACTTTTCCGGAATCAGCAGCCGACCCGGCACATCGTGCTCGCCAAGCAGGAAAGAATCGATGCGGCCGTTCGATTCCCATTGCGCCAGGCAGTGGCGCAGATCGGCGTCGAGCCCCGCGCTGCTCTGATAGCGATCCTCGGCGGTCTTGGACAGAAGTTTCATGACCATCTCCGAGAGCGGCTCGGGAAGGCCGATTGCCCGCAAGCTCGGCGGAACCGGTTGACGGGCAATATGGCAGTGCACCCATTCCATGGCATCGTCGGCGGTGAAGGGCAGTTCGCCGGTGAGCATCTGATAGAAGGTCACGCCCAGCGCATACAGATCGCTGCGCGAATCGATCGAGCGGTTCATGCGCCCGGTCTGCTCCGGAGCCATATACGCCAGCGTACCGGCGATGACTTCGGGCGGCTCGGGTGCCTGGTGTTCGCGCGGCATACGGGAGGCGATGCCCAGACCGGTAAGCCAGACGTGCCCTGCTTCATCCAGCAACACGTGTTCGGGCTTGATATCTTTATGGATCAATTCGTGGCGGTGGAGCTCGGTCAAGGCAGCGGTGATGCCGATTGCGACCTGCAGGAAGACCTGGATGTCCATTGGGGAACCCAGCAGGGAGGCAAGGGTTTTGGTGGGGCCCTGCTCCAGCACCAGCGCCACATTTCCGGCGTGACGTTCCAGGGCGACGGGGCGGGCGATCCGGGATGAATCCAGATTGCGGGCCAACTCGTACTCATGTTCCAGGCGACGCGACACGGCAGGCTCAGGGCGAGGTGCAGCGGGGACTTTGAGCAGGACAGCCAGCCCGTCAAGCTCGCGGGTGGCCCGATAGAGCAACAGATCACCAGCCTCGCAGACGGGCGCAATCAATGTGTAACCTGGAATCGTATTCATCAGCGTACGCCTCGTACCGTTATTCGCCGAACAATCCGTTTGCTTCGTCATTCATGATTTATCTCTCTTTTGGGTAAAGCAAAATAGAACGCGGCTCCTTCGCCGACTTTGCCCTCGGCCCACACCCGCCCGCCGTGGCGGGTGATGATGCGTTTGACGATGGCGAGCCCGATGCCGGTGCCTTCGAATTCGGTCACGCCATGCAGACGCTGGAATACGCCGAAAAGCTTGTCGGCGTACTGCATATCAAAACCGGCGCCGTTGTCCTTCACGTAATAAATAGTCTCGTCATCCTTGACCGTGGCGCCCACCAGGATCCTCGGCGCATCCCTGTCGCCGCTGAACTTGATGGCGTTGGACAGCAGATTGACAAATACCTGGCGCAGCATGGCGCTGTCTCCCCTGGCCGGGGGAATGTGTTCTATTTCCATCTGCAACTTATCCCCGGCAACGACAGGCCGGAGTTCTACAAAGACCGAGAACGCCAGTTGTTCCATGTCGATCTCGGAATAGTTGATCTCCAGCCTTCCGGCGCGGGAGAATTTCAGGATGTCGTCGATGAGCTGCCCCATGCGGCCGGTGTTGTTGCGCACCACGTTGAGCAACCGTTTGCCCTCTTCGTCGAGTTTGTCGGCGTAGTCATCCAGCAGGATGTGGGAGAAGCCGTCAATGGCGCGCAGCGGCGTGCGCAGGTCGTGCGATACAGAATAGGAGAACGACTCCAGTTCCTTGTTGGCAGCTTCCAGTTCGGCAGTCCGCGCCGCAACCCGCTGTTCCAGTTCGTGGTTGAGCGTCCTGATCTCTTCTTCAGCCTGTTTGCGTTCTGTTATGTCGCTCCAAATGGTGAGCGCACTCACCACGTTTCCGTTCGCATCGGATTCGGGCACCACGCGCACGTACCAATAGATCGTTTTTCCATCCTTGACCCAGGACAAGTCGATCACGTCGGGAGTGCCGGACTCCATGGTTGCCATGAGCCTTTTCGTAAACACATCCGCCCGCGGTTTAAGTTCGGTCGAAAGTTCGGAAGGCGACTTGCCGAGAACCTGTTGCGCCGTCAGTTGGTTGACGCGTTCAAACTCCGGATTGACGTAGATGCGCCGCCCTTCCCTGTCGTAGCGCACGATCACGTCGGGCGAATTTTCGGCCAGCGTGCGGTACATGTACTCGCTTTGCACCAGCGCCGCCGCAGCCTGCCGGCGCTCGACGCGGGTGCGCAACACCCTGATGCCGAAAGCCATATCTCCCGCCAGTTCTTCCAGCAGGCGTATTTCCTCCGGCGTGAAAGCATTGGGCTCGCCGGAATAGATGGTGAGAATGCCGAATGTGTTTGCGTTTTCGTCCTTGAGCGGCATGGAGATACTGGAGCGATAGCCGCGCTGCAGGGCGGCGTCGCGCCAGGGAACCGCGTTAGGGTCGGTGCTGAAATCCTGGAAGCAGGCGCTCTTTCCGCTGCGGATCGCAATGCCGCTGGGACCGCGCCCGCGTTCCGTGTCCGCCCAGGTGATTCCGGCCTGCGCGAGATATCCTTCATCAACTCCGGCAAAGGCAACGACACTGATGGTCTTGCCTTCGTCGTTTTCCGGATAGCCCACCCAGGCCATGCGGTAGCCGGCATCTTCGCAAATGATCCGGCAAATCTCGTCGAGCAGCGCCTGCTCGTTTTCGGCCCGCATCAGGGTTTCATTGCAATTGCTGATGGCGTGCAGCTCGCGGTTCAATCGCAACAGCGCCTGCTGGTCCAGTATGCGATCGGTAATGTCATGCACGGTACCGAAAGAGTGCGTCGGCTTGCCGTCTGCCCCGTAATACGTCTCGCATTTTTCATTGACATATTTGATGCGTCCGTCCGGCATCTGCAGACGATGGACGATGTCGTAAGGCACTTTGTTTTTTACCGAGTCGGTGTAAGCCTTGTTCACCATGTCGCGATCATCAGGATGGATCGCGTTCAGGAAAGACTCGTAGGAGGCGCCAAATTTATCCGGATCGATCTCGAAGATGCGGAATATCTCGTCCGACCAGGTCAGTACGTTCTTCACCAGGTCGAGTTCCCAGTTGCCCAGGTGGGCGATGCGCTGCGCTTCGGACAGGCCGTGTTCGCTTCGCCGCAGCTTCTCCTCGGCCTGCTTGCGCCCGGTGATGTCAAAGTTGACGCCGGTCATGCGTAACGGCTTGCCCTCCGCATCCCGCACGAACCGGCCGTAGGCTTTAAGATAATGGATACTGCCGTCGGGCCACACCACGCGAAACTCGGTGTCGTATTCGCGTTCGCCGCGCTGCGCCTGTTTTGATATTTCGTCGCTGGCGGCACGGTCGTCCGGATGTATGCCTTGCAGCCAGGCTTCATAGGCGCCGGCGAAGTCTTCGCGTTTGACTCCATAGAGTTCGTACATCCCGTCGTTCCAGACCAGCTCGTTCTTTTGCAGGTTCCAGTCCCACACGCCCAGGCTGGCTGCACGGGAGGCCAGCGAGAAGCGTTCGTTCATCCGTTTCAGGCTCTCTTCCGCCTGCTTGCGCTCGGTGATGTCGATGAAGGTGACGATGGCCTGCGTGATCGCGCCGCTCTTGTCGAATACCGGGTCGGCATTCACCAGCACCCATACATCGCTCTCCCGGCCCGGGCAATGCACACCCATGACAAGATTCCTGATCGTCTGGCGAGTCGCCAATACCCGGTTGACCGGATACTCCTCGATCGGTGCGGGCTTGCCGTCTTCGTTGAAAAAATGCCAGTCCGGGTCGATGGCGGACTTTCCTGCAAGTTGTTCATTTGTCAGGCCGAGGATATCCTGCGCCTGCGAGTTCGAGATGAGTATCCGCGTATCGGGAGCATGCACGACGACAGCCGTCTGGATGTTCTGGATCAGCGTCCGGTATTTCGTTTCGCTTTGCCTGATCTGCTCCAATGACTGCTTGCGCTCGGTGATGTCGACCAGCGAGACGATGACCTTGCCCAGCGTCGACTCGTAACCGGGACACACTGCGAAGTAGATGGTCACGTTGCGCAGCTCGCCGCCCAGTGTCTTGATCACGGCATCCTCGGCCATTTGCGTCCCGCCGTTCCACAGGCAGACCAGCTCATGCCGGAAGGTCTCGAACGATTCCGGCGTGAAAGTGTCGAGCAGTCCTGTCAGCAACCCTTCCTTGCTCGTCGCTCCATGCAGGCCGATTGCCGCCGAATTCACATCCAGTATCTTCGTCGCTTGCGCGCACCGGGTGAGGGTTTCCGGATGCTGCGTAAACCATGAATCAAGATCAGTCACGCCCTGCTGCCTCAGGTCGTCCAGCAGCGTCTTCACCGCGGAGAAATCCTCTTCCCAGATCGACACCGGCGAGTTTTCGAACACCAGACGGTAGCGCTGTTCGCTCTCGCGCAGGTTGCGGTTGACCAGCATGGTGCTCAAGCCATCCGCCAGCCGCCGGGCGATCTCCTCGAACAACCTGACCGCTTGCGCGTTCCATGTGCGCGGCGTGACACATTGGTGTATGCCGAACTCCCACGGACTGCCGATACGGGGACGCACGGCGATTGACATGAAGGAGCGGATGCCGAAAGTATTCAGCCGCTCCTTTTCCGGATCGTCTTCCGGAGTGAACTGCACAGGACCGTGCGCATCCAGCAGCCATTGCATCGAGTCGGCGCGGATACTGGTCATCGGCAGCAGCCCTCGCCTGGGCTCGGTGCTGAAGCCGGGTTTGGCCCGCTCCATCACGATCTGCCAAGTCGGGCTGTGCGGGTCGCAGGGATGGACCAGACCGACGCGGTCGCAATCGAATATCTCCAACACCTCACCCAGCACGTCGCTCAACATGCCTTCGAGGTCCTTGGCCCCCTGCATGGCCCGATTGACCCTGTCCATGCTCTCGAAATACCTGAAGTTCGCCGAACGCTCCTGTTCCATGCGTTTGCGTTCGGTAATATCGCGCGCGATGGTGGAGATGCCGCCGACTTTGCCCGATGCATCGCGGATGGGAGAAAGCGTAAGCGCAACTTTGATCGTCGTGCCGTCCTTGCGCACCCGTTCCGTTTCATGATTCTCGACGGTGCCGCCATTGCGTACCGTTTCCAGCAAGCCGTCTATCTCGGAGTGCAGCTCAGCGGGGGCAAGCGTGGTGATGTGCCTGCCGACGACTTCTGCGGCGGAGTATCCGTATATCTTCTCGGCGCCCTTGTTCCAGCTGGTGATGATGCCGTCTGTTGTTTTTCCGATGATCGCATCGCTGGAAGATTCCACGATGGCAGCGAGCTGAGAGCGCGCCATTTCCGCCCGCCGGTGTTCGGTGATGTCGTGCGCAGACGCCAGCACGCCCAGCACTTCGCCTTTTTCATCTTGATAGACGCTGGCGTTGTACAGCATCTGGGCAAAGTGGCCATCGCGGTGGAGCAACGCCAGCGGGTAGTCGGAGATGAAACCTTTCAGGAATGCTTCCTGATAGCCTTTTCGCGCCTTGTCCGGCTCGGCAAAACAATCCGAGAAGTCCGTCCCGACCAGTTCCGCCCGGCTCCGGCCGGTGGCCACCTCGGTCGCATGATTGACGTCGGTGATCTTGCCTTCGGGGCTTATGGTCACCAGCGGATCCAGGCTCGCTTCGAACAGGCTGCGGGTATAGAGCGATGCCGCACGCAAACGCTCTTCATTGCGCGCCAGTGCATCCAGCATCAGGTTCAGGCTGCTTGCCAGCCTGGTGATTTCATCCTCCCTGCCTGGAATGCGGGCCACACGCGTGGCAAAATTTCCGGCCTGCACTTCCTGCGCTACTGTCACCAGCGAACCGATACGCCGCCCCAACCGGTTCACGACCAGCACGGCGGCAAGGAGCGACAGGACAGTGGCCAATATGACAAAGAATGTGACGTTCCATATCATTTTGCGCAAATTGCCGGCAACACCCTCCCTGCCCAAACCGATCCTGGCCCAGCCAACATGCCGTTTGCCCATCTTGATCGGCACGGCGACGTCGATGACAGACTCGTCGTCTCGCATCATCCGCTTGGCGGGATCTGCTTTGACAAGTGCCAGACTTTGCTCGTCGGTGACGAATTGGCCTACTTTCGCCGCATCGCTGTGTGCCATCACCCGCCCGGTTGGCGAGATGACCATCGCATAGCGCAATTCCGGATAGTCGCGGAATGACTGCACGACTTCCTGCAAACCAACCACATCGTTCGCCAGCACCCAGGATATAGAGCTGACCGCAAGCGATTGCGCCAGGCCTGTCGTTGCATTGGCGCTATCCCGATACAGGCTGGCTCTCTCGCTCTTCACCATGTAAACGGCAAAAGCAGTGGCCAGCGCAAAGAACCCGACCACGAAAGTCAGGATGATCTGGCGCTTGAAAGACCCGCGCGATGCGAAACCCGGAGGAAACATATTTGCTCGCTATTGTTTGTCCAGTGGGCGCACGTTTTGGCTGAACTTGTGCAGGAAATCCTCTATCACCCGGTAGCGCTGATCATCGGCTAGCTCGAAACGGGATATCGGTATACGCGCCAGAATCGCCTTCCCTTCCGCGCTGGTGTGCAAGGTATCGAGCAGCCTGGCTACCTTCCTCGCCAGTACCCCGGGTACATCGTCTTTGGCCACCACCCCATTGTTGATGAGCGATTCCGTTTTCCATTTGACTTCCAGGGCGCCAGCCTGATCGGGATGCTCTTTTTGAAAGGATTCCCACGGCAACGGCCAGGTGGCGCCAGCTGCTGTTTGTCCCAGATACACGTTCATGATGGACGACTCCTGCGATCCAACATAAATGTTCTCGATGTCGCGGTTCACATCCAGCCCGTGAGTATGCAAGTAGTATTGCGGCAGCATGGCGGCCGCCAGGGCCGTGCGGGCAGGATAGGCAACTTTTTTGCCCTTGAGGTCGGAAATATTTTTTATACCGCTGTCGCGCCTGACCAGGATGATGCCGGCGAACCTGAAGTCGTCCCCCATTTTGGCGATAACATGGTAGCCATGCCCCAGTGAATTCAGCGTCTGATAGGGATTGGGCAGGGCAAAATCGAATTGCCGCGCGTGCAGCTTGTTCTCGAATTCTTCGTAATTGCGCGAGGCTTCCAGCCTGAAAGTGGTTCCCGGAATATTGCGATTGAGGTACTCAATCAACGGGCCGTAAATTTCAAACAGGCGCACCGGGTTATGCAAAGGGTGAATGGCTACAACATATTCCCTTTCCGCCGTTGCCGATTTCGCGTTATACAGGGGTTCGGTTTTCCCGCCACTTTCATCCCGGCTGCAGGCCGTCAAACCGAATGCCACCAGCATCAGGATCGCAATTTGCCACAACAGCCTGCTTGTCCGCATCTGGAACATGGCGTTTTCCTCTTCTCTGGCTTCGCATTTCAATTTGCTTCAACCTTACCATCAACGCACTCCGGCCCATATACGTAATAGTCCCTACAAACCCAAGCAATTCCTTGTTTAGGCGTTAAAATGCCGGAATGTTAAGACTCACCGAAATCCGACTCCCGCTCGATCATCCGCAAGAAGATCTCAAGGCCGCGATACTCAAGCGGCTGGGCATTGCCGCCAACGATTTGCTGGATTTCACCCTGTTCCGCCGCGGCTATGACGCGCGCAAACGGAATGCCATCGTTCTCGTATATACCGTGGATGTGACGGTGAAAAACGAAGCGGCCTTGCTCAAGAAGAACATCCCGCAGGTCGCCGTCGCGCCGGACATGAGCTACCACGAGGTGGCACAGGCTCCGCAAGGCCTGACCGAGCGGCCTGTCGTCATCGGCACCGGACCGTGCGGCATCTTCGCCGGGCTGATCCTGGCCCAGATGGGCTTCCGCCCCGTTATTCTCGAGCGCGGCAAAGCCGTGCGCGAACGCACAAAAGACACCTGGGATTTGTGGCGCCAGGGCAAGCTCGACCCGGAATCCAACGTGCAGTTCGGCGAAGGCGGTGCGGGCACGTTCTCGGACGGCAAGCTGCACAGCCAGATCAAGGACCCGAAATTCTACGGGCGCAAGGTACTGACCGAGTTCGTGAAGGCAGGTGCGCCGGAAGAGATCATGTACGTGAGCAAGCCGCACATCGGCACCTTCCGCCTGGTCGGCATGGTGGAAGAGATGCGCCACAGCATCGAGGCGCTGGGCGGCGAAATCCGCTTCCAGAGCCGCGTGGCGGACATCGAGATCGAGAACGGACAAGTGTGCGGCATCGTGCTGGCGAACGGCGAACGCATCCCCACCAACCATGTGGTACTTGCCGTCGGCCACAGCGCGCGCGACACGTTCGAAATGCTGCATAAGCGCGGCGTGTATATGGAGTCCAAGCCTTTCTCCATCGGTTTCCGTATCGAGCATCCGCAATCGGTCATCGACCGTGCGCGTTTCGGCAGCAATGCAGGCAACCCGCTGCTCGGGTCGGCAGACTACAAGCTGGTGCATCACGCCAGCAACGGGCGCTCGGTTTACAGCTTCTGCATGTGCCCCGGCGGGACGGTGGTGGCGGCGACTTCTGAAGAAGGCCGTGTGGTGACCAACGGCATGAGCCAGTATTCGCGCAACGACCGCAATGCCAACAGCGGGATTGTGGTCGGCATCACGCCGGAAGATTTTCCGGGTGATGTGCTCGAGGGGGTTGAATTCCAGCGCAAGTGGGAAGCACGCGCATTCGATCTGGGCGGCAGGAATTATTGCGCGCCGGGGCAGCGCGTCGGCGACTTCCTCGCCGGTCGCCCATCGACAGCGCTCGGCGAAGTCACCCCTTCCTATACGCCCGGCGTGACGCCAACCGACCTTTCCACCGCGCTCCCCGATTACGCCATCGCCGCCATCCGCGAGGCCTTGCCCGCGTTCGAGAAACAGATCAGGGGCTTTGCCATGGAAGATGCCGTGCTGACCGGGGTGGAGACGCGCACCTCGTCACCCATACGCGTCAAACGCGGCGAGGATTTCCAGAGCATCAACATCAAGGGCTTGTATCCGGCGGGAGAAGGTGCGGGCTATGCGGGCGGGATATTGTCGGCGGCGGTGGACGGCATCGAAGTCGCCGAAGCACTGGCGCTGGATATGGTGAAGTAACCGGGAGCGG